>NZ_JBEXUR010000003.1:0-590342 GCF_040614415.1 Micromonospora sp. NPDC005979 | reverse complement strand
CGGCCGGATCGACAATGAGTCACCCAAGCGATCATCGACGCCGAACCTAACGGCAACCAGCCGAACCGATCACCACAGACATAGAAGCGTCTTGCACTTTCTGTGGCCCCATAAGGGGAGCAAGGCGACATGTCGACGACAGAAACTGCAAGATCGCCGAGCGTGAGCGCGAGGGCAAGGGCGAGGGCGAGCATGGGCGCGGGGTTTACGGGGTGGGGACGGGGGTGGATAGGTCGGGGGTGCTGCGGGCCTGGCGGGACTGGTGTGCGGCGCGGATGGCGTCGGCGGTGAAGACCACCAGGGCGAGCCAGACCAGCGCGAAGCCGGCGAGGCGGGCCGGCGGCATCGGCTCGTGGAAGATCAGCACACCGCAGGCGAGCTGGAGGATCGGCGCCAGGTACTGGATCATGCCGAGGCCGGTCAGCGGCAGCCGGTTGGCGGCCCCGGCGAAGAGCAGCAGCGGGATCGCGGTGGCCGCGCCGGCCAGCACCAGCAGCGCGGTGTGCCCGGCCGAGACGTGCCCGAAGGTCAGTCCGTCGTGCCGGGACAACCAGGCCAGGTAACCCAGCGCGGGCAGCGCCAGCACCGCCGACTCGACGAACAGCCCCTCGGCGGCGGGCAGCCCGAGCCGCTTCTTGATCAGGCCGTAGCCGGCGAAGCTGAACGCCAGGGTCAGCGCCAGCCAGGGCAGCCGCCCGTAGTCGACGGCGAGCACCGCGACGGCCGACCCACCGATGCCCAGGGCCACCCACTGCGCGGCCCGCAGCCGCTCCCGCAGCACCGTCACCCCGAGCAGCACCACCACCAGGGGGTTGATGAAGTAGCCGAGCGCGGTCTCCACCACCCGGTCGGAGCTGACGCCGTAGATGTACATGCCCCAGTTGACGGCGATGAGCGCCGCCGCGGCGACGATTCCGGCGAGCGCCGCGCGTCGGCGTAGCAGCGCCCGTAGGAAGCCGACGTTGCGCAGCGCGCCGAGCAGCAGGGCCACGAAGAGCACCGACCACACGATCCGGTGGGCGAGGATCTCCAACGGGCCGGTGGGCCGCAGCAACTTGAAGTAGAGCGGGAAGAAACCCCAGAGCAGGTACGCGCCGATGCCGTAGAGGTATCCCAGGCGCAGTGGCGTCACGGCTCCACCGTAAGGGGTTAACCTCCGTTTTGTTCCTTTCCGGTGATGGGGGTCACCGGCGGTCGCCGGTCGAGGTTCATCCACCGTCCGGGAACGTCCAACGGGGTGAAGCCCACCCGCGCGTACACCTCGTGCGCGTCGTTGGTGATCAGCAGGATCCGGCGTACGCCCAGCTCGTCGAGGTGGTCGCGGACCGCGGCCGCCAGCCAGGTGCCCAGGCCGAGCCCTCGCGCGGCCCGGTCGACGTACACGTCACAGAGCCAGGCGAAGGTGGCGCGGTCGGTGACGACGCGGGCCACCGCGACCTGGCTGTCGTCGTCCGTCCGGTAGATGCCGAACGGCAGCGACCCGGCGAACGCCCGCACGACGCTGTCCCGGTCGCGTCCCAGTGCCCAGTACGCGTCGGTGGACAGCCAGTGGTGTACGCGGTCCAGGTCGAGTCGGGCGGGATCGGTGCTGAGTAGATGACCGTCGGGCCGGGTCAGGGTGAACACGTCGGCGACGCTAACCGACCCGAGGGGGCCGTCAGCCGGCCAATTCCCGAACTCTGGTCACCGGACCGCCCTACCCGTCGGGGCCGGGCGGTCCGGGACGGTGGTTGGTCAGTCGCGGTCGAGGACGGCCCCGAGGATCCACGTCACGATGCTCACGAACAGGGCGCCGAGAACGGCGGCCGGCCAGAACCCGTCCACCGAGAACGGCAGCCCAGCCTGGTCGGCGATCCAACTCGTGAGGAGGAACAGCAGCCCGTTCACCACCAGCGCGATGAGGCCGAGCGTGAGCAGGTAGAAGCCGCAGCCAACGGTCTTGATGACCGGCTGGAGCACCGCGTTGACGATGCCGAAGATCGCCGCCACCAGGATCAGCGTGGTGACCGTCTGGACGGCGGAGGTCGATTCCAGGTCGATGCCCGGAATGAGCAGCGTGGCCAGCCAGAAGGCCAGTGCCGTGGTGGCCAGCCGAATCAGCAACCCTTTCAGAAAACCCATGGCGGGGATCGTGCCACGGACCATCCACGGGCGTAACCCGGCAGTTGACCATCGAGGGTGACCGGCCCGCCTCGCGTGGCCGCGCTCAAGCCCCCGAGCGCGGCCGCGTTCAAGCCCCGAGCGCGGCCGCGCTCACGCCCGTGCCGGCCGGCCGATCAGCTGAGCCTCGATCGGGGTCGGGGAGAGCAGCGCCCAGCGCAACGCGCGGCGGTTCACCACCGCCACCATGTCGTCGCGGATGCGGGTCAGCCAGTCGGCCGAGGCGCCCAGGCCCAGCGCCGCGCCGGCCAGCGTCGCCTCCGCCGGGTGCAGCCGCTGGAGCACCGCCAGGTCGGCGCGACTCAACGTGTCCACGTCGGCCGGTGTCAGCTCGTCGCGCACCACGAGGGTGGCCCGCCACGCCGGACCGGGTTCGGTCTCGGCCGGCACCGGTCCGGTGTCGACGATCAGCAGCATCGGCCGCAGTGCGGCGCCGGCCGATTCGGCGACCGGCCGGCCCGGCGGGATGAGCGGAATGGATCCCCCCGGCGCGCCCACCCCCCGTACGAACGGCTCCCACGCGCGGGGTCGCGCCGTCTGCACCACCACCAGCGCCCCCAGGGCCATCGCCCGCAATGCGACGAGCTGCGCGGTACGCACCCCGCCCAGCAACAGCACCCGCGTGCCCTCCGGCCGGAACAGCCGCACGGTGACCGCGCCACCGTGCCGGTTGGTGCCGACCATCATCCCCGCCTCGCCGAGGGTCAGCTCCCAGTCGTCAAGCGCCGCCTCGGGCCGTCCGGCCGAGAGGAGCGCCAGCGGCAGCGTGCCGGCCAGGCCGTCCAGGTGCGCGCCGTCGAGCCGCCGCAGATCCCCGCCCGCGCCGTCGACGAGGCGGCCCAACGCGTCGACGGCCACGGTCAGTTCGGCCGTCGACGTGGCAGCCAGGCGTACGGTCAGCTCGGTCACCGCGTCCGTGCCCGCGGCCGGCCCCACGCAGAGCGACACGGTCGTCGCGGTCACCGGCAGCGTCAGCAGCCGGGGCACCAGCTGCCGCGCCGCCGCCGCACCGGCCTGCGGCCAGCGGACCAGCCGGAACGTCGCCTGGACCAGAGCGCCGGTGCGGAGCGACGGCCAGCCCTGGACTATCGGCTCACCGTCGTGATGGGCCAGCTCGCCCAGGACCCGCAGCGCCGCGGGTACGCCGAGCGGCCGGGCGGTCAGCGGCCCGAGACGACGGATGATCCGGCGGGTGGTGCCGGCGAGCGCCCGGCGCAGCGCCTCCGGCGTCCAGCCGTCCGCCCGCAGCACCCGGACCGCCAGCACCGCCCGCTCCCGCCCGACGAGGCGGCCGTCGGTGAGCTGCCGGTACGAGGTCCCGACCGTGCCGCCCGCCGTCGGTACGGGCGCCGGTGTGCCGGTGAGCAGCAGTTGGATCCGTACCGGTGGCACGTCCGGCCCCGGCGTCGGCAGCAGCGTGGACGGCGCGGGGATCGCCCGGGACGCGTCGCCGAGGAGGTCGCCGGGATCGCCGAGTTCCAGCACCACCACCATGCCGCCGGTGTCCTCCAGCACCGCCGCCGGCCCGCTGGACAACTCGGTCGAGCCGACGACGGCTCCGGGCGCGACCAGGTCGAGCAGTTCGACCGCACCGGCCCGCTCACCCAGTTTGCGACGACGGGTCACGTGCCCGGCGGCGGTGCCCAGCCACTCGAAGAGCCACCGGCCCCGGAACCGGACGCAGGCGGCCGTCACCAGAAGCGTCGCCACCAACAGCGCGGCGATCATGACCGGGGCGCCCTGGCCCGAGGCGGCGAGGACGACCGCCACGGCGACCTGCCCGGTGACCAGTTGGCCCGCGCGCATCCCCGCACCGAGCCGACCGATGGCGGCCCACCGCGCGGTGGTTCGTCGAGCGGGTACGCCGCCTCGGGGAGCGGTGCCGACGAGAGTGCCTGGCGCGGTGCCGCCGATCGTGGTCGGTCCGACGTCCGGTGCGGTGTCGACCGACGAGACGGCGGGGATGTCCGGCCCGGCTGTCGGGGAAGCTGCGGTCGGGCCCCACCCGGCGTCGCTCGCCGGTTGCGCGCCTGAAGTGGTGATCGGCGGCACCGCGCCTCCTCGACCCGGTCTGGACGTGCCCGGCGGCCGACCGCCCCCGGATGCCCGTCACGCGCCGCGACGGGGCTGCCGCACATCGTAGGCGACCGATGGCTGTCGTAGTTGTCCACAGGGGAGAGCCAGGGGGTAGCAGAACCGCTACCAGGCCGCTACCGTCAGCCACGAAGTTCATCGCTGACCCGTGTCCGACCGTGTTCGTCGAGCGGGCCACGCGAGCGGTGCGCTCCCACCGCGGGCGCATTGACAGCCAGGCACGACCGAGGAGACGAGGTGACGTCCGGGTGTCCCAGACCCAGGCAGAAGCAGCGGTGATGAAGCAGACCGCCGCGAGGTTCGAGCAGGTGGACCAGTCGTTGCAGTCCATGCTGACCGGCCTGCTGGCCGAGTTGGAGGTGTTGCAGCAGGCCTGGCGCGGCGCCGGCGGGCGGTCGTTCGAGCAGGTCAAGCGACAGTGGGCAGACGATCAGGCGGCGTTGCACCGCGCGCTGCGGGAGACCGCCGGTGCCATTCGCACCGCGGGTCGACAGTACGACGTCTCGGACGACGAGGCGGCCAGCCGGGTGGCCGGCACCAACCGCGGCGGCATCCAGCTGCCGCTCTGACCTGCCGGGAGGGCATTCCGATGGACAACGGTGTGCTGGTCGTCAACTTTGCCGCGCTGCAACAGGCCGGCGCGGACATTCAGCGGGCGCTGAACACGCTCGACTCGCAGCTCGGCCAGCTCGAACGTGACGCTGGGCCGCTGGTGTCGGCCTGGTCCGGTGACGCCCGCGAGGCGTACGAGCAGCGCCAGGCGCGGTGGCGCTCCGCCTCGCAGGACCTGCAGGCGATGCTGCGGGCCATCAAGTTGGCGGTGGACGACTCCGCTGCCGACTACCTCGACACCGAGAAGAAGAACACCGGGCTGTTCCAGTGACGTCGGTGGGCCGGGAGCGCTGACCATGACCGCGTCGGCGTCCCGGCCGCCCTCGGGCGGGGGCCACGGCGGCGACCGGGTCGGGTCAGGCCGGCTCGGCCGGTCGCCAACGCCGGCGCGCGCCCCGGGGCAGCACGAGGGCCAGCACCACCACGGCGATGGCCGTCACGCCGATCACCGCGCCGGCCACCAGGGCCCGGTCCCGGGCGGTCGCGCGACGCGCCTGGCGGGCCAGCGCTGCCTGATCGGCCCGGTCATCGGCGAGCGCGGCGGCCGATCTGGGTCCGCCCGGCCGGCCGCCGGTCTCGGTGACCGCCCGGTAGGGGTTCAACACGCCGGCCCCGTACCCGCCGCCGTGTCCCGGGCCGGGTGCCGGATCGGCCGTGGCGACGATCCGCTCCACCACCTCGGTGGCGGTCAGCTCGGGTCGGTACGCGCGCAGCAGCGCCGCGGTGGCGGCCACGAACGGCGCGGCGTAACTGGTGCCCTCCACCCGCTGGTGGCCCTGAGCGGGCGCGGCGACGAGCACCTCGCTGCCGGGGGCGACCAGATCGACGTACGCGCCGGTCTGCGAGAAGGTGGCCCGCGCCCCGTCCGCCCCGATCGCGCCCACCCCGAGCACCCCGTCGTACGCGGCGGGGAACGGGCGCGGGTCACCGTTGTCGTGCAGGTTGCCCACGGCGGCCACCAGCACCACGTCCCGTTCGACGGCGTACCGGACGGCGGAACGGACCTGCGGGTCGTCGGCGTACAGGACCACGGAGAGGTTCACCACGTCGGCGTCGTGGTCGACGGCCCAGCGGATGGCGCGGGCGAACTCGCCAGCGCTGACCGTGCGCCCCGATTCCCGGCCCTGCACCACCTGCTGCTCACTCACGCGTACCGGCAGGATCCGGGCGGCCGGCGCCAGGCCGTGGAAGGCGACGTCGGGCTGCGGCGCCGCCGCGATGATGCTCGCCACACCGGTGCCGTGCCCGGCACAGTCCTGGCCGCCGTCCCCACCCGGTTCGAGCAGGTCGGCGCCGGGCAGCACCCGACCGGCCAGTTGGGGGTGCGCCCGGTCGACGCCGGAGTCGACCACCGCGACCGTCACCCCCGCGCCGGTGGTCAGCGGCGCGAGCCGCGCGGGGTCGTACCGCTGCTGGGGCCACGGTGTGGCCTCGACCGGTCGAACGGGCGTCAGTGGGGTCGCGCAGACCGGAGCCGATCGGCGCGGGCCGGCGGCGACGGCCGGACCTGTCGCGCCGGTCAGCAGTGCGACCGCCAGACCGGCCAGGACCGGGCGCGCAATCGACCGGGACATCGACAGCCTCCGTATCGTGTCGGCTCCGGAACGGGATGTTATCGCCTCGCCGCCGCCGGGGCGGACCGCCGCCGGCCAGCCATTGTGATCTTGATGCCACCTTGTAGGTTGTACGCGATACCTGTGGCCTGTTCTCGGGAGGAGAGGTGGCCGTGACCGAATGGGAGCCGGCCACGGAGGCCGAGGTGGCGATGCGGGACGCGCTGCGCGCCAACGACCAGGAGCTCTACTTCCGCCTCCTGTCCCGCACCGATCTGCTGTTGCCCGTCTCCGCCCCGGCATCCTCCGGTCAGGCCGCCGGCTGGGGCACCTGGACGACCGGGGGCCGGACGCACGTACTGGCCTTCACCTCCAGCACCGCGTTGCGGGCCTGCCTCGGCGAGCACGCGGGCACCCACCGGCGCGTCCCGTTCGCCGACCTCGCGCTGGGCTGGCCAAACCACGAGTGGTGGCTCGCGGTCAACCCCGGGCTGCCCGTCGAGGGGTACCTGCCTTCCTGGTTCGTGTCGCAGCTCTCCCGTGGTGACGTCCGGCTGCCGGGCCGCGCCATGGGCGCCCGGGCCCGGCTGGAGCGGGCCGAGACCCTGTCCCGGTTCCGGGCGGGTACGACCGGTCGGGAGGGCCCTCCCGCAGCCGGGTCCGTACCGCCGTCACCGACGGTCCCCGAGGCGACGCCGCCCGGACCGAGGAGCGCGACGCCTCCGGTGTCTCCGCCCGCCGCCTCGGGTCATCCCACCCGCTCGCCCGGCCCGGGTGACCTGCCGCGCCGCTCCGGGGTGGAGGACCTGCCCGCCGCCGGGCCGCCGCAGCCGACCGAACCGCCCCGCGCGGTCCGGCCGGGCGCCGGTGTCGGGCCGGGGGCGAGCCGCACCGCCGCCTCGCGGTACGTGCCGTTGGCCGCCGACCGCACCCGCACCGTCCCGGTCGACCAGCCGACTCCACGTGCCGGCCGGCCGTCCGCGACCCGTCCGGGCAGCGAGGGTGACGGTCCGGCCGTCGGTGGTGGCGTCAACGACGAAGGCCGGCGTTCCTTCTTCGAACCGACGTCCGGTCGTAAGTCTGGCCTGCCCTCGGGTGACAGTCGGACGGGCGACCGGGCCGCGCCGCCGTCGCGGTTCGGGCGCGGCAGTCAGCCCTTTCCGCGCCGCCGCCCCGCCGACGCGCCCGGCGGCGACAGCGCGACCCAGGCCTTCGCGATGCCCGCGCCGGACGCCGGCCGCGGACCGTGGCCGCCCGCGACTGACCTGGGCACATCCCGGGTGGTACGAGCGCCGCTGACCGACGACGAGACCACGCAGCCGCTGCCGCCGCGACGGCCCGACCCGTTGGCCGAGGAGCCCACCCGCGCGTTCCGGGTGCCCGGTCCGGTCAACGGCGGACCGCCACCGGCCCGCCTCTCGGAGCCGGCGCCTGCGGCGGACGAGACCCAGGCGATCCCGCGTGGCCGTCCCGCTGAACGGCGGCGCTTCGAACCGGTGGAGGATCTGCCGCCGTCGGTCGCGGAACCGGTCTCCGGCCCGCCCGCCCCCCGGCGCGGCTTCACGCCCATCGTCATCGAGGGCACCATCATCGAGTCCCGGGATCTCCTCGATCCGCCCGAGGTCGGCACCTTCTTCGAGACCGCCCGGCGACCCGGCCCGACGACCACCGCCCCGCCACCGTTCAGCCCGGCCGTGCCCGACCCGGCTGTGCCGGACCCGTCCGGATTCAGCCCGGCCGTGCCCGACCCGGCTGTGCCCGACCCGGCCGTGTCCGGTCCGTCCGCGCCCGACCCGGCTGTGCCCGACCCGTCCGCGCCGGATCCCACTGCCTGGGCCGCGTCTGGTGGTGGAGCGAGCCTGTTCGAGCCGTCCAGCGTCACCCCGGCCACCGACGCCGGCCTGGGCGGTACCGGCCCGGCCACCGACGCCGGCCTTGGCGATGCCCGTTCAGCCGGTGACGCTGGCTTCGGTGCCGGCGGCGACACCGGTCGGTCGTCCCGATCCCCGGTGGGTTACGAACCCGAGCCGGCACGCCCCGACTCCGACGCGGAGGCGACGATCGCGGACGCCGTCGAGCCTCCGACGGTCGACGAGCCGGCGTCGCCGCAGTTCCAGCCGGCGAACACCGTCGAGGAGGACCTGCTCGGCGCGGCCGGAGCCGGGAGCACGGACACGTTCCTGTCCACCCTGCTGCTGGCCCGTGTGCTGCTGCCGGCGGCGGCGGACTCGAAGCGGGGCAGCCGTCCCGGCGACCCGGGGTTCGTCTGGCGCACCGCCCGCCTCGACGGCGAGACGTACGTGGTGGTCTACACGTCCCCGGAGCGCCTCGCCGACCACGTCGAGGGCGCCGTCGACACGGTCCGGGTGAAGTTCGCCCAGCTGATCCGGCGCTGGCCCGACGAGGACTGGTCGTTCGCCGTGAACCCGGGCACCCCGGTCGGCGCGAAGTTGCCCGGTGACCAGATCGTCGCGTTGGCCAACTGGGCCGCCGAGGTGGGACTCGGCGACGACCTGGAGGTCGACCCGGTGGAACCGGCGGCCGAGGCGGAACCCGCCGCGCGTCCCCGGTACGCCCCGGCGGCGGTGGACCCGGCCCGCCCGACGGTGATGCAGAAGGCGATCGCGCCCAGCCAGCTCGCGTACTACCTGGAGCGGGGGTACGACCGGGTCTCCGGTTTCGTGCACCGGGCCGGTGAGCTGGCCCACCTGACCACGCCGGCCGAGCTGCACGACGCGTTGGGCCTGAACTACCCCGGTTCGCCGTTCGTGCGGGACGCCGAGGAGATCTACGTGCTGCGGTGGCCGGCGCACCGGCCCAGCCTCTACCGAATTCCGTACGGCGGGCAGAACGAGGCGGCGATGCGTGCCATGGAGGGCTGGGTCATCGAGCGCCCGCCGTTCCGGGGTAATGGCTTCGCCCCGGGCGAGAGCAGTGACGTGGTGGCGGAGTTCAAGGTGGACAGCGCCCGCCTTCCGCACGGCGCGCAGCTCTGGCGGATCGGTGGCGACGGTACCGAACGGGTGGTCGCGGTCCTCGACACGGACGCGGTTACCTGGCGGCGGGTTCCGGAGGAGTGATGCGCGACGGTTACGTGGCCCGCTGGCAGGGCCGGGAGTACCAGGCCAGCCCGGACGGCGACGACATCCGCCTGTACCAGCCAGAGCCGGGCGAGGGCTTCGAGGAGGTCCGCGCCGGCCGCTACGTGCGGGTTCTGCCGGCGAGCGAGATCGAGGATCTGGCGTACGTGCGGACCACCTGCACCTGGCAGGGCCAGCCGTTCATCGTGCTCGGCGAGCACGACGCGTGGCTGCGCGTCGAGTACACGGGTGGTCGTTGGCCGGTGGCCGAGGCGATGCGGTTGGAGGTCTTCGACTTCGGCGTCTACCAGGGCTGGGCGCCGGCCGCCGAGGTCACCGACCTGCGCGAGCAGCGGGTCTGACCGGTCACGACTTGGCCCACCGCAGGATCTCGCCGAGCACCACCTCGGGGGCTTCCAGGTGCGGGAAGTGCCCCACCCCGTCCAGCAGACGCCACTCGTACGGCGCGACGACGTACCGGCCCGACCCGAGGGCGGTCCGTGGCAGGGCGGCGACGTCGGCCGCGCCGTGCAGTTGCAGGGTCGGGGTGACCAGCGGCTTCTGCATCAGGCGCACGAATCGGTAGCCGTGCAGCCGCAGCACGGAACGGAAGGCCCAGCGATAGCCTTCCAGCGCGCAGAAAGCGGCCTGCGGGATACGCATCGCCTCCCGACACCGTTCGGCGTACGCCTCGAAGTCCGCGCTGGCGGCCCAGCGCGGGCCGGCCCAGCGGCGCAGGATCTCCTCGACACCCGCCGCGCCGTCCTTCGTGAGCACGTGCTCGTAACGGGGGAGTTGGAACTTCAACGCCGGGGTGGAGGCGGCGAACTGGCCGCGCGGGTCGGCGAAGATCGCGGCGCGCAGTCGTAGCGGGTGGGGTGCGCCGAGGACCACCAGCCGACGGACCAGGGTCGGGTGGAACGACGCCACCGTCCAGGCGACCATGCCGCCGACGCCGCTGCCGACGAGCGTGGCCGAGCGCTCACCGAGGGCCCGGATGAGGCCGGCGATGTCGGCGGCGAGGGTGTAGCCGTCGTACCCCCGGGGTGGTTTGTCGCTCGCGCCGTAGCCGCGCAGGTCCACGGCGACCGCGCGGAAGCCGGCGTCGGCGACCGCGGGGAGCATCTGGTGCCAGGCCCACCAGTGTTCGGGGAAGCCGTGCAGGAAGAGCACCATCGGGCCGGTGCCGGCCTCGACCACGTGGAAGCGGCTGCCGTTGGCACCGACGAAACGGTGCGTCCACGGGCCCTCGGTGAGGACGCAGGACTCGTCGACGGCCTCGCCGCGCTGGTCGGTCATGGTTGACAGCCTAGGACCCCGTCGAGACGCGGCCGTTTCGCCGGCCCGACTGTGACCCTGCGGGGGATCAGACGACCGGGTTGATGTCGACGATGGTGGCCGGGATGCCCGGCCCACAGTCGGCGGCCGGGTCGGCGGGGCCGATGGTCACCCGGACGGTCGTGCCGACGGTGAAGGTGCCCTTGCCGATGCCGTGCAGCGCGTACTGCCGGCCGTCGTCGGTGACGAGGCCGTAGCAGGGGCCGTCGCCGCCCCGGTTGATCCGCCCGGCCAGGGCGTTGGCCCGCCGGGCGTCGGTCGGCTTGCGTGGTGGCCCGGTCGGCGGGCGCAGGGTGGGCAGCGGGACGCGTGAGCGCGACGGACGGCCGGCAGGGGCCGACGGCGTGGCCCCGCTTTCGGTCGGCGCGGCGGAGGCCGGTGGTGCGCTGGTCGCCGGGGTGCCGGACGGGGTCTGTTCGGCGGGCACGGTGCCTCCTTCGTTCCGCGTTCCGGCGCAGCCGGCCAGCGCAAACAGGACGGTCAGACCGACGCCGGTCAGGGTGGTGCGGGTTCGCGGTCGCACGGGTGATCGGACGCGCGCCACCCGGTCGGGGTTCCCTGGAACGGGCGATGCCCGGGCAGGTGACCTGCCCGGGCATCGCCGTGGTGCGGGTGGTGCCTGATCGAAGGATCAGTTGAAGCGGACGGTGGTGTTGATTCCGTCCTGCGACACGACCTTGATCTTGGTGCCGGTGGCCGGAACCTTGACACCGTGGTTCGGCAGCTCCGG
Source organism: Micromonospora sp. NPDC005979 (assembly GCF_040614415.1). Classification (NCBI taxonomy): domain Bacteria; kingdom Bacillati; phylum Actinomycetota; class Actinomycetes; order Micromonosporales; family Micromonosporaceae; genus Micromonospora; species Micromonospora sp. NPDC005979. The sequence continues at coordinate 578,775 of NZ_JBEXUR010000003.1, read as the reverse complement.
GTACCAGTACTGCTTGGTGTCGTCGAACAGCGGCTGCGCCGCCTGGCCACGGACGTAGTTGGCCTGGCTGTTGATGTGCAGCGTGAACGAGTCCGCCTTCTTCAGGCTGAACGGAGCGTCGTAGACCTGGACGCGGGCCCGCCAGGGGGCGCCGGTCAGGTTGTAGGACGGCTCCGGGTGGGCGTCGATGATCATGTTCCGACCCTCACCCGGGTGCGCGAACGTGTCGTTGTCCGACCACCGCAGGTTCCAGTACGAGATCAGCAGACCCTCCTGGTACGCGTAGTGGTCCACCAGGTCCGGACGGGTGTTCTGGTAGCCGAAGTAGTACGGGCCGGTCTTGAGGTACTTGTCGTACGAGGTGTACGACCGGGTGCCGGCGATGTAGAAGTTCTCGAACGCCTTGGTGTAGGTGGCCGAGGCGATCTCGAACTTCCCGGCGAAGGTCCAGCCGTTGGCGCCGTTCTCGCCGCCGTCGGTGAACACGGTCTGGCCGTCGGCGGTCACGGTGATCGCGTCACCGTAGAAGCCGCCCCGGGACAGGCCGCCATCGGTCTGGTAGCGCAGCCGGAACTGCACGACCTTGCCCGCCGCGGAGTTCATCGGAATGTTGACGTCGACCCACCTGCCGCCGCTGGAGCCGTCCAGGGCGAATCGCCCGGGGGAGATCTCCTTCAGCGGGTTGCCGTTGGCGGTGCCGGGCAGGGTCGCCCAGGTCTTGCCGCCGTCGGTCGACGCCTCGAAGAACAGGTAGTCGAAGTTGGATTCGATGTTGTAGCGGCCCTTCATGGTCAGGGCGGCCGACGACTTCCCGGTGAGGTCCAGCGTCCGGGTCATCGTGCTGTTGAGGTTGTCCTCGTTGCCGGTGAAGAACTGCTTGCTGCCCTCGAACGGCGCACCGTTCGAGAAGGTGTAGTCCCGCTTCGGGAGTACGACGACCGCGGCCTGCGCCTCGGGCGAGTTGTACTCCTGCGGGCCGAGGACCAGCGTCTTCTTCTGCCCCGCGACGACGGTCTCGTAGTCGAGCCAGCCGAGCTGGAACTTGTTCCACGCGCCGAGGTCGCCACCGCGCTCGCCGATGCCGCCGTCGTTCTTGGCGCCGAGCCGGCTCTGGGCCATCAGGGTCCAGTGCTCGTTGTTGTTGTCGCCACCGTTGATGACGTTGTAGTCGTCCGGCAGACCGAGGTCATGGCCGTACTCGTGGTAGAAGACGCTCCGGCCACCGTTCTCCGGCTGGATGGTGTAGTCACCGATCCAGACGCCGGTGTTGCCGATCTGGGTGCCACCGCCGGGGAAGGTGTCCGGGCCGGTGTTGCCCTGGTCCGAGGCGAACGCGTACCACCGGTGGCTCCAGATGGCGTCCTCACCCTGGATCGGGTCACCGTCGGCCTGGTCGCCGCCGGAGTGGACGATCTGGAAGTGGTCGATGTAGCCGTCCGGCTCGTTGAAGTTGCCGTCGCCGTCGTAGTCGTACCGGTCGTACTGGTCCATCGACTTGACGTCGGCGGCGATCTGCGCGTCGGTGCGGCCGGCGGCCTTCTGGTCGGCGACCCACTGGTTGGCGGCGTCCCGGACCAGGTCCCAGGTGTTGTCGCAGACGTTGCTGTCGCAGACCGCCGGGTCGTTGGCCGGGTTGGCGGCGTCGTCGTCGGCGATCGGGTCGTCGGAGCGGCCGTACCGGGCCTCGTTGTACTTGACCTTGACCCAGTCGGTGACCTCGCCCTCGACGCTGTAGCGACCGGAGGACTGGGCCTCGTAGTACTGCTTCAGCGACTCGTCACCCGGGTTGGTGCCGAAGTAGAGCTGCCGGTAGTGGTCGGCGGTGTAGTCCGGCTGCCAGACGGTGGAGTTGTCCACGGCCCGGTTGGGCGCCGGGATCTCGTTGTGCAGTGGACCGGTGAACTTGGTCGGCCCCGCGGTGTTGGGGTCGATGTTCTTGTCCGGGTAGTCCGGGTGCCGCTCGTTGCCGAACTCGGCAAGGATCACGAAGATCTTGTCGGTCCGCTCGCGGGAGAGTTCGACGTACTGGTCCTCGGTCTGAGCCGTGCCCGCCCCGGTGGTGCGGGCGGCGGCCCCGTCGGCCTGGGTCTTACCGACCTTGACGACCGTGCTGCCGTTGATCTTCTCTGCCTTGGACTTGCCGGCCAGGACCTTGCTCAGGCCCTCCTGGCGCAGCGCTCGCCGCTTGTCCTCCAGCGGGTTCGGCAGGTCGTGGTCGGCAAGGGCGGGCTCGGCGACCGACGGAGCGGCCGTCGGCAACTTCGGCTGCGGCGCGGCACTGGCGGACGGTCCGAACGCCAGCCCCGTCGCCGTCAGCGAAAGCCCGAGCAGACCCACTGCGACTTTGCGCACGTGGTACCTCCGGTGTGAGGGAACCGACCCAACGGGGGTACGGGTCGGTGAAAGTCGATCCCACTAGTGGGACCATTGGTGAACATAGACACTGCTGCGACGGGTGGGAAGATGCGCGCGTCGATTTGTTGCAAGATTTTGTTGGGAATGCTTTTCACCGTCACACCCCCGCGCTTCATCTGCGCTCGAGTCAGGGTGGACCGGGTGGCTGCTTCCGCAACGATGTATTTCGATCAATAAGATCAGATGAAACGACAGTGGGGCCGGTGGCGTTCCCGCCACCGGCCCCACCGTCAGTTGCCGAACCCGTTAAACCGTCACTTCGTCGCCGGGGTGACGTAGATCGTGGCGGACGAGTTGTCCTTCGCCGCCTTACGGATCGTCAACGAGACGCCGTTCTGCACGCCAGCGTCGGCCGGGTTGCCCGTGCCGAGCACGATCGCGCCGCCGCCCAGCGTCACGCCGTAGTAGTCCGGCGCCGGGCTACCGTCCGGGTTGGTCACCCGGGTGGTGTACGGCGCGTTGCCACGCGACGGGATCACGACGGAGGCGTCGTTGTCCCGGGCGTACGCGGCACCGTCGCGGATCTCGATGCCCGGGTACCAGCCCTTGGCGTCGGTGAAGCCCTTCACCGGCGGCAGCGCCTTGAACTTCGTGCAATACGCGCTGTACGGCTCGCCCGCCGCCTCCAGGCACTCCGTGAAGGGGTACGTCTTCTGGAGCGTGAAGGCCGCGTTCGACGACTGCGGACGGCTGGGCAGGTTGTCCGTCACCGACGGGTCCTTCTCGGCCGCCGTGCCGGTACGCCGGTACGGCTCGTTGTGCGAGTCGACGATGAGCAGCCCGCCCTTGGCGCCGTAGCTCGGCAGCGAGGTCATCTGACCGGTGACGTGGTTGACGTCGCCCAGCGCGCTGTCCCGGTACCACACCAGCATGCCCGGCGCGTTGTAGGAGATCCGGTCGACCTTCCACGCGTCGCGCGAGTAGATGGTGTCGTAGGCGTACTTCAGGCCCTTGTCGAAGCCGTCGAAGTTGCGCCACTCGGCCAGGTAGTACTGCGCGTGCACCTCGGTGCCGCCGGAGACCTTCCAGCCCGCGCCGGTGGTGTCGACGAAGGTGCCGCCGCTGGTCGTCCAGCCGTTGGCGCCGCCCTCGACGTCGTCGCTCCAGGTGGTGGCGCCGCCACCGGTGACCGAGAAGTCGTCGACGAACCAGTTGCGCTCCTCGAACGCCTCATCGGTGGCCAGGCGCAGTCGCACCTGGACGGTCTTGCCCGCGTACGCCGACAGGTCGACGTAGTCGTGACGCCAGCCGTCGGTGCTGCCGGTCAGGCCGTACTTCTTGCCACCGAAGTCGTTCATCCGGCCGTTCGGGTCGCCGTAGTTGTCCGGCGTCGTGACGACCGTGCCGTCCTCTGCGTACACCTTCTGCTCGGACCAGGTGGTGCCGCCGTCGGTCGACAGCTCGAGGAAGCCGTAGTCCCAGTCCTCTTCGATGATGTAGTTGTTCCACATCCAGAACTTGGAGTCCGCGGCGTTGGGCACGTCCACCGAGCGGCTCAGCTTGACGTCGGCCCAGCTCTGGTCGTTGTTGCTGTGCCACATCTTGGTGCCGCTGTGCGGGGTGGCCAGCACGGTCACCTTGTCCGGCAGGTCGACCTTGATGCCGTCCTCGGCGTCGATCGGCGTACGCGAGGTCTGCCCGAGCTTGACCTCGCGCGGGTTGGAGCCCGGACGGATGGTCAGCGGGTCGGCCCAGCCGAGCACCCACTTGTCCCAGATGCCCATGTGCGTCGGCAGCGCCTGGAAGATCTCACCCGAGTGCGATCCGGAGGCCATCAGGTCCCAGAAGTCGACGTCGGAGTCGGCGTTGCCGGAGGTGTCGTAGAGGTCCGGCAGACCGAGGTCGTGACCGAACTCGTGGGCGAAGACGCCGACGCCGGCGTCCTCCGGCTGCACGATGTAGTTCGACACCTTCAGGCTGGTGCCCGGGATGGTGTAGCCACCCGGCACCGAGGAGGAGTGCGCCCACACGGCGTACGTGCCCTGGCTGCCGCCGCCGCTCGACTTGCCCTTGCCGGCGTGCACCAGCACGAGGTGGTCGATCACGCCGTCCGGCTCGAAGAGGTTGCCGTCACCGTCGCGGTCGGCCTGGTCTTCCTTGTCGTAGTCGGCCCACGGGAAGGTCGGGTCCTTGGCGGCGAGCGCCTCGATCGCGTCACCGGCCAGCCGGCTCGCGCCGGCCGGGTTGTCCGGGTGGCCGTTCATCGACTGCTCCCGGCCGGGCACCCAGTTGCCGTTCTCGTCCTGGGTGCAGCGGTTGGCCGCGTACCAGCCCTCGGAGTGCGGCACGGTGATCCACGGGCTGGCCTGCCCGTCGACCGTGTACGCGTTCTTGGACATCTCCAGGTACATGTTGTGCATCGTGCGACCCGAGATGTCGATGCCCTTCTTGCCGTCCGGGCCCTTGAGGTCCGTACGGACCCGGTCGGTGATGCCCTTCTTGCTGTACAGCATCTTGTTGTAGTGCGACGGCGAGAAGTCCGGCACCCACATCGAGTTGTTGTCCTCGTGGGTGAGCCGCGACGGGTCCGGGATCTTGTTGTGCTTCGGCCCGTTCTGCACGGTACCTGGAACGCAGGTCCGGTCCTCGAACACCGTCTTCGGGACCATCACGTTGGTGAAGTCGTCGTTGGCCTTGTCGTTGAACTCGACCAGCAGTGTCAGCAGCTTCGCCGTCTGCGTGGTGGGCGCCTGCTTGATCTGGCGCGGGCTCTTGCCCGTCTTGATCGACTTGGCCTCGATCTGCGCGAGCTGGCGGGCCGTCACCGGGTTGCCCCGCGCGTGCTTCTGGTCGAACGCGCGGGCGTCGTCGACCTTGGGGGTGTAGACGCCGTTCTTGCCCTTGACCTCACGGCCGGAAGTGTCCGGCTGGACCTCGGGCTCGGCGTAGTTGATGTAGTACTCGTCAGCCCCGATCACCGCCCGGGGGGTGGTGGACGGCTGTGCCGCCGCACTGCCACTCACGGTCAGTGACGTGGCCGCGAGGGCGATGACGGGCAGCGCGACGAGTAGTCGTCGACGCGACCCCGGTTGGGAGTTTCTGTTCATGCCGCTCCGTTTCTCGGGCATGGGCGAGGGAAGCCGGCGGACTCCGTGCACGCAGCGTCGCGTCGAGGGCCAGCCGACCTTCGTGAAACTAAATGAGAATCCTGCCGAACGGCGGGAACGTGATGCAGGCGTTATCCGTCCAACCGTCGGCCAGCGGCGCGTGGGGTGGTCGCAAGTCCACAAATGACGACGGTGGGTGACGGTCCGCGGGGACCATCACCCACCGATCGGGGTACGTCTGTCGTCAGTCCTCGTCGGACTTCGCGCCACTCATCCCGGAGGAGATCAGCTCCATCACCGAGGAGTCCTGCAAGGTGGTGACGTCGCCGAGCGAACGGTTCTCGGCCACGTCCCGCAGCAGCCGACGCATGATCTTGCCGGAGCGGGTCTTCGGCAGCTCCGGCACCAGCATGATCTGCCGCGGCTTGGCGATCGGCCCGAGCGTCTTCGCCACGTGGTTGCGCAGGTCGGCGATGAGCTGCTCACCCGCCTCGCCGGCGACGTCCGTGCTGCCGCGCGGGATGGCGAACGCCACGATCGCCTGGCCGGTGGTCGGGTCGGTCGCACCCACCACCGCCGCCTCGGCCACCGACGGGTGCGACACCAGCGCCGACTCGACCTCGGTCGTCGAGATGTTGTGCCCGGACACCAGCATCACGTCGTCGACCCGACCGAGCAGCCAGATGTGCCCGTCGTCGTCCTTCTTCGCCCCGTCGCCGGCGAAGTACATCCCCTCGAACCGCGACCAGTACGTCTCGATGAACCGGTCGTCGTCACCCCAGATGGTCCGCAGCATCGACGGCCACGGCTCACGCAGCACCAGGTAGCCGCCGCCACCGTTCGGCACCGGCTGACCCTGGTCGTCCACCACGTCGGCGACGATGCCGGGCAGCGGGGCCATCGCCGAGCCCGGCTTCGTCGCCGTCACCCCCGGCAGTGGGGAGATCATGATCGCGCCGGTCTCGGTCTGCCACCAGGTGTCCACGATGGGCAGCTCACCCCGGCCGACGTGCTGCCTGTACCACATCCACGCCTCGGGGTTGATCGGCTCGCCGACGCTGCCGAGGAGCCGCAGCGACGACAGGTCGAAGCCCGCCGGGATGTCCTCGCCCCACTTCATCATCGTCCGGATCAGCGTCGGAGCGGTGTACAGGATGCTCACCCGGTACTTGTCGACGATCTCCCAGAAGCGGCCCTTGTGCGGGGTGTCCGGGGTGCCCTCGTACATGACCTGGGTCGCGCCGTTCGAGAGCGGGCCGTAGACGATGTAGGAGTGGCCGGTGACCCAGCCGATGTCGGCGGTGCACCAGTAGACGTCCGTCTCCGGCTTCAGGTCGAACACCGCGTGCGTCGTGTACGACGCCTGCGTCAGGTAGCCGCCGGTGGTGTGCAGGATGCCCTTCGGGCGGGCCGTGGTGCCGCTGGTGTAGAGGATGAACAGCGGGTGCTCGGCGTCGAACGGCTGCGCGGTGTGCTCGGCCGAGGCGGTCTCGACCGTCTCGTGCCACCAGTGGTCCTTCTCCGTCCAGGCCACGTCCTCGCCGGTCCGGCGGACCACGAGCACGTGCTCCACCGACGGGCAGCTCGCCACCGCCTCGTCCACGGTCGGCTTCAACGCCGACGGCTTGCCCCGCCGGTAACCACCGTCGGCGGTGATCACCACCTTGGCGCTGGCGTCCTGGATGCGGTTGCTCAACGAGTCGGCCGAGAACCCGCCGAACACGACGCTGTGCGCCGCGCCGATCCGGGCGCAGGCCAGCATGGCCACCGCCGCCTCCGGGATCATCGGCAGGTAGATCGCCACCCGGTCGCCGGCGGTCACGCCCAGGTCGGTGAGCGCGTTCGCCGCGCGGCAGGTCAGCTCGTGCAGGTCGGCGTACGTGAGAGTCCGCGTGTCGCCCGGCTCGCCCTCCCAGTGGATCGCGACCTTGTCACCGCGGCCCGCCTCGACGTGCCGGTCCAGACAGTTGTACGCCACGTTGAGCTGCCCACCGACGAACCACTTCGCGAACGGCGGGTTCGACCAGTCGAGCACCTCGTCCCACTTCTTCGACCAGGCCAGCCGGTCGGCCTGCTTGGCCCAGAAGGCGAGCCGGTCGGCCTGCGCCTCGGCGTACGCGTCGACGGTGACGTTGGCGTGCGCGGCGAGCTCGGCCGGCGGGGGGAACTGGCGCGTCTCGTTCAGCAGATTGGCCAATGCCTCGCTCATGCCGTGACTCCTCGTCCTCGGGGTGACCTGCGTCTCGATGGGCACGAGGGTAGTCGTGGGTCCCCCGGCGGGCGACCGCTGCCCACCCCGTCGCGCCGAGCGGCCCCCGCCACGCGCCCGACGGCCCGGCGCGGGTCGCTTGATCGACACGAGATCGCCGAAGTGGGGGTGTTCGGGCCGCCTTGACAGCCCCACTTCGGTGAAGTCGTGTCGATCTGGCCGGCCGCCGGCCGGGTGGCCCGGGTCGCGTTGCGGGCGGGTGTGGGCCGATCAGCCCGGTGGGATCGTTAGCGTGGCGGGGTGACCACCGACCCGCTCGCCCCGCTGCTCGCGCTCGCCGACATCGCGCCCGCCGTCGACCGGGCCCGCGAACGCTTCGACCAGGCGCTCGGGCACCGCGCGCTGCGCCGCAACGGCGGCCAGGTCGCGGCCGAGGTCGGCCTCCGCTCGGCGGTGGCCAGCGCCGCGCTCGAAGGGGCCGTCCACGAGCGCGAGGAGGTACGCGCCGGGACCGTCACCGAGCCAGTGCTCCAGGGGGCGCTACGGGTCGCCGGTGCCCTGCCCGGTCTGAGCGAACTCTGGCCGAAGGCGCCGCGGCAGGCCCTCGCCCGGCTGCACGTCCTCGCCGCCCGGGACATCGTGCCGGAGGCCGAGCTGGGTCGTCCGGTCGCCGATCCGGTGGTCGCCGCCCGACTCGACGGGCTGTCCGGTCTGGTGGCCGGCGGCACGAAGGTCTCCCCGCTGGTGCTCGCCGCCGTCGTACACGGAGAACTGCTCAACCTGCGTCCGTTCGCCGGACCGTCCGGCGTGGTGGCGCGCGGCGCCGCCCGGCTGGTACTGCTCGCCAGCGGCCTCGACCCGCGCGGCCTGCTCGCCGTGGACGTCGGTCACGCCGAACGCGAGCCCGAGTACGTCGGCGCGGCCGGCGCGTTCGCCACCGGCACCCCGGACGGGCTGCGCTCCTGGCTGCGCCACTACATGACGGCCGTCGAGGTCGGCGCCGACCAGCTCGCCACCATCGGCGACGACATTCTCGCCGCCGCGTGAGCGGTGGTTCAGTCCCGCCGCGTCGCCCGGTTGACCTTGGCCTGTAGCGCGCGGCGGGCGATCGGCCCGAGATCGTCGACGATCTCCATGAGGAGCGCGAGCTGGTCGAGCGCGGCCATCGCCCGGTCCGCGCCGGCCGGGTCCACCCCGTCGTAGAGTTCCAGCCCGATGAAGGCGGCCGAGACCGCGCGAGCCAGGCCGGGCACGTCGGCCACCTCGGCGAACGGTGACCCGGCGAGCAGCCTCCGCAGGACCTGCTCGATCTCGTCCACCCAGAGTTGGAGCGCTTTGGCGGTCGGGGCGGCCATGCGCTGGTCAGCCTGTGCGCCCGCCAACATCTGGGCCAGGAAGGTGACGTTGCCGAGTTGCCGTTCCTCCTCGTGCAGCGCCCGCCCGACCGCCAGCAGCTCGCGCAGCGAACCGGCCGAGGCCAGCCGTGCCGACCAGTGCTCGACCCGCTCGGCGGTGCTGACCCGGCAGGCCGCCGCGAGCAGGTCGTCCACCGTGCCGAAGTGGTAGAAGACCAGCGCCTGGTTCACGCCGGCGGCGGCGGCGATGGTGCGGGCCGAGACGCCGGCGATGCCGTGCTCCCGGATGGCGGCGATGGCGCCGTCGAGGAGACGCTGCTTGGTGTCGGACATGGCTCTCCTTTCGGACGCGCCGGATGCGGCGGTGCGATCATCGCATCGGTGAGCAGTTGAGCCAGCCAGGTGACCCCGGGCAGCCGTAACGTCCAGCCGACCAGAGCCCAGCCGAGATGGATGTGTTCGAGCGAGCGGGCGACGGCGGCCACCCCCCGTTCCGGGTGGCCGTCGCCGCCCACGTACTCCGCCCGCCACAGCACGCGCTCGTGCTCCCGGGCCGCCCGGATCCGGAGGCCGACCGGATGCCGCCGGGCCACCATCCGCCAGGTGGCCGCGCAGGGTCCGCAGTCGTCGTCCAGCCAGAGCACGGCCGGCTCTTGCGAGGGGTACGGCCGCCAGCGCGGCCACCAGTCGCGTACCTGCCGCCGGTAGGACCGCCAGGAGTCGCCGTACCGCGTGCGCAGGTCGTGTTGCTCGTGTGGCCCGGCCACCGCCGCGCCGAAGGCCGTCGCCGACACCGCCCCCAGCGCCAGGGCGACGCTCCCGGTAACCGCCGCCGTGAACAGCAGCAGCGCCACGGCGACGAACTGCATCGGGTTGGCCACGTACGCGTACGGGCCGGTGGTGACCAGCCGCCGCGGCGGATCCCACGGGTAGGGCGTGCCGCCACCCCGGACGGCGAACTCCGCGACGGCGGCCAGCGCCGGCACGGCCACCAGCAGGGCCAACTGCGCGACGACCAGGATTCCGGTGCGGTCCAGCGCGATCAGGCCGGCCCATGACCCGTCGCCGACCTCGAACGCCAGGGTGGGGACGAACCAGAGCAGCAGGGCCGCGAAGACTCCCACCTGGAGGAGGGTCCGTGCGCCCAGGTGCCGGCGGTCGGCGCAGAGGCGACCGAGCAGTTGAGCGGGCAGCGCCACCGCGAGCAGTCCGACGACCTCCCCGACGAGCCAGTGCGGGCCGAGGCTGACCAGCGGGTGCAGCGCCGGCATCGCCACCGCGTCGACCCAGAGGAGCAGACCCAGCGCGACCGGCAGCGGCAACGCCCGCCGGAGCAGCACCGGCAACGGGCCCCAGAGGGCCGCCCAGCCGATCCAGAGGTCCACCGGCATTCCCCGGTACGCGCCGTCGACCGGAGCGAAGGCGTACCAGCCGGTCCGGCGGGCGACCTCGTGCAGCGCGGCGATGCCGATCCCGGCGGCCAGGAACGCCAGCAGCCCCGCGGCCCGGACGGACCGGTCCCGCTCCCGAGCGCCGACGGCCAGCACGGCGGCCAGCGGCACGGCGAGGCTCAGCCAGCGGGCGACGGTCACTCGAGCGTCAGCATGTCGAGAAGGTGCCCCACCCCGGCGCCGAGCAGCACCTGCTGGATTGGACCGAAGTACCAGGACGGGTCGAGGCCCCGCGTGTAGTCGACCCGGACCCGGATCTCGGTGTGCCCGGGGTCGACCGTCCGCCAGCTCAGCTCCGCGTGCCGCCAGGTGAACCAGCGCGCGGTGATGGAGCTGTCCTCGACGAAGTCGAAGCCCACCTGCCCCGGCGCGGCGCTCTGCACCTCGGCGAGCAGGTGGCCACCCGGTCCGTGCGCGCTGCCGTGGTAACCGAACATCCACCGGTCGCCGATGTCGAGCCCGTCGCCGGTGACCTGGCCGGGCGTGGGCACGCCCAGGAGCCGCAGCGGCACCGACCGGACGGCGGTCGGGCGGGGACCGGCAGCGAGACGTGCGGCCACCTGGTCCACCGGGAGCCCGACGACCCGGATCACCTCGACCGTCTGGTCCGGAGCCACCCGGGGAGCGATGCCGGTGCCCTCCAGACCGGGCAGGAGCAGCAGGGGTACGGCCACGACGACGTACGGGCGGTTCGCCTCCCGCAGGGCGCGGATCAGCGCGGTGGTCCCGTGCGCCACCGCGTAGACCAGCGGGGCGGCCAGCACGACGCAGATCGCGCCCTCGTGCAGGGCCACCGACGCCAGGAGCAGGGCCATCGTGGTGGCCGTGAAGACCCTCCCGTGAGCCGACCGACGGGGTGTGAGCGCGAGGGCGGCGGCCAGGAGCACCGGGAGCGCCACGAAGAGCACCGCGCTGTCGGCTCGGCCCTGCCGCACCACCACGACGAAGACGACCGCTCCGAAGAGGGTGATCAACCCGGCCAGGATCCAGTGCGCGCTCGTTCTGCGTGGTGTCGGTTCAGTGTCGTCGCCCATGCCAGTCTCCCCGTCTTGAGCGGTCGCTCAAACGGAGGGTACGTCTTCTTGAGCGTTCGCTCAATACGGCGTGGGACAGGGGGCGATGGATTGTGTCGGATAGACGACTGTCGACGATATCGGTGGCGCTGTGAGGGTGAGCGCCGAGAGAGCGGATGCCTACCGAGGGTGGTGTCGTCGGCGAGTGCAGAGGCCGTGCGTTGCCCGGGACGGGCCGCGGTCAGGCCGGGGTGGCGGCGCGCGTGCGGCGGTGCCGGCCGTACCAGGCGATGCCGATCGCCACTCCCACACCGACCCCCAGCGCGGCCGCCGCGACCGGGACGGCCGGCCGCTCCCGCCAACGGCGGCCCAGCGGAATCGGGTGCCGGAACTCCAGCACCGGCCAGGCGTTCTCCGAGGCCAGCTTGCGGAGCTGCCGGTCCGGGTTGACCACGCTCGGGTGCCCCACGCACTCCAGCAGGGGACGATCGCTGTACGAGTCGGAGTAGGCGTACGAGTCGGCCAGGTCGTAGTCCCGGACGGCGGCCAACTCGGTGACCGCCTCGACCTTGCTCGGACCGGCCGCGTAGAATTCGACCTCACCGCTGTAACGGCCGTCCCGCACCGTCATCCGGGTGGCGATCACGTCGGTCACCCCGAGCAGCTCGCCGATCGGGCGGACCATCTCCTCGCCGGACGCCGACACCAGCACCACGTCCCGCCCGGCCGCCTGGTGCTCCTCGATCAGGGCGGCGGCTTCGGCGTACACATAGGGGTTGATCAGCTCGTGGAGCGTCTCCGCGACGATCTGGCGGACCTGTTCCACCTGCCAACCCTTGCAGAGCGCGGCCAGGTAATCCCGTGTTCGGGCCATGGTCTGCTCGTCGGTGCCGCCCAGCCGGAACATCAGCTGCGCGTACGCCGACTTGACCACGTCACGCCGAGTGATCAGCCCGTCCCGGTAGAACGGCCGACCGAACGCCAGGGCGCTCGACTTGGCGATGACGGTCTTGTCCAGATCGAAGAAAGCGGCACTTCGGCCCACGGCGCGAAAGTCTAGCCGGATGGTCTATCGTCGGCGGGTGCCCGGGGTCAGGCCACCCCTCGGACCTGCGGACGGGCGCCCCCACCACCGCTCAGCGTGACCGTGCTCACATTCAGCGAGGAGATTTTCGCGCTGAGTGGAGTGAACACCACTCGACGTGACGGGCCCGCTCAGGCAGACTTGTCCGCACGACGTGCTTTCACATACCCGAAACAGACAGGCCCTCGGCGGTTGCACCCCCCGTGACCGCTGAGTGGTTCGGCTCGACCCCCCCGGAGCCGAACCGTTGACGACCCCCGTCTCCCCCCGACGGGGGTCGTCCCTTTGCGGGGAGCGCTCCCGTACCGATGGAGAGCCGGGTTCGGCACGCCCTCGAAGTAGCCATGTCGAAAGCTCCTGGAACCCCTCGCCCGCAGACACCCCCCGCCCTGCCCGCCCCGCCCCGCTCCGCCGATCCCGCCCCGCCGATCTTGCACTTTCTGTCGTCGACATGAGCGGGATGCCCTTTATGCCGCCACAGGAAGTGCAAGATCGCGGGTAACCACCGCCCGATCTTGTCGATCATGGAGCTGTGGTGCCGGGTTTGGAGATTTACGGGTGCTTTGTGACCCACCACAACTTCATGATCGACCGGCGGGGCGGGGCGGGGCGGGGCTTGCGGTGCGATCGCAGCGCTCGGTACGGCATGTCTGCGTGCGGCGGAACGCGGCAGCGCCATCTAGAGCGGTCTGAACTTGAGGTTCGATACTCCATCGAGACGGCCTACGCGGGCCGCGCTGCCATGTCGCACCCTGGCCGGGTTCGGCGAGTTGGTGGAGGTCGCGGGTTGCGGCCTGTGCCGCCTCCGGCGGTCGAAACCTGCGCTGCCGATTCCACACCGGGCAGATTGCGGGAAACTCCAATCTGCTCATAGAGGTCCAGCGGGTACTTACCTGCGATCGCAAGGTTCTCGATAACGATGGAAGCGGTAAAGTCGCGGCCAAGCAAAAACTTCCTCCGCTTGGCGGTAAGTGGGACCATGCTGGCGACATCCGCAAGATGCTTCTCCCACCTGTCTTGCAGAAGTGCTTCACAGATCGTCCACGCGGAAACAAGTGAGCTAGAGAATTCATGCGAATTGTAAGAAACGACTGCATCGTTCATCAGTGCTGCTAAAGACGTTCCCCTGCTCGGGTTCTTGCCTCCGATCAACTGGTCGAGAAACTGACACGCAGTGCGGAGGGAGGCTTCAGGAACTACCCCTGACCGTAGCACCGGTGACAGGAAGCCGCCGCCAATCATCGGCGGCATGCCACGAACATCTCCTCCCATTCCAATTCCATTGTCGTCGAGATGTAATAGGCGATGTGGGTCAACTCGAAACCCGGTTCCTCCCAGGTTGCGCTCGTGCGTGAATCGAGCCGAGTGGAGGCGGAAGGAGAACGATTCTGCCACCCGTCATCGATGCCGAGCCCAGGTCGCTAGGGGACTACGACCTGGGCTGGGCCGTGCCTTCAGCCGTCCAGTCCGTTGAGTGACGAGGATGCTGCACCGACGGCGGCCGGGACAGGCGCTGAGGACCTCACGTCCTCGATGGCGCGGTAATCGTCGAGCCTCCCGCGACACAAGACAGGGTGAGAGTCGCCGAGGCAGTGGGGGTTCGGGTGGGTCCACCGGGAAAGCGCGACGAGGTCTGGTTCACCAGCCTCTACGCCGCCGAGTACGCGCACATCGTCAAGTACGGCCTGCGCCGCCTCGGCGACGCCGACGCGTCGGCGGAACTCGCCCAGGAGGTGTTCGTCGTCGCGTGGCGGCGGCGCGGCGAGGTGCCGGACCGCAGTCTGCCCTGGCTGTACGGCGTGGCCCGGCGCCTGTTGGCCAACCAGTGGCGCTCCCGGCGGGCCGCACCGGATCTTCTGCCGATCGTGGATGCCGACCTGACGCGGGTGGCCGATCCGTCCGGTGCGGACACGACCGTGGGGGTCGCCGACATCCGGGCGGCCCTGGCGACCCTCAACGACCTCGACCAGGAGATCCTGCGGCTCGTTGGCTGGGAGGAGTTGACGGTGTCCGAGGCCGCGCAGGTCCTCGGCTGCACTCGGACGACCATGGCGGTGCGCCTGCACCGCGCTCGCCGTCGACTGGCCGTGGCGATGTCGAGCCGGCCGGTCCGTCCCCGCCGCCCACTGTTGGCGAGCACGCGAGAGGAGCTGTGATGTTTTCGGTGGCACGTACCCGTACCCTCATCGGCCCGGCCGATCCGGCTCGGAGCGCGACCGTCGCGCCGCCCTCGGTCGCGGCCCACGAGTTGATCGATCGTGCCGGCGTCGCCGAGGCGGCGGCGCATCGGCGCGTACGCCCGACTCGCCGGCTCGTCCTGACGGCCGGGACGCTCGCGGTGGCGGCCGGTGCGGCGGCCGCACTGCGGCCGTCCGGCGAGCGCACGCCGGACGTCCCGGGTGGGCCCGGGGACGCGGCCGGGCTGGTGCTCGTGCCGGTCGCTTACCAGTTCGACGCCGACCCGCCGGCCGCCGGCCCGCGGCTGCGCACGCTGGCGAACAAGATCAAGGACGCGGGGTACGACAACCGCGGCGGGCGCTACATGTACCACCACACGAAGGTGTGGGGTGACCCGGTGATGAGTTCGCCCGACGACCGTTACCACGTCGCCTTTGTCGGCGAGACGAAGGTGTGGCAGGCCGCGGACGGGACCGGCAGCCAGGCCAACACCCAGCAGGAGCCGCAGTACCCCGACGAAGAGTCCCAGGCGTACTGGCGGCGCAAGATCCCCCAGGGCCCGGCCGATTCTTCCCAATGGTCGCTGATTCCGCTGCCGCCGATGGAGCTGACGCCACCACCGGCCGATCCGGTGCGACTGCGGGAACTGCTCAAGATTGAGTACGGCCCGGGGTCGGCGAGCAAGGCGGTCGGCACGCTCTACGCGCGGTACGTCATACCGCGCGCCACCCGGGCGGAGATCCTGCGGGTCCTCGCCGACCTGCCCGGCCTGCGCTGGCGGGGGCAGGTGACCGATCGCGCCGGTCGGGCCGGTGTCGCGGTCACCCACGACGACCGGGAGCACGACGCCCAGTCCCTCCTGATCTTCGATGCGATCACGGGCGGCCTGCTCGCCCACGAGATGCTGACGCTCAGGCCGGTACGGATCAGCGCGTACCAGACGATCATCGACACCGCCTGGACCGCCCGCGTCGGCTGACCAGCGATTTCTGGGGCCGCTCTCTCGGGAGCGGCCCCGGGCTGTTTTTGCGGCAGAGCCGCTAGCTGCGCGAACGCCGGTGCGCGTAGCAGATCAACCGTCTCGGCGGGCGTTGTCCACAGGCCCCTGAGTTGTCCACAGGCGGCCGGGTCGGGGGCGTCGTTCGGGGTTCACCGCGAGCAGGGTCGGCGGTGCATCCGATCCCGACCGCTGGAGGCCGCGATGGCACCCCGTACCTCCGTCCCGCCGATCCGACGGCTCCCACTGGTCGTCACTGGGGACAGCGACCTGCTCGACGACCTGCTCCGGCTCGCCGCCGCTGGCGGGACCGAGGTGGAACTCGCCGCCGACCCGGCCGCGGCACGCACCCGCTGGGCCTCCGCGCCGCTGGTGCTGCTCGGTGTCGACCAGTCTCAGGCGTGCCTGCGGGCCCGACTACCGAAGCGGCCCCGGTTGGTGCTCGTCGGCCGGACCGGTCAGATCGACCCCGGCTGGCAGATCGCCGAGCTGATCGGCGCCGAACACGTCGCCGCGCTGCCCGCCGCCGAGCCGTGGCTCGTGGACCGCCTGGCCGAGCACGGCCCGGACCAGCCGGGCGGCCCGGGTGCGCGGGTCGTCGCGTTGTTCGGTGGCCGAGGTGGCGCCGGGGCGAGCGTGCTCGCCGGTGGGCTCGCCGTGACCGCCGCGCGGGCCCGACTGCGCACTCTGCTCATCGACGCCGATCCGCTCGGCGGTGGCCTCGATCTCGTCCTCGGCTGGGAACAGTTGGAGGGGCTGCGGTGGCCGTCGCTCACCAGCGCGGACGGGCGGGTGGACGCACCCGCGTTGGTCCAGGCCCTGCCCAGTCGGGGCGACCTGGTGGTGCTCTCCTGGGACCGCGGCGAGATGCTGGCGCTGCCCGCCGCGGCCATGGCGGCGACCGTCGACGCCGCCCACCGGGGCCGGGACTTCGTGGTGATCGACCTGCCCCGGCAGTTCGACGACGCCGCCGTGGTCGCGTTGCAGGCGGCCGACCAGGCGTTCGTCGTCGTACCGGCGGAGTTGCGTGCCACCGCGGCCGCCGCCCGGGTGGTGGCGGTGGCGGCACCACACTGCGACGCGCTCTCGGTGGTGGTGCGCGGGCCCGCCCCGGGCCGCCTTCGCGCCACCGAGGTGGCACGGGCCCTCGGGCTTCCCCTCGCCGGCACGCTGCGCCCCGAGCCCGGCCTCTGCCGGGGCCTCGAACGCGGCGAGGCGCCGGCGGCGGCGGGCAAGGGTCCGCTCGCCGCGCTGTGCCAGCGGATCGTCGCGGACCTCACCGGCGCCACGACCGGTGTGGCATGAGCGGCCAGCCTGAGGACACCTCCTTCGCGGCCCGGGTGCGGCAGCGGATCGTCGCCGCCACCGACCCGGTCACCCCGGCGGCGATCGTGTCCGCCGTACGCGCCGAACCCACCGCCGCCGTGCTGGGTGACACCGCCGTCCTGCGGATCGCCGACCGGGTGCACGACGACCTTGTCGGCGCCGGACCACTCGCCCCGCTGCTGGCCGATCCAGAGGTGACCGACGTCCTGGTCAACGGCGTCCGCGTCTGGGTCGACCGGGGCACGGGGCTGCACCAGGTGGCAATCCCGGTGGGCTCGGTCGACGACGTTCGCCGGTTGGCGCAGCGGCTCATCGCCAGCGCGGGTCGGCGGCTCGACGACGGCTCCCCGTACGCGGACGCCCGCCTGCCCGACGGCACCCGCCTGCACGCCGTACTGCCTCCGGTGGCGACCGAGGGCCCCTACCTGTCTCTGCGGACTTTCCGGCATCGCCCGTACACGCTCGACGAGCTGGTGAGCCAGGGGACGGTGCCGCGACCGGTGGCACCGCTGCTCGCCGCCGTCGTCGCGGCCCGGTTGGCGTACCTGGTCACCGGCGGCACGGGCTCGGGCAAGACGACCCTGCTCAACACCCTGCTCGGGTTGGTGCCGGCCACCGAACGGATCGTCCTGGTCGAGGACGCGGCAGAGCTTCAGCCGGGGCATCCGCACGTGGTCGGGCTCCAGGCCCGTACCGCCAACGTCGAGGGGACGGGCGTGGTCAGCCTCGGAGACCTGGTCCGGCAGGCGCTGCGGATGCGCCCGGACCGCCTGGTCGTCGGGGAATGCCGGGGCGCAGAGGTGGTCGACCTGCTGGCCGCGTTGAACACGGGTCACGACGGCGGTGCCGGCACGCTGCACGCCAACAGCCCCTACGACGTGCCGGCCCGGCTGGAGGCGCTCGGCATGCTCGGCGGGCTGCCCCGCGCCGCGCTGCACGCCCAGGTGGTCGCCGCGCTACAGGTCCTGCTTCAGGTGCGTCGCGGTGATCAGGGCCGCGTCCTCGAATCGATCTGTCTGTTGCTCCCCGAAGGGCCCGAGCGCCTGGCCACCGTGGTCCCCGCCTGGATACGTGGACGAGGACTGGGCCTGGCCGCCCGTACGTTCGGCGCGTTGTTGCGGGACCGGGGCGTCGCGGTCCCGCCGATCCTCAGCGAGCCGTGGCCTGGATCGGCAGGTCCGGCATGAACGCCACGATGGGGCTGTTCGCGGTACTGCTGTTGCCCACCGCGATCCTGGTGACCTGGCGGGCGAAGAGCATCAGAGACCGCCGGCGTCGGGTGCTGACGCCGACCCGGCGTGCCGGCGTCGACCCGGACGATGCCCTGGTCGAGTGGATCAGGGACCTCGCTCGCGGGCAGGACCGGCCGACCGACGAACTCGGCGGCACGGCCGCCTCGGCTGACCCAGGTGTGCTCGTGCAGCCGGGGACCGGCAGCGGACGCATGGCCGTCGCCTGGTCCACCCGGGACCTCGACGACAGCCCCGGCCGTTCGAGGGTGACCGGTGGACCCGAGGGACCCACCCGACCAGCCGGCCCGGCACGTCCGCCGGCCCGCCGGGACTCGCGCCGCCCGGCTGCCACTGCCAGGCCCGAGGCCGGAGCCCCGGCGGCCGTCGCTTCCCCGCACCACGAGGCCGGCAGGCCGGTCGCCGACCAGGCGGACCAGAGGGCCGGCGGGCTGTTCGCCGACCAGGCGGTTCATCGGGCCGGCGGGCTGTTGGCGGGGCCGGCAGGCCGCGAGCCGGACAGGCCGATCGTGGACCAGCCGGACCATGATGCCGGCGGGCTGTTCGTGGGGCCGGCGGGCCACGAGCCGGACAGGACGGTCTCGACCCTTCTGGTACGCGCGCGACGGTCACCGCGTCGCGTGCTGCTCCTGGCCGGTCTGATGGGAGCAGGTGTCGGAGACGTGTCCGGCGGGCCGGTGGCCGCCGTGGCGATGGCCGGCTACGGCACGCTCGCTCTCCGCGCCCTGCTGCGCTGGAGAACGAATCGGCAGGTCGAGCTGATTCGACGGCGCAGCCTGGACCTTCTGTGTGGCCTGGCGGCCGACCTTCGGGCGGGTTCGCCCATGCCGTCGACCCTCGAGATCACCTCCGTCGCGGGAGCGTCGATGGCGGGCGTCGATCGGCTTCGTGACCTGACCTCGGCCGCCGTGCGGCTGGCGGATCGGACCGGCGCGCCGCTGGCGGAGCTGATCGAGCGGATAGAGGCGGACGCCCGTGCGACCGAC
The DNA here is from genome assembly GCF_040614415.1 of Micromonospora sp. NPDC005979. Taxonomy (NCBI): domain Bacteria; kingdom Bacillati; phylum Actinomycetota; class Actinomycetes; order Micromonosporales; family Micromonosporaceae; genus Micromonospora; species Micromonospora sp. NPDC005979. Next base: position 559,464 of record NZ_JBEXUR010000003.1, on the reverse strand, counting down.
CGTGGGCTGGCCGCCGCAGCGGCACAGGCGGCCGGCGCACGCGCCACCGCCTGGTTGCTGGCTGCGTTGCCGATCGGTGGGATCGGGCTCGGTTACGGGATCGGGGTCGACCCCCTGGCGGTGCTCCTGCACGACACGGTCGGTGGGGTGTGCGCGGTCCTCGCGGTCGCCCTGCAGATCGTCGGCCTCTTCTGGGCTGAGCGGCTGGGCGCTGGACCGGGGCGGACCACCTGATGTCTCCGGTGTTGTCCACTCGCGGGACTGCGGGCATACGGCGCCGTCCGGACGCGATCCGGCTCGCGGCAGGCATGGCCGGGCTTGCCGTGGCAGTGGTTGCCGAGGGCTGGTTCGGATGGCTGGGCGCCGTTCCGGTCGCCGTCCTGTTGGATGTGTCGCTGCGGCGGATCGAGCCTCCCGCCGTACGCAACCAGCGGCTTCGGGAGGCCGCCGACCTGCCGCTCGCCGCCGACCTCCTGGCGGCGGCGATGCGGGCCGGTGCGCCGGTGGACCGCTCGGTCCTGGCCGTCGCCGAGGCGTTGGACGGCCCGCTGGCCACCCGACTGGCCCGGGTGGGCCGCACGTTGCTCCTCGGCGGCGGCCCAGCGGAGGCGTGGTCGGCGTTGGACGGTGTGCCAGGGGCGGATCGGATGGCCGCGGCGGCGTTCCGCTCGGCCAACAGCGGCGCGGCGCTGGCCGGTGCGCTGACCCGTCTCGCCGACGACCTGCGGGCCGACCGGGCCACCGCGGCCGAGGCGTCGGCCCGTCGGGCCGGCGTCCTCATCGTGCTGCCACTGGGGCTCTGTTTCCTGCCCGCGTTCATTCTCGCCGGCCTGGTGCCGGTGATCGTCGCCGTTCTCGGCGACGTGCTCTGACCCATCGAGGAAGGGAAGATCCATGCGCAAACTCATCGCCCGACTGCGGGGCGACGACGGAATGAACACCGCCGAGTACGCCGTCGGCACGCTCGCCGCGGTGGCCTTCGCCGGGATCCTGTTGAAGGTGCTGACCTCCGGCAACGTCCAGTCGGCGCTGACCGCGGTCATCGACCGGGCACTCAAGTGATCCGGCGCCGGCAGGTCGACCGTATGCGGAACACGGACGCTCCCGGGCACGCGTCCGACGGCGACCGGAAGGCCCACATCGTCGGCGGCGAGCGGGGATCCTTCACCGCCGAACTGGCGGCCGGCCTGCCGGCGCTTCTCCTGCTCCTGCTCGCCGGCCTGACGGCGGTGAACGCCGTCAGCACACAGGCGAGTTGCCTGCACACCGCCCGGGAAGCCGCGCTCGCCGCCGCCCGGGGTGCCGGCAACGCGGACGGTGCACGGACCGCGCCGCCGGGGGCTGAGGTGTCGGTGTCGATCGACGGCGACCGGGTGCAGGCGACCGTCCGGGCACCCGTCCGTGCGCTGGGCGGCCGGCTACCACGAATCGCCGTGGCCGCCACCGCCGTCGCAGCGGTGGAGCCAGGCGTCAACGAGGGGACTGGGTGATGGGCCGCACGGGCGCGGACCGGGGCGGGGCGACGGTCCTGCTGCTCGCGCTGGGGCTCGTGTTCGTGTTGGTCGGGACATTCGGCGCCGCCGTCGCCGCGACCGGGATGGCGGCCCAGCGGGCGGCGGTGGCCGCTGATCTCGGCGCGCTGGCCGGTGCTAGCCGAGCATTCGATGGTGACGCGGCGGCGTGCGGCTCCGTCGTGGACATCGTCCGGCGCAACGGCGGCCGAATGGTGGACTGCGCCGTCGACGGGCTGGACGTGCTGGTGACCGTCGAGGTGACGTTCACGCCGATTCCGGGTCTGACCCGGGTAGCGGCGTCGACCGCCCGCGCCGGGCCGGTGCGCGGCTGAGCGACTGAGGCGGAGCGGGGGTGGCCGGGGCAGCCGGCTGGCCGGGACGGGACGGTGAGCCCCGTCCCGGCCAGCCGCAACTCCAGAGAACTCGCCGCACCCAGGCGCAACGGCCCGGCGGACTCGGCGGACCGGTCCGGCGGACTCGGCGCACCGGCCCGGCGGACCCAAGCTGCCTGTGAGTCCCCTTTGCTCTGCTTCACCATAGGCAACACCCGGTGTCCGGATACCGGACGCCAACTGTTTCCTCGGCTGAAGCAGAGCAAAGCCCAGCGGCCGAGGGGTGGGCGGCGAAACGCCAGCAGGATGCGTCAGCGGGACTGGAGCGCGTCCAGGGCGACGGCCATGGCGATGACGAGGCGGCGGTCGATCTGCGGGTTCTGCACCTCGACGACGTACTTGTCACGCAGGCCCCACTTCTTGACCACCGAGAAGACGGGCTGGCCGCCGGCGAGGAAGTCGAAGTGGTACGGCAGCCAGGAGAGCGAGTCGACGAACCGGCGGAGCAGCGCCACCGGCAGGCTGCGCTCCTGACCCGTCACCTGCGGCAGGCCGGCCTGCTCGACGTGCCACGTGGAGCGGAGCAGGGACTGGGCGAAGTCCTTACGGAACAGGCCGATCGGGTTGCCCGCGGCGTCGGTGACGTCGTACGTCGCGCCGAGGTCGATGCGCTGGCGGGCCTTGAAGCCGAGCAGGGGCTGTTGCTTGGAGTCGTCGGTGTAGATCGTCACCTGCTCCTTGAAAGCGAGCCGCTTCTGCTGCGCGAAGGCCAGCAGCTCGCCCTCGCTGCCGTCCGGCGCGACCGCCCGGACCTCGTACTGGTTGACCATCATCCGGAGCCGCTGGCGGATGTGGAACTGCTGCAGGGTCTGCAAGTTGTCGAGCTGCATCTGGTCTCCTCAGGGGGTGTCGCGCCGGAGTCTCGCACAGCCGGGCAACCGCCGTCGGCCCATGCCCATCCGACTCACCACCCGACCAACCCGCGTACCCCGAACCGGCCACCCCGACCCCGGCCCACCTCGACCAGCTCGCCCGAACGACACAGCCTGACCGGTCCGCCCGGCCGGACCGGTCACGCGCGGATTCAGCGACCGTCCACCGTCGACTTCAGCGACCAGGTGTTGAGCACCTGGTGGATGCCGCGCAGTCGCTCGTTGATCTGCTCCAGCCGTTCGGCCTGAGCCAGCGCGGCCAGCGCGGCCCCGAGCGCGATCTGCTGGTCGAGGGTGAGGTGTTCCTGGTCGATGGTGTAGAGCAGGTCGACGGTCTCAGCGATCGTGTCGGCCACAACTTCTCCTCGGGCGCGGGGGCGAAATACAACACAAGCATCGATGGAAGCGCTCCCAAACCATTGTGCCCAGTGCCACCGGGATTCATGCAAGGTGGCTCAGGAGGGCAGATTGCCCAGCACCACGTCGAGGACCCGGATCGCGTCCGGCTTGGAGAGAGGGTTGTTGCCGTTGCCGCACTTCGGCGACTGCACGCAGGACGGGCAGCCGGTCTCGCAGCCGCACTCCGCGATCGCGTCGCGGGTGGCCCGCAGCCACGCCGACGCCGTCCCGTAGGCGCGCTCCGCAAAGCCCGCGCCACCCGGGTGACCGTCGTAGACGAAGACCGTCGGCGCCTCGGTGTCCGGGTGCAGGGCGGTGGAGAGGCCGCCGATGTCCCACCTGTCGCACGTCGCCATCAGCGGAAGCAGGCCGATCGCGGCGTGCTCGGCGGCGTGCAGCGCGCCCGGCACGTCGGCCGGCTGCACCCCGGCGGACGTCAGCGACCGCTCGGACAGCGTGAACCACACCGCCACCGTCCGCAGCTCCCGGGCGGGCAGGTCCAGTGGCCGGGTGTCGATCACCTCGCCGGTGGCGATCCTGCGCCGCTGGTACGACACCACCTGGCTGGTGACGTCCACCTCGCCGAGGAACATGCCGACCGGCCCGGCGTCGACGTAGGAGCGCACCGACACCACGGACAGGTCGGTGACGTCCCGGGCGTGGGTGGACCAGTCCGGCTCCTCGACGTGCACCAACGCGCAGCCGTCGGCGAGGTCCAGCTCGTCGACCACGTACGAGACGCCCTGGTGCAGGTAGACCGCGCCGGGGTGGAGCAGGAAGTGGGACGAGCCGCCGTCGACGGTGCCGAGCAGCCGGCCGGTGGCCGACTCCACCACGCAGACCGGCGCGCCGCCCTCGCCACGCAGCTCCACCTCGGGGCGCTCGCGGTGTCGCCAGTACCAGCCGGTGGGCCGCTGCCGCAGCGCCCCGGTTGCCACCAGCTCGTCCACCGCCTCCTTCGCCCCGTCACCGAAGAGCACCAGGTCGGCCGGCGTCAGCGGCGCCTCGGCGGCGGCGCAGGCCAGTTGCGGGGCCAGCACGTACGGGTTGGCCGGGTCGAGCACCGTCGCCTCCACCGGCGCACCGAAGATCGCCTCCGGGTGGTGCACCAGGTAGGTGTCCAGCGGGTCGTCCCGGGCCACCAACACCGCTAGGGCCTCCTGGCCGGAACGCCCGGCGCGGCCCGCCTGCTGCCACAGCGACGCCCGGGTGCCCGGGTAGCCGCAGATCAACACCGCGTCCAGCCCCACCAGGTCCACGCCCAGCTCCAGCGCGTTGGTGGAGGCCAGGCCGAGCAGGTCACCGTGCAGCAGCGCGCGTTCCAGCTCGCGGCGCTCCTCGCGCAGGTAGCCGCCCCGGTAGGCGGCGACCCGGTCGCCGAGCCCGGGTACGGCGTCGTCGAGCGCCCGTCGCGCGTTTGCCGCCACCACCTCGGCGCCCTTGCGGGAACGGACGAACGCGAGGGTGCGTACCCCCTCGGCGACCGTGTCGGCGAGCAGGTCCGCGGTCTCGCGCAGAGCAGAGCGGCGGACCTGGCGAAGGTCGTCGTGGTCGCCCGTCGCCTGCGGGGGGACCGGGGAAGAGGAGCCCGAGTCGGGTGGCAGCAGTGGCGGTTCCCAGAGCGCGAAGGTCACCCCGCCGCGCGGCGAGGTGTCCTCGGTGACCGCGGTCACCGGCAGGCCGGTGAGTCGCGCGGCGGCGGTCGCCGGGTCGCCCGAGGTGGCCGAGGCGAGGACGAACACCGGGCTGGCCCCGAAGCGCGCGCACTGCCGGCGCAAGCGGCGCAGCACGTGCGCCACGTGCGAGCCGAACACACCCCGGTAGGTGTGGCACTCGTCGATCACGACGTACGCCAGTCGGCGCAGGAACCCGGACCACTGCGCGTGGCCGGGCAGGATGCCGTGGTGCAGCATGTCCGGATTGGTCAGCACGAAGCGGGAGTGTCGGCGGATCCACTCCCGTTCCGCGCGCGGCGTGTCCCCGTCGTAGGTGGCGGGGCGTACCCCCTCCAGCTCCAGGCCGGCGACGGCCCGCAGCTGGTCGGCGGCGAGGGCCTTGGTCGGCGCCAGGTAGAGCACGGTGGCCCGGGGGTCGGCGAGCAGCGTGGCCAGCGCCGGGAGCTGGTACGCCAGGGACTTGCCGGACGCGGTTCCGGTGGCGATGATCACGTGGCCGCCGTCGTACGCCAGGGTGGCCGCCTCGGCCTGGTGCTGCCAGGGCGCGACCACGCCGCGGCGGGCGAACGCCGCCCGAAGCTCCGACGGCGCCCAGGCCGGCCACGGCGCCGGCACCCCGACGCGGGCGGGCACCCGCTCGACGTGGGTGACCGGGTCGCCCGCGCCCCGTGCGCGCAGCCGGCGCAGCAGGTCGACCGGCGGGGAGGAAGTCACGTCCTGCACTCTCGCACTGGTGTTCGGAGATGAAAAGCCGGGCCCTGGGGTAAGGGAAAGCCGCCGCCGGTGACCGCAGGGTGTCCCGGCGGTAGTGGTTAGATGCCCAGGAGAGTTTACGGCTCTGGCGAGGAGGACCGATGGAGCTGTCGCTGGCGACGCGCACCGTGGGCGAGCACACGGTGCTCGAGGTCGGCGGTGAGGTGGACGTCTACACCGCGCCCCGGCTCCGCGAACGTCTCCTCGAGCTGATCGACGGCGGCGCCCGGCACGTGATCGTGGACCTCGGGCGGGTCGACTTCCTCGACTCGACCGGGCTGGGCGTGCTGGTGGGCGCGCACAAGCGGCTGCGCACGGCCGGCGGTTCGTTTGCCCTGGTCTGTGACAAGGAGCCGCTGCTCAAGATTTTCCGGATCACGGCGCTGGACCAGGTGTTCCCGCTGCACGCCACGGTCGAGGCGGCGGCCGGCGCGGGCCCGAGCGGCGCCAACGCGTGATGGCGACGGTCCGGCTCTCCTTCTCTCCGGCCCCGGTGCACGTGCGTACCGCCCGACTGGTCGGCGTGGCCGTCGCCCGACGGGCCGGTGTCCGCGAGGACCTGCTGGACGAGGTGCGCCTGGCCATCGGTGAGGCGTGCACCCGGGCTGTCGCGCTGCACCGTCAGTACGGCCTGGCCGATCCGGTGCTGGTGGAGATGTCCGACGGCGGCACGTACGCGGTGCGGGTCGTGGACCGGGCGCCGATCGAGGCCAGCATCGGGCTGGCGGCGCTGCCGCCGGACGAGTTGGCCGACGAGTCGCTGACCGACGAGGCGTTGACCACCGGTGTCGGGTTCGCTCTGCTCGCGGGCTTCGTGGAGGACCTGCAGGTGCGCCCGGTCGACGAGGGCATCGGCACCGAGGTGCGAATGGTGTGGCCCGTCGGGCGCTGACTTCCGAAGGACTGCTCACAAGGCCGTGTCCCCGCCGGGGATACGGCCTTGTCGTCATGGACCGGGCCCTATATCAGATTTCGTTTCATAACACAGCGACGAAGATCATCGAGACACGGTGCCCCCTGCCTGTGACCTCGAACACTGTGGAGGGCTACAGTACCCGGGTTGTCAGCAAGTGATCCAACCCGCAGCCAGCGGGTATGGGTGGTCATCGCTGGTCCGCTGGGGTGGGTTGGCGCGCGCTTGCGAGTCCGCATCCAGGCGTCGACCGGTGCGTCTCCACCCGTCGACGCGAGTGTTCGGTAACAGGAGGACACAGATGTCCGAGACCTTGGCCGCCGATGGCGGCGGGCTTTCCCTTACCGGAGGCAATGTCACGTACGTCGTCATCGCCGCGGTCATCGCGCTGGTGGCGCTCGTCTTCGCCGCCGCGTTGACGAAGACCGTGCTGGCCGCCGGCAAGGGCACCACCAACATGCAGGAGATCTCGGGGGCGGTCCAGGAGGGCGCCTCGGCCTACCTGCTCCGCCAGTTCCGCACCTTGGCGATCTTCGTCGTCGTCGCCGTGGTGCTGCTCTTCCTGCTGCCGGTGCACGACACCGACGGGAGCGAGATGGCCGTGAAGCTCGGCCGCTCGCTCTTCTTCGTGGTGGGCGCCGTGTTCAGCGCGTCCATCGGTGGCGCCGGCATGTGGCTGGCCACCCGCGCGAACCTGCGCGTGGCCGCCGCCGCCCGGGAGCGACAGGGTGGCCGCGAGGCCGCCATGAAGATCGCCTTCCGGACCGGTGGCGTCGTCGGCTTCCTCACCGTCGGCCTCGGCCTCTTCGGCGCCGCGCTGGTCGTCCTGGTCTACCGGGGTGACGCGCCCACGGTGCTGGAGGGCTTCGGCTTCGGCGCCGCCCTGCTGGCGATGTTCATGCGGGTCGGCGGCGGCATCTTCACCAAGGCCGCCGACGTCGGCGCCGACCTGGTCGGCAAGGTCGAGCAGGGCATCCCCGAGGACGACCCGCGCAACGCCGCCACCATCGCCGACAACGTGGGCGACAACGTCGGTGACTGCGCCGGCATGGCCGCCGACCTGTTCGAGTCGTACGCGGTGACGCTGGTGGCCGCGCTGATCCTCGGGCGGGCCGCCTTCGGCGAGGACGGCTTGGTCTTCCCGCTGATCATCTCCACGATCGGCGTACTGGTCGCCATCGTCGGCGTCTTCATCACCCGGCTGCGCGCCTCCGACCGCAACGGTCTCACCGCGATCAACCGGGCCTTCTACATCTCCGCCGTGATCTCCGCGGTGCTGGTGGCGATCGCCGCGTACGCGTACCTGCCGGCGACCTTCGCCGACCTGGAGGGTGGCCTCACCGACGTCGACCGCAACCCGCGACTGGTGGCCATCGGCGCGGTGGTGATCGGCATCGTGCTGGCCGCCGCGATCCAGGCGCTGACCGGCTACTTCACCGAGACCAACAAGCGGCCCGTGCAGGACATCGGCAAGAGCTCGCAGACCGGCGCGGCCACCGTCATCCTCGCCGGCATCAGCGTCGGCCTGGAGTCGGCGGTCTACTCGGCGCTGCTGATCGGCGCCGGCGTCTTTGGTGCGTTCCTGCTCGGCGGCAGCTCCATCACGCTGTCGCTGTTCGCGGTGGCGCTGGCCGGCACCGGCCTGCTCACTACCGTCGGCGTCATCGTCGCCATGGACACCTTCGGGCCGATCTCCGACAACGCCCAGGGCGTGGCGGAGATGTCCGGCGACATCGACGAGCACGGCGCGCGCGTCCTCACCGAGCTGGACGCGGTCGGCAACACCACCAAGGCCATCACCAAGGGCATCGCGATCGCCACCGCAGTGCTGGCGGCGACCGCGCTGTTCGGCTCGTACACGGACACCCTGCGGACCGCGTACGCGGACGCCGGCGTGGGCGACGTCGGCACCGAGATTCTCAACTCGCTGAACGTGGCCAACCCGCGCAACCTGGTCGGGTTGATCATCGGTGCGGCGGTCGTCTTCCTCTTCTCCGGGCTGGCGATCAACGCGGTGTCCCGCTCGGCCGGCGCGGTCGTGATGGAGGTTCGCCGGCAGTTCCGTGAGCTGCCCGGCATCATGGACCGCACCCAGCGCCCGGAGTACGGCAAGGTCGTCGACATCTGCACCCGGGACGCGCAGCGCGAGCTGATGACGCCCGGCCTGCTCGCCATCCTGGCGCCGATCGCGGTCGGCTTCGGCCTCGGCCCGGGCGCGCTGGCCTCCTACCTGGCCGGCGCGATCGGAGCCGGCACGCTGATGGCGGTGTTCCTGTCCAACTCCGGTGGGGCCTGGGACAACGCCAAGAAGCTGGTCGAGGACGGCGCGTACGGCGGCAAGGGTTCCGAGGCGCACGCCGCCACGGTCATCGGCGACACCGTCGGCGACCCGTTCAAGGACACCGCCGGCCCGGCCATCAACCCGCTGATCAAGGTGATGAACCTGGTCTCGCTGCTGATCGCGCCAGCCGTGGTGGCCTGGAGCGTCGGCGACGACCGCAACGTCGGCCTGCGGGTGAGCATCGCGCTGGTCGCGACGCTGATCATCGTGGCGTCGGTGGTCTTCAGCAAGCGCAAGGGCATCGCCATGGACGACTCCGACACCGGCGCGGGCAGCGCCGACCACCGTCCGGAGACCGTCAACGCCTGACACCGGCGGCACCGGGGTCCCCGCTCGACGCACCCGTCGGGCGGGGACCCCGGCCATCCGGCCCGGTGCCACACCTGGCCGAAGGTCGTACGCTGCAACGCATGCGTACGTGCCGGGCGTCTGCCGTCGGAAAGCTCACGGTGGTCCTGGCCACGCTCGTCGTCGTCCTCACCGGCTGCGGGGGGCCCAGCCCACGGGCCTGGGCGGCCTCGGTCTGCGGCGCGCTCACCCCGTGGCGCTCCGAGATCAGCAAGTTGACCAGCAGCACCGATCAGCAGATGACGGCGCAGACCACTCCGGCGCAGGCCAAGGAGAACCTGGTGCGGCTCTTCGGCGGCGCGGAACAGGCCAGCGAGACCGCGCGCCGCAAGGTCGAGCAGGCCGGCATCCCGGAGACCGACAACGGTGAGGCCATCTCCGCCGGCTTCCGTGGGTCGCTGGAGAAGATGCGGGACGCCTACGGCCGCGCCCGGGACACCATCGAGGGGTTGGGCACCGGTGAGCCCGCCGCCTTCTACGACGGCGTCCGGGCCGCCGTGGACACTTTGAACAAGGAGTACGACGCCAGCGCGCTGGACACCAGCAAGCTCAACTCCGAGGAGCTGAAACAGGCCTTCGACGAGGTGCCCGAGTGTCGCTGAACGGGCTCGGTGATACGCCGGCCGCGCAGTCGCTGCCGGCGCTGTTCCCCGTACCCGAGCCCGATCCGTCGGGCACCGATCCGTCGGGCACCGATCCGTCGGGCACCGACCCGGCGCGGCCCGGCTCGCGGCGGCCTGGTTCGGGCCGGCGACGCGGCGGCCCGGACCGGTCGGAGTCGAGCGTCCCCGCGCCACCTCGGGCCGACGACGCCGGGCGGCAACTGGTCTTCTTCGGCGCGGATGCCGCCGAACCGGCGGTCGCCGATCTGGCCGGGCTGCTCGCCGGACCCGGCGAGGTCGTCCGGATGGGTGGCACCGCCCGTCTCGCGGTACGGGTGGACGCCGCCTGGCGGGTGCACGTGCTCGTCGCCGAACTGGCGCTGCGTGGGCTGGCCGCGAGCTGGGAGCCGACCGAGGACCAGCGACACACCGTGCGGACGTCGTACACCCGGCTGTTGAAGCCGCTCGCGGTCGCCTGGCTGGACGGCCCGGCGAAGCGTCCGCCGGCGGCCTTCCATCTGACCGGCCGGCGGCTGCGGCTGTGGCTCGCCGCCGCCGGGACGCCGGAGCCGCCCGGCGGCTTCCTGCTCCGCCTCGGCGCGGGTGACCAGCGATCCTGGGACGCGATCGGCGCGGCTCTCACCGCCGCCGGCCTGGCCGGCACCCTGCTCGGCCCCGACGAGGGCGGCCCGGCCTACCGGATCACCGGCCGCCGCCGCCTGGCCCGCCTCGCCGAACTGGTCGGCGCCCCCCCGCCCGCAACCCCACCCAACGCCTGGCCCTGACCGCCCCCGCCCCCCGCCCCGCCCGCCGCCCGCAGCCCGCCGCCCGCCTCCCGCTCGCGTCGATCATGGAGTTGTGGTGGTGGACGAACTTCGCCTTCGGGGCCTAAACGCCCACCACAACCCCATGATCGACGCGAGCGGGAGGGGCGCGGGAGGGGTGCGGGAGGGAAGTGGGGTGAGGTGTCTGGTGTTGGACAGCTGGGCTTGGATGGGCTGGTTGGGGGTCCCGCATCGTCACAGGGACCCGCTCCGAGGCCTACCCACGGTGTACGGTGGCGCCGTCCGGCAGTGTCGAGCACGGCGGGCGGGAGTCGACCGCCGCGCCGCAGCGGATTGCCGCCCGCGAAACCCGAAACGCGGACGGCGCGTTACGTTGGACATCCGGACCGCCGGTGCCACGGCGGGGTCGAGAGCGGTCGCTGTCGTAAGGCGCCGGCCGTCCACGAGCAGGAGTGAGGTCGGGGAGAGACGTGCCGAGCAACGCTGGAACCACCCGTCTGGTCATCGTCGAGTCACCGGCGAAGGCCAAGACGATCTCGGGCTACCTCGGCCCGGGGTACGTCGTGGAGGCCAGCTTCGGTCACGTCCGCGACCTGCCGCGCAACGCCGCCGACGTGCCGGCCAAGTACAAGGGCGAGTCCTGGGCCCGCCTCGGGGTGGACGTGGACAACGGCTTCCACGCCCTCTACGTCGTCTCGGCCGACCGCAGGCAGCAGATCAGCAAGCTGGTGAAGCTGTCCAAGGAGGTCGACGAGATCTTCCTGGCGACGGATGAGGACCGCGAGGGCGAGGCCATCGCCTGGCACCTGGTCGAGACCCTCAAGCCCAAGGTCCCGGTCAAGCGGATGGTCTTCCACGAGATCACCAAGCCGGCGATCCAGGCCGCCGTGGCCAACCCCCGGGAGATCGACCGCGACCTGGTCGACGCCCAGGAGGCCCGGCGCATCCTCGACCGTCTCTACGGCTACGAGGTCTCCCCGGTGCTGTGGAAGAAGGTCATGCCGAAGCTCTCGGCGGGCCGGGTGCAGTCCGTGGCGACCCGGATCGTGGTGGAGCGGGAGCGGCAGCGGATGGCGTTCCGCACCGCCGAGTACTGGGACATCCTGGCCACCCTCGCCGTGGCGAACGCCGGTGAGGGGCCGCGCACCTTCAACGCCACCCTGATCGCGCTCAACGGCGACCGGATCGCCACCGGTAAGGACTTCGAGCCCACCACGGGCAAGGTCCGGGCCGGCGCGGGCGTCGTCCACCTCGACGAGGGCGGTGCCCGGGGTCTGGCCGCCCGGCTCGACGGGCGGCCGTTCACGGTCACCCGGGTCGAGGAGAAGCCGTACCGTCGCCGCCCGTACGCGCCGTTCATCACCTCGACGCTCCAGCAGGAGGCGGCCCGCAAGCTGCGCCTGTCCTCGCAGCAGACGATGCGTACCGCGCAGCGCCTCTACGAGAACGGCTACATCACCTATATGCGTACCGACTCGGTGAACCTGTCGGAGACCGCCATCTCGGCGGCCCGCCGGCAGATCGTCGAGCTGTACGGCGAGCGCAGCGTTCCGCCGGAGCCCCGCCGCTACACGGGCAAGGTCAAGAACGCCCAGGAGGCGCACGAGGCGATCCGCCCCGCGGGGGACAACTTCCGCACCCCGGGCGAGGTGGCCAAGGAGCTGTCCGCCGAGGAGTTCAAGCTCTACGAGCTGATCTGGCGGCGCACCATCGCCTCGCAGATGACCGACGCCGTCGGTTCCAGCGTCTCGGTGCGCATCCGCGCGGTCTCCACCTCGCAGGAGGAGGCCGACTTCGGCGCGACCGGCAAGACCATCACCGACCCGGGCTTCCTGCGCGCGTACGTCGAGTCCAGCGACGACGAGAACGCCGAGGCCGAGGACGCCGAGCGCCGGCTGCCGACCCTGGTCAAGGACCAGCCGCTGACCGCCGACGAGCTGGCCGCGCAGGGCCACCACACCCAGCCGCCGTCGCGCTACACGGAGGCGTCGCTGGTCAAGGCCCTGGAGGAGTTGGGCATCGGCCGCCCGTCCACCTACGCGTCGATCATGCAGACGATCCAGGACCGGGGGTACGTCACCAAGCGCGGTCAGGCGATGATCCCCACGTTCCTGGCCTTCGCGGTGATCGGCCTGATGGAGCGGCACTACCCCCGCCTCATCGACTACGACTTCACCGCCAGCATGGAGAACGAGCTGGACGAGATCGCCGGCGGTGACCACGCCGCGGTCGACTTCCTCACCGCGTTCTACTTCGGCAGCTCCAACGGCGCCGGCGACCAGGACATCGCCCGCTCCGGTGGGCTCAAGAAGCTGGTCACCGAGAACCTGAGCGAGATCGACGCGCGCAGCGTCAACTCGATCCCGCTCTTCACCGACGAGGACGGCCGGGAGGTCGTCGTCCGGGTCGGCCGGTACGGGCCGTACCTCCAGCGGGCGGTTCCCGGCGAGACGCCGGCCGCTCCGGCCGAGGGCGAGGAGTCCGGCTCCCAGGGTGACCGGGCGCCGATCCCCGAGGGCTTGGCCCCAGACGAGCTGACCCCGGAGAAGGTGCACGAGCTGTTCCTCGGCGGCAGCGGCGAGCGCAAGCTCGGCGACGACCCGGCCACCGGCGAGCCGATCGTGCTCAAGTCCGGCCGCTTCGGCCCGTACGTCTCCAGCGGCGAGCGCAAGTCGTCGCTGTTGCGCTCGCAGACACCGGACTCGCTCTCCCTCGACGAGGCGCTGCGGCTGCTGAGCCTGCCCCGGTTGGTGGGCGTCGCGCCCGACGGCGTCGAGGTGTTCGCCAACAACGGTCGCTACGGCCCGTACGTCAAGCAGGGCGAGGAGTTCCGCTCGCTCGAGTCCGAAGAGCAGATGTTCACGGTCACCCTGGACGAGGCGCTGGCCCTGCTGGCCGCTCCGAAGACCCGGGGCCGCCGGGCCGCCGCGCCGCCGCTGCGCGAGATGGGCGTCGACCCGCTGACCGAGAAGCCGCTGGTGATCAAGGACGGGCGGTTCGGCCCGTACGTCACCGACGGCGAGGTCAACGCGTCCCTGCGGCGCGGGCAGACCCCGGAGGCGCTGAGCATCGAGGAGGCGTCCGAGATGCTGGCCGACAAGCGGGCCAAGGGCCCGGCCCCGCGCAAGAAGGCGGCGGCGAAGAAGGCTCCGGCGAAGAAGGCTCCAGCGAAGAAGGCGACGGCCACCAAGAAGACGGCCGCCGCCAGCAAGTCCACCGCCGCGAAGAAGACCACCACCGCCAAGGCGACGGCGGCCAGGAAGGCGACCCCGGCGAAGAAGGCGGCCCCGAAGAAGGCAACCGCCAGCCCTGCCGAGGAGTGACAGGGAGCACTTCACCCCAAATGGGTTAAATGTCCAGTTTGGTGTCGGGGCTCTGGCGCGGACTGCCTAACGTGAGGGAATGTTCGCACTCCCTGTCCCGCGCCGCCGCGTGCTCGTCGGTGCCGCTGCCGGTGCGTTGCTGCTCGCCGTGGCCGTCGTCGGCATCCGGGCGACGGACGCGGACGATCCCTCGCCAGCCGGCGCCACCGTGTCGCGCGCTTCCCCGCAGGCCGTCGCCCCCGGGCCGACCCGCGATCCCGCCAACCCGCGGACCGTGCGACTGGTCGCCGCGGGTGACGTTCTGATCCATCCCGCGGTGACCGAACAGGCGCGCCGGGACGGTGCCGGCGCCGGTGGCATGGACTTCGCCCCGATGTTCGCCGGGGTCGCCCCGGTGGTTCGCGACGCCGACCTGGCGCTGTGCCACCTCGAGACGCCACTGGCCGATTCCGCCGGCCCGTTCGCCGGCTATCCGTCGTTCAACGCGCCCCCGCAGGTGCTCGACGCGCTGCGCGCCACCGGGTTCGACGGCTGCTCAACCGCCTCCAACCACACCCTCGATCAGGGTGCCGACGGGGTGACCCGGACACTCCGCGCACTCGACGCCGTCGGGCTGGGGCACACCGGCAGTGCCCGCAGCGCCGCCGAAGCGGCCCGGCCCCGGATCTACCAGGTCGGCGACGTCCGCGTCGCCCACCTGGCGTACAGCCTGAACTTCAACGGGTTGAGCCGCCCCTCGGGCAAGCCGTGGCTGGCCAACCTGATCAAGCCGGCCGAGATCCTCGCCGCCGCCCACAAGGCCCGGGTCGCCGGTGCCGACATCGTCGTGCTCAGCCTGCACTGGGGTACCGAGTACCAACACCTGCCGGACGCCGACCAGCGGGCGTGGGCCAAGCAGTTGATCTCCTCGCCCGACGTGGACCTCATCCTGGGCCATCACGCCCACGCGGTGCAGCCGTTCCAGCGCTTCGGCGACAAGTGGGTGGTCTTCGGCATGGGCAACGAACTGGCCCGGCACGAGACGCCGATCGACGACAACCGCGAGGGTGTGATGGCCCGGGCCACCTTCACCGAGACCGCGCCGGGGCGCTGGACGGTGACCCGGATGGAGGCACTGCCCACCTGGACCGACCTGGCGCCGGCCCTCCGGCTGGTCGACCTGACCGCAGCGCTTGCCGACCCGGGCACCCCACCAGGTCTGCGGGGCGACTACCGGGAGGCGTACCAGCGGGTGCTCGGCTACGTCCGGGCCCTGGGGGCCGGCCCGGACCAGGTGGTGACGTCGGGCGGCTGAGCGCCGCCGCCGAGGACGCGGCTCGGGACCAGGGTGCGCTGCACCACACCCGAGATCGCGCGCCTACCCGTTGAGTCGGTATCGCCGTACCGTATTGCCATGCCGATCGGTCGGACGAGGCGTGCGGGCGGGGAGAAGCGGGGTGCCGTTCTCGACGCCGTGATGGACGTGCTCGCATCGCGCGGGTACGAGAACACGCGGTTCGCGGACGTGTCGGCGGCCGGCGGCGTCGCGATCAGCACCCTCCAGACCTACTTCGGGTCGCGGGAGGACATGATCATCGTGGCCATGCAGGTGTTCACCGACCGGGAGGTCGCCGCCCTGCACGCGGTTCCGGTCGCCGAGGCCGACCCGTGGAGACGACTGGTCGCCCTGACCGACCGGAGCCTGCACAACTCGGAGAGCGCCCGACGGATCCTGGTCGAGTTCTGGCGATCCGCGATGCGCGACGACGAACTCCGCGACCACAGCGCCGAGGTGCTGGCACGGTACCGGGCACCCTTCCTGGCCGCCGTGCGCGAGGGCGCCGAGCGGGGGGCGTTCACGCTGACCCACGACGCCGACGCGGTGACGGACTTCCTGCTCGCGGCTCTGGCCGGTCTGATCGTCTCGCGCGTCCAGCACCATGCCACGCCGTCACCCGCGAACTTCCGCGACGTCCTGCTCACCCAGCTCAGGCTGATGCTGGGTGTCCAGGACCCGGCTCCCCGTACCCGAACGGATTGAGGACGATGACCACCGTTGAGATCACCCGCTTCCGCGTGGCCGCGCAGCGCGCCGATGCCCTGCTGGCCGCACGGCCCGCGATGCTCGACGACTTCCGGGCCGACCGTGCCGGCTTCCTCGGCGCACGGCTGATCCGACTCGATGCCGGGGAGTGGCTGGACATCGTCTTCTGGGCCTCGCCCGAAGACTTCGCCGAGTCCCGGCGCAAGGGCGCGAACCAACCCGGCATCCAGGCGTTCTTCTCCCTGATCGACGAGGTGATCAGCTCCGAGCAGGGCACCACGACCGACGTGGTGGGTGCCTGATGCGCGCCGCCTGGTACGACCGGCAGGGCCCGGCCCGCGAGGTACTCCAGGTCGGCGAGCTGCCCGACCCCTCGCCGGGTGCCGGTGAGGTCCGGGTCCGCGTGTCGGTGTCCGGGATCCATGTCGGTGACCTGGGCAAACGGCAGGGCTGGTGGGGGTCGACAATGGCGTTTCCCCGGGTTGTCCCACACGGTGACGGGGCCGGGGTGATCGACGCCGTCGGCCCGGGTGTCGATGCGTCCCGCGTCGGCGAACGGGTCTGGGTCTTCCTCGCCCAGTCGTACCGCCCGTTCGGCACCGCCGCCGAGTACACGGTGGTGCCGGCCCGGCACGCCGTACCGCTGCCCGCCGAGGTGCCGGACGAGCAGGCGGCCGGGCTCGGGATCCCGGGCATCACCGCCCATCGGGCGATCTTCGCCGACGGTCCGGTGCGTGGGCAGCGGGTCCTCGTCACCGGTGCCCTCGGCGCGGTCGGACGGGCCGCGTTGGCGGTGGCCCGCCGGGGCGGCGCCACCGTGATCGCGACGGTCCGTACGCCGGAGCAGGTCGACGAGGCGTTGGAGGCGGGCGCGCACCACGCGGTCGACACCGCCGGTGGCGACGTCGCCGCCCGGATCCTCGACCGCACCGGCGGGGAACCTGTCGACCGGGTGGCCGAACTCGCCTTCGACGCCAACCTGGCGACCAACCTGGAGATCCTCCGCGTCGGTGGCGTCATCGCGACCTACGCGACCGTGGCCGCCGAACCCGCCATCCCGTACTGGCCGCTGGGCTTTCAGAACATCACGGTCCGGTTCCTCAGCAACGACGACTTCCCCGAGTCGGCGAACGAGGCCGCCGCGACCGACCTGACGGCCGCGCTCGTCGCCGGAGACCTGCGCTACCCGATCGCCGCCCGGTTGCCGCTGGCACGGATCGCCGAGGCCCACGAGTTGGTCGAGCAGGGTGCCCGGGGCCGGGTCGTCCTGGACGTCTGACGGGCGGACGCCGCCCTCAGGCGCCGAGGATGTGGGTCAGGTGCCCGCTGGCGAAGACGCGGTGGGGGTCCAGGCGGTCGCGGACGGCCTGGAAGTCGGCGAAACGGGGGTACGCCTCGGCGAGGGACGCCGCGTCGCGGTAGTGCAGCTTGCCCCAGTGCGGGCGGCCGCCCAGTGCGGCGGCGACCTTCTCGAACGCCTGGAAGTACGGCTCGTACGGCATGCCGACGTACTGGTGTACGGCGATGTACGCGCTGTCCCGGCCGTAGCCGTGGGACAGCCAGATGTCGTCGGCGGCGGTGAAGCGCACCTCGACCGGAAAGAGGATCTTGAACGGGAGCCCGTCCACGATCCGGCGCAGCGCGCCGAGCGCCTCGGGTAGCGCCGCGCGGGGGAGGCCGTACTCCATCTCCACGAAGCGGACTCGGCGCGGGGTGCAGAACACCCGGTCGGAGCGTCCGGTGTACCGCCGTTCGGTGAGCGCGCGGGCGGAGACGGCGCTGATGCCGGGTGCCAGGGCGGGCACGGCGCGGCCGAGGCGGCAGGCCCCGGCGAAGACCCGGTTGGACAGAAAGTCGTCGTCCAGCCAGCCGCGCCAGCGGGACAGCGGCCGGTCGTTGGCGGGTACCCGGTCATTGGCCTTGACCTGGACCCGGGACGTGTAGGGGAACCAGTAGAACTCGACGTGGTCGTGCCGGCCGATCAGCGAGGGCAGGTCGCCGAGCACGTCGTCGAGGGCGGCGGGGCGTTCGTGGGCGTGCAGGACGAAGGCGTCCACGCAGCGTAGGGTCACCTCGATCAGGACGCCGAGCGCGCCGAGCGAGACCCGGGCGGCGGCGAAGACGTCCGGGTGCTCGTCCGCTGAGCAGCGCAGCACCTCGCCCGTGCCGGTGACCAGGGTGAGGGCCTCGACGAAGGTGGAGAGGCAGCCGTAGCCGGCGCCGGTGCCGTGGGTGCCGGTGGAGATGGCGCCGGCGATGGTCTGCGCGTCGATGTCCCCCAGGTTGGGCAGCGCGAGGCCGTGCCGGGCGAGCAGTCCGTTGAGCGCGTGCAGGGGCATTCCCGCCGGTACGGTGACCAGTCGGCGCGCGACGTCCACGCTGACGCCGGTCTCCAGCTCGGACAACTCCATCCGCCGGTCGTCGGCGAGGGCGACGGCGGTGAACGAGTGGCCGCTGCCCGCGACGCGGATCCGGCCTCCGGCGGCGGCGGCGTCCCGGACGGCTTCCGCCACGTCGTCCGGCGAGCCGGGGCGCAGGATGGCGGTGGCGCTGCCACGCTGGTTGCCGGCCCAGTTGGACCATCCGGCGGTGAGCGGTGCGGTGCCGACCATGCGCGCTCCTCATTCATGAATATGAACTGACTTCATATCAGGAACGTTGTCCCTGGTAAATACCGCAATTGCGGTCCGCTCGTTGTACCGGTAGTCACGGACTCGTGACCAAGAGATATGTTCATCCGTCGAAGGGGGGTGGCGCCGAGTGTCCACACCAGCCGCCACGACCGGGCCGCTGCGCCGCGTACCGGTGCAGGGTCGAAGTGTCGCGCGGGTACAGCGCATGTTGGACGCCTGCGCCGAACTCGTCGACGAGGTGGGGTACGAGGGGCTGACCACGACCCTGCTCGCGGAGCGCGCCGAAGTGGCGATCGGGTCGGTCTACCAGTTCTTCCCGGACAAGCGGGCGATCGTGCAGGCGTTGACCCTGCGCACGATGGAGTCCTACCTCCAGCGGCTCGACGAGCGTTTCGCCTCCGACGAGATGACCCACTGGTGGGACGGCGTCGACGCGGGAATCGACGAGTACATCACGATGCACCGCACCGTCCCCGGCTTCCGTACCCTGCACTTCGGCGACGTGGTCGACCTGCACCTGCTCGACGAGCAGCGTGACAACAACGGCGTCATCGCCGACCAGTTGGCGCGGGTGCTCACCGAGCGCTTCGGTCTGACCGACGTGCCGAAGCTGCGCTTCGTCCTGGAGATCGCCGTGGAGGCCGCCGACGCGTTGATCAAGCTCGCGTTCCGACGGAAGTCCGACGGCGACGAGCGGGTCCTGCTCGAGGCGAAGGCGCTGATCCGGGAGTACCTGCACCGCCAGGTCGACGGATGCGAGAGCGAGCAGCGCGCCGAGGCCGCCCGGTCCGCCTGACCTGGCGACGCGGCCACCTAGAGGAACGCGTGGCCCTCGCCCCGGTAGGTGGGCACGGTCGCCACGACCGCGTCCCCCTCGACGAGGTGCAGCTCGTTGACCCGTTCGCACAGCTCACCCGCCTTGGCGTGCCGGAACCACACCCGGTCGCCGACCTGCAGGGTGGCCGCCGCCGCGCCGGAGAGGGGAGTCTGCACCTCGCCGGCGCCCTCGGTGCCGACGAGCTTCAGGCCGGCCGGCAGCCACGGTCGGGGCAGCCGGCTGTCGGCGGCCTGGCCCGAGGCGATCCAACCGCCGCCGAGCACGGTCGCCAACTCCGGCGTCGGTCGGCGGACCACCGCGCAGGCGAAGAACGCCGCCGGGGTGGGCCGCCAGGCGCGGTACGCGTCGAACAGCGTCGGCCCGTACAGGCCCGATCCCGCGGTGACCTCGGTGACCGCGGGATCGGCGCTGGTCGCGGCCACGCTGCCGGTGCCGCCGCCGTTGACGAACTCGAGGTCGGCGTGTTCGCGTACCGCCGCCACCGCGGCGCCACGGCGGGCCAGCAACTCACGGTAGGAGCCGCGCTGGGCCAGCCTGATCGCGCCCGCCAGCAGCGTCCGCCCCGGCGGCGCGTCGCCCAGGCCGGCGATCTGCGCCTCGTACGACATGAGCCCGACCAGCCGGAAGCCGGCGCGGCCGGCGACGGTGGCGGCGAGTGCGCCGGCCGCCCGGGCGCTGTGTACCGGTGAGCGGCGGACGCCGACGTGCACCCCACGCAGCGGTCGCCAGGAGGCGTCCAGGTCCAGGCAGAGCCGCAGCTCGGCGCGTTGCCCCGGGGCGCGGACCGCGTCAATGAAGTCGAGCTGGCCGGTGCCGTCGATCATCAGGGTGATCGCGGCGGCGAGTGTCGGGTCGGCGGCCAGCTCGGTGAGGGCCGCCCGGTCGGCGGTCGGGTACGCCACCAACACGTCGTCGCTCAGACCGGCCCGGACCAGCCAGATCGCCTCGGGGAGGGTGAACGCCATGACACCCTGCCAGCCGGGCCGGGTGAGCGCCCGGGCGATCAGGTCCCGGCTGCGCACCGACTTGCTGGCCAGCCGGATCGGCTTGCCGGCGGCGCGGTCGGCCAGGGCCGCCGCGTTGGCGTCGTAGGCGGTGAGATCCACCACGGCGTACGGGGGGTCGAGATGGGCGGTCGCCCGGTCCAGGCGCTCGCGCAGTTTGTCGCTTTCGATGGCCACGTGTGCACGCTAACTGTCCGACGATGAATGCGAAATACCCTCGCATACGTCCCGGGCTGCGGTCGACGCCGTCGGCGGCCTAGGCTCAGCGAGCAGGAGAATGTCGCCGGTGGGGCGGCCCCCACCGGGTCTAGAGTGTTCCACCGGGGGTGCCCAGCGATGGGCCGGCACGTGGAGGTACGGCCATCGAAAGCCAGAACAGCGGCGAGTCGCCCGGCGTGTCGCGCGCGGGGGACCAGTCGGGCAGCGCCGCCAACCAGTCCAGCGGTGGTCAGGTCGACGCGTCCGGCTACGCCGCGATCCGGTCGGTACTGCGAATCAGGCCGTTCCGCCGGCTCTGGATCGTGCTCGGCGCGGCCTCCTTCGGTGACTGGCTCGGTCTGCTTGCCACCGCCCTCTTCGCCGCCTCGCAGGTGCAGGGCAGCACCGCCCAGGGTGCCGCGTTCGGCGGGGTCACCGCGATCCGGCTGCTGCCCGCGCTGGTGCTCGGCCCGGTGGCCGGCGTCTTCGCCGACCGGTTCGACCGGCGCTGGACGATGGTCATCTGCGACCTGCTGCGCTTCGTGCTCTTCGCGTCCATCCCGCTCTACGCGCTCAGCGGCGCCGCCGGCGGTCTGGTGGTCGGCTGGGCGCTGATCGCCACCTTCCTGATCGAGTCGCTCACCCTGCTCTGGATCCCGGCCAAGGAGGCCGCGGTCCCCAACCTGATCCCCCGGGCCCGCCTGGAGGCGGCCAACCAGCTCACGTTGATCACCACGTACGGCCTCACCCCGGTGGCCGCCGCCATCGGCCTCGCAGTGCTCGACCGTGGGGTCAGAGGCGCGGTGGGCGGCGACCTACCCTCCTGGGCCGAACCGGCTCAACTCGCACTCTGGTTCAACGCCTTCTCCCGGCTCGCCACCGCGTTGGTGGTGGCGTTCGGGATCAAGGAGATCAGCGAGGCGCAGCGCGGCGAGGCGGGGCGTTCCGAGCAGAGCATGTTCCGGCAGTTCTCCGAGGGCTGGAAGTTCATCGGCCAGACCCCGCTCGTCCGCGGCCTGGTGCTGGGCATCTTCGGCGCGTTCGCCGGCGGCGGCATCGTGGTCGGCACGGCCAAGTTCTTCGCCAACTCACTGGGCGCCGGCGATGCCGCGTTCTCGCTGCTCTTCGGCGCGATCTTCGTCGGTCTGGCGCTCGGCATCGGGCTCGGCCCGATGGTCGTCAAGGAGATGTCCCGGCGTCGCTGGTTCGGCATGAGCATCGTGCTGGCCAGCGCCGCCGTGATGACCCTCGCCTTCGCCATCCACCTGTCCATGGCGATCGTCGGCGCGGTGCTGGTCGGCGCCGGCGCGGGCATGGCCTTCCTGGCCGGCACCACGCTGCTGGGCGGTGAGGTGGCCGACGAGGTGCGTGGCCGGGTGTTCGCGGTGGTGCAGATCGGCACCCGACTGGTGCTGATCCTGGCCATCGGGCTGAGCAGCGTGTTGGTCGGCGTCGGTGGCTCGCGCAAGCTGGAGATCGCCGACCTCGGCATCTCCGTCTCCTCCACGCGACTGCTGCTGCTCGCGGCCGGCGCCGCCGGCATCTTCGCCGGCATCAGCGCCTTCGGCCAGATGGACGACAAGAAGGGCGTCCCGGTCCTCGCCGACCTCTGGGGCTCGATCCGGGGCCGTCCGCTGACGCCGGCGGAGCCGTTCGTCTCCGCCGGGCTGTTCGTGGTGTTCGAGGGCGGCGAGGGCGCCGGCAAGTCCACCCAACTCGCCGCGCTCGCCGAGCGGCTGCGCACCGACGGGCGCGACGTGCTGGTGACCCGCGAACCGGGGGCCACCGGCGTCGGCCGGCGGATCCGGTCGCTGGTGCTGGACACCTCCGGCGACGAAGCGCCGTCCCCACGCGCCGAGGCGCTGCTCTACGCCGCCGACCGGGCGCACCACGTGGCCTCCGTCGTCCGGCCCGCGCTCATCCGCGGTGACGTGGTGATCAGCGACCGGTACGTCGACTCGTCGCTCGCGTACCAGGGCGCCGGGCGCACGCTCCCGGTCGACGAGGTCTCCTGGCTCTCCTCCTGGGCCACCGGGGGCCTCAAGCCCGACCTGGTGGTGCTGCTCGACGTCGAGCCGCGCACCGGCCTGTCCCGGGTCGCCTCGCGCAGCGGGCAGGCCGACCGGCTCGAAGCCGAGTCGATCGCCTTCCACGAGCGCGTCCGCTACGCCTTCCTCGACCTGGCCGCCGCCGACCCGAAGCGCTACCTGGTGCTCGACGCGTCCCGGCCGGTCGGCGAGATCACTGGGCTGGTGGTGCGGCGCGTCCAGGAGATGCTGGGCAAGCCCGGCGGCATCGTGCACCCCCGACCCGCGCAGGGCCCGGACACCTCGGTGCAGCCTGAGTTATCCGACTCGGAGCTGGTGACGATGGAGCACAAGACCTGATGCCGGACGTCTTCGCCGACCTGGTCGGTCAGGACGAGGCGGTGACCGAACTGCGCCGCGCCGCCGCCGCGGCGGCGGCCGTGCTGCGTGCCGCCGCGACCGACCGGACGCCCGCGCTCGTCGCGGCGGGCGAGGCCGAAACCGGGGCCGGCACCCCCGACCCGGGCACCGGGATGACCCACGCCTGGATCTTCACCGGGCCACCCGGGTCCGGTCGCTCGGTCGCCGCGCGCGCCTTCGCCGCGGCCCTGCAGTGTGCGTACGGCACCGGTTGCGGCGAGTGCCCCGGCTGCCACACCACGATGGGCGGGACCAACGCCGACGTCCGGCTGGTGGTGCCGGAGGGGCTCTCCATCGGCGTCGGCGAGATGCGCGCGCTGGTGCTCCGCGCGGCCAGCACCCCGTCCGGCGGGCGCTGGCAGGTGGTGGTCATCGAGGACGCCGACCGGCTCACCGAGGCAGCCGGTAACGCACTGCTCAAGGCCATCGAGGAGCCGCCACCGCGGACGGTCTTCCTGCTCTGCGCCCCGTCCACCCACCCGGACGACATCTCGGTGACCATCCGGTCGCGCTGTCGGGTCGTACCCCTGCGGCAGCCGCCGGCCACCGCGGTGGCCGAGGTGCTGGTCCGTCGGGACGGCATCGCGCCCGACGTGGCGCGGTGGGCGGCGGCGGCCGCGCAGGGGCACGTGGGTCGGGCCCGCCGGTTGGCCCGTGACCCGGAGGCCCGCAAGCGGCGTGAGGCGGTGCTCGCCGTGCCGCGCCGGCTGACCGGCGTGGGCGCTGCGTTCGACGCGGCGTCCGCGCTGATCGAGGCGGCCGAGGCGGAGGCCGAGGCGTCGGTCGCCGAGGCCGACGTGGCCGAACGGGCGGCGCTGGAGACGGCGCTCGGCGCGGGCGGCACCGGCCGGGGCGCGGCCGGCGCGATCCGGGGTGCCGCCGGTCAGCTCAAGGAGCTGGAGAAGCGGCAGAAGTCGCGGGCCACCCGCGCCCAGCGCGACGCGCTGGACCGGGCGCTCGTCGACCTGGCCGGCTTCTACCGTGACGCGCTCACCATGGCGCTGCGGGCACCGGTCGACCCGGTGCACACCGACACCGCCGCGCTCGCCGGCGCCGGGGCCCAGAAGTGGGACGCCGAGGGGTCGCTGCGCAGGCTGGAGGCCGTGCTCGCCTGCCGTGCCGCGATCGAGGCGAACGTCAAGCCGCGCATCGCCGTCGAGGCGATGATGCTCGCCCTCTGGAAGGGCTGACCAGCAGCTTCCGCCGGTTGTCCACAGCCATCGACACGTGCGATTGCTGTGCGGTACGGTCCGGTGTGCCGTGGTGACGGTGGCGGCACGCTCAGTGATGATCCATCCGGGAGGAGTCGCCGATGCCGCGGGGGGAGATCGACGAGGCCTGGATCGAGGAGGCGGTGCGGCGCTACCGCCGTATCGAGTCGTTGCAGGCCGAGTTCGACCAGGCCGTGTCGACGGTCGAGGTCACCGTCCGTTCGCCGGACGGGCTGGTCGAGGTGGTGGTCACCGCCGCCGGGCGCATCACCGACGTCCGGTTCCTGGGGCCACTGCACGCCCGCAGCCCGCGCGACGTGGCCGGCTCGGTGCAGGCCGCGGTCACCGCCGCGGCGGACGCGGCCGAGTGGGCCCGGGAGAAGCTGCACAACGAGACGTTCGCCGCCTACCGACCGCTCGCGGGGGCCTGACATGGACACGCTGCGCGCGCTCTCCGCCCGGCTCGACGAGGCGAGCGCCACGCTCACCACCCTGTCCCACACCGTCACCGCCAGTGATCCGGCCCAGGCCGCGTTCGGCGCGGACGCCCCGGGTCGTCCCGGCGAGATCGGTCGCGCCCTGCACCGGCAGTGGGCCGCCGCCACCGACGACCGGGCCCGCGAGGCGCGAGCCGCCGCCGGCCGCCTCGCCGCCGCCGCCTCGGCGGTCCGTGAGGCCGCCGACCGGTACGCCGAGGTCGACCGCGCGGCCCGCCGCCGGATCACCGGAGAGCCGTGATGGACCCACTGGACCGGCTCGCCGAACCCGGCCTCGACCTGCTGCGCCGGGTGGACGCGTTGCTCGCGGCCGGTGTTCCCGAAGGGCACCGGGTGTGGCCCCTGCTCCGCCGGATGCAGGTACTGCCGGGCGACGCCGTCCGGGGCTTCCTCGACCTGCACCCGGCGCCGCTCGTCAGCGCCGGGCACGCCGTGCGCCGGCTCGTCCGGGGGTACGACGACGTCGGCGCCGCGCTCACCGATCCCGTGCTCTGGTCCGGGCCGGCCGCCTCGGCGTACGGGCAGGAGCGTGCCGCGCTGCTGCGCCACCTGGACGAGGGGCCGGAGAGCCTGGTCGGGCGGATGGAATCCACCGCCGGGTACGCGGACGCGCTCGCCGACTGGGTGGAGGGCAGCCGTCTCGCCCTCGCCCGTACGCTGGCCGACCTGCTGCGCTCGGCCGAGGCGGTGGCCGTGGTCGCCGCCAGCGCCGCCGGCCCACCGAACCGTTTGACGCCGGTCGGGCCGGGCGTCGCCGACGCCGCCGAGATCGCCGCGCGGGTGCTGGCGGTGCTCTGCGTCGCGTACGACGGCGCCGAGACACTTCTGCGCCAGTGGGCGCCGAGCCTGGCCGAGTCCACCTGGCGGTCGCCGACCCAGGAGCGCGCCCGGTACGACCAGCACACCCGGGTCGGCTGGTAGCCGTATCCGGCGCCCGCTTTCCGGCCTGGTGTTGCTCTGTGGTCGGCTCGTGGCGTTACTCAGGCCCTGATGTGTCGGTTCGCGGGTAGGCCACGGCGTTGCTCGGGGCCGGTGGTGGTTGGGTTCCCGCGCAGGCCACGGCGTTGCTCGGGGCTGGTGGTGGTTGTTCCCGCGCAGGCCACGGCGTTTCTCGGGGCTGGTGGTGGTTGGGTTCCCGCGCAGGCCACGGCGTTGCTCGGGGCTGGTGTGGTGTTGGTTCGCGGGCAGGCCACGGCGTCGCTCGCGGGCGCCAGAGCAGAGCCGGCGCACACGGCGACGCCGTGGTCTTCCCCCTGCACCCCCCGCAGGTCTGTCTCCACTCAACGCTGTCCGGCAGCGTTTGTCCCCTTCCCGGGCACGGATTCAACCGTCCGGGCGAGGATCATCGGCACGACGGGTGGCCCGGCAATCGGTCGAGTCGACGGTCATGAATGGAGATGGGGTAGCGCCCGCCGCGTTCTCCGCGGTGATCCGTCGTAGGGTGGGGGGATGGGCATGCTCTGCGCGGTCAGCTTCAACCGGTACGGGCGGCTCTACTACCTGGACCCGGGTGAACTGCGTCCCCAGGTGGGCGACCGGGTGCTCGTGCCGACCGACGACGGACCTGAGGTCGCCGAGTGCGTCTGGGCCGCCCAGTGGGTGAGCGAGGAGACCGACGGCTTCCCCCGGCTGGTGGGGTTGGCCGGCGACGACGACCTGCGCCGTGACGAGGCGCTGCGCCGTCGTAAGGCTGAGGCGAAGGTGGCGGCCAAACGGCTGATCCGCGCGCACGGCCTGCCGATGAAGGTGGTGGCCGTCGACCATGTGCTCGGCTCCGCCGACGGCGGTGGCGAGCGCAGCACGGTCTACTTCACCGCCCCGCACCGGGTGGACTTCCGGTCACTGGTCCGCGACCTCGGCGCCACCCTGCACTGCCGGGTCGAGCTGCGCCAGCTCTCGGCGCGCGACTCGGCCCGGGTCCAGGGCGGCATCGGCTCGTGTGGTCGTGACCTGTGCTGCGCGACGTTCCTCACCGACTTCGAGCCGGTGACCATCCGGATGGCCAAGGACCAGGACCTGCCGCTCAACCCGCTGCGGATCTCGGGAGCCTGCGGTCGACTGATGTGTTGCCTCAAGTACGAACATCCGCTGTATCAGCGCTTCCAGGAGACCGCGCCCGCCGTCGGCAGTCGGGTGACGACGCCCGAGGGCAGTGGTCGAGTGGTCGGCCACAGCGTGCCCCGCGACGCGGTGACCGTACGCCTCGACGCGGACGGCTCCCGCTGCTCCTGCTCCCGCGCCTCCGTCTGCGGACCGAGACAGGCACACGAGGAGCACTACACCCCCTAACCCCACCCGCCCCCACCCCGACCCCCCACCCCCCACCCGCCAGCCCGCGTTGATCAAGAGGTTTGCGTCAAAATTCGGGCTCGGGATGATGCAAACCTCTTGATCAACTAATGGTCCGGTCAGGACAGGATCACGGGGGGTTCTGTTAGGTGGGGGATTAGGGGGGTTTTGGGGAGAAGCCAGCTGGCCGTGGGGGACTGGTCGGGGTTGACCTGCCAGTCCCGGGACACCCGGTCGACGCCGATGGCGTACACGGTGAGCGTGCCGTCCGGGTCGATGCGCAGCCGCAGGAACGACTTGGAGTCCTCGATGCCCTGGCCGGCGAACAGTTCGTTGACGTTCACCCCGAAGGCGCCCGCCACCAGCAGATACGCCGCAACCAGCTGACTCGCCACCAGCCCGATGACCGGGCCGTACACCACCACGGCGGCGACCGCTGGCAGCGGCCACGGCCAGTCGTAGAACGGCAGCGCCAACCAGACCCAGGTGCCGCCGGCGGCCAACGCCACATGGGCCACACCGTGGCCGACGCCGAGGAGCCAGTGCCGGGCGTGCCGTTTGCCGCTGGCGCTGGGCGGCTTGGCGAAGAGGATCGCCGCGATCACCGTCACCAGCACCATCAGCACCAGTGGGACGCTGAACAGCCGTTGGTCGCTGCTGTCGCCCCAGTTGGCCGTCGCGCCCGCCATGGCAAGCATCAGCAGGGTGTGCAGGGTGCCCAGCAGAGTCGCGAAGCCCGGGTTGCGGAACGGCAGACGCCCGAAGATGCCCCAGCCGTAGCGGCGCGAGCGGGCCGCGTCCGGGTAGCGGGCCACCAGGTCGTACGGCTGGGAGCGGCTGGCCCGCCGGGCCAGCGTGTCGCGCGGTGGCACCTCGAGGCGCTCGGGCAGCTTGTGCGTGGGGTACAGATACGCCCCACCACCGCCGCAGGTGATCAACTGCCGGTCGTGCCCGGCGTAGCGGGCGTAGTGGTGCAGGTCCCCGGAGAGCAGCAGCCGCACCCGCGCCCCGGTCGGGTCGATGATCGTGCGGACGAAGTAGTCGATCGAGTCGTACGCCGTCGGGTCGTCGGCGGCCTTGACCCACGTCGGCGACGGCGTCGCGATGATCACCTTTGACTCCGGGCTGAGCCGCCGGGCCACCTCGTCGAAGTAGGCCAACTGCGGATCGTCGAGGTACGAGCCGGACTGGTCGTCCACGCCGAGCAGCCACCAGCCGGCCGGCAACTCCACGGCGAAGTACGACCGCGACTGCCCGGTACGCCAGCCGGCGAAGTTACGGTCCCGGGAGCGGACGAACAGCCGCAGGAAGGCGGTCAGGCCGTCGTACCAATCGTGGTTCCCCGGGACCGCGAACAGCGTGGGACGGTCGGGCGGCGGTGCCGGCAGCGCCGCCTGGTAGGGCCCCTTGCAGCGGTTCTCGTACTCCGCGTAGGCCGCCGACGGGTAGACCTGGTCGCCGCCCATCACCAGGGTCTGCGCCCGGGGCAGCCGGTGCCCGTCCACGGTCAGCTCCGGCTGCGCCAGCAGGTACGCGACGGAGTAGGTGGCGTGGAAACCGTCGCCGAGGTCGGCCACGTAGTCGAGCCAGAGCCCACCGTCCGGTCCGGCCTGGCGGAAGATGTCGTCGCCGAAGGCGTTCTGCAACTCGCGCTTGTCGAGGTACGCGCCGAAGAGGATCGCCAGCAACGTCCGGATGCCGGTGCTGATCAACAGGAACGGCGCCAGCCACGGCACCGGCTTGCGGGGGGTGAAGCCCAGTTCCAGCGGGTCGGTGGAGCGTGGGCGGCGAGGAGCCGGCTCGCCGTCGGGCTGCGGGTCCGCCGGTGCCGGGTGATCGTCGCGTTCGTCAGTCACCCGCCGCAGCGTAGTACCGGTCCGCGTGTAGTGCTGTCCGGTAATTGGCCGGATGGCGGTGCTTGTCCGTTTGGTGGCGGCGGGAGCGTCGGGGGTATCCCGCTCGGCCCAGGGGTACGGGGTGCCGTACACTTGCTGATCGTTGCCGCCTTAGCTCAGTCGGCTAGAGCGACGCACTCGTAATGCGTAGGTCGACGGTTCGATTCCGTCAGGCGGCTCGGTACGGAAGCCCAGGTCATCGACCTGGGCTTCCGCCGTTTCCGAGGTGGGATCACGCTGCCGTCCGTGGTGCCGGCCTCGAGCGGCAGTCGCTCTCAGGCTGCCGCGCCACCACCTGTGCGGTTCATCGACGGCCGCCGCTCGTTGAGGAGCCTGCTCTCAAGCAGGTATGCCGCCTCCCGGCTATCGCACGGGTAGGCCAGCCACGACCTCAACGGCTTGCCGTCTCTCCGGTGCGTTCGCATCCGATCTCTGAATGCCTTCGTGCTTCCGACGTAGATTGGATGCGCGGCGGCGTCGTACAGCACATACACGACCGCCTGTCCCCGATGGGGAGTAACGGTGTCTTTTTCGAATGGATAGGGCCCGTGCCAGTGGGTGCCTCCGGGCGCGTTCGGCCGTGTCTTGACTCGGTTGCGCCAGTGGTACTGCACCTGGCCGGCGGGTACGGACATGTGCTCATCCCATTTGGTGGTAAATCCAGGGCCGAGCCCACGTGCCCGCTCGTAGATGAGCGCGAGGTCGTCCATGTCCAGCCGACCGTCACGGTAGTCGCGGTCAATGGCGGTGTAGAGCTGTGCCTGGGATTCGACCAGTCGAGCGCCTAGTTCATTGATCTTCCTTCGGATCAGCTCACAGTGCTGAAACGTCGCTTCGTAGGTCGTCACCGTCTACCTTCCGATCGGAGGCACGCCTCGATATCTCAACCATGGAGCTGACCCGGCACAGTCCGAGGTGGACAACTAGCCAGTGGGGAGGGCGTGCAGGCCGGCTGACTACGAGTAGCACGGGGGTGCGACAACATCTCTGCCGCTGCCCGCGTCTTCGTGCCGTTGCACGCCGGGCGGAGCGACACCGGGGGGTCGTCGGCTGTCGACCCTCGGACGTGATCTTCCCGCATGCCGGGTCGAGGTCAAGCCGGGTTGCCGTGTTGCCACGGCGCATTTCCCGGCAAACGCCATCCCACCGAAAATCCACTGAGGATGAAGTGGCGTGGATCTCGTAGCATTGATGGCGGACGTTCGGCCGAAGAGCGGGGAGTGGTGGCATGAAGTTCGACATGGGGGCTCAGACGCTCGGCAGTCTGACCAAGCAGACGCAAGGTTCCTCCGATGATCTCGGTTCTTTGATCAAGCAACTGATCGCCGCGGCGGAGCCGTTGCAGGGCAACTTCAACGGGGCCGGGCGGGTGGCATTCGACTCGTTCAAGGCCAACGCCGATTCGATCACCGCCGAACTCAACTCCGCTCTCGGTGCGATTCTGGGCGGCCAGAGTGGAATGGACTCCTCGTTCGGCCAGGGTGACACCGAGATGTCGGACAATGCCAGGTCGTCCGAGGGCACCGCGAACTTTGACGCCGCCAGGTTCTCCAGCAGCCGCTGACACGGGGAGTGACAAGTCATGACAGACCGACGCAGTTTCGACACCGGCACGTCGCAGCAGGTACAGGGCGACCTCGCCGGCATCATCGGGCGGCTCGAGTCACTGATCTCGCAGCGCAGCTCCGACGTCGCGGCCGCGATGGCCGACTTCCAGGCCGATGGAGTCTCCGAGGAGTACCGGACCGTCGAGGACCGGTGGAACCGGGCAGCGGGCGAGGTCCGCACGATCATCGACCTGGTCAAGACCACCATGACGAAGAACGACGAGACGGCGAACACCACGCTGTCCCGCGCCCGCTCTGCGGTGCAGTCGATCGGTTGAGTCGTTATCCGACGAGTTGTTGACGAGGGAGCACGAGCGTGAGCGCGTGGGATATCTCCCCCGGTGGAGTGCGCGACGTCCTGACTCGTACCCATGCCGCGGCCATGCCCTTCGAAGGGCAGATGACGAGCTTGAACTCGGCGTTGGAGGGATCTGCCACCGAGTCCAGTTCGGAGATCGTGGGCCAGGCGCTTCAGGGCTTCGTGGAGTCGATTCGGACGGATCTCGAGTTCGTGTTCACTCGCACGGGGGCGTGCATGCAGGCAGCGGCGCAGGCGACGAACGCCTACGTCGAAGGTGACCTGGAGATGGCGGCGAACGCGCAGCGCAGCGCGGCGGCGGCACCCGACCCGTCGGCCACGATGCCGGGGCCGGGCGGTGGGGCGGTGCCCCGATGATCAACCCGGGGGAGATTCCGCAGATCCCCGGCAACATGGATGCGCTGGCCACCCATGCCCAGACGGTTCGGACCGCTGGCGTCGACTTCGCCAACACCGGCCAGGCGGTCGACAGCACCTGGCAGGGGCTGGCGGCGGTGTACAAGGCGCCGGAGGCAGCGCAGCTCTTCGCCGCCACCGGCCCGGTGCGTACGGTGTCGGCCTCGGTGGGCGAGGACATCCAGGCCGTCGGGGCCGCGCTGGCCACGTACGCCACCGAGGTCAAGGAGATCAAGGCTCAACTCGCCGCGCTGAAGGGCCAGGCGGAGGAGTTCGTCGGCTCGATCAAGGACGACGAGGACTGGCGCGACGATCAGGGCAAGGTCGACAAGCACAACGGCCTGATCACCGCCGTGAACACGCAGGTGGCCGCGTTCTTCGAGGCGCAGCGCAAGTGCGCCAACACCATCAACGCGCTGTACGGCGGCCGCCAGTACCGGGCCGACAACGCCGACGGCCAGGCCGAAGACGGCGAGTACGGCTTCACCGCCGACACGCTGAACGCCGCCGCCGGTGAGGACGGCGCTCTGCCGTGGGGCAGCAACGAGGAGCACGACCGCGGCTTCTGGGGCGACGTGGGGGCGTACTTCGTCGGCATCGGCATCAGTTTCGTCACCATGCTTCAAGACCTGGGCGGGCTGATCGGCCGCGATCCCACCACCGGCGAATGGAGCTGGGGCACCGCCGGTCAGTCGTGGCTGGGGCTCGGCAAGTTCGTGTGGGCGGTCTCCATCTACGTCAACCCGGTGACGATCGTGATCGACCAGACGGTCGGCATGCCGTTCATGGAGCAGCGCGAGGCGGGAAACCTCCTGCTCAACGCGGGCAAGAGCATCATCGCGTACGACACCTGGGGTGAGGACAAGTCGAAGGCGGCCGGGATGGCCACCTTCAACATCGTCTCGGCGGTCATCGGCACCAAGGGTGCCGGCTCCGGGCTGCGCGGTGCGGGAGCGGCGGTCAACACCATTCGAGGCAGCGCCACCGCCGCGCGGATCAGCGCCGCGCTGGTCCGTACCGGTAACTGGCTCGACAAGCTGCCCACCGTCGGCGAGGTGGCCATCAACTTCGCCAAGAAGTTCGACATCAAGATCCCGCAGCTCGGGTTGGTCCCGGCGATCGCCGGCGACGTGCCGATCGGGCGTGGCTTCGACGTCGAGATGCCCAACGTCCGCGGTGGCGACGCGATGCACATGGACGGGGGCAACGGGCCGGGCGGCCACGTACCTGGCGGGAACACGCCGGGCGGTCACGTCCCAGGTGACCTGACCCCCGGCGGGCACATCCCGGACGGCAACGCCCCTGGTGGGCACATCCCAGACGGCAACACCCCGGGCGGGAACCTCCCTGAGGGCAATAGCCCTGGTGGCAACCTCCCTGAGGGCAATAGCCCTGGTGGCAACCTCCCAGAGGGCAACGGGCCGGGTGGCAACTTCCCGGACGGCAACGCCCCCGACGGGAACCCGCCGGGCGGAGGAATCCCCGATCGCGGGCGGAACCTCACGCCGGATGAGCAGCAGCGCTTCGTTGATCAGGCCGAGCGGCTCAATCCGGCAGCGAGAGCCCAGGCGTTGGAGTTGCTCGCCCGAAGCGACCTGCCGGACGGTGTGGCCAACCGCGCCGTCCGGGACTTCGTCGACCTACAGGATTCCGGGCGATTGGCAGGCAGTGCGGATCGGCAGGCCCAGGTCCTGCGCGACATGATGGAACAGTTGGGTGGCGACCGTTCCGCCGCAGTCGGAGCGGCCGCTGAGCTACGTGCCGCGAACGAGGTTCTCAACAGCCCCGACCTGATGCCTGGCTCGAAGATCGGTATCAGCGTCAAGAATGAGCTCGTCGATCTCGGCAACGGTAAAGTGGTCAGTACCGGTGACGTCCCCGAGTCGGATCTGGTGTACCAGACCAGGGACGGCAAGGTGCATTTGGACGAGGTCAAGGCCACCGCGCAGACGGTGGCCAATAAGATCAGTGAGAACCCCGATCAGCTGCGCCGGCTGGTTACATGGCGGGGTGAAAATCCCGCAGGACGGGCAGTGAGCTACCGCATCGGGACCGACGAGGGGTTGAAGGGCCTGTTCAGCATGACCAAAACTGAGCCGAAGGCGTATGCGATCGATCGGATTGCCAATGCTGACGTGCCGGTCCAGATTGGTGGACGCACGTTGACTCCGGATCAGCTGCGCCAACTGCGTGAGGCGGCGGAGCAGGCGGCAGCGGATCCAGCGCACCCCATGAAGAGGGGCCAGTCCGGGGCCTGGTTCGACGAGCACATGCCCAACCTCTCTGCGGCACGCGACTTCCTCAGGCCCTATGGAGTTGACTTCCTGTGAGCGAATCTTTGGTACCGCCCGAACTGTTGGCCCTGCCGCCCTCGTGGCAGGCGGCGGAGTCTGGGCGACGTCACCCCGTGATCAGGGACCTGCCGGCCGATCCTGAACACCGGGCGCTGGCGCTCTCGGCCTTGGAAGCGTGTCTTGCCTTTCAAGTGAACTCCGCCGCTCGTTACGGCGACGACCGGAACTGGGGGTTGCCCGAGGCGTTCTCCAACGACGACTGGTTCCTGCTGCAGATAAGGCTCAAACGACGGCTGCCGACCCTCGCCGATGTGACGCGCACGAAGGTGCGTGACTGGCTGCAGGAGGACGACGTGGCGGAGATCCTCGACGCCAAGCGGACCGAGCCCTCGGATGAGCTCGTCGAGGCGGTCGGGCAGATGTGGGCGACTTTCATCGTCAATGGCCTGACCGAGGATCTGCTCCGTTGGCTGGAGTTGGTCGCACGGGATCATCTGGATGTCGTAGAGCGCGCCAGGGCGCTCGATCTCCTCAAAACGACCACGCCGCGCCTGCCGTGGCGTTACACGATCGAGACAATTCCGGTAATTCTGAGTCTCGGCGGGTCGGCTGAGCGTCCCTACTTTGACCAGTTGGCGAATGATCCGGACCTACATGAGAAAACCCGCGCCGAGGCAGCAAGCAAGCGGTGGCTTATCGACAGCAAGCGCGCGCGAGCCTAGCGTGTCACTGCTCTTGAGACCCGGGAACCATCGTCAGCCGATGAAGCAGCCACCCCGACAGCCAGTTCATCCCGAAACTACTCAGCTGTCGTCCTTCCGCCGAGAATGACCCCCAGCGAAAGCTTCGTCGCGGCTAGTTGAGTTAGACAGGTCCCCTATGGAGTTGGTTCAGTGGCTGGTCCCTGGGTTGCCCCCGAAATGCTGGCCGCCGTGCCAGTTCCGTGGCGGCTGGCGGATCCCGTCGAACGGGGCAAGGCGACCTCCGAGCTGCCGCCCGACCCGCTGCACCGGGTCGAGGCTCTGACGGCTCTGCAGACCTGCCTCGGGTACCTGGTGGACGTCCGGGACCGTTACGGCGACGAGACCGATTGGGGACTTCCCAAGGCTTTCTTCGACGACTACTGGTTCATCCTGTACACCCGGCTGAAGCAGTCGATGCCGACTCTCGCCGACGTCACGCCCGAGAAGGTGCGAGCCTGGGCTGACGCGTACCTGGATTCGGAGGACGTCTTCGGCGTCACGTGGACGACTCCGCCGGACGAGGTCATCGACAGCATTGGTCGGTCATGGGCCTTCTTCATCCTGCAGGGAGCGACAGAGAGCCTGGTCCGATGGTTCCGCGGCGTGGGGCCTGATCAGCTGGACGATTCGGAACGGGCCCGGGTGGTCAACCTCCTCAAGGAAGCCACACCTCGTCTGCAGTGGCGTCTGACGATCGTCACCATTCCGGCGATTCTCGATCTCGACGGTTCGGAGGAGAAGGGCTACTTCGATCGTCTGGCGAACGATCCGGGCCTCCACGAGAAGACCCGCGCCGAGGCGGAGAGTGTGAGCGCGTTCATCGACCGCCAACACGAGCCGATCTAGTTGCTTCGGGGGGAAAGGCGTGAGTGTTTCGAGCTATCTGGTGTGTCCGTCGCGCCAGTTGATGATCGGGCTCGGTAAGCGGCTGAGAGAACAGGGTCGGACGGTCATCGGATTCTCCATCGGCGACCACTTGACCTCCGAAGACCCGCAGCTCACGCAGGCGCTCTGGAGGTTTCTCGCCCACACCGCCGGTGCCGAACTGGTCGTCAAGTTCAGCGACGACGAGGACTTCGAGGAGGTCGCCGGCTATCGCGAGCTCGGCGGGAATGAGTACGGCGACATCACGATCGAGGACTACGTGCGCGGAGGCGTCTAGGGTCGGCACCGCCTAGCAGAGCGGACCGGATTGGCGGGCAAGGCAACCATGCCGAACTACGTGGAGATTTATTTTGGGTCCATTGAGGATCGCGGGCGGGTCGCCGACCAGGTCAGTTCCGCCCTGGGCATCCCGTTCGCGCCGTCCGACAAGCCCTACGCCGATTACCTGGGCAGGACGGACGATCTGGCGCTCGACTTCAAGGTGGGTCACGAGCTGGAGGACGATGCGGGCATCCCGTTCGAGGCCATGCCGTACGTCTTGACGGTCCGGGACTTCCAACGGGGCCAGTTGGATGAACCGGCCGCGAGGAAGATGTTCGCTGAGCTGGAAGGGCTGGGCTATCGCCCCATGTACCTCGTCAGAGGCCTTCAGGAGATTCTCCAGTTCAGCGACTGAACCGACGTGTGGGACGCGATCTGCCGGCGGGGCGTCGGCGATACTGTCGAGGTGGAGTACGTGTCCAGGGTGCCGCGACCGCCGCTGGACGCACTGATCGACGACCTCTACTACCTGGAGGGTTCGTCGCCGTACGCCCGGCTGATGTTGCCGCCGATGCCGGCGGCGCTGCTCATCGTCAACCTCGGGGCACCGTTTCGCATTCGTGCCGGCACCGACATCGAGACGGTCGAGTACGCCGACGGCTGCGTCGTCACCACTCCCACCCGCGCCGTGGAGTTCGCGTACCCACTTCGGACCCGGTCCGTCGGCGTGCACGTCAAGCCGTGGGGACTGGCGCCGTTCCTGCCGATGCCCGCGGTCGAGCTGTGTGATCGGCCGGTGACGTTGGAACAGGTGTGGGGCCGGCCCGCCATTGGCGAGCTGCGCGACCGGCTGGCTACGGCGAACGGGCCGCACCAGATGCTGACGCTGCTCGAGGAGGAGCTCATGCGGCGGCTGCGCGAGACCAGCGGCCTGGGGCTGGTGCGTCATACGAGCAGCGTCATCGCCGCGACCGGCGGTGCAGTGGTCATCGACGACCTGAGGGTCTCGGCCGGCGTCAGCAGCACGCACCTGGTTCAGCGGTTCAAGGATCACGTCGGCGTTACCCCGAAGCGGCTGGCCCGCACCTACCGCTTCGCCGCCACCGTGCTCACGATCGACCCTGCCGGACCGTTTGACTGGGCCGAGCTCGCCAGCGGCGCCGGCTACTTCGACCAGGCCCACTTCGGCCACGAGTTCCGGGCATTCACCGGGCTCACACCGACCCGGTATCTCGAGGTCCGGCGGCGCTTCCTGCGCGAGCATCCCGGTCACGTGCTGGACGGTTGGCCGCTGCCGGTCGATTGATTTTCTACAAGAGTGGCAGCTCACGACCCGCTACCTTGAGGCATCTCGGAGCAGAGGAGAGCCCGTGGGCAAGGTGGTCATGTACGGCTCGGTGTCGGTGGACGGCTTCGTCGCGGATGACAGCGACCAGCCCGGACCGCTCTTCGACTGGCTGTCGAACGGTGACGTCCCGCTGGACGAGAGCGGCATGGTGAAGGTCTCGCAGACGTCCTACGACTACACCCGGCCGTACTGGGACGAGATCGGGGTGACGATCGTCGGTCGCCACGTCTTCGACCTGACGGACGGCTGGGACGGGAAGCCGCCGAGCGGCATCGACCATGTGGTCGTCGTGACGCACCGGCCGCCGCCGGAGAGTTGGGACCCCGCGACGCCGTTCCACTTCGTCGGCGGCGTCGAGGCGGCCGTGGCCCGGGCGCAGGAGCTTGCGGGTGATCGCGTGGTCGAGGTCGCTGCTGGCGACGTCGGTGGCCAGGTGCTCGCCGCGGGCCTGATCGACGAGGTACGCATGGACGTCGTACCCGTGGTGCTCGGCTCCGGGAAACGCTACTTCGGGCCGGTCGACGCGCAGCACCTGCTGGAGGATCCGGACCTGGTGATTCAGGGCAACCGGGTGCTCCACCTGCGCTACCGGGTGCGCCGCTGACCGGTGTCGTCAGGCGATCGGCGAGTCAGCCGCCAGACCCGCCGTTCAGGCCGTAGCGGCGCAGCACCGCGCCGAGCGTCTCGTACGGCGCACCCGGACCGCCGTCCAGTCGGTACCACCACGCGCGTCGGGCGCCCCGCCCGAGGGGGCGACCCACCACCACCTCCGGCTCGGACTCGACGGGGTTCTCATGATGGCCGACCAGGATCCCCCACGGCAGCGCCGGCATGCTCGGTCGGCTCGACCGCAGCCCGCCGGTTCGGCCCGGATGCACGGTCACGATCATGCTGCGGGCGGTACCCGCCAGCTTCTCGGCGAGACCTTCGAGCGTCGCCGCGTCGACGACCGACAGGGGCGGGCCGGCCAACCGGAGTTGTTCGCGGACGCCGACGTCGACCCGCTCGACCGTCAGGACCCCGAGCGTCGCCGACTCGTCGTCGCCGCCGACGATGGTCAGGCTGGTGGGTGCCGGCGCGCGCGTTCGACAGAATGCGGTGAGTTCGTGGCGTGACCACGGTTCGGTGACCGGTTCCGCGACGCCCCAACCGGTCGGCTCGGCATCGGTGAGGGCGCGGACGGCGGCCTCGGTGCTGGCTCCCAGCCGCAGGGCCTCGGTGGCGGGGTGCAGGGTGACGATCTGGATCTCCAGGCCGCCCGTCCACGGTGTGTTCGTGGGCAGTGTTCCGGCGGTCTGCGCCGCGTCGGATCTGGCGAAGCGGTGACCGTCCCAGCGCAGCGGCAACCCGGTGAGGCCGTCCCGGTACTCCTCGCCCGCCCGCACCACCCACTGGCCCCGCGCCTGGGCCAGCATCGTCTCGAACGGGTACGTGATGACGCCGTCCACCGGCGTGACGACCTGGAGCAGCAGACCGTCGCGTACCGCGTCGACGGCCGCCTGCGCGAGCCACGGTGCCAGGCCGACCACCGCCCGGTCCTGGTGCAGGACGACGGCCCGGTCGGTGATCGTGTCGGTCGCGCCGTTCATCGGCCCTCCCATGTCAGCCCTCCGGTGATCTCGACCAGCGCGGCGGTGAAGCGGCGGGCGACTTCCGCAGCCTGCGGGTCCGCGCCCGGCGCCCGGCTCTCCACCCACCACGCCGGCTCGGGTACGTCGTCGGCGGGGGCGAGGCCCAGCAGCCGCCGCGCTTCCCCGGGTACGCGCACGAGGCGCGCGGCCTCGACGCTCAGCAGGAGCCGCCCGTCGACGGGGTCGAACAGTTGCACCAGCCCGGCGGCCTCGACGGTGTCCATCTTCAGCTCGGAGCCGGCCGCGAGCAGGGCTCCGAGCATCGCGGCCGCATCGGGCTCGGCGCGGCACAGCGCCACCGTGTCGAACGTCATCAGTGCTCCTTCGTCTCACCGGTGAACGCGATCTGCACCATGCGGGGACCGTCGCCGGGGCGGATCAGTTGCGCGCGGCCGGTCGGCAGGACCATGGGCCGCACGCCCGAGAACAGCTGGCCCTCCGTCCGGTCGCCCGACATGAGCAGGCTGAGGCAGCCGGCCTCCCGTACGGCCAGCGGGAACGGCTCGAACAGGCCGCGTGAGGCACCGGCCACCCGGCGGGCCATCACGACGTGCAGCCCGGTGTCGCGGCCGGCCGCCACGTGCGGCACCAGCGCGCCGAGCGGCTGGGTGGCCGACGCGGCCAGGATGTCGTAGTCGTCGATGAGCAGCACGATCCGGGTACGCGCCGCCTCAGGCGACTGCCGCTTCGCCAGCTCGTCGGAGACCGCCCTGGAGAGTTGCTGGGCGAGTGCCGGGTTCGGGGCGTACCCGCCGCAGTAGGAGTCGGGCACCACGTCGGCGAGGGCGCGGCGCGGGTCGAACACGGCGAAGACGAGTTCCTCGGAGTCGTACTGGCTCATCAACTCCTCGGCGACCAGCCGCAGCAGGTTCGTCTTGCCCGTCCGGGGGTCCCCGAGCACGAGGAGGTGCTGGTCGCGGCCGAAGAGGTCGACAGCGGCGGTGGAGAAGTCGTGCTCGTAGCGACCGAAGGGAACCACCCCGTGACCGGAGGGAGCACCGGCCAGGTCGGCCACGGGAAGCACGGCGGGCAGGACCCGCACCGGCGGCGGCAGCGCGCCCGTCCAGGCCGCCCGTACCGATCGGGCGGCCGCGACCAGACCGGCGACCGCCGGGTCGGCGACCCCGTCCAGTCGGGGAAGCGCCACCTGGGCGAACAACTTCTCGCTGGTCAGCGCCCGACCAGGCTGGTCCGGCGGTACGGCGCGGGCCTGCCGGCCGTCGATGCTGGATTCGGCGGGCTCGGTGAGCCGCAGCTCCACGCGGTTGGCGAAGGCGACCTGCTGGGCGGCGCGGACCTCGTTCCAGCGCCGGGCCGTGCCGACCACGTGGATGCCGTAGCGACCGCCCCGGGCGAGCAGGCCGTGCACCTTGGCTTCGAGACCTTCGAACTCCGCGCTGAGCTGTCCGTACCCGTCGATCAGCAACACCACGTCGACGCAGCCGACCTCGGTGCGCACGGCTTCGTCGGCGTTCCGCAGGTCCTCGACCGTGTCGAACTGGTGCCGGGTGAAGATGCGCTGCCGGCGGGTGAGCATCGCGTGCACCTCGTCGACGACACGGCGGACCCGCTCGCGGTCCTCACGGCCGGCGACGCCGCCGACGTGGGGCAGCTCGGCGAGCCCCGACAGGCCGTTTCCCAGCAGGTCGATGCCGTAGATCCCGACGTCGGTGGGACGGTGGGTGGTGGCCAGGCCGAGGGCGAGGGTCCGCAGCGCCGTCGTCTTGCCGCTGCCGGGTCCGCCCAGGATGAGCAGGTTGCCGCCGCTTCCCGCGAGGTTCAGCACCCAGGGGCCCTGCCACTGGCGGGCCGGGTCGTCGAGCCGGCCCAGCGGAACCGGCAACCCACCGCCGGGCGGCGGGCTCATCCCCAGGCGTACGCCGTCCGGTGTGGTGCTCACCCCGCCGGCCATCTCGTCGAGGGTGAGCAGGGACGGCAGGGGCGGCAGCCAGATCGCCGGGACGCGCTGCCCGCTCGCGGCCATCTGTCGTACCACCGTGGACAGCAGGGTCGGTCCGGTGGTGCGCCGGGTGGCCGTTGGCTCGTCCGGCACGCCCTCGTCGACGTCGGCGCGGGCGGTTCCGAACATCGGCATCGGTTTCGCCAGCGGTCCGACGATCGGGGCGAGTTCGGCGTCCGCACCCTCGTCGAGTGGGCCGGACACGTAGGCGGCCTTGAACCGCTGGTAGATCGACACGTCGACCTTGAGGTACCCGTTCCCGGGCAGCGGCGGCAGGTGGAACGCGTCGACCGTGTCGAGGACGGTGCGCGACTCGATCTCGGTGAGCGTACGCAGGCCGATCCGGTAGGCGAGGTAGTTCTCCAGGCCGCGCATCTTGCCCTGCTCGACGCGCTGGCTGGACAGCAGCAGGTGCACGCCGATGGACCGTCCGATCCGACCGATGCGTAGGAACAGGTCGATGAACTCCGCCTTGGCGGCGAGCAGTTCACCGAACTCGTCGATGAGCACGAGGAGGTGGGGCAGTGGGGGCAGGTCTTTGCGCTCACCCTGGGCGCGGAGCATCTGGTACTCGATGATGTCGGTGACCTTGCCGGCGTCGGCGAGCACCTGTTGGCGGCGCTGCACCTCGCCGTCGAGGCTCGTGTACATCCGCTCCACCAGCGCCGCGTCGGCCGCCAGGTTGGTGATCAGCCCGGCCAGGTGCGGTAGGTCGCCGAACGGCGCGAAGGTGGCCCCGCCCTTGTAGTCCACGAGGACCATCGCCATCCGCTCCGGCGGATGACTCGCCGCCAGGGCGAGCACGAGGGTACGGAGCAGTTCGCTCTTGCCCGAGCCGGTCGCCCCGACGCACAGCCCGTGCGGCCCCATGCCGAGTTGGGCGGGCTCCTTCAGGTCGAGCAGCACCGGACGCCCGGCGGGATCGACCCCGATCGGGACGCGGAGGAAGTCCCGTTCGCCGCGCGGTCGCCAGAGGCTGGTCAGATCGAGGTCGGTGAGGTCGGACAGGCCCAACAGCTCCTGGAAGTCCGCCGGTGGGGTGCCGGTGCCGTCGTCGTACGAGTCGGCGGACAGTCGCAGTGGTGCGATGCTGCGGGCCAGTCCCTCCACGAGCGGGCCCGGCGCCGCGTCGAGGGTGCCTCGTACGGTCATGGCGGGGGAGGCGGTGAGGTCCTCCAGGGTGACCGAGTCGCCGTCGATGGTGATCCGGCGGGAGACGTCGCCGGGCTCGTGCAGCCGGTCGGCGAGCAGGTGGACCACGGTGACGCCGAGGCTGGCCAGTCCGACCGTCGGGTCGGGGCTGGCGAGCACGCGAGCCAGCTCACCGTGCGCGTCGTCGATGACCAGCAGGCGTGGCCGGGCCTTCGCCTCGGCGCGCCCGCCACCGTGGCGGAACGCCTTGAGCGCGCTGGTGGCCCGCTCCTCCAGGTCGTCGCGGAGCAGTTCCACGAGCGTCTGGGCCGTGGTGACCAGCAGCGGGGTCGGGCCGGACGGGCCGATCGAGGTCCGGTCGAGCAGGTGGGGCAGCCACCGTGCCCACCGCCAGTCCCGGGCCCGCTCCGGGGTGGTGATGATCGCGAGCGTCACGTCGTCCGGTGCGTGGAAGGTGGCGACCTGCACGAGGATCGCCCTGGCGACGGCCACCGCCTCGGCGTGGTTCGGCGCTATCACGCTGACGTCCCCGGCGCAGTCGAGGTTCGCCCGCAGGGGCAGCCCCGGTGTCAGCGCGAAGCGGCGGATCAGGGAACGCGCCTCGTGCCGCATGAACGGATCGAGCGGGTTGGTGGGCGTGCTCTGCTCGCGCAGCTCGATGGGTCGCACCGGCAGCGCGCCCACACCCAGTCGTACGTGCAGGAAGTCGATGTCGGCGCGTCGGCGCTCCCAGAGCCGGGCGGGGCTGCGGATCACGTCGAGCAGCCGGTTCACCGGCGGGTCGAGGAGGCTGGCCTCCTCGCGCATCCGCTGCTCGGTCTCGCGCAGCTGGTCCCGCAGTTCCTC
Source organism: Micromonospora sp. NPDC005979 (assembly GCF_040614415.1). NCBI lineage: Bacteria > Bacillati > Actinomycetota > Actinomycetes > Micromonosporales > Micromonosporaceae > Micromonospora > Micromonospora sp. NPDC005979. Next base: position 517,069 of record NZ_JBEXUR010000003.1, on the reverse strand, counting down.
CAGATAGTCCTGGTAGCGCTCGCGCTGCGCGCGGCGTTGGCGGCCGGCCTTGCCCAACTGGGTGAGGTACATCGCTCCGGCGGCGCCCAGCGCCGCCACCATCACCACCGCGCCGAGGGCCGCGAATCCGGAGCCGCGCAGGAACATCATCATGCTCATGGCCACGCCCGCGCCGGCCATCGGCAACAGTGCCTGAAGTCCCATCGCGGATTTGCCGTCAGGCAGTTGCGGTGGCGGGTCCAGCACGAGCGGATCCATCGTGGACATCGGGCGGGCCATCCGGGCCGGGCGGTGCACCATGCGCGTCGACATGTGGTCCTCCGGTCAGATCTGCCGGGCGCGGGTCAGGGCCAACGCGGCGGCGCGGGTCACCTCCACGAGCGTCGCCTCCCCGATCCGCGACGGCGTGATGAGCGCGCCGGCGGCCAGGTGACGGTCGTAGGGCAGCGCCACCACCGGTACGCCGGTCTGCCCGATCAGCTCCCGTGCCGCGCGCTGGTCCAGCGTCGACCGGCCGTGCGGGTTGCCCGCGCTCAGCACGACGATCACCCGGTCCAGCCACGCCCCGTACCCGTCGTCCACGATCCGACGGAGGGCCTGGTAGGTGCCCCGTACCCCGTCGGGTGTGGCCGCCGCGACGAGCACCACGGCGTGCGCGTCGGCCATCACCCCCGCCGGGGTACGGGCCTCCAGGCCGGGCGGGCAGTCGGTGACGGTGACGGCGAAGAGGCGCGACAGCGCGCGGGTGACCGCAGTGCACAGGTTCGCGTTCGTGGTGCCGCCCGGCAGCACCCAGAGGCCCGTCCCGGTGCGGGGTAGGAGTGGTGCCAGCTCGCGTAGGTCGCCGCCTCGTGCCGCGAGTAGGCCGGGTGCCAGTTGGTGCAGCGACGGCTCACTCGGCACGCCGAGCCGCCAGGTCAGTGAGCCCTCGTACGGGTCGGCGTCCGCGGCGAGGACCGGATCGGCACGACGGGCCGCGAACACCGACGCCAGCAGCGCGGCGACCGTGGACTTCCCGGCGCCACCCTGCACGGAGGCCACCGCGATGCGCCGGCCGGTGTGTACGGGCGACTGCACCTCGGCCGCCAGGTCGGCGAGTTCCCGGTTCTGTCGGCCGCTGGCGAACATCTGGCTGGCGCTGCGCCAGGTACGCCGTAGCGCGGAGTCGCCGGAGGGGGGACGGCGTGCGATCGGCGGGTTGGTCGGCTCCGCCACCGAGGGATCGGCCGGCGGTGCGGTTCGCGGCACCGGTGGAGCGCTCATGCCACCCCCTCTCTCAGAAGGTGTCGAGTAGTCGTGAGTAGAGCCCGAACACCCCTACGGCGACGGGCACCAGCGCCATCACGGTCAGGGCCTCGACGCGGTCGGCGAGCTGCCGGCCCCGCGCCAGGATGTGTGGCGGCGGCCGGTACGACAGGATCGCCAGGGACACCGCGCAGACACCGAGGGCCGCCACGGCGGCGGCCCACCACGTGTCGGGTCGCTGGCGTATCCAGCTCAGCAGCAGGCCACCCACGACGGTCAGCGTGCCGGTCACCAGCGCCACCACTTCGGCCGCCAGCGGAAAGGCGCGCATCCGCAGCAGCAGGGCGGCGGCCACGAGGACTGCCAGCGTCAGTGGCCACGGACCCGGCGTGGCCGCGAGGACGAGCCCGGCGAGCGCCGCCGAAGTCGCCGCCGCGATCGCCGCGACGGCCAGTCCCCGATGCGCGGAGTCGACGGCGGCCTGTACGGATACACGGCTCACCGGCTCGTCGTTGCTGCGTCGGTCGTCGAGACGGGTGAGGCCCGACGCGATCAGCGCGAACCGGGGCAGCAGCCCCAGCACGCCCACCGACGCGATCGCCATCACCGCCGCGGTCCGCTCGTCGGACACGCCGAACAGCAGCGGGGTGTCCCAGCCCGCGACCAGGAGGAGTGTTGTCCCGCCGCCGAGGAGGCCGGCGCGGCCGTTGCCCGTCGCCGCACCCAAGGCCAGGACGGCGCAGCCGATCACCACGGCCCACAGCGCCAGCTGTCCGGCGCCGGTGTCGGTCCAACCGGGCACGGTGGTCGTCACGATCGCGGCGCCGCTCAGCAGCACCGCCACCCCGACCGCCCGTCTGCCCGCCAGTCCGAGGAGGAGGCCGGCCAGGGCGACCGCGCCACCGACGACGCTGACCAGGGCGGGACCGAGTCGTGGGCCGGAGAACAGGGCGGCCGTGGTGGCGGCCACCAGGCAGGCGGTGGTGGCGGTCCACGTCCGAGGGAGGTCACCCCAGCGGCCGCGTCGACGCGTGAGATCGTCGCCGACCTCGTCGGAGACGTCGTGGACGATCGCCGCGGGTGGTGCCTCCGAGATGGGATCGACCCGGAGCAGGGCGCCGTCGGGTACGGCGGCCTGCCGCAGACTGCCGGCGGGGTCGAGCACCGTACCGTCGAGGGTGCTGATCTGGTAGCCCCGCGAATCGTCCGTCGGTGGGTGGCCCACGAGGGCGACGACCTCGGGCAGCAGCAGGCCGAGCGGTTCGTCGGCGGGCAATACGAGGTCGATGCGGCGGTGTGGCCCAGCCAGGGTCACCCGACTGAGGTGACCGGCGGACGCGAGGGCCTGCGGACCGGTCATCGCTGGCCTGTCGGCTGAACCGCTGCCGGGTTGCGTGCCCGCTGTTGCTCGGCGACGACGTTCTGCAGGAAGGACCAGCCCACACACACGGCGCAGGCCACCGCCGCGAGCACGAGACCGGCCCGCAGCCAACGGAAGCCGTCACCCGTGGCGCGGACGCGGCGCTGCCTGCCCCACAGCAGCAGCTCCCGCATGCGGGCACGGCGAACCGCGACCGACTCGATGAGCTGGGTGTCGAATTCCCGCGCCACGGCTCGATTCTATCCACGGCCGCTAATTCGATTGGGGACGGCGATCACGCGCTGCCGATGGGCCCACTACGCCAACGCGTCGACGTTGATCAACCCTAGGAAGGGCTGGTGGCTCCGAGTGCGGCGGCCACCCGGGCCGCCTCGCGCCGGCCCTGGTCCCGCCCGGCGGCCACGAGCGCGGGTACGACGGATCGGTCCGTCACGCTCGTACCCTGCGCGTTCTTGGAGGCCGTGTCGCGCAGCAGCAGTTCGACCGGGCGGCTCGCGTCCAGGGCGGCTCGCTGCTTCTCGATCCGGGCCCACGGCCCGATGGCGGCGGTGCTGGGCGCGAGGGCGATCACCGGGCCGTTCCCGGGTGCGAGGTCCAGGTTGAGGGTAGACCGCATGCCGCCGTCCATGTACCGGCGACCGTCGATGGCGACCGGAGCGGCGGACTGCGGCATGGCGCAGCTCGCGGCGACCGCGTCCACGAGGGGTACGCCGTCGTGCCGCGTGAAGAGGCGCAGGACGCCGGACTCGACGTCGACGGCGGTGACGCGCAGGTCGGCGTCCTTCCAGTCGTGGTCGGGGAGGCGGGCCTCCGCGATCCGGCGCTGCCGCGACGGGTCGTCGATGGGTGCCGCGAGCGCGAGCCTGCCGAGGCGGCGGGCTGCCTGTTCGGGGCTGCGGGCGAACAGCTGTGCCCGGGCCAGCCGCAGCAGACTGAGCAGGCCCAGCGCGGGGCCGGTCTCGTGGGGTACGCCCTGACGCTGGCGCTCGTACAGCTCGGGCAGGGGTGTGCCGCTGGCGATCTGGGCGCCCACCACGGCGCCGGCGCTGGTGCCGAGAAGCACCGCGTCCGGGGCCACGGTGAGTCCCTCGTCGGCGAGGCCGGCGAGGATGCCCACCTCCCAGGCGATGCCGGCGACTCCACCGCCACCGAGCACCCAGACCGGCCGCGTGTGGTCCGCCATCGCCCCTCCATCCCCTACTGCTAACGCTGTTCGCAGTTTGACGGTAGCAGGAGCCGTGGCGGGCTGACAACGCGTCGGCTCAGGGCTTCCGTCGGCCGAAGACGATCCCGCCGAGCTTGCTCTCCGGCGAGGTGACCGTCATCTCCGCCTCGACCGCGAAGCCGTTGTCGCGGAGCCAGGCCGTCATCCGGGCCGGCTGGCGACGGTGCACGTGGACCCGCATCGGGTGACCGCCGTACCCCTCGGTCTTGAGCGTCGTCTCGTCACCCACGTGGAAGCCGACCAGCAGTGGGCCGCCCGGTCGTACCACCCGGCGGAAGTGCGCGAGGACCTGACCGAGCCGCTCGTCCGGAACGTGGATGAGCGAGTACCAGGCGATCAGACCGGCCACCGAGCCGTCGGCCAGGTCGAGGTCGGTCATCGAGCCCACCTCGAACCGCAGGTCGGGGTTGTCGCGGCGGGCCACCGCCAGCATGCCGGGGGACAGGTCGATGCCGAACACGTCGAGACCCAGCTCGTGCAGGTGGGCGGTGATGCGACCGGTACCGCAGCCCACGTCCGCGACCGGACCGCCGCCCGTGGCGCGGACGAGTTCGGCGAACAGCGCCAGCGCGGCCCGCTCGTAGGGCGCGCTGGCCAGAAAGTCGCGGACGAGGTCGGCGTAGCTCACCGCCACGGTGTCGTACGAGGTGCGCGTGTCGGTCAGCCAGTCGTCCGTGTCCATCCGGGAAGGCTAGACGTAGATCTTCTTGGCGTACTCCGGGCCGTAGTGCGTCTCCAGCTCCTCCAGACTCTCGACGGGCGCCTCGACCTCCTTGATCAGGCGGGCGCGGGACGGCAGGACGTCCGGCTGCCAGGTCTCCGGCTGCCACAGCGCGGACCGCAGGAACGCCTTCGCGCAGTGGTAGAAGATCTGCTCGATCTCCACGATCACGGCCAGGACCGGCCGATGTCCCTTGACGACCATGTCGTCGAACCAGGGGGCGTCGCGTACCAGCCGGGCCCGCCCGTTGATGCGCAGCGTGTCGGTGCGGCCCGGAATCAGGAAGAGCAGGCCGACGTGTGGGTTGTCCAGGATGTTCCGGTAGCCGTCCGCGCGCTTGTTGCCCGGCCGCTCCGGCAGCGCGATGGTCGTGTCGTCGAGCACCAGCGCGAACCCGGCCGGGTCACCCTTCGGGGAGACGTCGCAGGTGCCGTCCGCGCCGGCCGTCGCCACCAGGCAGAACGGCGCGGCGGCGAGCCACTGGCGGTCGCGTTCGTGCAGGCGGGGGCGGTCCTTGTTGGCGGCCCGGGGGTGCGGCGTCCCGAGCAGCTCGCGTAGTTCCTCGTGTGTGGTGATCTCTACCGTCACGTGATCCTCCCTGAGCCGTTGACCAGGGTGGCGGGCACGCCACCGTAGCCAGCCTAGGCCCGCGTGGCCATCGAGGTTTGCCCCCGGACGCCGGGGGTACGGCCTGACCCGACACGCCCGCCGCACGTACCGTCCGCAGGAGCGCCGACCAGTGGAGGCCGGGACATGGAGAGCCGACTCAAGGTGCTGGGTCACCCAGTCCATCCGATGCTTGTCATGTTCCCGGTCGCGTTGCTGGTCACGGCGGTGCTCTTCGACATCATCGACACGGTCGGCGGCCCCGACTTCCTCGGCGAGGTCGCGTACTGGAACATCACCGTCGGTCTGATCGGCGGCCTGCTCGCCGCGGCGGCCGGCTCGTTCGACCTGCTGGCGATCCCGACCGGCACCCGCGCCAAGCGGGTGGGCCTGCTGCACGCGGGCGCGAACGTCGCGGTGATCCTGCTCTTCGCCGCCGTCTGGGCGGTCCGGCTCAACGCGGACTCACGGGCCGCCGGTGGCGCGCTGATCGCCATCGAGGTGGTCGCGGTCGCGATCCTCGGCATCAGCGCCTGGCTCGGCGGCGAGCTGGTCGACCGGCTCGGTGTGGGCGTCGACCCCGACGCCGACCTGAACGCGCCCAGCTCACTGCGACCCACCACCCAGCGGATCGGAGACGCGCGATGAGCGAGCAGCAGGCCGGTGGGTTCGGCCGGGGGTGGCGCAGCCGGCAGCAGGGCTGGGACCCGATGGGCGAGTTGCAGTCGCTGCGCGCCGAGCTGAGCCGGCTGGTCGGCGGCCGGTCCGGGGCGTCCGACGTCGAGCTGACCGAGACCGCGGACGGCTGGCAGGTCGTCGTGCGGTTGCCCGGCGTCGCCCCGGAGGAGGTCGCCGTCGAGCTGGACGACCGCGAGTTGTGTGTGCGGGGCCGCTCCGAGGCGGAGGTCAACGCCGACCAGGGCATCCCCGGTGGCTTCGAGACGCGGGGTTTCGAGTACCGCGTCGACCTGCCGTCGCGGGTCGACCCGGAGGGCATCGACGCGGTGATGGACCACGGGCTGCTGCGGGTCCACCTGCCCCGGGCGGCACGGCCCGCGCCGCGTACCATCACCGTCGGCCGCACCGGGCCGCGCTCCGGCGGCCTGTCCGGGGGTACGCCGGTTCCGGCCGACCCCGCCGCGGACCGGGAGCTGCACCACCCGGACGCCGTCGGCGAGATCGACCGGCCGTAGCGGGCCAGGTGGTCACCCCGTCCCTGCTCGGCCCGACGGCCGGGCGAGTCGAAGACGTGCGGCGGATCGCCGTACTCCGCGCCAACGCCCTCGGCGACTTCATCTTCGTCCTCCCGGCGTTGGACGCGCTGCGTGCCGCGTACCCCTCGGCGGAGATCGTGTTGCTCGGAGCGCCGTGGCACGCGACGCTCTGGCGCGACCGGCCCGGCCCGGTGGACCGGGTGCTGGTGGTGCCGCCGGGGCCGGGCATCCGCGAGCCGGTGGCCGACGAGTCGACCTCGACGATTGACGACTTCGTGGCGGCGGCCCGGGACGAGGGCTTCGACCTGGCGGTGCAGCTCCACGGCGGGGGCGCCAACTCCAACCCGTTCGTCAGTCGGCTCGGCGCCCGGGTGACCGTCGGGTTGCGTGCCGAGGACGCGCCGCCGCTGGACCGCTGGGTCCGCTACGTGTACTACCAGCACGAGGTGATCCGCTACCTGGAGACGGTGGCGCTGGTGGGCGCTCCGGCCACCACGATCGTGCCGACGCTGGCGGTCACCGACGCGGACCGGGCGGAGGCGGAGCGGGTGCTTGGCCCGCCGGAGCGACCCCGGGTGGCGTTGCATCCCGGTGCCAGCGACACGCGACGGCGCTGGCCGGCCGAGCGGTTCGCCGAGGTGGCGGACGCGTTGCACGACGACGGCTACGAGGTGCTGGTGACCGGTACGCCGGCGGAGCGGGACGTCGTGGACCGCGTGGTCGCGGCGGCCGGGGCGCCGGTCCGGCCGCAGGTGGGCACGCTCAGCCTCGGCGGGCTGGCCGGCTGTTACGCCGGTTGCGCGCTGGTCGTCTCGAACGACACCGGCCCGCTGCACCTGGCCGGCGCGGTGGGGACGCCCACGGTGGGCATCTTCTGGGTCGGCAACCTGATCAACACGGCGAGCCCGCTGCGCGGCCGGCACCGCCCGATCACGTCCTGGATGGTGCACTGCCCGGTCTGCGGGGTGGACTGCACGCCCGGCATCTATCCGCACCGGCCGGGCGACGGCGAGTGCCCGCACCGCGACTCGTTCGTCACCGACGTGCCGGTGGCCGAGGTGCGCGAGGCGGCCCGCGAACTGCTCAACCCGTAGCGGCGCCCTCGTCGGCGAGGACGACCTCCCACGCCTCCACGTCCCGTTCGGTGACCGTGGTGGGGGTCTCCAGATGGTAGGCGCCGCTGGGCAGGATGCCCGCCCCGCCGTGGCGGGCCAGCACCGCGAGCTGGGCGGCCACGTCCTCGCCCTGGTGTCTCTCCTGCACCCGACGCCAGAAGTCGAACCCGCCGGAGTCGAGAAGCTTGGCCCGGTCGTAGAGCACGCAGCCGCCGATCCAGGACACCTTGTACGCCCGCCACGCGCCCGGCGGCAGCCCCACCACGGCGGTGACGTGCAGCAGGTTGGCGGCCGAGTGGATCCGGGCGCGGTCCCATTCGACGCTGCCCGGTCGGATCCGCTCCGGCGCGGGCGGTCCCGCCCACTCCTCGTAGTGCCCGTGCGTGTCCGGACGGACGTCGTCGACGTACGACAGGCCGTGCACGCCGTTGCCCACGAAACCGCAGCCCAGCTCCTCGATCGCGGTGACCAGCCGGCGCAGCGCCCCGGGCTCCAGCCAGACGTCGTCGTCGAGGTTGAGCACGTACCGGGCGGCCGACGCGTCGAGCAGGTACGCGCGGTGCTCGGCCAGGCCCCGACGCGGCAGCCGGCGGGTCAGCAGCACCGGGTGGCCGGCGTGCCGCAGCGCCCGGACCATGGTGGCCGCGGCCGGGTGGGCGTACGCCGGGTCGCCGTCGGACTGGTCGCTGACCACCACGCCGAAGCCGGGCACCCCCTCCTGCGCGGCGAGCCCGGCCAGGGTGACCGCCAGCTCGGTGGGCCGGTTACGGGTCGGGATCAGCACGTCGACGAGCCGGTCGACGCGGAACTCCGCCGGTACGCCGAGGGCGAGGGGCCGGTTCACGACGACTGGGTACGGGTGCTCAACGACGGATCAGAGACGTACGACGACGGGTCCTGACCGTGCGACCGGATCCGTTCGATGATCGCCGAGGTGGACCGGTCCGCCACGTACCCGAGGGTTCGCACCTGGCCGCCGAGCCGCCGCACCAGCGGCGCTTCCGGCACCAGCTCGGGCGGGTAGTCGCCGCCCTTGACGTAGACGTCCGGCCGGACCGCCTCGATCAGCGCGGCGGGCGAGTCCTCCTCGAAGACCACCACGTGGTCCACGCAGGACAGCGCGGCCAGCAGGGTGCCACGGTCCTCGACCGGGTTGACCGGCCGGTCCGGACCCTTGAGCCGGCGTACGCTGCCGTCCGAGTTGACCGCCACGATGAGCAGGTCGCCCAGGGCGCGGGCCTGCTCCAGGTAACGCACGTGCCCGGGGTGCAGCACGTCGAAGCAGCCGTTGGTGAACACCACCGACCGTCCCGCCTCGCGGTGTTCGGCGACGATCGCGTCCAACTCGTCGGTGCCGACCACCGCCGGGTGCCCGCTGGTCTCCGGCGGCATGTCGAGCGCGGCGAGCAGGTCGTCGCGCAGGCACACGCAGGTGCCGGTGTCGGAGACCGTGATGGTGGCCGCGAGCTGGGCGAGTTGCGCGGCGGTGGGCAGCGGCGCGGCGGCGGCCAGGGCCAGGGTCATCGCCGCCAGGTAGGCGTCTCCCGCACCCACGGCGTGGCTCGCCGGAACCGGGGTGCTGTGGCTGCGCCGCCGCTCGCCGTCCGCGCCGCCGACCACCGCGCCGTCGGTGTCCAGGGTCACCGCGACCACGTCCGCCCCCGTGTGGGCGTGCAACTCCGCCAGGCGCGACTCGGCCAGCACGGCCCGGTCGACACCCGCTCCGGCCTCGGTGTTCACGGTGACGCCCGTGCCGGTGACGCTGAGACCGTCGCCGGTGAGGGCCACCCGACTCTCGCCCGGCGTGGGTTCGCCGACCGGGCCGGGACGGTCGTCGAGACGGGCTCCGCCCGGGGCGGCCCCCACACTCAGCTCGGACGGCCCGTCGGCCGGGTCGATGTCGGGGTGTTCCAGGTGCAGGTCGGTGCCGGTCGTCGTACGGGTCGCGCCACCGGCCCGGGCCAGCAACCGGGTCGCCTCGGCGAAGCTCGGGGTGACCACGGTCGGCGCGAGCCCCCGCCAGTCGGCGAGGTCGTGGGCGTCCAGCGCGACCGTGGCGTACCGCTCGCGGTTCTCGACCAGCCACGCGCGGACCGGCGCGGGCAGCGCACCCAGGCCGTAGTCGCAGACCACCAGGGTCGGCGCCTCGCCGTCGGCGGCGGCGCGCAGCTCCTCGGTGGCGCAGTCCAGCGCCGTGAGCAGCCGGCTCACGCCGTCCGGGTCGAGCGCGTCGTCGGGGTCACCCGAATCCTCCCGGAGCAGGATCTGGTTGCCGGCCAGCATCCGCCGCTTCACGGGGGTGGGTCGGCCGGGCTGGTTGACGGTACGGTCCCAGACGCCGGCCCGGTCCAGACAGTCGTGCAGTTCGTCCCCGGCGACGTCCGCGCCGACGGGCGCCACCAGCACGGCCCGACCGCCGAGGGTGGCGACGTTGACGGCGGTGTTCGCGGCCCCACCGGCGGCGGAGATCCGCCGACGCAGGGTCAGGACCGGGGCGGGCGCCTCCCGGCAGAGCCGGTCGGACTCGGCGAACCGCCACTCGTCCAGCATGGCGTCACCGACGATCAGGACCGGACGCCCGAGCCAGCTCTCCACGACGGTGGCGAGCCTGCGCTGTTCCGCTGCTGCTCCTGCCATGCCTCCCCGGGTCCCCAGCGGCCCCCGGGCCAAACCTGGGCCGATGTGACGCCCCTCGTGGGGTGTTTCGGGCGGTAGGGCGCGGGAAGGGAATTGAGGAACCCCGGAGAGGAGATGTACCGAGATGGCAGCGACATTGCAGGGTAAGAGGATCGCCTTCCTGGCCGCCGACGGTGTCGAGGAGGTCGAGTACGTTCAGCCGCGCGAGGCGGTCGAGAGCGCCGGCGCGACCGTGGAGCTGGTCTCGCTCAAGCCCGGTTCCATCCAGTCCTTCAACCACCTCGACCAGTCCAAGACGTACGACGTCGACGTCACCGCGGACAAGGCGGACGCCGCCGGGTACGACGCGCTCGTGCTGCCGGGAGGGGTGGCGAACCCGGACTTCCTGCGGTCGGATCCGGACGCGGTGCGGTTCGTGAAGGCGTTCTTCGAGGCCGGTAAGCCGGTCGGGGTGATCTGCCACGGCCCGTGGACGCTGATCGAGGCGGACGTGGTCCGCGGCCGGAAGATCACCTCGTGGCCCAGCCTGCGCACCGATCTGACCAACGCCGGCGCGACGTGGGTAGACGAGGAGTGCGTAGCAGACGGCAACCTGGTGAGCAGCAGAAACCCCGACGACCTCCCCGCCTTCTGCGCCCAGATCACCAAATCCTTCGCCGCCTCCTGACCCGACCTTTTCCTCGGTGATCAAGAGGTTTGCGTCATCCCGACCGGCGTGTCGTGACGCGAACCTCTTGATCACCGCGACATAGGGGCGGGGTTGCGCGCATGTTCTGGGGTGGGCGGGAAAGAGGGCTTGATGACTGCCGACGCCTCCGCTGCCCCGGTGTTGAACCGCCAGCAGATCCGGCTTCTCATGCTGGGTCTGATGACCGGCATGCTGCTGGCCGCCCTCGACCAGACCATTGTCGGTACGGCCCTGCCGACGATCGTCGGTGAGCTGGGCGGGATCAACCACTACTCGTGGGTGGTCACCGCGTACCTGCTCGCCTCGACCGCGTCGACGCCCCTGTACGGCAAAATGGCCGACCTGTACGGGCGTCGCCCGGTCTTCCTCTTCTCGATCGGCACGTTCCTGCTCGGGTCACTGCTGGCGGGGTTGTCGCAGAACATGACCCAGCTGATCATCACGCGCGGCATCCAGGGGCTCGGCGCCGGTGGTCTGCTGACGCTGGCGTTCACGATCATCTCGGACGTGGTCTCACCCCGGGAGAGGGGCCGCTACCAGGGGCTCTTCGGCGCGGTGTTCGGCATCGCCTCGGTGGCCGGACCGCTGGTCGGTGGGTACTTCGCCGAGACCGACTGGCGGTGGATCTTCTACATCAACGTGCCACTGGCGATTTTGGCCATCGTGGTCTGCTACCACGTGATGCGGCTGATCCCGTTCGAGCGGCGGGACCACGCGATCGACTGGCTCGGCGCCGGCCTGCTGGTGGCCGGGGTGAGCAGCCTCCTGCTCGCGCTGAGTTGGGGCGGCAACGAGTACCCGTGGGGTTCCGGGCTCATCATCGGTCTCTTCGTCGCCGGCGCGGTGCTGGCCGCGCTCTTCGTGCTCCAGGAGGCGCGGGTCGCCGAGCCGATCCTGCCTCTGCGGCTGTTCCGCAGCGCCACGTTCGCGCTGGCCAACTCGGCCGGCTTCGTGCTCGGTCTGGTGATGTTCGGGTCGATCATCTTCATCCCGCTGTACCTCCAGATCGTCAAGGGCGCCTCGCCGACCCGCAGCGGTCTGCTGATGCTGCCGATGATGGCGGGCATCATCGTCACCTCGATCGTCACCGGTCGGGCGATGAGCCGGATCGGCCGCTACAAGTGGTTCCCGGTGGCCGGGGCGGCGACGCTGCTGGTCGGCATGCTGCTGTTCACCCGGTTGCAGGTGGGTACGTCGCTCTGGGTGGCGTTCGGTTTCATGGTGGTGATCGGCGTCGGCCTCGGTCTGTGCATGCAGTCGCTCGTCCTCGCGGTGCAGAACGCGGTCTCCGTCCGCGACCTGGGCGCCGGTACCTCGTCGGCGACGTTCTTCCGGTCGCTGGGTGGTTCGTTCGGGGTGGCGATCCTCGGCACGGTGCTCTCGTCGCGGCTCAACTCGCAGCTTGCCGACCGGCTGCCCGGTGCGATCGCCCAGCTCCCACCGGAGCAGCGGGCCGCGGTGGCGGCGAGTGGCGGCACGAACATCTCGATCAACGACCCCGCGACGATCATGGCGCTGCCCGGTGCCGTACGGGCCGCCATCCAGGCGTCGTTCGTGGAGTCACTGCACCTGGTCTTCCTGACCGCCGGGCTCGTCGCCATCGTGGCGGTGCTGGTGACCCTGGCGATGCCCAACAGCGAGTTGCGGGGTGCCGGCCCGGAGGGTGCCAAGGGCGGGGCCGACCCGCTCGGCGGCGAGGCGCCCGCACCGGGCGGCAAGCCGCTGACCCGCGAGTCCAAGGAAGAGGCCGCCGCCGACATGGAGGCCAAGTCCCAGACGATGATCTGACCGCACGGTCGCCGGACCGCTCCGCGTCGGCCGGCAACTCCCGAATGAGCGTGATGCCTGTGAGTCATCAAGATGACTCACAGGCATCACGCTCATTGGCAGTCCGCGCCCCGACTCAGCCGTACCAGAGCAAACCGCGCTACTTGAGGATCAGCCGGTTCGTCTGCTCGAAGACGTCCAGGTCGGCCAGGGTCTCCAGGACCGACGCGGACAGTGGCGACGGGAACCGGTCGCGGGCGAAGAAGCCCGCGTCGGTGGTCTCGTCGGTAATCCGTTCGAGCTGCCCGTCCCACTCCTCCACCTTGAACGCGGTGGTGAAGACCTGGTAGGTGTGCCCGTACATGTTGGTGCTGGTCCGGTCCGGGCCGGTGTAGAGCGCGAACGCGCAGACCCGGAGCGCCCGCAGCCCGGTCTCCTCGCGGACCTCGCGTACCGCGCAGTCGGCGATGGATTCGCCCAGCTCCATGGCCCCGGCGGGCATCGCCCACTGGCCGTTGTCGGAGCGTTGGATCAGCAGGATGCGCCCCGCGTTGTCGCTGACGACGGCACGGGCGCCGACGAACATCAGCGTCCGGTCCCCGGCGAGCGCGCGTAACTGCCCCACGTACGAGTCGGCCCAGGAGATGCTCACCTGCGACAATTTACGGGGGTTCCCAACGTGTGACCGCCGACACTAGCTTGTTACCCATGCGTAGCACGATGATGGCCGCTCCCCTGCAGGTCTCCCGCATCCTCGACCACGGTGCGGGGGTGCACGGCACGGCCGAGGTGGTCACCTGGACGGGCGCCGAACCCCGTCGGATGACGTACGCCGAGGTGGGTCGCACGGCGGCCCGGCTGGCCCACGCGCTGCGCGACGAGTGCGGGGTGACCGGCGACGAGCGCGTCGCCACCTTCATGTGGAACAACAACGAGCATCTGGTGGCCTACTTCGCGGTGCCGAGCATGGGCGCGGTGCTGCACACGCTCAACATCCGGCTCTTTCCCGACCAGGTCGTCTACATCGCCAACCACGCGCAGGACCGGGTGGTGCTTGTCGACACCACGCTCATCCCGCTGCTGGCCCGGGTGATCGGCGAGTTGGACACGGTGCGACACGTGGTGGTCGTCGGTGGCGGCGACCCGGCCCCGCTGCTGGCGGCGGCCGGCGACCGGATCACGGTGCACCACTGGGACGCGCTGCTCGCCGACCGTCCGGACGTGTACGACTGGCCGGAGGTGGACGAGCACGACGCCGCGGCGCTCTGCTACACGTCCGGCACCACCGGCAACCCGAAGGGCGTCGCCTACTCGCACCGGTCGATCTACCTGCACTCGTTGCAGGTCTGTATGCCGGAGGGCTTCGGTCTCGGGCCGACCGACCGGGAGCTGGCCATCGTCCCGATGTTCCACGCCATGTCGTGGGGTCTGCCGTACGCGGCGTTCCTCTCCGGCGCGTCGCTGATCATGCCGGACCGGTTCCTCCAGGCCGCGCCCATCGCCGAGATGATCGCCGCCGAGCGGCCCACCCTGGCCGGCGCGGTGCCGACCATCTGGACCGACCTGCTGGCCTACCTGGACGACCACGACGTGGACAGCTCGTCGCTCACCGAAGTGATCGTCGGCGGTTCGGCCTGCCCACCGGCGCTGATGCACGCGTTCGACGAGCGGCACGGGATCGACGTCATCCACGCCTGGGGGATGACCGAGATGTCCCCGCTGGGATCGGTCTCGCGTCCGCCCGCCGGGGTGGCCGGGGACGAGGCGTGGCGCTACCGCTACACGCAGGGTCGCGTGCCGGCGGGCGTGCAGGCGCGGATCGTCGGCCCGTCGGGCGAGCCGCTGCCCGCCGACGGTTCGGCCGTGGGCGAGCTGGAGGTCCGGGGGCCGTGGGTGACCGCACGGTACGTCGGTGACGACGCCCCCGATCCGGAGAAGTTCCGCGACGGGTGGCTGCGGACCGGCGACGTCGGCACGCTCTCTCCGGACGGGTACATCACGCTCACCGACCGCGCGAAGGACGTGATCAAGTCCGGCGGCGAGTGGATCTCGTCGGTCGAGCTGGAGAACGCGCTGATGGCCCATCCCGCTGTGCTGGAGGCGTGCGTGGTGGGTGTCCCGGACGAGCGGTGGGACGAGCGGCCACTGGCGACCGTGGTGGTCCGGGAGGGCGCCTCGGTGACCGCCGAGGAGCTGCGGGACTTCCTGGCCGGCTCGGTGGCCCGCTGGCAGTTGCCCGAGCGGTGGGCGTTCATCGACACGGTGCCGAAGACCAGCGTGGGCAAGTTCGACAAGAAAGTCGTCCGATCGCGGTACGCCGAAGGCGACCTGACTGTCCGGGAGCTGACAGCACCGTAACGTTTGACCGGGCACCGTCGCCTATGGGCAGAGGAGTACTCCTGACATTCCTCCCCAGAGGGCGGCCCCGGCGTTCGCACCGCGCCGGGGCCGCCCGCTCCACGCGGGTGACCCCGCACCGTCATTGTTGCGAAAATTGTTCGCCTCTGTCCCGGTGACGGGGAAATCGGATACTTCGACGACCGATTCAGGCGTCGCTGGTGGTGATCAGCACCTTGCCGACCGCCGAGTCCTCGACCGCCTGGTGCGCCGCGGCCGTGTCGGCGAGCGGGTAGCGGTGCAGCGGCAGACCGGCGTCCGCGCCCACCCGGATGCCGCCCTGGTTGGCCGCCGCCGCCACGTCGACGACACCCTGCGCCTTGGCCGCCTTCGGCTCCGTGTAGACCAGCACGAACTGCCACCGGGCGTTCACCACGTACAGCGGGCGGATCGGGAGCGTCATCTCGGTCCCGCCGTTGTCGGCGTACACGCAGACCGCGCCGCCGTTGCGGATCAGTTGCGCGTCCATCGCCGCGTTCTGGGCGGGGGCGACCTCCACGATCGTGTGTACCCCGTCGGGGGCGATCTTGCCGACCTCCTCGACCACGTCCTGCTCGCGATAGTTGATCACGTACGAGGCGCCGGCCGACGCCGCGAGCTGCGCCTTCTCGGCACTGCTCACCGTGGCGATCACCGTGGCGTCGGCCCAGCGCGCGAGCTGGATCGCCGCGTTGCCCACCGCGCCCGCCCCGCCCTGCACCAGCACGGTGTGGTCGGCCAGCGCGCCGGCGCGCAGCGCGTCCGGCATGAACTCGCCGGCGGTCAGACAGCGGTGCGCGGTGAGGAACGGGATGCCCAGGCTCGCCCCCAGCTCGAACGAGGCGTCGCCCAGCGGCACCGCCTGCCGCACCGGCACCAGCGTGTACTCCGCGCTGGTGCCCCACGGCCGCTGCCAGGCCGCCTCCCAGATCCAGACTCGCTCGCCGATCAGCTCGCCGCCGACCCCCTCGCCGACCGCCTCGACGACACCCGCGCCGTCCTGCCCCGGGATCTGCCACCCGTCCGGCGCGAACGCCCGGCGCGACTTCCAGTCCGTCGGGTTCACCCCCGAGACCGCCATCCGGACCAGCACCTCGCCCGGCCCCGGCTCGGGCACCGGCCGGTCCACCAGCTCCAGCACCGACGGGTCGCCGGTGCGCTCGTACACGATGGCCTTCATCCGTGGTCTCCTCGCTGGCCGGCGGGGCACGCGTTCGGCGTGCCGCCTGCTGCGGTACCCCGCACCGATCCCGTCATGCCAAACCGTCGATCAGCTCCGCAGTCAACTCGCCGATCGACCCGAGCGTCACGGCCGCGAGCGCGGCGGCGTCCGGATCGAGGGGGTACGACGCGTGCGGCACCGCCACCACCCGCATCCCCGCCGCTGCGGCCGAGCGGACGCCGTTGGACGAGTCCTCCACGGCCGCGCAGCGGGCCGGGTCGACGCCCAGGCGCTGCGCGACGCTCAGGTACACGTCCGGCGCCGGCTTGCCCCGCTCGGTCTCCTCGGTGGACAGGGTCGCGCCGAACGCGTCGGTCAGGCCGGTGGCCTCCAGCGCCGCCGCGATCAGCCGGGTCGGCGACGAGCTGGCCAACCCGAGCGGCCACCGCGCGGCCAACCGGCGTACCACGTCGTCCGCGCCGTCGATCAACGGCACGTGCTCCCGGTAGCGCTGTGCCATCTCCCGCATCACCTCGTCGGCCACCTGCGCGGCGGTGCGCCGTACACCCAGCTCACCGCTCAGGTAGTGGGCCCATTCGCCGGTGCTCATGCCCATCAGCCGGCGCTGTGTGTCGGGCTGCCAGGTGCCACCGTGTGCCGCCACGTACGCCCGCCGGACCTCCTCCCACACCGGTTCGGAATCCACGATCACGCCGTCCAGGTCGAAGACCACCGCATCCACCACGGGCCCATCCTGCCCGACGGCGGGACCCGCAGTCAGCCGGCCAGGGCGGGCAGCCCGATCGGGCTGTCGGGCGGAATCACCGTGTGGCAGGCCCGGGCCAAGGGTTCCAGCAGCTCACGAAGGCGATCGGTGTCGCCCGGGCCGAGCGCCTGCCACGGATGCCCGGCGGACCGGTCGGTGGCGTCCTCGATCGCCTGGAAATCGGCGCGTCCGGCGTCGGTGGGCGTGCCGTCCCCGGCCAGCCAGCCGCGCCGCGTCAGCCGCTCGCGGGCGGCCCGCCACTGCTCCTCGGACCAGCCCCGGCCGAGCAGGCTCTGGGCCGACATGTCCACCGCGACGCGCCAGGCCAGTGCCTCCACCGGGTCCAGACCGGCAGCCACCAGGGCGGCGATGTGTCCGTCGCCGCGCAGCTCCCGCAGCGTGGTGGCGGCCTGCCAGAGCCGGGCGAGGGGGTACTCCCCGACCGGCAGCGCCGCGTTGGCCGCCCCGAGCACCCGACCGGCGGTCTGCGCCGCCGAGGCGGCCCGCTCCAGCAGGTCGGCGGCCTCGGCCAGGTGCCCCTCGGGCAGCTCGTAGGTCAGCTCCGCGAGGGCCTGCACCGCGCCGGTCAGCCGGGCGCGCAGCGCCTCCGGCGGGGTGGCCAGCCGCCACACCGCGGGCAGGGCCCGGCTCACCATCGGCGGTGCGAAGCTGAAGAACGCGGCGACGACCGGAGGGGCCTCGGCGGCGCCCAGCGGCGCGGCCCGACCGGCGAAGTAGCCCCGCCAGTAGCCGCGCAGCCCGACCGCCTCGTACGCGGCACGGGCCCGAGGGTGGAAGTAGGTGACCGCGTGCACCGGCTCGAAGTACGTCCACATCACCCGGGTGGTACGCCCGAGATCCTCCAGCGCCGTCACAGGCACCTCCACCGTCCCGCGTCCGCGTCGTCACCCCGGACTGCGGCCGCCCGGGGTGACGCCGAACCTACTGCCGGAGGGTGACGGGCAGGAAGCCCCATGTGAACAAGTCCATCGCGCCGGGGTGACAACCGGGGCGATCCGGACGGGTCACTGGGCGGCGAGCACGTCCACCACGAAGCGCAGCGGACCGGTCGGGCGACCGCCGGCCTTGGCCTCGTCGTTGCCGTACGCCAGCTCGCCCGGGATGTCGAGCTGCACCCGGCTGCCCACGGTCACGCCGACCAGACCCTGGTCCCAGCCGGGGATGACCTGGCCCACGCCGATCGGGAAGGTGGCCGGCTGGCCGTTGTTCCAGGACGAGTCGAACTCCTTGCCGTCCTTGTAGAAGACGCCCACGTAGTTGGTGGTGATGTTCTGCCCCTTCTTGACCGCCGGGCCGGTGCCCTTGATCATCGGGGTGACCGTGAGCTTCTTCAACTCGCCCGTGCCCGCCTTCACCGTCGGCTTGCTGCCCAACGCCGGATCGGCGCCCTCGGGAAGCTGCGGCGCGGGCGGTGCGGGCGGCGCGGTGGGGGCGTCCGGCGCTGCGGCGGAGGCGGACGGGTTGGCGCCGGAGGCGTTGCTGGGCTTGTCGTCCCGCTTGCTGTCGATCCAGACGAAACCGCCGATCAGCAGCGCCATCACGGCGATGCCGGCGAGCCCGCCGGCCCATGCCTGGCGGCGGCGCTTCGCCTCGGCCGCCTTCTGCGCCGCCAACTGGGCGGCCAGCCGCCGCCCCGCCTTCGTCGCCGGGCTCTGGCCCTCCGACCGGTTCTCCTGCGTGCGCTCGCTCACGTCGTCGACTCCCTGCTGCGAAGGTGTGGCCGGCACCCGGTGCCGGGGGGAAAGCCGACGCACACGGTACCCGCCCGGCGGCCCGCCGTGCCCGCCGTGGACGCCTCGAATCGTCCAGAAACGCCGTCCGCAGGACGTTACTCCGGGACCACCATGAAGTCGGTCACGAACGAGGTGACCCTCCCGTCGGCGGTCCGCCCGATCCAGGTGCCGTAGCAGCCGTCCCCCCAGCCCGTGGCGACCGTGACGATGTTCGCACCGGTGGCCTCGTCCAGCACGGCCGTGATCAGCCCCGGGACCGGCGACGAGGGCAGCTCGGCGGGGATGAAGACGTCCTCGATCCGCTCCTCGTCCCAGCTCTCCAGGGCGGCGAGCGCGGTCGGGTCGGCGAGCGTGCCGGCACCGGCGTCCACGCCGTACCCGAAGAAGTCGTCCGCGCCGAGCGCGGCGACGTCCTGGTCGCCCACCACGGCCTGCTCCCAGCGGGTCGTCGGCTCGGCGCAGATCACCAGTTCCAGCGCGGCCACCCGCCGGTCCACCTCGGCGTCCTCCCGCAGCACCACGGCCACCCAGGCGCGGCCGGGATACCGCCCCGGCGCGACGGCCACCGTGTACGGCTCGGCCTCCGACACGACCAGCGGATCGCACCCGACGACGCGGCCGGTCGGCAGTACGACGTCGCCCAGCGGATGGGCCTCGACGACGTACGCGCCGTGTTCGTCGGTGAAACGCGCCCCGGGCGTCAACAACCGGTCCAGGTCAGGGGTGTGCGGCATGGGGGCTCCTCCGGTGGCCGACGGCCGGCGGAGCGTACCCGGTGTGGCGGACACCGTCCGTGCCGCGTACCTCAGGCGCTCTTGCGGGGTGCGGTCTTGCGCGCGGCGGTCTTCTTCGCGGGCTCGGCCTTCTTCGCGGTGGTCTTCTTGGCGGTGGTCTTCTTCGCCGGTTCGGCCGCCTTCTTCTCGGCGGTCTTCTTCGTCGCGGTCTTCTTCGCGGGCGCCTTGGCGGCCTTCTTCTCGGCTGCCTTCTGCGCCGACCGGGCCGACGAGATCGGCGTCGGCTCGCCGCCGCCACCGCGGGCGGGCTGCTCGCCGCGCGCCGCCCGGGCCCGGTCCACCGAGGCCTTCAGCGCGGCCATCAGGTCCACCGCCGCGGCCGGCGCCTCCTCGACCTCCTCCGGCTGGACGACCTCGCGACCCTCCACCTTGGCGTCGATGACCTCCTGCAACGCGGCCCGGTAGTCGTCGGTGAAGACGTCCGGCTCGAACTCGCCGGTCATCGAGTCGATCAGGGAGCTGGCCATCGCCAGCTCGGGCGGACGTACCTTGAGGTCCTCGTCGAGGAACCCGAAGTCCGGGGTACGGATCTCGTCCGGCCAGAGCATCGTGTTGAGCAGCAGCACACCTTCGCGGACCCGCAACGTGGCGAGCTGCTCACGTTGGCGCAGCGCCACCTTGACGATGGCCACCCGCTCGGAGTCGAGGAGCGCGTCCCGCAGCAGCACGTACGGCTTGGTGGCCGTGCCCTCCGGCTCCAGGTAGTAGGCCTTGTTGTAGAGGATCGGGTCGACCTGCTCGGCGGGGACGAACTCCAGCACGTCGATCGCCCGGGAGCTGGTCAGCGGCAGGTCGGCGAAGTCCTCGTCGGTGAGGATCACCATCTCGCCGCCGCCGATGTCGTAGCCCTTGGCGATGTCGTCGTAGGTGACCTCCTCGCCGCAGACCGAGCAGGTGCGCTTGTAGCGGATGCGACCGCCGTCCTCGCGGTGCACCTGGTGGAACCGGATGTCCTTCTCCTCGGTCGCCGAGTAGAGCTTCACCCCGATCGAGACGAGCCCGAACGACACGGCTCCCTTCCAGATGGCACGCATCCTGCGCTCCCTTCCCCGGTATCGACCATGCTCGCATCCGCAGGAACTCCACGCGAGGTGTTCGGCCTGCTACTACAGTCGGGTCGTGCCCGGCACGCCGCTCAAGCCGATGCTCGCGATGACCGGGCCGCTCCCGGCGGGTGACGGCTGGGCGTACGAGTTCAAGTGGGACGGGGTCCGGGCGCTCGCCAACATCTCCGGCGGTGCCCAACACCTGTATGCCCGCTCCGGCGTGGAGATCACCGCCGCGTACCCCGAACTGGCCACCCTGCACGAGCAGGTCGACGACGCGCTGCTCGACGGCGAGGTGGTGCTGCTGGGCGAGGGCGGGCAGCCGTCGTTCACCGCGTTGGCCGAGCGGATGCACGTCCGGGACCGCGCCAAGGCCGCCCGGCTGGCGGCGGTCATGCCGGTGACGTACATGATCTTCGACCTGCTGCGCCTGAACGGCGACGACCTGACCGGCTGGTCGTACGAGCGTCGCCGGGAGGCCCTGGACTCGCTCGCCCTCGGCGGCGCGCGGTGGGCGGTGCCGCCGGTCTTCGCCGACGGGCCGGCCACGTACGAGGCCGCCGGGGAGCACGGTCTGGAGGGGGTGATGGCCAAGCGGGTGGGGGCCGTCTACCGCCCGGGGGTGCGCTCGCCGGACTGGGTGAAGGTCAAGCTGGAGGTGACCGGCGACTTCGTGATCGGGGGCTGGCGGCCGGGCGCGCGTCGCATCGGCGGGCTGCTGGTCGGGGTGCCCGGCCCGGACGGTCGGCTGATCTACCGTGGTCGGGTCGGTGGCGGGATCGGCGCGGCCATCGAACGGCAGCTCCTCGCCGAGTTGGAGCCGCTGCGCTCCGGCGCGTCACCGTTCGCGGCGGGCGTGCCGCGCGAGGATGCCCGGGATGCCATCTGGGTAGAACCCCGGGTGGTGGTGGAGGTGAAGTACGGCCAGCGCACCCCCGACGGCCGGCTGCGCTTTCCCCGGGTGCTGCGCCTGCGCCCGGACAAGCCGCCGGAGGAGGTCGACGATGCCGGCTGAGAAGCTGCGGGTGGACGTCGAGGGCCGCGCGCTGGAGCTGTCCAACCTGGACAAGATCCTCTATCCGGCCGTCGGCTTCACCAAGGGCGAGGTGATCGACTACTACACGCGGATCTCGCCGGTGCTGCTGCCGCACCTGGCCGACCGGCCGGTCACCCGCATCCGCTTCCCGAACGGCGTGGACGACAAGTCCTTCTTCGAGAAGAACAAACCGGCCGCGACCCCCGACTGGGTGCGCGTCGAGACGTTGCCGGCGCCCGGGTCGACGAAGGGCCGGGAGACCATCGACTATGTCGTCGCCGACGACCTGCCCACCCTGGTCTGGCTGGCCAACCTCGCCGCGCTGGAACTGCACACGCCCCAGTGGAAGGTCGACGAGAACCCGGACATGATGGTGGTCGACCTGGATCCGGGACCGCCGGCCGGGCTCGCCGAGTGCTGCCCGGTGGCGGTGCTGATGCGCGACCGGCTCGCCGACGACGGCATCGATTCGTACCCGAAGACGTCAGGCAAGAAGGGCATGCAGTTGTGCTGCCCGATCGCCGGCACCCAGTCCGCCGACGACGTCTCCGCCTACGCGCGTCGGATCGCGCAGGAGTTGGAGAAGGCGCACCCGAAGCTGATCGTGTCGAAGATGGCGAAGAACCTTCGCCCCGGCAAGGTCTTCATCGACTGGAGCCAGAACAACGCGGCGAAGACCACCGTCGCGCCGTACTCGCTGCGCGCCCAGCGGACGCCGTCGGTATCGACGCCGCTGACCTGGGACGAGGTCGAGGCCGGCGCGCGCGGCCGGAAGCCAGCCGTCCGCCAGTTCACCGCCGCCGAGGTCCTGGACCGGGTCGAGGAGTACGGCGACCTGCTGGCCGCGCTGCTCGACGGCGGCCCGGAACTGCCCGGCGGACGCTAGCCCAACCCGGTCATTCGGGTCACCCACGTAACGGTGGGTGTCTGACCGGTGTCGTCGCCACCTGTAGCTCAGTGTGACCGCCTTCGCTGCCCGCCGCCGCCCCGGCCACCCTGCTCAACCCCTTTGCTCTGCTTCAACCGAGGAAACACCGGGTTCTACCTGCTGTTCTGCGATTTTGGCGAGAACGGGCGGCCGGGTGCGGCCCGCACGGAGCGTGTGTGTTGCGTCGGCTGAAGCAGAGCAAAGGGCGCGAAGGTGAGGGCGACCCCGGACCTGGATGTCGCCGCGTGTGACGGGCCGACGGTTCGGGCCCTGCGTCGGCTGCGGCATCGGCGCGAAGCCCATCTGGTGGACGCCGGCCGGAACTGCCCGGATGAGACCGGTCTGGCCGACGGCCGCTAGAGTGCTTCGATGCTTCAGGGTGAAGTCATCGATGCGTTGAGTGAGCTTCGCGCCCTACGGGTCGAGCCGGACGGACCGGCGCTGCGCGTCACGGTGCCGGCGATCGAGGTGAGCCTGCGGCTCTACCCCGAGGCGGTGGTGTGGCTCAACCACCGCACACTGCCGAACGACGAGCCGATCCTCCAGGTCGTGATCCGTCAACACGGCCGGGACCTGCGGATGATCCTGTTGAACGACGACATCGCCTGGCAGCCGGCCGACCTCGAATCCCTGCTCGACTCCTCGATCCCGGTGCGGCTGACGGACATGCCGGAGCTGGTGGCGTACAGCGAACTGGACCGGAACTCCGTCGCCGCCCTGCGGGCCTACGACGAGCCGAGGGCGAACCTGGCGGCCCTCGCGGGAACGCTGCAACTGCACCGGTGCGTCCTGGTGGCCGCCATGCGGCTCGGCCTCCGTCCGCTGCGCGCGGTACGGCTGTGGCACGAACTGTGGTGGCGCGTCGGCGAGTTCGCGCCGGCCCCGTACTGGCCCGACCCGGACTTCGACCGGCTGCTGGTCGAGGCTGGCGTGTCGCTGACGCCATACGAGGAGGCCCGCGCCCTGGAGCGACCGGCTGAGATCGAATCGTTGACCGTTGCCGACCTGCGGGCCGCCGAACCGACGCTGACGGTCGGCCGGGCGGACGAGGCCGCGCTCGCCGCCTGGCGACAGTGGATGAAGCTGACGCCGCGCCAGTTCTCCGAGGTGCTGACGGCGGAGTTGCCCGAGGCGCAGGTGGAGATTTCGCTCTACGCCGACGGTGGAGCGGCGGTCTCGCTGCGCATCGCGCCGTCCGGTGTCCTGTGGGTCCTGCTCGAGCTGCGGCTCTCCTTCCCCCGGCGGCTGACGATGCTGGACGAGATCCGCATCGCCGAGGAGGCCACCGACACCGGGCTCTTCCAGCGCATCATGGCCAATCTGGATCGGCTCGGCCGGTCGCTGGGCCTGAAAGCGATCAAGGTGTACGCGACCGGGGACGGCAGCGTGGCGTTCGCGCGCGCCGGATTCGACTGGGACCGCGATCCGGGCGACTGAACCGCGTCACCGGAGCTGCGTCACTGCTGCTGCGGTCGGGGCGTCAGCGTGCGTCGTAGCCGGGCGGTGGCCTCCGGGCCGATGGCCTCCCGGGTCGCCGTGAGCAGTCGGCCGCACAACACCCGGGCGGCGTCGATCTCGGCGCGGGCGTGCTCCACCTCCCGCCGTACCGTCACCCGCTCGTCGTCGGCGACGGCGCGGATGTCCGCCACCTCCCGCCGGCGGGCGTTGCGCACCTCGTCCGCCATCACCAGCACGAAATCCGTCCGATTCCGGCCGAGTTCGCTGCCGTTCGAGGCGGCCGGACGGGCGGCCACCACCCGCGTGACGGCCTCGGCGGGCAGGAAGAACAGCGTCGTGGTGGAGAACTGGCTCAGCGCCGCCTGCTGTTGCCAGCGGGTCAACAGCCCCGACTTGCCGTCGAGGAAGGGCGCTATCGCGAACGCGAAGTCCACGTCGACGGTGGCGAGCAGCGCGCGGGCGTCGTCGATACCGCGTCGGAGTTGGTTGATCAGCGTGGACTGTCGGTGCAGCAGGGCGGCGAACTCCGCCTGGTCGTCCGCCCGGGGCTCGGCACTGGACAGCAGGGCGTCGGCCAGGGTCAGCAGACGGTCGCCGTTGAGGCACGACTCCTGGAGCGTGAGGATCACGTCCAGCAGGTGGCTCCCGACCTTCGCGTCCTGCGACACCGCCCGCCGATCCAGCAGTCTGGTGACGTACGCGTTGAGGATCTGAACCACCGTCGACAGCAGTTCACCCACCGCGCCGCCCCCTCCACTGGTGTGAGGGCGAGTGTAATCGGCCAGGTCACGGCACCACCGGATCGGCTGGTACGAGCGACTGGGCCAGCCTGGCGTAGCTGTCGCCGCCGTGGCCCGCCGCGATGGCCCGTTCGATGATTGACTGCACGGCCTGTAGCGGCGCGGGGTCGACACCGCGCGCGGTCGCGGCGTCGCGGACGTGAGCGACCGCCGAGCCCGCCGACGCGATGGTGGAGATGTCGGCGGCGAAGGTCCCGGACGTGAGTTGGTCGGCGAACCGGTCGGCCATGTCCGGCAACAGGGCACCGATTCCGCTGGCGAAGCGGGCGAACGCGGTCGGCGGTATGCCCTCGGTGATAGCCAGGGCGAAGGCGTGCGCGAGGCCGCCGACGGACATGGTGAACAGGTCGAGCAACGCCATCTCGTACGCCGCCGCCGTCCCGACGTCCGCCCCGAGGTAGGCGCTGGATCCACCAAAGCTCTCCAACCAGGGGAGGCTCTCGTCGAAGAGGGTCCGTGGACCGCTGTAGAGGATCGTCGCGGCCGGTGTCCCGATGGTCGGCGCGGGCGTCAGGATGGCGCCGTCGAGGTAGTTGACGCCCCGCTGCGCCGCCCAGCTCGCCAACTCCCGTGCCTCGGCGGCGTGCCCGCTGCTGAGGTTGACGAACGTTCCGCTCGGCGGGCGTTCGAGCCCTGACAGGATGGCGCGGACCGCTCCGTAGTTCATGACGCAGGCGATGACGACCGATGCCCGTTGTGCCGCGTCGGCCACCGTCGGAGCGAGTACGGCTCCCTGGGCCACCAGCGCGGTCGCCTTGTCGGGTGAGCGGTTCCAGAGCACGGTGGGGTGGCCGGCGGCGAGGGACGCGGCGGCCAGCGCCCGACCCATCGGGCCGAGTCCCAGGACGGCGACGACGGCGGCGGATTGATTGTCCAGGTTGTGGTGTGTCACAGCCGCGACGCTAAACCTTCACGTTGACGTGAAGGTCAAGCCTTGATCTGCTGTCAGGGTGCGGATCGGCGAACTGGCGCGGGCGGCCGGCACCACCCCACGCGCCCTGCGCTACTACGAGGAGCAGGGCCTGTTGCGACCGGCCCGGCTCGCCAGCGGCTACCGCCACTACGACCCGCAGGCCGTGGGCACGGTGCGGCACATCCAACTGTTGCTGTCCGCCGGCCTGAACACCGCGGCGATCGCCGAGATCCTTCCCTGCATCCCCAACGACGCCACCGTGCTGGCCCCCACCTGCCCCGAACTGCTCGACGCGCTGGCGGTGGAGCGCGCCCGCATCACGACGTCCATGGAACGGCTCGCCGCCGCCCGCGATGTGCTGGACCGGCTCATCCAGGCCGGCCCGGCGACCCGGCGGCCCACCCACTGACGGTCCGAAAACGTCCACGCGCCCGTGACAACCTTCCACGGGCCCGCTGCGTGGTAGGGGCGTGACCGACCAACAGAGACCCCTGTCCGCGACGGACCGGTCCTACGTCGCGTTCGTCGAGGTGGCGTGGGAGCGACATATCCGGCTGGCCATGCTGCTCTGCGGCGACCGGTGGCGGGCCGAGGAGTTGCTCCAGGACAGCCTGGTCCGGGTCTACGAGCGGTGGCGGCGGCTGTCCCGGCTCGACGACCCGCACGCCTACCTGCGCCGGGCGCTGGTCAACAACCACACCTCGATCTGGCGGCGACGCCGGCGCGAGAGCCTCGTCGCGGACGTCCCCGACCGGGCCGCCCCGGGCGGCGGCAGCGACCCCGACGCCGACGTGCTGCGCCGGGCGCTGCTGGCGCTGCCGGCGAAGCAACGCGCGGTCGTGGTGCTGCGCCACTACGAGGACCTGAGCGAGCGCGAGGTCGCCCAGGTGCTGGGTTGCTCGCTGGGCACCGTCAAGAGCCAGAACGCCCGGGCGTTGGGCGCGTTGCGACACCTCCTGAACAGATCCTTCGACTCGGTGAGCAGGTGACAGTCATGAACGACATCGACGACCGTCTGGTACGTGGACTCCACGACCTCGTGGACGGCGAACCGGACTCCGCCCCGGACGTGCCGGCGCTGCTCGAACGCGGCCGACGGGGTCGCCGACGCCGGGCCACCGCCCTGGCCGGTACGACCTGCGCGCTGCTGGCGTTGGGCGTCGGCACCGCCGTCACGGTGACGACGAACGCCCCACCCGAGCGCCCCGGCGTCACCGCCCAGGCGGCGCGTCCGGAGCAGGTCTCGCCGGAGCTGCGTCTGGTCTCGGCGGCCACCGCCAGCGAGAACATCAGCTACCGGATGCGGCTCACCAACTCGGGTCCGCACGGGCTGACGTACGAGGGCGCGTTCGACCCGAGGACCGCCACGGGCTACGTCAGGGTGCCGCACGACGACTCGATCCAGACCGAGCTGCTGATCGACGGCACCCGGTACGAGGGCGCGGAACGGCCGCAGGGCGAACTGCCGCCCGACAAGGGCCCGGGCGAGACGTACGGCCGCTACGGGCAGTACCCCGGCAGGTACGACCGCCTCTCGTTGCAGGGCGACGGGAACGCCGTGCTGGGTGCCGCCGCACCCGACCCGGCCGCCCTGTTCGCGGCGCTGCGGAGCGCGAACGCGACGGTCACCGAGAACCCGGACGGCACCCTGCACGTCACGTACTCGACGGCGGCCCGGGACTGGTCGAGCAGCACGGCCGGCGACGTGACGCTGGACCGCGACGGCCGGATCGCCACGGTCGCCCTCACCGTCACCTGGGAGTCGACGGCGAAGGGCCGACTCGACCGGGGGACGGTCACCTCGACCCTGCAACTGTTCGACTACGGCGTCGAGGTGACGGTCGACCGCCCGACCGACGTCGTCATGATCTCGGAGTAGCAGCCGGTGGCCAGGCGTCCACGCTCGTGGACGCCGGGTCGGACGGGGCAGGGCGCAGCCGCCACCACGCGCCGCCGACCAGGGCCAGGGTCACGACGCTCACCGCGACGTCGCCGGCCAGGGCCGCCGCCGGGCTCGCCGGGGAGTACGGCGGTACCAGGTACGCGAACGCGGCGGCGCTGACCACGTTCGCCGAGCCGGCGGCGAGCACATGCCGCTGCCCCCAGCGTTCGCTCCCCGACCAGTACACGACGACTGCCCCCAGCGCGGCGGTGAGCGCCAGCGCGACGGCCACCCCGGGCCAGCCGGGCGTCGGGTCGGTGAAGAGGTGGGCGACGACGATCAGCAGGCCGACCCAGAGCGCGTGCGGCACCCGCCGGGCGCGACGCGGACGGGTGCGACGCCAGCGGGGCAGCAGGGCTACCGCGACCAGGGCGAGAACGATCGCCGTCGCGAAGACCAGTTGCAGCGGGCTGGCCAGGAAGTTCTTGCGGCCCTCGGGCGAGGTGAAGACCAGCAGGCTGCCGAGCAGGTAGAGCACCCCGACCACGGCCAACCCGGGTCGCCCCAGCCACGGCCGATGCCGCCGCTTCGCGCCGAGGAACGACTCGACGAACACGATCGGCGCGCAGATCGTCAGCAGGATGTGGTTGCCCACGTAGTCGTACGCCTGCCGGAGGCTGAACCCGAGCCCTGGCACGAGCGACGCCTCGGCGGCGGCGCGGGTGTCGGCGTACTGGGTGTCGTCCAGGTAGCCGGGGTTGAACAGCGACTGGTCCACCAGGCCGGCCTGGAGGACGCCGAACGCGGCGGCGAGCAGCACGATCGTCGGCCAACCCGCGCCGAGGCGTCGGGCGGTCTCCCGGATCAGGATCGCCGCCCCGCCGTACATCGGGCCCAGGGCGATGATGACCGGGAGGAAGTCGTCGATGGCGAAACCGCCCCACGAGCACTCGGCCGCCCAGGGCGCGAGCAGCAGCAACGCCACCACCGGCACGAGCCGCCGGCGCAGCGGAAGACGGTCGGCAGGGTCCGGGGCGGCGTGCGGCGCGGCGGGACGGTCGGCGGGATCGGGTTCGGGCGGCACGGCGGCTCCTCGGAGGCTCGGCGGGGGTCACCCGTCACCGTGCGGAAGCCATCCGGCCAGCCGCTACGGCCATCGGCCGACGGGGACGGCGACCAAAGTCGTTGCGTAGGGTGGTGCGGACGTCGTCACCACCGGGAGCACGCGGATGCAGCCACACGCCACGGCCGACCTGACGGTCCCGCCCACCGCCACCGAGAGCCCGCTGCTCAGCTACCGCGACGAGGCGACCGGTGAGCGCGTCGACCTCACCGCCCAGCAGGTCGGCGCGTGGTCCGCGCGCAGCGCGAGCCTGCTGCGGGACGGCTGTGGGCTCGGTCCCGGCAGCCGCGTAGCGGTGTTACTGCCGCCGCACTGGCGTACCGCCGTGGTGTTGTTGGGCGCGTGGGCGTGCGGCCTGGCGGTGTCGTTCCGGCCGCGCGCCACGGCGGGCCTGCCGGTGCTGGAGCCCGGCGGCGACCGGCCGTTCGACGCGGTCTTCGTGACCCCCGAGCGGCAGGACGACTGGTTGGAGGACGTGCCGGACGCGCCGCACCGCTACCTGGTCGGCACCGGGCCGGGCCGGCTCGCCGACGTGCCGCTGGGCTGGTTGGACTGGTCCGCCGAGGTGCTCCGCCACCCGGATGTGACGCCGGACCACACCGCCATCCGCCCGACGGACCCGGCGAGCGCGGACGGCACGACCTACGGCCAGTGGGGCGCGCTCGCCCGGGAGGTCGCCGGGATGCTCGACCTGCGCGCCGGTGACCGGCTGCTGGTCGACGCGGCCGAGCACGAGCAGCCGCTGAAGTGGCTGCTCGCGCCGCTGTCGGCCGGCGCGTCGGTGGTCATCAGCGCCAACCTCGACCCGGCCCGCCGGGACGCGATCGTCGCCGCCGAGCAGGTCACCAGAATCCTCTGACCTGCCTAGAGCTGCGTTCTCGCCTGTTCGACCTGCCGGACGATGGCGTGAGCGCCGTGCGCCTGCGCGATGGCGTCCGCCTCGTCGAGGGTCGCGAGCGCGTCCGCGTGGCGGTCCTGGGCGGCGGCGACGTAGGCCAGCCCGACCATGTTGGCGGCCACGCCCGGCAGCGCTCCGATCTCCCGGCGCAGCCGTGACGACTCCTCCAGCCGTTCGCGCGCCTCATCCAGCCGACCGGCCAGGTGCGCCGCGATGCCCAGGTGACGCAGCGCCTCCGCCTCGGTCGACCGGTCGCCGACCTGCCCCGCCAGGTGGCGGGACCTCTCGAAGTGCGGAACCGCGGTCTCGTTGTCGCGCCGGATGATCTGGTGCAGGCAGCCGATCCAGAACAGCGCCTCGGCCTGGCCGCGGGTGTCGGCGAGCGCCTGGTACAGCTCGCTCGCACGCTCGAACAACGGCAGTTCGGCCGGGTCCTCGACGGGTGAGGTGCCGCCCCGGGCGCGTTCGTCGAGGTACCGCGCGTGCAGGATCCGCCCACGGGCCAGCGCGGCGTCGGCCTCCACCGCGTCCAGGTCCCGTTCGGCGTCGGCCAGTACGTGGGCATCGCCGCCGTACACGGCCTGTTCGTAGAGTTTTTGGGCCCGTTCGATGCGATCTTCGGCGTTCATTCGCCGCCCCCGTCCTGGCATCGCCACTGAGTGCCGGATCAGCAGCTTAGTGGTCCACAACCGCGCGGAGCGACCCCAATCAGCGCTGCCCGATCCGGTTCCGTTACATCGCCATCTGCCCTGCTCAGAGGGTCTTTTGCCGATGTCGTCGACGTGTTCTCATACCGAAGCGACGGCATCGTCGACAGCGCACCGCTCCCTCACCGAAAGGTGCACCGATGCAGAGCAGATCCCCCTTCCGGCTGGCGGTCCTCACCGCCACCGCCGCCACGTTCCTGGCGTCCGGCGGCGCGTCCGGGGCGCTGGCCACCGCCGCCCCGGTGACCGCCTCCCCGGGCGTCACGGCCTGCGCCGGTGAGTCCAGCGCCGCCCGGGCCACCGCGGGCGCGACGGCCCAGGAGCCGGCGCTGTACTCGAAGAACGAGGCCAACGCCTACGGCGTGATCAAGGACGCCCCGCGCCTGCCCAACGGCAGCGTGACCGTGCCGACGGTCTTCCACATGGTCTCCGACCATCCCTTCAGCGCCGCCGAGACGGCCCGGTGGAAGACCCTCATCGCCGCGCAGATGACGGTCCTCAACGACTCGTACGCGGGCCGCACGGCGGCGGACGCCTCCGACACGCCGTTCCGGTTCTCGCTCGTCGACACGACGTGGACGGTGAACAGCGCCTGGTACACGGTCGAGCCGGGCAAGAACGAGCGCGACATGAAGAAGGCGCTCTACACCGGCGACTCCCGCACCCTGAACGTGTACGCGGCCAACATCGGCGGCGGGCTGCTCGGCTGGGCGTACTTCCCGAAGGGCTACAACAACGGCCGCGACTACATCGACGGCGTGGTGATGCTCGACGAGTCGATGCCGGGCGGCACGGCCGGCAAGTACGCCCTCGGTGACACGCTGACCCACGAGGTCGGGCACTGGCTGATGCTGGAGCACACCTTCGCGCACGGCTGCTCCGCGTCCGGCGACTTCGTGGCGGACACCCCGCGCGAGGCGGCCCCGCAGTTCGACTGCCCGGTCGGCGCGGACTCCTGCACCGCACCCGGGCTGGACCCGATCCACAACTTCATGGACTACACGCAGGACTCCTGCATGGACATGTTCACCCCCGGCCAGGCCGACCGAATGAGCGACGCCTGGGTGGCGTTCCGCGCCGGCGGCGCCGGCTAGCTTGAGTGCGTTGATCAAGAGGTTTGCGTCACCGGAGGGCTGATCGGTGACGCAAACCTCTTGGTCATCTCCGGGAGGGCGCGTAGCGCCGGCAGGGCGCGGTGTGGTCGGCGGGCAGGGCACATCGGCCGCCGCCGGGTAGCCGCAGATCGCAGAAAACCCAATGGCGTACGCACTGCTGGTCCTCGGCGGAAACGGTCGTCCCGCCCGGCTCGACGCGGGCGCTGAGCCGGGCCAGCACGCGGGCGGCGGTCCGGGCGAGGATCCGGGCCCGGAACAGGTCGGGTGCGGTGACCGGCAGGTGGATCACCCAGCGCTCGGTCATCGGTCGTGACTTGCTGCCGTCGGTGGTCGCTCCTTGCGTCGGCCCAGCGGCCGGCGGATCGGGTCGCGCATGGGGGACCGCCCTTCGTCGGGTCGCGTCGAAGTGGAGGGGGCGGCCTCCGCCGGTTGCGGGCGGCGGAGACCGCCCCACCCTGCGACCGCAGCCTCGATCGGCGGTACGGCAGCAGGGCCGCGCCGGGGGAGCGCGGAGGGTGGGGTCTCGGCGGCGATGCGAGACCGGTACGAGAGGCGCCAACCGACCGCAGCAGCACCGCATCACCGACAGTGACGCTATTGCCACCGAGTCACCTATGTCAAGCATGTCTCCGAGTCAGCTACCCACTTATGTCACTCGTGCTACGTGTGTTGCCTGCGTCGAAACGGCTGATCAATACTGGCTGGGCCAACCGACTGCAAGGGGCCCGGACGTGCCTATTCCGCCGACGATGGACGAGCTGCTCGACGCGCTCATGGAGAAGATCGAGGACGGGACGTACCCGCCGGGGTCGCAGCTACCTTCTGGTCGGGCGCTGGCGGATGCGTATGACGTCTCGCAGTCCACGATCAGCCGGGCGGTGGCGAGGCTGCGGAAGCAGGGTGTCCTGGTCGGCCGTCCGGGGCGCGGCGTCTTCGTCGCGGAGTCCAGCCGCCGCTGACTTTCGCCGATGGGGCGAGCTGGCCAGTTCTAGTTTCCTGCGGCGTCGACGACGTAGACACCCAGATGAATCTCAAGCCGTCGCGGAGTGTCGGGAAAGTTCACCACCACGTGTGTGAAGTTGCCCAGCCGCAGGTTGCCTGGCTAGCGGAGCGGATGTCGTATGCGACGGCGAGGGGCGAGGAATGCCGCTTCGGCCCGACCAGGCTGAACGCGTCGCCCTCGCGGCCGTCCTCGCGTACCAGAAACTCCGTCAACCCCATCCGGCGAAGCGTTGTGGCGATGGTACCGCTAGCAGTACCATCGGCCTGTGCCGTCCATAGACAAGCTCGTTGAAGCGATGCGGAAGAGCCAGCAGAACATCGCCTACAACGATCTCTACGGGGTGTGCGAGCACTACTTCGGGAAGCCGCGGCAGGCCGGCACCTCCCACGCGGTGTTCAAGATGCCCTGGCCGGGCGATCCACGCGTCAACATCCAGAACGACCACGGGAAGGCCAAGGCGTATCAGGTACGGCAAGTGCTCAAGGCGATCGACAAAAAGGAGGCCATGTGATGCAGATCGATCCCCATCCTGAGGTGTCCCACTAC
Source organism: Micromonospora sp. NPDC005979 (assembly GCF_040614415.1). NCBI lineage: Bacteria > Bacillati > Actinomycetota > Actinomycetes > Micromonosporales > Micromonosporaceae > Micromonospora > Micromonospora sp. NPDC005979. Next base: position 484,163 of record NZ_JBEXUR010000003.1, on the reverse strand, counting down.
ACCTACCGCGTTACGTGGTCGGTCCAGGACCGCGAGTTCGTCGCCACCTGCGCTGAGTTCCCGTCCCTCTCCTGGCTGGCCCCTTCCCAGATCGAGGCTCTACAAGGGCTTCAGGACCTGTTGCGTGAAGTGATTGCGGACATGGAGGAGCAGGGCGAGGCGGTGCCGCAGCCGTTCGCCGAGCGCAGCTACTCAGGCAAGTTCAACCTGCGCGTCGGCGAGAGCCTGCACCGCGAGCTGGCCATCCACGCCGCCGAGGACGGCATGAGCCTCAACCAGTACGTCCTACGGAAGCTCAGCGCCGCCTGAGGGAGCGCAGTTGATCAACTAACTGTTCATCCCCGCTGCGCCCGTTTCTCATCAAGCTCGCCTGGCGAGTTCGCCAACGGCCGGCAGGGTCACTGAACGGCCGCGCCCACCGGCGTGCCACAGCCCTGTAGACCGGAGCGCTGGCATGCCCGCAACCGCTCGGTGGCCCCGCCGTGTCGTGATCTCGGCGGCGTTCACCCTCACCCTGCTCGCCACGGCGGTACCCGCCGACGCTCACCCGTACGGCTATCCGCAGACCGTGACCATTGCGGCGGACGCGGCCCGCCCCGACGTGGTGCACCTGACGTGGAAGGCCGGCAGCGTCGACGAGTTGACCCTCCTCGGCGTCCACCTCGGCCTGTTGCCGCAGGACCGCGTTCTGCTCGACGGTGCCGTCGACACCCGGGAGACGGACGCAACGATCCTCGCCGGATCTAAGCCGTTCGCGAACTACCTGCTCAAGCAGATGACCGTCAGCAGCGACGGTCGGGCATGCGCCGGCGTCGTCGGAAAGACGAGCGACTCCGGTGTGGACGTCGACTACACCTGCTGGGGCGCCGTCGGCATCGCCCGCGTCGAGGTCCGGATGCTGACCGACCTCGACCCCGCGTACCGCACGGTGGCGACCGGGCCCGAGGGCAAACGCCAGGTGTACGGCACCGACGAGTACTCCCACGACTGGCTGCTCGGCGACGCACCCCCAACAAGCGCGGCGACTCCAACGAGCGCGGCTGATCACGGTCCCACCACCGCCTGGAAGGCCGCCAGAAGCATCGGTCCGCTGCTGCTGCTCGGGGCCGTCGGGTCGTTGCTGCGACGCCAGGTACGTCGCCGACGGCTCACCCGCGTCCGACCGTCGTCCTGAGACCGGCCGCCACCAGGGCGGTCCCCTCTGCCCGCCGCAGTCGGCCTCACGGCGTCGGCGGTTCCTCGCACCTCAACAAAGGAGAAACCCCGCCATGACGCACGACAGACGTGCGCGCCGGAAGCGAACACGCGGACTGCTGTCCGCGATGGCGCTCATCCTCATCGCCGGACCGGCGACGACCCTGCATCCGGCGCTGGCCGGAGCGGAGGCCGTGCCGGCCAGCGCCACCACGCCGCTGATCAACCTGAGTGCCGGGCAGAACGTCGAGGGCACGCTCCCCGTCGTCGTCGAGCCGGTCATCGAGAACGACTCGGTGACCACGCTCGCGGTCGACGGCGAGAAGATCAGCGCCGACAAGACCGCCGGCACCGCCCATTTCGCGTTCGAGATGGGCGGCAACGGCACCGAGTCCCGCTACCGCAACTACCTCACCGTGAACGGGCACACCGCCGAGGCCGACCGGGTCTACTTCCCGGACGTACCGGGCGGCCGGGTCGGCACCCTCGACTTCCCGGGCGACTGGCTGAAGCCGGGCGCGAACACCGTCTCGGTGCACGCCGGAGCGAACTGGGTCGACACCACAACGAAGACCGCCGTCGGCTACCAGGAGTTGCCGAACGGTGAGGGTGGCCGCTGCCCCAACTACGACGACTACGCGCTCAGCAGCATCAGCCTCAGCCTCCTCGGCGTGGTCGCCGACGGCGAGCAGAACCTGTTCAGCTACAACTTCGGCGACGGCACCTGCGGCAGCTCGGCGAAGCTGCTCAACCAGGACCTGACCTTCGTCATCTCCGGCGAACCGGGTAGCACGTCCGGCCTGCGTACCGACCTCGACACCACGAAGCTCACCAACGGTACGCACACCGTCAGCGCGACGGCCCTGTCGGGCGCGAAGACGAGCGTGACGGTCGACGTCAACAACGCCCCGGCCGGCGCGGCGGTGGTCACCCCCGGTGACGGCGCTCGGGTACACGGGACCCAGCCGGTCATCGCCGCGCTCGCGACCGCCGGCAAGGACCGCGTCGAGTCGCTCGCGATCGACGACAAGCCGGCCGAGAACGCGGAGATGCTGGCCGCCGGCACCGCCACCCTCGGCCTCGCGGTCGATGCCGGCAACTCGATCGAGGCTCGCTACCAGAACTACGCGCTGGTCAACGGCCACCGCGTCGACCTCGGCGGCGACTACGGCGCGCTCGGCGCGGAGGCCGTGCGGCTGGCGTTCCCGAACCGGTTCCTGCACCTCGGCGACAACGTCGTCCAGGTGAAGACGGGTGACTACAACGGCACGCTCAACGGCGCGACCTGCGCCAACCACGACGACTTCAAGCTCACCCGGGAGGCCACCAGCCTCACGCTGAGCACGGCGGGCACGGTGACGGCCGGCACCACGTACCTCGTCACCACCAGCGGCACGACCGTGACGAAGGCGGAGACGACCGCCGCGTCCCTGGCGCTCGGCGACGGCACCTGCGGCGCCAACAAGGACGCCGAGTTCCACTTCACCATCGCGGACGCGCCGACCACGCGCACCGTCGACACCCTGGCCGCCGCCGGCGACGCGCACCTGAAGATGTTCGTCGGGGGCAACGGCAGCGACAACGGGTACGACAACAAGGTGCTCGTCAACGGCATCCCGCTGGAGATCGGGATGTGGGAGAAGGAGACCGCCGACCTCACCTTCCCGAACGAGTGGCTGGTGCCGGGCGTCAACGCCCTGGAGTTCGTCGCCGGCAGCGACCACGGCAGCGCCAAGCCGGGTGGCTGCGACAACTACGACGACTTCACGCTGCGGGACTTCGAACTGCTGCCCAGTGGCGCGAAGGCGACCAAGTTGACCCGCTCGGTCGCGCAGACGACCGTCGCCATCGGCTCGGCCACCTACCCGGCCGGGTCGCCCGTCACCACGTACGTCGGTGACGGCACCTGCGGCAGCAGCTTCAACGGCGTCCTCACCACGATGGTCCTGTTCGACGTCACCGCCTCGGACGGCTCGGCGCTGCCGGCGCTGGGCAAGCGCGCCGACGTGGACACCACGACGATCGCGGACGGCCCCCACACCATCAAGGCGGTCGTCGGCGACAAGACCTCCACCCGGCGGTTCACCACCGACAACACCGCCCCGGAGATCGCCAGCAGCGTTCCGGCAGCCGGCCAGCGGCTGACGTCGACGGTGGCGCTCGACATCAGCGTCAAGGACGCCAGCGGGGTGGTCGGCACGCCGGCCATCACGCTCGACGGCACGGCCGTCAAGCAGGGCGACCAGATCGGTCACGGCCTGCCGGCCGGCGAACACGTCATCGCGATGACGGCGACCGACGCGCTCGGCAACACCGCGACCCGCGAGGTGCGCTTCAGCAGCGCGAGCATCCCGGACGTCCCGACCGAGCTGAACGCCACGGTCAAGAACACCGACCCGCTCTCGGCGGAGCTGTCCGCCCGGATCCCCGGCGCCGAGGGCGTCGGGCTGACCGCGACCTTCACCAAGGCCGACGTCGTCCTGCCGACCAAGGGTTACCAGGGCGAGGCGGCCGACGTGCCGACCACGCTCGACGTCCAGCACGACCGCAGCGTGGACGTCACCACGCTGCGTCCGCTCGATGGCGCGACCATCGACAGCCCGTCCAGCCGCGGGGTGGTCTTCCAGCGGTACGACCTGGCGCTGGGCGCCAGCAAGCAGGAGCCGACGCTGCGCTGGTCGGGCAGCATCGACCCGGCGCGGATCGTGGCGCTGCGGGCCTGGAACCCGGCCACCGGGAAGTGGGTCGTGCTGACCAGTTCCCGTGGGCGGGCCGGGCAGGACACCGTCCTCACCTCGTCGGTCGAGGCCGGCTACCGCGACGGCGGTGTCGTGCACGTGCTGGTCACCGGCGAGGACCCGTTCGCCGACGACCTGTCGCCGCGCGACGCGACGGCGCAGAACGACAAGGACCGCTTCGAGGACCCCGCGTCGTACGACTTCTCGTTGGCGCACTTCACCGACACCCAGTACGTCACCGAGGGCGCGGCCGGCGGCACGTACGACGACTTCGACGGCAACGTCGAGCCCTCGGACGTCGAAACCGCCGAGGAGCAGGCGATCTGGTCGGCCGCGTACCGCGACCAGATGCAGTGGATCGCCGACAACGCGGAGAGCCGCAAGATCGCGTACGCGGCACACACCGGCGATGTCATCGAGAACGACTACTACGACCCGCTGGCGAAGAACCCGGACGGCTCGCTGAAGCGGCCCGGTCTGCACGAGCAGGTGCAGAAGGAACTCGCCACCGCCTCGGGCTTCCAGAAGATCCTCGACGACAACGGTGTCGTCAACCAGGTCATCGCGGGCAACCACGACGACCAGCTGGGCGCCGAGACCGGCCCCGACTCCCGGTTCAGCCGCACCTTCAGCGCCGACCGGTACTACGGGACGGCGAAGTCCTGGCCGAAGGGCACCGAATACCACGCCTGGGACGAGCGGACCAACGCCGACGGCTCGGTCACGCCGGGTAGGGACAACCAGAACAACTATCTGCTGTTCTCCGCCGGTGGCCTGGACTTCGTGGCGGTCGGCCTGTCGTACGGCGTCACGCCGGCCGAGGCCAAGTGGGCCGACTCGATCTTCAAGCGGTACAAGGACCGCAACGGGATCCTGCTCTCGCACGACTACCTGAAGCCGTCGGCCAACCCCGACGGTCGTGGCGCGGACTTCTCCGCCCCGGACGGCTCGCCGCTGTTCAAGCAGGTCGTCGAGACCAACCCGAACGTCTTCCTGGTCCTCGCCGGTCACGAGCACGGCGTCGGCACCAACCTGAAGTCGAAGATCGGCGTGACGGTCAGCCACGACGTCGTCGAGCTGCTGGCCGACTACCAGTTCTACACGGTCGCCGCCGCCGAGCTGTGGCCGAACCAGGTCGCCGCCGACGGCACGATCGACGTGAACGGCGACGGCACGCCGGACCACAAGGCCACCGACCGGTTGCAGTTCGGCGCGAGCTTCCTGCGGCTGCTCCAGTTCGACGTGGACCGGGCCGAGATGCACATCGACACGTACTCGCCGTTCCTGAAGAACTTCGGGGCGACCGAGTACGACATCCGCCAGGACGGCAGCCAGCCCAAGCCGCGCTACAACGGCGCGGAGGACAACCTGACCCTGCCGGTGGACCTCAGCACCCGCAAGACGTCGTTCACCACCGACTCGCTCGCCGCGTACGTGCCGGCCGGCACGATCGGCACCGACGAGGTGACCTCGAACGGTGTGGCCACGACGACGTGGGACAAGCTCCTGCCGGGCACCTCGTACGGCTGGGTCGTGTCGGCGAAGAGCGCCGACGGCGGCGAGGCGGTGGCGCAGCCGGCGGTGTTCACGACCGCCAAGCGGGTCCCGACGATGACCGTCACCACCACCCCGACCGCCTGGGGCACGGCGGCGACGGTGACCGTCAAGGTCGCGGCCGGCAGCACGCCGGTCACCGGCGCGGTGGAGTTGCGCGAGGGTACGACCGTTCGCGGCTCGGCCACGCTGACCAACGGCTCGGCGACGTTCACCCTGCCGGTGGGGTTGGCCAGCGGCCAGCACGCGCTGACCGCGTCGTACGCGGGTGACGACCACCTCACCGCGGTCGAGGCCACCGCCACCCTGACGGTGAACCTGCCCGCCGAGTGGAGTTCGTCGACGGTCTACAACGACGGTGACCGGGTGACCTACCAGGGTCGGGTCTTCCGGGCCTCCTGGTACACGAAGAACCAGAAGCCGGGTGCGGACGCCAACGGCGCGTGGCAGGAAATCGCCATGACCGAGGACGGTACGGCGATCTGGACCGCGTCGCGGATCTTCAACTCGGGCGACTTCGCCATGTACGACGGCAGGAAGTGGCGGGCACAGTGGTACACCCGCAACCAGAAGCCGGGTGACCGCAACGGCCCTTGGGAGGAGATCGCCCCGACCCCGCCGGACAACAGCCCGGCCGCCTGGACGCTGACCAAGGTGTACACGGCCGGCGACCGGGTGTCCTTCAAGGGCCACGTCTACGAGGCGAAGTGGTGGACGCGCGGCCAGGAGCCGGGCGACCCGAACGGCCCCTGGAAGCTGATCAAGTAGGCAGGTCCGCGTGCACGCCGGCCCGGGACCGATGCTGGTCCCGGGCCGGCGTGTTCGTTGATCGACTCGGGTTCCTGGAAGCCGGGGTCTCCCGAGCGCTCCGACACCCCGACTTCCCGGAAGCCGAGTCAATCAAGGCCCGGGGCGGCCCCGCCCACCGGGAGAAGCGGTCCACCGTGTTCAGGGGCCGCGCGGGTGCGTCACCCGTCCGGTGGAGGCCATCCGTTCCACCCGCTCTCACGTTTGCCCTGCTCCTACGCTTCGCCGGAGGCGGGCGCGGTCGGGGCGTCGGCCACTGTCGACACTGGCGGAGGGCCGATGGCGTCGAGGCGTACACCTCGGGTTGTGGTTGCGGCGGTAGCCGGCGGGCTGTTCGCGCTCGGCGTGGTCGCGCCCGGCCCGGCCGCCGCGCCGCCGCCTCGCGTGGCTCGGGCGGACGGCGACGTGGTCCCCGTGCCGCGCGAGCCGCGCCCACCGCTGCTCCCGGCCGACTTCCGGGGCACCGGCCGGTACGTCGTGCGGGACCTCGGCATCGACGTGCCGTTCAGCTGGCAGGGCCGCGACGGCAACAGTCAGATGATCGCCGGCGGCCCGGAGCACCCGATCTGGTTCACGAACCTGATCTACGAAAACACGCTCTACACGCTCACCTACAAGTGGCCGAACATCCCGCTCTTCCCGCCGCGCCCGTGCAGCAAGGTGCCGGGGTTCTTCAACCGGCAGATCTTCAACGACAAGCTGAAGACGTCCCGCTATGTCGGCCCGGAGATCCTTCAGGGCGCGAAGGACCGGCACGTGGACCACTGGCGGGTGGGCGTGGTCGGCGGCTCGACCGTGCCGGGGGAGTTCTTCCGGTTCCCGCTGGCGCTCGGTGACATCTACGTCGACCAGCGGGACCCGAGCCGGTGGTGGCAGGTGCTCCAGTTCGGCCTCCAGAATCTCTTCGACCCCGAGCTGGACGAGTGGTTCACGATGGACACCTTCGACCACCACCCCGGCGAGGTCACCCTCCCCGACCGCTGCCCACCCCCCACGTCCTGACCCCACCCCACCCCCCGACCAGTCTGTTGATCAAGAGGTTCGCGTCACCGATCGGCCGGAATTTGACGGGAACCTCTTGATCAACAGGGGAAGCCTGGGGGTGGGGGTGGGGGTGGGCCGGGCTACAGGGCGAAGAGGAGGGCGGCGTTCAGGAGGACCACTACGGCCGTTGCGAAGTGGATGCCGAAGGCGACGGCCTTCGTTCCGCCGTTGCGCAGCACGATGAGGGTGTCGCCCAGGGGGACGAGCGCGACGATCAGCATGTACCACGCGACCGCATCGGCGGTGGTGAAGGCGATCAGGGCGAGGCCGAGCAGGCCGAAGGTGACGTCCTTGAGCCCCTTGACCGTCAGATAGGCGATATCGCCGTCCGGCCGCACCGGTACGCCGTACCCGGCGGCTGCGGCCCGCGGCACCAGCAGGAACCGTGCACCGATGAAGAGGACGAAGAGGCTGAGTACGACGGCGAGTCCGTAGGCCAGGGGTGACAACATGATCCGCTCCAATTTCTAGCGCTGCTAGATACAAGAGCGACGCTAGCAGAGCGCCGGCAGATTCGCTAGCGGTGCTAGCATTGCTGTCATGTCGACTCAGACGCGCCGAGAGCGCGAGCGGGCGGAACGGGAACGCGCCATCGTCGCCGCCGCCCGGGAGTTGGCCCTGGCGGAAGGCTGGGACGCGGTGACGACCAGGCGGCTCGCCGCCGAGATCGAGTACAGCCAGCCCGTCCTCTACAGCCACTTCAAGGGCAAGGACGCCATCATGGCGGCGGTCGCCGTCGAGGGCTTCGCCGAACTGGCGACCGCGCTGGTGACCGCCCGCGCCTCCGCCGCCGACCCGCGACAGGCGGTCGCCGACGTCGCGGCGGCCTATGTGGCGTTCGCCGAGCAGCGGCCCGCGCTCTACGACGCGATGTTCACCCTCGCGGTGGACCTGCCGTTCGCCAGCTCGGACGTCCCGACCGACCTCGCCCGGGGTTTCGCCGAGTTGGCCGAGACGGTACGCCCGTTCGTCGGGGACGGTGACCTGGAGATCTTCACCGAGACGTTCTGGAGTGCCCTGCACGGTCTGGTCACGCTGATGCGCAGCGACCGCCTCCGCCGGGAGGGCCACGCCCGGCGGCTCGCGGTGCTGGTGGACCGCTTCTCCCGCTGAGCTTGGTCAACTCGGGTTCCAGGAAGGCGGGGTGTCGGGGCGCTCGGGACACCCCGGTTTCCAGGAAACCGAGTCGATCAAGCCTCGAAGGACGGTAGGGACGGGCCGAGGACGTCGTCGGCGTCGACGATCGTGTACGCGTACCCCTGCTCGGCGAGGAAGCGCTGCCGGTGCGCCGCGTACTCGGTGTCGATGGTGTCCCGGGAGACCACCGTGTAGAAGTGCGCCTGCCGGCCGTCGGCCTTCGGCCGGAGCACCCGGCCCAACCGCTGGGCCTCCTCCTGCCGTGACCCGAACGTGCCGGACACCTGGATCGCCACCGCCGCCTCGGGCAGGTCGATGGAGAAGTTGCCGACCTTGGAGATCACCAACGTGCGCAGCTCACCGGTGCGGAACGCGTCGAACAGCCGCTCGCGTTCCTTGTTGGTGGTGGAGCCCTGCACGATCGGCGCGTCCAGGTACTCGCCGATCTGGTGCAACTGGTCGATGTACGCGCCGATCACCAGCACCTGGTCGTTCGGGTGCCGGTCGACCAGGGCCTTGACCACGGGCAGCTTGGTGCGCGCGGTCGCCGCCATCCGGTAGCGCTCCTCGGCCTCCGCCGTCGCGTACGACATCCGCTCCGCGTCGGTCAGCGTCACCCGGACCTCGACACACTCGGCCGGGGCGATCCAGCCCTGCGACTCGATGTCCTTCCACGGCGCGTCGTACCGCTTCGGCCCGATCAGGCTGAACACGTCGCCCTCGCGGCCGTCCTCGCGTACCAGAGTGGCCGTCAGGCCCAGCCGGCGGCGGGCCTGGAGGTCCGCCGTGAAGCGGAAGATCGGCGCGGGCAGCAGGTGCACCTCGTCGTAGACGACCAGGCCCCAGTCGCGGGCGCCGAACAGGTCCAGGTGGGTGAACACGCCCCCCTTGCGGGAGGTGAGCACCTGGTACGTGGCGATGGTGACCGGGCGGATCTCCTTGCGCTCGCCCGAGTACTCGCCGATCTCCTCCTCGGTCAGCGACGTGCGGGCGATCAGCTCGCGCTTCCACTGCCGGCCGGCGACGGTGTTGGTGACCAGGATCAGCGTCGTCGCCTTCGCCTCGGCCATCGCCGCCGCGCCGACCAGGGTCTTGCCGGCCCCACAGGGGAGCACGACCACGCCCGACCCGCCGGCCCAGAACGCCTCGACGGCCTCGCGCTGGTACGACCGCAGCGTCCACGGCTTACGCCCGTCCTTGCCGGCCTCGGCCAGCTCGATCGGGTGCGCCTCGCCGTCCACGTAGCCGGCCAGGTCCTCCGCCGGCCAGCCCAGCTTGAGCAGCGCCTGCTTGAGCCGGCCCCGCTCGGACGGGTGCACCCGGATCGTGTCGTCGTCGATCTTGTCGCCGAGCATGCCGGCGAGCTTCTTGCTCTTGGCCACCTCGATCAGCACCAGCCGGTCGAGCGCCCGCAGCACCAGCCCGTACGCGGGATCGTTGGCGAGCTGGAGCCGGCCGTACCGGTCCATCGTTTCGGCCACGTCGACAAGCAGCGCGTGCGGCACCGGGTAGCGCGAGTACTTGATCAGCGAGTCGACCACGCCCTCGGCGTCGTGCCCCGCCGCGCGGGCGTTCCACAACCCCAGCGGGGTCAGCCGGTACGTGTGCACGTGCTCCGGAGACCGCTCCAACTCGGCGAAGGGCGCGATCGCCATCCGGCAGGCCTGCGCGTCGGGGTGGTCGATCTCCAGCAGCAGCGTCTTGTCCGACTGCACGATCAGGGGTCCACCACTCACGCCAGCGTCCTCTCCTCGGTTGGCCCTCGGCACCGCGGCGGTCGCATACCCGCCGCTGGCCGACCATCCAGTGTTGCACGACGGAGAACGTCCCAAGAAAGATGCTCACCGGATGCAACCAGGACGGCACTTACGAACGTCTAGGAAAGGGACAACTGTCCAGGGGAGGTGCCATGAGGCGTGTCCGGCACACTTCCCGGCTGTTTGCCCTGGTGGTGGTCGTGCTGGTCGGCACCGGCGCGTGCACGTTCGATCCGCGGTCCGGCGGGAGTGGTGGCGGGGGAGCCGCCCCGGTCGGTGCGGCGGAGCAGGCATCGGGGGCGAGCGGCACGTCCGGGCCGGCCCAGCACGGCCGGCCCACCACACCGTCACCCGTACCGAAACCCTCTCGAAAACCCACGCCGAAACCGACCCGCGCGGCGTCGACCCCGAGCACCGGCGCGCCGACCGCCGCCGGCTGCCCGCAGGGCCAGCACCAGCGCGCGGTGGAGACGTACCTCGCCCGCCTCGGCGGGTTCGGGGCCGTCACCGTCGACGGGCGGCAGTCCGCCGCCGACTGCGCCGCCATCAAGAAGTTCCAGCAGAGGTACGGCATTCGCCCCGTCGAGGGTCGCGCCGGACCGACCACCCTCGACGTGGCCCAGCGCCTCGCCACCACCTACACGAGCCGCTGCCAGGCCGGCGCCGGCACCACGTTCTGTGTGGACCTGACCCGGCAGACCGTCTGGGCGATGCGGGGCGGCAAGGTGGTCATGGCGCCGACCGTGACCCGCACCGGAATGTCCGGCTACCGCACCCCCTCCGGCACGTACACGGTCAACTTCCGCAACCCGAAGGAGTGGTCCGACCCGTACGAGGTGTGGCTGCCCTACTGGCAGCACTTCACCGAGGGCATGGGCTTCCACGAGACCACCACCTACCTGCACGACAAGTCGATCGGCTCGCACGGCTGCGTCAACCTGCTGCACGCCGACGCCGTCCGGATGTGGGAGCTGGGCAAGGTCGGCACCCGCGTGGTGCTGATCGGTCGCCGCCCCGGCACCTGAGCGACACGCCCCCACTTCGGGGTTTTATCCCCTGTCACACCGGTCGCAGGAGTGTCACGCTGGGAGTCCAGGGCCAGACCGGGCGGGGAGGCTGGGTATGACGGTCGACCGGGAAGTGGTCGCGCAGTACGAGCAGGCGCCGCCCGACGAGGTGTCCCGCGCGACGGTGTTCGCGTACGCCTTCGCGGCAGCGCTGCTCTTCGGGTGGTTCCTCTTCGGGTGGCTGGTGCTCCAACAGGGCTTCGTCGACTCGGTCGGCGAGTCGGCCGGGGCCGGCTTCGCCCTCCTGCTGCTCGTCTCGGTGGTCGGCACCGTACGACGCAGCCGCCGCTGAGCGACCACGGGAGAACCGGAGCCGCTCAGTCCGCCAGCACCGCCGCGGTGATCCGGTGCAGCGCGAAGGTGTGCAGCATCTCCGTCCGCTCGTCCTCGGCGCGCAGGTAACCCGCCCCGATCGAGACCGGCTTCACCAGCCGCGACGCGGTCGCCCCGTGGGCGTCCACGTACCCGACCCAGACCAGCGCCCGGTCCCGGACCGCCTGTTGGAGCACGGCGAGCGCCTCGCTGTGCGTGTGCGCCGGCACCGGGCCACCGCCCAGCCCCGCCGCCCCACCCCGGACCACCGCCGGGGCGCGACGGGCCGCCCGTGCCGCCGCCTCGCCCCGCCGGATGTGCTCCACCACCCCGAGCAGCCGGGGCATCGGCAGCTTCGGGGTGGCCAGCGGGTCCAGCGTCCTGGTGGCCACCCCTACCCGCGCCGGAGCGCGGCGGACCCGTGGCCGGATCAGCATCGTGCTGCCCGTGCCGTCCTCCTGCACCGGTGCGTACCCGGCCTCGCGCAGCGCGGTGAGCATCCGGCTGACCTGGTACGGGGTGGTCAACACCGTCGGCGCCAGCCGACGCAGCGTCAGCGACTCCAGCCGCCGGTCGGCCAGCACCTCGGTGAGGAGCGCCTCGTCGTCGCTGCGCAGGTACGCCCCGGCCGAGCCGGCCCGCAGCCCGCCGTGCTTACGGGCCACGTCGTCCACCAGGTAGCTGAGCCCCTGCGGCACCGGGGTACGCGAGCGGCGACGGAACAACTCGTGCAGGTCGTCGGCCGTGTAACCGGCGTCCAACGCCCGCCGGACGCTCGCCGTGGTGACCCGGTGCACACTCGCCCCGCCGGCCGACTCGAGTTCCGTCGTCGCCTCCAACTCGGCGGCGAGCGCCGGCTCGGGCGGCCCGGGCACCACCACGGTCAGGTCGGCCTGCACCAGGAAGTGGTCGACCGGTGCGGGCAGCAGCGCGTCCAACGCCCGCGCCGCACCGGACGGATCGCCGCTCTCGGTGTCCGCGTGCAGCCCCAGCGGGTCGCCGCCGGACTCGTCGGTCGACGTCAGCTCGCCCAGCAACAACCGTCCGTACGAGGTGAGCGCCCCCAGCCCGGTCATGCCGAGCTGCGCCGCCTCGGCCAGCACCTCCCGGTGGGCGGCCTCCCGACCCCGGCTGCGCCGTGGCGTCCGCCAGTCCAGCAGGGCCTGCAACTCCTCCGGGGTGGGCGCGGTCGCCGGCTCCAGGTCGGCGAGCACCCCGAGCACCGCCCGGCGGGTTGCCGGCGCGCCGGCCCGCTCCGCCTCCGCGGAGAGCGCGGTGATCGGCCGGTCCCGGTCGTCACGTCGCCCGACCAACCCCACCTGCCGGGTCATGGTCATCCAGGCGCGGGCCAGGTGCTCCCACCGTTGGGCCAGTGATCCGGCCCGCCACACCTCGTACCCGCCGGTCGGCAGCACCTGCTGGTCCGCCCCGTACCGACCGGTGGTCGCACCGGGCATCTCCATCTCACCGGCGAGCCCCGCCGCGTACGCCACCTCGAGCAGCAGCGCGGTGGTCGGCTCGTCCAGGCCGGCGGTGCGGGCCAGCCGGCGCAGGTCGCGGACGCCGATGCCACCGGACCGCAGCACCGGGGCGGGTTCGGCGGCGAGCTGTTCCAGCAGTCCCTCGGTGTGCCGGACCACCTCCATGGTTTGCCCGGCGCCGGCCGAGTCAACCATCTTGGGCTCGCGGGGAGCGGCGGCCACCGATGGCGGGCTGGTCTGCAACGGCCCGAGCGGACCGCTGTCGCGCCGCAGTAGGAGGCCGACCTCGCGGGGCAGCTCGACGGTGCCGCCAGCCGTCCCCGAGCCGGCCGAGACGGTCACCAGCAGCCGGTTGTCGACCAGCCAGCGCACCGGTGAGCCGGTGGGCGCGCCGCCGTTGGTCGGGTCGGCGAGGACGTCGTCCTGCGCGCCGATCGCCGGTGCCTGCAACGCGCCCGGGGGCACGCTACCGACCGGCGGTCCGGCCGCCAGCCGGTCCAGGATCGCCCGGGCCGACGGGGGCGCCGCGAGCAGCGTCCGGCGCAGTTTCGCCGGGTCCGCGCAGAGAGCGGCCGCGCGAACGTCCAGGTCCGCGGCGGGTCGACCAAGTCCAGCGGGGTACGGGGAGACCTCGTCGACGGCGGCCGCCACGTGCATGGCGTGCTCGGGGCCGTACAGCAGGAACAGCGCCCTCAGCCGACCCACGGCGGCCCGGACCGCGGTCGGCGCCGGTGGGTGCGGCCCGGCGGTCGCCATGGCGAGGATCGTGTCGGTGGCGGTCGTGCCCTCGTCCGGGTGCCGGGTGAGCCGGCCGGCGTCCAGGATCAGCAGCGTGAACTGGTCCAGCCCGTCTAGCGCGCGGGCCACCGAGACCCGGGACTGGGCGCGGATGGCCAGAGCGGAGATGTCGGCCGGTACGGGCACGACGAGGTCCGGCCGCAGTTGCAGGAGTGCGGCCAGTGACTCGTCGGGCAGCGACCGCAGATGGTCGGCGAGTGAGGTGGTCATCGTCTTTCCACGCTAGCCCGGGGTGGGCCGGTCGCGCCCCTCGGACGTACGGCCGGCTGTGCGTCGGCGAGTAGGTTTCTCGGCATGTCTGCACCGACCGTCGGATTCGACCTCGACATGACCCTGGTGGACTCCCGCCCCGGCATCGCCGCGGCGTACCGGGCGCTGACCGCGAGGACGGGCGTTCCGGTGGACGCCGACCTGGCGGTGTCCCGCCTCGGCCCGCCGCTGCGCACCGAGATCGCGCACTGGTTCCCACCGGAGCAGGTCGAGTCGGCCGTCCTGCTGTATCGCGAGCTGTACCCGGCGTACGCGATCACCCCGACGGTCCCGATGCCCGGCGCGCGGGAGGCCATCGACGCGATCCGCGCCCGGGGCGGAAGGGTGCTCGTCGTCACCTCCAAGATCGCCCGGTTGGCCCGGCTGCACCTGGACCACCTCGGCCTGGTGGTGGACGAGCTCGCCGGTGACCTGTTCGCCGAGCAGAAGGCGACCGCCCTGCGGGAGCACGGCGCTACCCACTACGTGGGCGATCACGTGGCGGACATGGTGGCGGCGGGGGTCGCCGGGGTGCCCGGAATCGCCGTCGCGACGGGCCCGTGCTCCGCGGATGAGCTGCGTGCGGCGGGGGCGAGCGTCGTGCTGGACGATCTCACCGGATTCCCAGCGGCGCTCGACGGCATGATCCAGCTAGCCTTGGAGCAGTAGCGGCTCAAGTGAAGCAGGGGTTTTCAGGTGCCTACGGGTCGAGTGAAGTGGTACGACACGGCCAAGGGATACGGCTTCGTCACCAGCGACGAGGGCGGTGACGTGTTCCTGCCCAAGGGCGCGTTGCCGGCGGGCGTCACCGACCTCAAGGGTGGTCAGCGGGTCGACTTCAGCGTGGTGGACAGCCGCCGTGGCGCGCAGGCCATGGGCGTGAAGCTGCTGGACGCGCCGCCGTCGATGGCGGAGCTGCGGCGCCGGCCGGCCGAGGAGCTGCACGGCCTCGTCGAAGACATGATCAAGGTGCTGGAGGCGAAGGTCCAGCCGGACCTGCGTCGGGGACGGTACCCGGACAAGAAGACCGCGCAGAAGATCGCTCAGCTGGTCCACGCGGTCGCACGCGAGCTGGAGGTCTGAGGCACCAGCCCGGCGGTGGCGGCGCGGTCGAGGAGCGCCGTCACCGCGGCGAAGCCGGCCTCACCCAGGTCGGCCGTGAACTCGTTGACGTAGAGGCCGATGTGCCGGTCCACCACGTCGAGTTCCATCTCCTGGGCGTGCGCGAGGACGTACTCCCGGCTGACCGTCGGGTCCGCCCAGGCCTGCCGGACGGACTCGCGGATCCATCCGGCGGCGGCCTCCGGGTCGACCGCGCCGCGACGGGCCAGGATCGCGCCCAGGGGAATGGGCAGGCCCGTGTCGGCCTCCCACCACTCGCCGAGGTCGACGAGCGCGGTCAGGCCGTGCCGGTGGTAGGTGAAACGGGCCTCGTGGATGACCAGGCCCGCGTCGTAGCGGCCGGCCGCGACGCCCGGCATGATCTCGTGGAACGGAACCACCTCGATCCGGGCCGGCGGCCGTCCGGCCGACCAGAGCCGGAACAGCAGGTACGCGGTGGTCCGGTCGCCCGGCACGGCCACCGTGGCACCGGTCAGGTCGGCGCGGTCGCCCCGGGTGAGCACCAGCGGCCCGCACCCGCGACCGAGCGCGCCACCGCAGGGCAGCAGGTGGTAGTCGTCGAGCAGCCACGGCAGCGCCGCGTAGCTCACCTTCACCAGGTCGAACGCGCCCCGCTCGGCCGCCGTGTTGGTGACGTCGACGTCGGCGTACGTCACCTCGACCGGCGGTGCGCCGGGCACCCGCCCGTGCACCAGGGCGTCGAACACGAACGTGTCGTTGGGGCAGGGCGAGATCGCCAGGGAGAGCGCCACGCCCTTCACGTTAGCCCTGCACCCGGTCGGCAGCCCGCGCACACCCCGCCCACTGTGATCCACGACGGACCGGCGTCCCGGCCTCCCGTCCAGTCCGGGCGAGGGCGGGTGAGGCTGACGTCCTTTGCTCTGCTTCAACCCGCGCAACACCAGCAGCCGCCGAGTGTCGCCTCCGCTGAAGCAGAGCAAAGGACCCGTGGCAGGTGGGTGGGGCGGTCGCGGGCGGCGGGCGGCGGTCGGTGATGCGGCGTGGGCGGGCGCGGAGGGGTGGTTGTGGTGGGGTGCGCGGCGTGGGTGGGCAGCGAGAGGGCGGGCCCCGAGAGGGCGGGCCCCGAGAGGGCCGGTGGGACGGGCCGCCCCATTCTCGGGCAGCTCGACAGGGTCGACAGAAGGGGATACCCACAGCGGCGGGGAGGTTGTCCACAGGGTTATCCACAGTCGGGGCCAGGCCTGTTGACGGTGTCCACTGTGGGGAAACCATGAGCGGGTGGCAGTCGTAGGGGAGGCGATCGATGTGGGCGCGGCGCTCGACGTCCACGGCGTGCCCGGGGTCAGCCCAGCGCCGGAGCCGCCTTCGTCAGGGCGGTGAGGGCCTCGCGCAGCCGCCAGGCGTCGCGGTCGCGCGGGCCGATCGGGTTGGAGATGGTGCGCAGCTCGGCGAAGGGCACTCCGGCCTGTGCGGCGGCGACGGCCACCCCGTACCCCTCCATGGCCTCGGCCACCGCCTCCGGATGCCGCCGGCGTAGCTCCTCGGTGCCGGCGGCGGTGCCCGTGACGGTGCTTACCGTG
This sequence comes from Micromonospora sp. NPDC005979, assembly GCF_040614415.1. Taxonomy (NCBI): domain Bacteria; kingdom Bacillati; phylum Actinomycetota; class Actinomycetes; order Micromonosporales; family Micromonosporaceae; genus Micromonospora; species Micromonospora sp. NPDC005979. Next base: position 467,362 of record NZ_JBEXUR010000003.1, on the reverse strand, counting down.
AGCACCGGGCCGATCGTGGCCATGGGTAGGGCGGCTCGCAGCGCTGCCAGTAACGCCGGGTCCGCGGGGACCACGCTGCCGCCGCCGAGCAGCGCCGGTGGCATGCCCAGATCTTCGATACCGATGAAGCCGTCCGGTGAGTCGGCGCCCAGGTCGGCCGCGATGCTCGCGGTGCCGAGCACGGTGTCGCCGACGGCTGCGCGACCGGTGAAGCCGCCGGCCACGCCGACGCTGACCACCGCACGGTACGGACGACCGGCCGCCTCGGCCAGGGTCAGCAGCCGCGCGGTGGCGGCACCCGCGACGGCCGGGCCCACCCCGACCGGGGCGACGGTCACGTCGGTGGCGGTCAGCCCGGCCTGTACGGCGTCCGCCTCGGCCGGCACCGCGGTCACCACCAGCAGACCGGTCACGAGAGCGAGCCGGGGGACTCGCGGCGGGTCTCGTCGTCCGCGCCCCCACCTGGGCCGCCGACCGACGAAGAGGGCCGGTAGATGTGGTAGCCCGGCGGTGCGAGCCCCGCTTCGTCGTGCCGCTGCGACGTGGCCTGAGGTGGCGCCGGCGAGGTGGGCGCGACGGTCTCGGGCGCGATGGTTTCGGGGTCGATGGTTTCGGGGGCGGCGACCTCGGGCTCGTCCTCGATCAGTTCGTCGTCACCCAGCGGCCGGCCGGCCAGCTTCTCGGTGCGTAGCCGAGCGGCGACCAGCACTCCCCGGACGGCGGCCACGATGCCCACCCCGGCGGCGACCGCGATGCCGGTCCGGCCCGCGAACGGCACCAGCCCGAGCCCGCCACCGGCGACGAAGGCGAGCATGAGCACCGTCTCGGAGTGGGCGAAGGAGCTGGCCCGCAACCGCTCCGGGATGCGCTCCTGGATCGAGGCGTCCACGGCGAGTTTGGCCACTCCGCTGACCAGCGCGGTGACCAGGCAGAGCAGGGCCACCATCAGCAGCGAGAACTGGATGACGGTGAGTACCCCCACCCCCGCCACAATGATCATGCTGCTGGACTGGATGGCGGTCGGCCGGTGGATGCGCAACCGGGTGCCGACCGCGGTCGCCAGGAAGCTGCCGACGGCCAGAGCGCCGCCGATCAACCCCAGCGCCCATTCCGCGCCCAGGTCCCGACCGAACACCCCGGTCGTCAGATCGCCCTTCTTGATGGCGAAGGCGAGGAAGAGCAGCAGGAAGCCGTACACGGCACGCAGGGTCGCGGCGCCGATCAGGGTGGCGATCACCAGCCGTCCGGCGGGCCGGCCCCGGCCCAGCGGCCGGTCCTTCCGACGGCTCAGGGCGCGTAGCGCGCGGGGGACGCGCTCGGGTGGCTCCGAGTCCGCCTTCGGGGGCAGCCGCAGCGAGATCACCATGCCGATCAGGAAGATGACCGACGCGACCCGCAGCGGCCACTGCGGCCCGAACCAGAAGGCGGCCAACCCGATCGGGGCCACGAGCGCGCCCGCCACCGTGCCGTACACGCTGGCCCGGGCGCCCACCTGGGAGAGGCCCAGCCCTTCCGGCAACAGCCGGGGTACCGCCGCCGAGCGGGCCACGCCGTAGGCGCGCGACAGCGCGAGAACACCGAACGCGGCCGGATAGAGCCCGAAGCCGTGGATGTAGTCCGAGATGAGCCAGGCCAGGAACGCCCGGCCGAGCATGGTGGCGGCCAGCGCGTACCGCCGGCCGTGCCGGAAGTGGTCCAGCAGCGGCCCCACCACGGGTGCGAGCATCGCGAACGGCACCATGGTCACCAGCAGGTAGAGCGCGACCTTGCTGCGGGCCTCACCCAGCGGCACGTTGAAGAAGATCGTCCCGGCCAGGCCGATCGCGATCAGGGTGTCACCCGCGCAGGAGAGCGCGTGCAGGTCGAACAGCCGGACCATGCCCACCTCGCCGCCGGCGCCCCGCGCCCGGGCGTGACCGGCCCGGCGGGTCACCCAGCGGCCGCTGCCCACCGAGCCGCGCAGGAGCAGACGGATGGCCCGGATGCCGGTGCCGACGGTCCGCCCGAGGAGGGATCGCCCGGAGTGGGAGTACGGCGGCATGTGCACCATCCTCGCCCATCCGACGCAGGTGTGCCGCATCAGTCGCGGCGAAAGCTTCCCCGGGAGTCCCTGTCACCCCTGCGGGGAGCATGGGGAACAATGGTCTGGTGACCAGGCCCGCCTCCACCCGTGCCGCCCGTCTCGACCAGGTCTGCGCCGCCGCCGTCGAGGTGGCCCGTGCCGGCATCACCGAGGTGGACGCCGACGACGTCGGCGACCACCTGCAGGTCGTGTCCGAGGGCGAACGGCTGGTCACCCACTACTTCGAGTGCCGCCTCGCCGGCTACCGCGGTTGGCGGTGGGCGGTCACCGTCACCCGCGTCCCGCGCAGCCGTACGGTGACCATCTGCGAGACGGTGCTGCTGCCCGGTCCGGACGCGCTGCTCGCGCCGGGCTGGCTGCCCTGGCAGGAGCGGCTCAAGCCCGGTGACCTCGGCCCGGGTGACCTGCTGCCGACCGCTCCGGAGGATGAGCGGCTGGTCCCCGGCTACCTGCTCTCCGACGACCCGGCGGTCGAGGAGACGGCCTGGGAGCTGGGTCTCGGTCGGGCCCGGGTGCTCTCCCGGGAGGGTCGGGCCGACGCGGCGCAGCGCTGGTACGACGGCGAGCACGGCCCGACGGCGGCCATCTCCACCGCCGCGCCGGCCGCCGCCCGCTGCGGCACCTGCGGCTTCTACCTGCCGTTGGCCGGGGCGATGCGGCAGGCGTTCGGCGCGTGCGGCAACTTCTACGCGCCCGACGACGGCCGGGTGGTCAGCGCCGACCATGGCTGCGGCGCGCACTCCGAGACGCTGATCGAGGCCGCCGAGACCGCGGTCGAGGACCTACCAACGGTGTACGACGACAGCGCCGTGGAGGCCATGTCGGTCAGCCGGGCGCCGGGTTCGGTCGAGGCGGGGGAGCCGGCGGAGCCGTACGGGCACCCCTGAGCGGCGCTCCGGCCCGGGCCGATGGTTCAGCTCGCCCGGCGACGGCGTCGGTTGGCGTCGTGCCGCAGCATGACGGCGAGGCCGGGGAACCCCCACAGGAAACCGGCCAGGCAGGTCCAGAGCCAGTTCTCGTGATCGTGTTCGGTCAGCCAGCCCCGGAAGAACACCAGCAGCACCAGTCCGACGACCGCCCATGCGATCAGGCCGGCGACGGCGAACGGCACCATCGGCGGGTCCAGCGGCGCGGGGCGCGGTGGCTGGTCGTTCGGCATCGGGCAAGCGTACGCGATGCACTTCCCCTGCCCGCCAGCGATCTGGGACGATGCGCGCGACAACCGGAAGATCACCTGTGAGGTCCTCATGGCAGTAGCGCCGCCCGAGAACGACACACCTCCCAACTCCGCTCAACCGCGTAACGGCTTCGACCGGTTCTTCGAGATCTCCGCCCGCGGCTCAACGTTGAGCCGTGAGGTACGAGGTGGCCTGGCGACCTTCTTCACGATGGCGTACATCGTCGTGCTCAACCCGCTGATCCTGGGCGGCGCGGTCGACGGTGACAACAAGACTCTCCCGATTCCGGCGCTGGCCGCCGCGACGGCACTGGTCGCCGGCCTGATGACCATCCTGATGGGTGTCGTCGGCCGGTTCCCGCTGGCGCTCGCCGCCGGTCTGGGCGTCAACGCCCTGGTGGCGTACGAGATCGCTCCCGAGATGACCTGGGCCGACGCGATGGGCCTCGTGGTGATCGAGGGTGTGATCATCGCGGTGCTGGTGCTGACCGGTCTGCGTACCGCGGTGTTCCGCTCGGTGCCCACGCAGATGAAGACGGCGATCGGCGTCGGCATCGGCCTCTTCCTGACCATCATCGGTCTGGTGGACGCCGGCTTCGTCCGACGGCTCCCGGACGCCGCCAACACCACCGTTCCGGTCGGCCTGGGCGTCGGCGGCAAGCTGGTGAGCTGGCCACTGCTGGTCTTCGTGGTGGGCCTGCTGCTCACGCTGGTGCTCGTGGTGCGCCGGGTCCGGGGCGCGATCCTGATCGGCATCCTCGCGTCCACCGTGCTGGCGGTGATCGTGGAGGCGATCGGCAACATCGGCCCGTCGTTCGTCGACGGCAAGCCCAATCCGAAGGGCTGGGCGCTGAACGTGCCGGAGCTGCCCAAGACGGTTGTCGACGTGCCGGACCTGTCGCTGCTCGGCAAGTTCAACGTGCTCGACTCGTGGGGTCGGGCCGGCTGGGTCGTCGTGCTGATGTTCATCTTCACGCTGCTCATCACGGACTTCTTCGACACCATGGGCACGATGGTGGCGGTCGGCCAGGAGGGTGGCCTGCTCGACGAGAAGGGCACCCCGCCGAGGGCCAAGGAGATCCTGCTGGTCGACTCGATCGCGGCGGCGGCCGGCGGTGCGGCCAGCACCTCCAGCAACACGTCGTACATCGAGAGCGCGGCCGGTGTCGCGGAGGGGGCCCGGACCGGCGTGGCCAACCTGGTCACCGGCGCCCTCTTCCTGCTGGCGATGTTCCTAGCGCCGCTGGTGGTGATCGTGCCGTTCGAGGCGGCCTCGACGGCGCTGGTGGTGGTCGGTTTCCTGATGATGACCGCGGTACGGACGATCGACTGGTCGGACTACGAGATCGCCATTCCCGCGTTCCTCACCATCGTGCTGATGCCGTTCACCTACTCGATCTCGAACGGGATCGGCGCCGGTCTGATCACCTTCGTGGTGGTGAAGCTGGCCCGGGGTAAGGCCCGGGAGGTCCACCCGCTGCTGTACGGGGTGGCCGCCCTCTTCGTGCTGTACTTCCTACGCGGGCCCATCGAGTCGCTGGTGCTCTGACCGGTGTCGTCCGGGCGGGGGGTCGACCGTGATTCCCCGCCCGGAACAGCACAAACATCCCCGTGAGCCTGGTCATAACGGATGTCGTTAGCCAGGCTCATTAGTTAAGCTAACTAACGTGACGGAGCGGACGGTGACGGCGGAACGCGTGCCACCGGCGCAGCTGGCTCCCCAGTTGCGAGATGCGATCACCCGACTCAACCGGCGGGTCCGACGGGCCCGGCCGGTCGGCGACCTCACGGTCACCCAGGTCTCCGCGCTCACCAGCCTGCGGCTGGCGGGCGGGATGACGCCCCGGGAACTGGCCGAGATCGAACGGGTGCAGCCACCGACGATGACCAAGATCGTCGCGAAGTTGGAGGACCGTGGCCTCGTGCGGCGGACCCCCCACCCGACCGACGGCCGACAGGTCATCCTCGCGGCGACCGAAGGAGGGCAGGCCGTGCTCGACCAGTTCGAGCGGGCCCGCGACGAATGGCTGGCCCACCGGCTGGCCGCGCTCGACGAGGACGAACGGGAGACCCTGCACAGGGCCGCCGAGATTCTCCAGCAGCTCGCTCGCGCCTGAGCCCGCGCCCGCGCCACCGGGCCGTGCCGTCACCTGACGATGACGCGTACGTCCTTGAGGAGGCGCACCGAGAGTGCAGGCCAAGCTGAGCACGATGTTCCAGTCCCTACAGGTCCGCAACTACCGCCTTTTCGCATCCGGGCAGCTGATCAAACTGATCGGCGTCTGGATGATGTTCATCGCCCAGGACTGGCTCGTCCTCGAGCTCTCCGACAACTCGGCCACCGCGCTCGGCGTGGTCACCGCCTGTCAGTTCACGCCGGTGCTGCTGCTCACCCTCTTCTCCGGCCGGCTCGCGGACCGGTACGACAAGCGGGTCCTGCTGTTCGCCGCGAACGCCTTCTGGAGCGTGCTGGCGCTCGTCATGTCCCTGCTGGTCCTGACCGACCTGGTGCAGCTCTGGCACGTCTTCGCGTTCGCCGCGCTCCTCGGCACGGCCAACGCCGTGGAGACCCCGGTCCGCCAGGCGTTCGTCTCCGAACTCGTCGGCACCCCGCTGCTGCCCAACGCGCTGTCGCTGAACGCCGCCGTGTTCAACTCCGCCCGGATCGTCGGTCCGGCGGTCGCCGGTCTGGCGATCGCCGCCTTCGACGTCGGCCCGGTCTTCCTGTTCACCGCCGTCAGCTCCATCGCGCCGCTGGTGAACGTCGTCCGGATGCGGACCGCCGACCTGCACCGCGACGCGCTCCTGCCGCGCGACGAGCGGGCGTCCGCGAAGGTCGTCGACGGGCTGCGGTACGTGTGGCGGCGACCGGACCTGCTGCTGCCGATGGCGGTGATGTCGGTGATCGGCATGTCGCTGTTCAACTTCCAGCTCACCCTGGCCGCGCTGGCGAAGACGGTGTTCAACACCGGTGCCGCCTCGTTCGGCCTGTTCAGCACCGCCCTTGCCGTGGGCGCGCTGGGCGGCGCGCTCAGCGGCACCGGCCGGCGCAGCCGCCCTTCGGTGTGGCTGGTGCTCGGCGCCGCGATCGGCTGTGCCAGCTTCGGCACCCTGGTCGGCTTCGCGTCGGCGTACTGGCTGGTCGTCGCGCTGCTGGTACCCACCGGCTTCTTCATGGTCTTCTTCGCCCAGGCTGCCAACCAGCGCGTCCAGCTCGGCGTGGACGCCGCGTTCCGGGGACGGGTGATGGCCCTGTGGGTGCTGGTGTTCCTGGGCACCAACCCGGTCGGCGCACCGCTGATCGGCTGGGTCGCCGAGCACTTCGGCGCCGGCGCGAGCATCTGGATGGGCGGGCTGATCTCGCTGGCCACCGCGCTGATCGCGCTGACCTGGCAACTGCGCCGCTCCGGTGCGCGGCTGCGCTTCCGCGTGCTGCCCATGCCCCGCTTCTACGTCACCTCCGCCGACTGCTGAGCCACACGCTCGGGCCCCCGCCGACCGCCGGGTAGGGGCCCGCGAGCGTGGTCCCGATCCACGGATAGCGCGGATGCGGCCAAATCGCTGGCGAGGTGGCACGACGGGGCTTAGCGTCGATATGTGGGAGTCGGACGCGCGCTGATGCTGGCCCTGGCGTTCCTCGCCATGGCCAGCATTCCGGCGGTGTTCGCCCTGCTCTTCTGCTACGACGAGATTCTCGACCGGGTGGTCTGCGGCTGGGCCGAGTGGCGCGAGCGCCGGCGGGAGCGACGCACCATCGCCCGCCTCGACCGGGCCATCGAAGCCGACGCGCTGACCCGGGACATCGACCTCAGCGAGTTCGACCGCACCGACCGTCGTCCCCTGGAACAGCTCGCGGCCGACCTGCGCCGCCTCGGCGGTCAGCGACTCGGCGGCATCGGCCGGCCGATGGTCTGGCACGGCGCGGTGGTCCAGGCGTACGACGACCGGCTCCGGCTGGCCTGCCGGGCCCTGGGGATCACCGAGCACCTGGCCGAGCTGACCGGCGTCGACCAGGAGATCGAGCGGGTACGCGTGGAGGGCGTGCTGCACGCCGCCGGGTTGAACCTGCCGGCCGCCCGAGCCGGGCACCGGCAACGCCACCGTTGACGGAACCCCGAATGCGCCTGTTCGTCGCGGTCAACCCGCCCGCTGAGGCGGTCGACCACCTCGGCGCCCAGGTCGCCCGGCTGCGGGTCGGCGCGGCGGCGGCCGCTGGTGCCCAGGTGCGGCTCAGCGACCCGGCGGACCTGCACCTCACCCTGGCGTTCCTCGGTGACGTCGGGGCCGGCCGGCTGGTCGACGTGGAGAGTGCGCTCGGGCTCGCCGCCGACTCGTTCCACGCCGATCGGGACGTCCCGCCCCGGCTGCGTCTCGGCGGCGGTGGCGCGTTCGGCGACGGCCGGCACACGGTGCTCTGGGTGGACGCCAAGGGCGATGTCGAGGCGCTGCACGGCCTGGCCCGGCTGGTCCGGGACCGGCTGCGGCTCGCTGGGGTGGCGTACGACGAAAAGCCCTTCCGCCCGCACCTGACCGTGGCCCGGCCCGGGGACCGGATGGACCCGGCCGCCGTCGAAGCCGACCGCACCGACCTGGACAAGTACGCGGGCCCGGAGTGGCCGACCACGGAGTTGCTGCTGATGCGTAGCCACCCCGGGCCGGTACGCCCGCGTTACGACCGGCTCGCCGCCTGGCCGCTCTGATTCGTCGCGCCCGCGTGAACGGCCTTGATCGACTCGGGTTCGTGGAAGTCGGGGTGTTTTGCAGGTGCTGACAGCGCGACTTCCGTGAACCCGAGTCGATCAAGCGCGAAACGTCAGGAGGACTCGCGGGCGGCCGGACCGCTGCCGAAGAGCACGTCGTCCCAGCTCGGCAGGCGCTTGCGCGGCTTTCCGCTGGCGTCGGTGGACTCGCCACCGGCCGCCGCTGCGGCCGTACCGGTCCGCCGGGGCCGCAGCACCGCCAGTGACGGCACGGCCGGGACCTCCTTGGGCGCGTCCGAGTCGTCGTCGAAGGCCGACCCCTGGCCACCGCCGAGCAGCGCGGCAGCGCCCCCGCCGACCGGCCGCTGCCGGGGCGCGTCCGACCCGGCGAGAGCCGCCGGGTTACGCGGTTCGAGCCCGCGACCCGACGAGGCCCCGAGTGGACGGTCCAGCGAGGCGAGCAGGGCGTCCCGGCCGGCCCGGATTGGATCGCGTCCCGGTCGCGGGTGCTCGGACGCCGCCGGCAACCCGTGCCCACCCCGACTCGGCTCACCGCGCGACGGACCGGGCAGGCCGTGCCCGCTCCGCTCCGGCGCCGGCTCCTGGCCGAGGATCGGCGTGGGCCGCTCGGCGCACAAATATTGCGCCATGTCGTCGTGCGGCGTGACCACCTGCCGGGCCTTGTCCATGTCCCAGATGGCCTGCGCGGTGGCCTTGCCCGACGGCCAGGTGGCGATGATCCGCCAGGTGCCGTCGTCGCGCCGGTACGCGTCCCAGGAGATCTTCTCGGTGTCGATGCCGTGCTGGCTCAGCCGACCGTTGACCACCTCGGCGAGCGGGGTGGGCTTCTCCGCGCCCTTGAGGCGGGTGCGACGGGCGTGCTGGGCGAGCATGGCCCGCTCCTGGAGCACCGGGCCGGCGTAGCGCAGGACCCGGTCGACCGGCACTCCGGCGATCCGGGCAACGTCCTCGGCCGACTCACCGGAACGGATGCGGGCCTGGATGTCCCGGGGGGACAGCGAGGGAATCGGGTCGACGGTGCTCGGTGCCACCGCGAGCGGCGGGGCACCTGGCTCGGGGTGCATCACACCGGCGATGCGCTCGTCGATCGGCAGGGCGAGCAGTCGCCCGACCTCGTCGGCGAGCACCAGGGCCTGGCCGTCCTCGGAGAGGGCGACGAAGCGTACTGGGCGCATAGCGTTGCCTCCGTCCCGCTTCGCTGGCCGCACGCCACGAGTCGGCCACCCAGGCGTCTCGGACCACCGTACGCGCATCTGTCTCAGGGTGGGGGAAGCGACACCCCGCATGTCGTGACTGAGCTGCGGCAATGATCACGGTGGGTGTCCATCGAGGCGTCGACGGACACCCACCGTGACGAAGGTCAGAGGCGCTCGACCACGTAGTCGATGGAGGCGGTCAGAGCCTCGACGTCGGACGGCTCGACGGCCGGGAACAGCGCCACCCGCAACTGGTTGCGGCCGAGCTTGCGGTACGGCTCGGTGTCGACGATGCCGTTGGCCCGCAGCGCCTTGGCGATCGCGGTGGCGTCCACCCCGTCGGCGAAGTCGATCGTCGCGACCACGTTGGACCGTAGCGTCGGGTCGGTGACGAACGGGGTGGCCACCGTGGACCGCTCCGCCCAGCCGTACACCGTGGCGGCGCTCTCCGCCGTGCGCTTCGCCGCCCACGCGAGGCCGCCCTGCGCGTTCATCCAGTCGGTCTGCTCGGCGGCCAGGAAGATGGTCGCCAGCGCCGGGGTGTTGTAGGTCTGCTCGAGCCGGGAGTTGTCGATCGCGGTCACCAGGTCGAGGAAGGCCGGGATGTAACGGCCGGACGCCTTGATCTCGGCGGCCCGGTCCAGCGCGGCCGGCGACATCAGGGCCAGCCAGAGGCCACCGTCGGAGCCGAAGCACTTCTGCGGCGCGAAGTAGTAGACGTCGGTCTCGCCGACGTTGACCTCCAGGCCACCCGCGCCGGAGGTGGCGTCGACCAGCAGCAGTGACCCCTCGTCCGCGCCGGCCACCCGGCTGATCGGCACGGCCACGCCGGTCGAGGTCTCGTTCTGGGGCGTCGCGTACACGTCCACGCCGGCCTCGGCGACCAGGGCCGGGGCGCTGCCCGCTTCGGCCTTGCGGACCGTCGGCTCGCCCAGGAACGGGGCGTCCTTGACCGACTTGGCGAACTTGGCGCCGAACTCGCCGAAGCTGGCGAACTGGGCCCGGTCACGGACCAGGCCGAAGGTGGCGACCTCCCAGAACGCCGTGGTCCCGCCGTTGCCGATCACGACCTCGTAGCCCTCGGGCAGGGAGAAGAACTCGGCGATGCCGGAGCGCAGCCGGGCCACCTGGTCGCGGACCGTCTTCTGCCGGTGCGACGTACCCAGGTAGCTGGTCGCCACCTCGGCGAGCGCGGACACGGCCGCCGGACGGACCTTGGACGGGCCGCAGCCGAAACGGCCGTCGGCGGGCTTGATCTCGTCGGGAATCCGGATGATCGGTGCGTCAGCCACGGTTCTGAAGATCCTTCCGCAAGGGCGAGGGCGGGCCCGGCGACACTGCCGGCCCTCATCCTCGCACCTGGGGTTGGCGGCGACGGCCGGGGTCCCGACGGGCGGTCTGAGTCCTTCGCCACACCACCGGCTGGGTGTAAGGAAGGGCCCCTTCCTATACGCGAGGCGTTAAGAAGGGGCCCTTCCTTACACCTCAGACGCCGTGCGGTACGGCGCCCCAGCCCTCGACGTCGGACGGCTTGCGGGCCTGGGGACCCACGTAGCGGGCGGACGGCCGGACCAGCCGCTGGAGGCGCTTCTGCTCCAGGATGTGCGCGCTCCAACCGCCCATCCGCGCGCAGGTGAACATCGACGTGAACATGTGCGCCGGTACCTCGGCGAAGTCCAACACGACGGCCGACCAGAACTCGACGTTGGTGGCGAGCACCCGGTCCGGACGGCGGGCCTGAAGCTCGGCGAGGGCGGCCTTCTCCAGCGCCTCGGCGATCTCGAAGCGCGGTGCGCCCAGCTCCTTGGCGGTGCGCCGGAGCACGCGGGCGCGCGGGTCCTCGGCGCGGTAGACCCGGTGGCCGAAGCCCATCAGCCGCTCACCACGGTCGAGGACACCCTTGACGTAGCCCTCCGCGTCGCCGCTGCGCTCCACCGCTTCGAGCATGGTGAGCACGCGCGACGGCGCGCCACCGTGCAGCGGGCCGGAGAGGGCGCCGATGCCCGACGAGATGCAGGCCGCCGCGTCGGCGCCGGTGGAGGCGACGATGCGCGCGGTGAAGGTGGAGGCGTTCAGGCCGTGCTCGGCGGCCGAGATGAAGTACGCGTCGACGGCCTTGACGTGCCGCGGGTCCGGCTCGCCCCGCCAGCGCTTCATGAACCGCTCGACGATGGTCTGCGCCTTGTCGATCTCCTTCTGCGGCACGGCCGGCAGGCCGAGACCGCGAGCGGACTGGGCGACGAAGGAGAGCGCGGTCACCGACACCCGGGCCAGGTCCTCGCGGGCCTGCTCGTCGGAGATGTCCAGCAGCTGGCTGAGGCCCCAGTACGGCGCCAACATGGCGACCGCCGACTGCACGTCGACCCGGATGTCACCGGAGTGCACCGGCACCGGGAACGGCTCCGCCGGCGGCAGGCCCGGCCCGAACCGGCCGTCGACCAGCAGCGCCCAGACGTTGCCGAACGAGACCTGGCCGATCAGATCCTCGATGTCGACCCCGCGATAGCGCAGCGCGCCACCCTCGCGGTCGGGTTCGGCGATCTCGGTCTCGAAGGCGACGACGCCCTCCAGACCGGGTTTGAAGTCGGCCATGTCGCTCTCCTGGATCTGGTCGGTACGCCCGATCAGCTGATCCGGCCCGGTCGGCCGAGCGCCTTAGGCGACCCTCAGGGATGTGTTCGGAACATCTTGCCTGCTGGGTAACCGGATACGCGACCCAGTGCGACTGTGCTGCACGCGACATCTCCGGGCGCGCATTCTCCGCGCCGGTCGGTGAGACTGGGCGAAGCGGTCTGGCCAGCGCGGGAGGGCGCCGGTCAGCACGCCGAGAAGGAGTGGGGACGTGACGGGCGACACACCAGCCCCGGCCGCGATGCGTAACGAGTACGCCGCGGACCTGGGCCTGACCGAGGCTGACCTGGCCGCCGACTGGTACACCCAGTTCGACAGGTGGTTCGCCGACGCGGTGGCTCACGGGCTGCCCGAACCCAACGCCATGGTGGTGGGCACGGCCGACGCCGCCGGCCGGCCGAGTGGGCGGACCGTGCTGCTCAAGGGGTACGACCCGGACGGCTTCGTCTTCTTCACCAACCACCTGTCCCGCAAGGGCGTCGAGGCGGCCGGCAACCCGTACGCCAGCCTGGTCTTTCCGTGGTTTCCGATGCAGCGGCAGGTGGTGGTCGCAGGAGTGATCGCCCCGGTCGAGCGGGCGGTGACCGAGTCGTACTTCGCCAGCCGGCCGCGCGGGTCGCAGGTGGGCGCGTGGGCCAGCCCGCAGTCGTCCGTGGTGCCGGACCGGGCCACGTTGGAGGAGCGCTACCGCGAGGTGGCCGAGCGGTACGCCGACGAGAGCGCCATCCCGCCCCCGCCGCACTGGGGCGGCCTGCGGGTCCGGCCGGACTCGGTGGAGTTCTGGCAGGGCCGGTCCGGTCGGCTGCACGACCGCCTGCGCTTCCGTCGTGTCGACGGAAGTGACTGGATCGTCGAGCGGTTGGCGCCGTGACCGGTGTGCAGGAGGCCCGGCCGCGCGGAGCGCGCCGCTGGGCGATCGACGTCCGCCCGCTGCGCGTCCCGGCGTACCGACGGCTGTGGCTCGGCAACACCGTGGCGATGTTCGGCTTCCAGTTCACCGCCGTCGCGGTGCCGGTGGAGATGTACGCCCTCACCCGGGACTCGTTCTGGGTCGGTCTGCTGGGCATCGCCGCGTTCGTACCCCTGCTGATCTTCGGGCTCTGGGGTGGCGCGGTCGCCGACGCCCGCGACCGCCGTGCGGTGCTGCTCGGCGGCTCATTGTTGCTCTGGGCATCCACCCTCGGGCTGCTGGTCCAGGCGCTGTTGAACGTGGGCAGTCCGGTGCTGCTGCTGGCGCTGATGGCGGTGCAGTCGGTGGCCTTCGCGATCACCTCGCCGGCCCGCAGCGCCATGCTGCCCCGGCTGGTCCCCGACAACCTCGTTCCGGCCGCGAGCACCCTCAACTACACGACCTTCACCGCCGCGTCGGTCGCCGGTCCGCTCGCCGCCGGCCTCATCCTCGCCGCCTCGTCGGACACGCGGGTGGTGCTGCCGATCGCGTACGGGCTGGACGCGGTGCTGTTCACGGCGATGCTCTGGGCGGCGCTGCGCCTGCCGGCGTTGCCGCCCGAACCGAGCGCCGACGGGCAGGTCCGCCGGGCCGGCCTGGCCAGCGTGATCGACGGCTTCCGGTACCTGGCCACCACGCCCGTCCTGCTGCTCTCGTTCGGCGTGGACCTGATCGCGATGATCCTGGCCATGCCGCGGGCCCTGTTTCCGGAGATCGCCAACGAGCGGTTCGGTGGGGGCGGCTCGGTCGGCCTGCTCTACAGCGCCATCGCGATCGGCTCCATGATCGGCGGGCTGACCTCCGGCTGGATCGGTCGGCTGCGGCGGCAGGGGGTCGGCCTGGTCGTCGCGGTGGTCGCCTGGGGCGTCGCGATTGCCGCGGCCGGACTGGCCCACCAGCTCTGGCTGATGGTCCTGCTGCTCGCCGTGGCCGGCGCCGCCGACCTGGTCAGTGCCGTACTCCGGCAGTCCATGCTGCTGGTGTACGCGCCGGACCGCATGCGCGGCCGACTCCAGGGCGTCAACACCGTGGTGGTGGCCGGCGGCCCGCGCCTCGGTGACCTGCGGGCCGGCACCATGGCGGCCGGGTTCGGCGGCGGGGTGGCCTGGGTCGCCGGCGGACTCGCCTCGGCGGTGCTCGTCGTGGTGCTCGCGGTCGCCTTCCCGGCGCTGCTGCGCTACCGGGCCACGACGGCGTCGAGCGGCGACCGGCCGTGACCGGTTAGGGTCGCCGGCATGGACAGCCCTGAGCAGCGCCCCTTCTCCGGCGCACAGTGGACCATCGCCGCCGCGGGCCACGAGGCCGTCATCGTCGAGGTGGGCGGCGGGCTGCGGACGTACCGGCACGACGGCGTCGACCTGCTCGACGGGTACGGCGTCGACGAGGTCTGCCCCGGCTGCGCCGGACAGGTGCTCGCGCCCTGGCCGAACCGGATCCGGGACGGGCGCTACGCGTACGGCGACCGGACGCACCAGCTCGCGTTGACCGAGCCGGAGCGGCACGTCGCCATCCACGGGCTGGTCAACTGGGTGCCGTGGCGGCTGTTGGAGCAGTCCACCGACGCGGTGACCCTCGGCTACGACCTGCCGCCGCAACCCGGCTACGAGTGGCCGCTGCGGCTGGTCAGCCGGTGGAGCGTGAGCGCGGACGGCCTGCGGGCCGAGCACGAGGTGACGAACGTGGGCACCGAGGTCGCCCCGTTCGGCTTCTCCGTGCACCCGTACCTGCAACTGCCGGGTGTCGCCGTGGACGACCTGGTCATGCGGCTTCCGGCGCGTACCCGGATCATGGTGGACGGCCGGTTGCTCCCGGTCGGCGCGACGCCGGTGGCCGGCACCGAGTACGACTGGACCAGCCCGCGCCGGATCGGCGACGCCGAGTTGGACCTGTGCTTCGGCGAGGTCGTCCGCGACGCCGACGGCGGCTCCTCGGTGAGCCTGGCGGCACCGGATTCCTCGTCCGGGGTGAGCATCTGGGCGGACGCGGAGTTCGGCTGGTGGCAGGTCTTCACCGGTGACGCGCTCACCGGCGAGCGACACCGCCGGTCGGTGGCGATCGAGCCGATGACCTGCCCGCCGGACGCGTTCCGGTCGGGCCGGGACGTGCTCGCGCTCAAGCCCGGCACGACCTGGCGGGGTGCCTGGGGCATCCGTCCCGGGGCCTGATGGAGTTCGCCGAGGTCGTCCGCCGTCGACGGATGGTCCGCAACTACGACCCGGACCGTCCGGTCCCGCCCGACGTGGTGGACCGGCTGCTCGACCACGCCGTACGCGCCCCGTCGGCCGGCTTCGCCCAGGGCTGGGGTTTCCTGGTGCTGGAGGAACCGGCCGACCGGGAGCGGTTCTGGGCGGCCACCACGCCCGACGGTGGAGGCCGGGAGCGCTGGCTGGCGGGGATGCGCCGCGCGCCGCTCATCGTGGTGCCGCACGCCAACGA
Source organism: Micromonospora sp. NPDC005979 (assembly GCF_040614415.1). NCBI lineage: Bacteria > Bacillati > Actinomycetota > Actinomycetes > Micromonosporales > Micromonosporaceae > Micromonospora > Micromonospora sp. NPDC005979. The sequence goes on along the minus strand of NZ_JBEXUR010000003.1, from coordinate 452,169 downwards.
GTCGGCCTACCTGACCCGGTACGCGGAGCCCGACAAGGGCTGGACCGACCGGTCGAAGGACCGCTGGCCGGTGCCCTACTGGTACGTCGACACCGGCTTCGCCGCGCTGCTCATGCTGCTCACGGCGGTGGACGAGGGGCTGGGTGCGTGTTTCTTCGGTATCCCGCCCCAGCGGCTGGCCGCGTACCGGGAGAGCTTCGGCGTGCCGGCGGAGTACCAGCCCATCGGCGCCATCACAATCGGTTACCGAGCACCCGACCATCGGTCACCATCGTTGCGTCGCGGCCGGCGCGGGATCGACGAGGTGGTGCGGCGCGGCCGGTGGAGTTGAGCGCGGCGTCCCGTTCGTCGGGTTGAGGATCGGACGAGCGATGGCGAAACTGACATCAGGGAGCAGAACGTCGCGTGCGTGGGGCCGCTAGGCTGGCACGGTCATCGGCGCCGCGCCACGCGGCGTCCGCCGCGGCCCGGCTCGGCGCCGTCGGTCCGTCCGGTCTCGGGGAGGGGAGCGTGCCGTCGTGATCTTCAGAGCGGTCCGGGACGGGCGTCCCTACCCGGAGCACAACCTGACGCTCAAGCAGTGGGCGGAGATTCCGCCCCGTCCGCTGCGTCTGGATCAGTTGATCACCACCAAGCGCGAGTTGGCGCTCGACAAGCTCCTCGCGGAGGACTCGACCTTCTACGGCGACCTCTTCCCGCACGTCGTGCAGTGGAGTGGTGGCCTCTACCTGGAGGACGGGTTGCACCGCGCGCTGCGCGCCGCGCTGCAACAGCGCAACCAGATCCACGCCCGGGTCCTGGTGCTCTCCGAGCCCGTCGAGTGAGCGCGAGTGAGCGGCCCGGCCGTCGAGTGAGCGGTACGGCCTGAGGCTTCACTAAGGTGACGGCATGACTGCCCTCGATCTGCTCGACCTGGACCCGTCGTTCACCGAGGAGGAGCGGCAGATCCGCGATGTCGTCCGCCGACTGGTCGACGACCGGGTCCGCCCGCACGTCGCCGACTGGTACGAGGAGGGTCGCGTGCCGGCCCGCGAGCTGGCCCGGGAGTTCGGCAAGCTCGGGCTGCTCGGCATGCACCTGAGCGGGTACGGCTGCGCGGGCGCGTCCGCCGTCGCGTACGGGCTGGCGTGTCAGGAGTTGGAGGCCGCCGACTCGGGGGTGCGTTCGCTGGTCTCGGTGCAGGGCTCGCTGGCGATGTATGCCATCTGGCGCTTCGGCAGCGAGGAGCAGAAGCAGCGCTGGCTGCCCCCGATGGCGACCGGTGAGGCGATCGGCTGCTTCGGCCTCACCGAGCCCGACCACGGCTCCGACCCGGGGTCCATGGCCACCCGGGCCCGCCGCGACGGCGACGACTGGGTGCTCGCCGGCGGCAAGATGTGGATCACCAACGCGCCGATCGCCGACGTCGCCGTGATCTGGGCGCGAACCGACGACGGGGTACGCGGTTTCGCCGTACCCATGGACACGCCCGGTGTCACGGCGCGCGAGATCCGCCGCAAGATGTCGCTGCGCGCGTCGCTGACCGGCGAGATCGTGCTCGACGACGTCCGGCTTCCGGCCGACGCCCAACTACCCGGGGCCGTCGGGCTCAAGGCCCCGCTGAGCTGCCTGACCGAGGCCCGCCACGGCATCGTCTGGGGTGCCGTCGGCGCGGCGCGCGACTGCCTGGAAACCACCCTGGCGTACGCCACCACGCGCACCCAGTTCGGCCGACCGCTCGCCGGGTTCCAACTCACCCAGGCCAAGCTCGCCGACATGGCCGTCGAGCTGGTGAAGGCGCAACTGCTCGCGCTGCACCTCGGCCGGCTCGCCGACGCCGGTCGGCTCCGCCCCGACCAGGTGAGCGTCGGCAAGCTGAACAACGTGCGGGAGGCACTGGCCATCGCCCGGCAGTGCCGCACCATCCTCGGCGCCAACGGCGTCTCCGGCGAGTACCCGGTGCTGCGGCACGCGAACAACCTGGAGAGCGTGTTGACGTACGAGGGCACCTCGGAGATCCACCAGCTGATCGTCGGCCAGCGGCTCACCGGGCTCTCCGCCTTCGCCTGACCTGCCCGTTTACGCATTCCGGCCGCTCGCCGCGCGGCTGTCGTACGGGGGCCGTACCGTCATTGACAGACGACGTGTCTGACGAGGACGGTGAGTGTGATGGCTCGCGACGCTGACATCAACGAGCCCACGAGGGAGTTCCCCGGTTACCCGACCGGCGACGACCTCAGGGAACGCTCGGCCGCGACACCCGACCCGACTCCGGGCGGGCCGGATGGCACCGATGGTCCTGGCACTGGCGGGGGTGGGGGTGGGGGTGGGGGTGCGGCCCGTGGGCTGCTCCTGCTGCTCGGCGCCGCCGCGCTGGCCGTGGTGGTGCTGCTCGGCGTGCAGGCGACCGGCTTCCTGCCGGACTTCCGTAACCCGTTCGCCAAGGAGCAGACCGACCGCAGCCAGCCGCCGCTGCTGAAGTCGATCCAGGATCTGAGCCGCTACGTGGCGGCCGAAGGCAACTTCCAGGTCGTGGTCGACACCCAGAACGACCGGCGCAACGTCCCGGACTTCCTGCTCAACGAGCGCACGCTGTTTGTCGGAGCCGGCAGCATCGAGGCGTACGTCGACTTCACCAAGATCGGTGAAGGTGCCGTGGTGCAGTCCGCCGACGGCAAGTCCGTCGAGATCAAGCTGCCCGCCCCGCAGCTCGGCGAGACCAACCTCGACATGGAGAAGAGCTACGTCTTCGCCGAGCAGCGCGGCCTGCTCAACCGGCTCGGTGACCTGGTCGGTAACGACCCCAACCGGCAGCAGCAGATCTACCAGCTCGCCGAGGAGCGGATCACCGCCGCCGCCCGGGACAGTGGGCTCTCCGCCCGCGCCGAGGAGAACACCCGAAAGATGCTGGAAGGGCTGCTGCGCTCGCTGGGCTACCAACAGGTCACGGTCACCTACACGGCCCCCTGACCCCGGCGCCTCGGCGCTCTCGTGTTGCGGCAGCGCCCGTCCCGACGATGGTCGGGGCGGGCGCTGCCCGGTCTGCCGGGGTTGGCCGACCGACCTGCCGTGCCGTCGCGCGGACACGCGGACACGCGGACACGCGGACACGCGGACACGCGGACACGCGAGCTGATCCACTCCACATCGCCGATGTTGGGGTGTCACCGTGTCCTGAAAGCGCCGCATCGCCGATGCGGAGTGGATCAGCGGCAGGGTGGGCTGTGCCGGGCTGGGTGCCCGCCAAGATCTGCGCAACTTCAGGGTTACTGCTGTCTCACGGACGCCGGAGGCAGCAGTAACCCCGAAGTTGCGATCCGGCAGCGACGGGTGCCACCGAGAATGGACTGCCCGATCGGGCGCCGGGATGGGGTCAGTGGCCGGTGGAGGCCAGGTAGCGGTCCTCGTTGGGCATGAGGATCCAGAGGATCAGGTAGACGACCACCTGCGTGCCGGGCAGCAGCAGGGACAGCAGGAACAGCAGCCGGACCATCCCGGCCGACATGCCGAACCGCTGACCGAGGCCGGCGCAGACACCGGCGAGCATGCGCCCCTGGCGGGGTCGGACCAGTTTGCGACTCATCGTCGTACTCCCACTCTGCGGCGGTGTGCCGCGTCTGCAATCCACGGTAGAAAGGGGCGGCCGCTCCGCCCTCGGTCCCGAGGAGGATCAGCGACCCGTGGACCCGTAGGTACTTACCCGTGCGGTCCCCGCTCGATGCCCCGCGCCTCGCTCGATGCCCCGCGTCCCGCTCGCACTCCGCGCCAAGCGCCCCGCGCCCGCGTCAAGGTCGCGCTCGAACCTTGTTGTAGTGGCTTCCGGCCGCGTCCGAGGCCACTACAACAAGGTTCGAGCGCGATCATGCGGCGAGCGCGGTCATGCGGCGAGCGCGGTCATGCGGCGAGCGCGATCATGCGGGCCGGGCGTTCACACGGGCTGTCCGGAGGGTGGAGGAGAGGCGGGCGGCAGGCCGGGCTGCGGTGCTGGGGTAAGGGGTGAGCAGGGCAGGTAGGCTGACAGGTCGGGCACCCGCACCCAGGGTGGCCGGCGGCCACCCGACCGGGCGGTCACGAGCGGGGCTGCCGACCGGCGGCCACGACCGGGCGGACCCCGCACCACGGGAGCACGCCGAGGAAGCGCAGCCATGATCAGTGTTTTCGACCTCTTCAGCGTCGGCATCGGGCCGTCCAGCTCGCACACGGTGGGGCCGATGCGGGCGGCGCGTACGTTCGTCGCCGGGCTCAAGGCCGACGGGCTGCTCGCCGACACCGCGCGGGTGCAGGCGGAGCTGTTCGGGTCGCTGGGCGCCACCGGGCACGGGCACGGCAGCGGGCCGGCGGTGCTGCTGGGGCTTGCCGGCGAGTCCCCGGAGACGGTCGACACGGACACCGTAGGTCCTCGCGTCGAGCGTATCCGCGCCGAGCGGCGGATCAGCCTCCTCGACGCGCACGAGATCGACTTCGACCCCGATCGGGACCTGACGCTGCACCGCCGCCGGTCGTTGCCGTACCACCCGAACGGGATGACCTTCGCGGCCTTCGACGCGGCCGGCGAGGAGGTCAGGATCCGCACCTACTACTCGGTGGGCGGCGGTTTCGTGGTGGACGAGGCGGCGGCGGGCGCGGACAAGATCAAGCCGGACACGACGCGGGTGCGGTACCCGTTCCTGACCGGGGCGCAGCTTCTCGAGGTCACCAGCGCCACCGGGCTGTCGATCAGCGAGGTGATGCTGGCCAACGAGCGCTCGTGGCGCAGCGAGGCGGAGATCCGGGCGGGCCTGCTGGAGATCTGGCGGGTGATGCGGGAGTGCGTGCAGCGCGGTTGCGAGCGGGACGGCGTACTCCCTGGGGGTTTGAAGGTCCGGCGGCGCGCGGCGGAGCTGCGGCGCGGCCTGGAGGCGGACGCCGGGACGGCCGACCCGTTGCACGCGATGGACTGGGTGACGCTGTTCGCCCTAGCGGTGAACGAGGAGAACGCCGCCGGGGGTCGGGTGGTGACCGCCCCGACGAATGGCGCGGCGGGGATCATCCCGGCGGTGCTGCACTACTACAGCCGCTTCATCGACAAAGCCGACGACGACGGGGTGGTGCGGTTCCTGCTCGCGGCCGGCGCGATCGGGGTGCTGTTCAAGGAGAACGCGTCGATCTCCGGCGCGGAGGTCGGCTGCCAGGGTGAGGTCGGTTCGGCGTGTTCGATGGCGGCGGCGGGCCTGGCCGAGGCGCTCGGCGGCACGCCGGAGCAGGTGGAGAACGCGGCCGAGATCGGGATGGAGCACAACCTGGGGTTGACCTGTGACCCGGTGGGTGGCCTGGTGCAGATCCCCTGCATCGAGCGCAACGCCGTGGCTAGCATCAAGGCGATCACGGCCGCCCGGCTGGCGCTGCGCGGCGACGGTGTGCACAAGGTGTCGCTGGACAAGGTCATCAAGACCATGCGGGAGACGGGCGCCGACATGAAGGTCAAGTACAAGGAGACGGCGCGTGGCGGTCTGGCCGTCAACGTGATCGAGTGCTGAAGCCGGTCGATTCAGGGCATTCGTTCACCGACTGCTAACCTGGCGTCCGTTTGCGGGAGGCGGGAGGCGGCGGTGACCTCTGGCGTCGCGGCCCTGTGGTCGCACCGCAACTCGCTGCGCATCCTGGTCCGGCGGGACCTGGCGGTGAAGTACCAACAGTCGGTGCTGGGCTACTTCTGGTCGCTGATCGAGCCGCTGGGCATGGGCGCGATCTACTGGTTCGTGTTCGGGGTGCTCTACTCCCGCGACACCGGCCGGCACCTCGGCGAAGCGGCCGGGTCGTACCCGCTGTTCCTGATCACCGGCATCTTCGCCTGGATGTGGACCAGTTCGGCGCTGAGCGAGGCGACGAACGCGCTGACCGGCCAGTCCCGGCTGATCACCACGATGAACGTGCCCCGGCAGGTCTTCCCGATCGGCCGGGTCAGCGGACGGTTCGCCGAGTACGCCGCCGGCCTGCCGATCCTGGCCGCCATCGCGGTGATCTACGCGGCGCACGGGCGGATCCACCCCGGCTGGTCGCTGCTCGCCCTGCCGCTGGCGGTGGCCGTGCAGGCCGTGCTGTTGATCGGGCTGGCCCTGTTGCTGTCGGCCTGGAACGTGCTGATGCGCGACGTGGAACGGCTGATGCGGCTGATCATCCGGGTGCTCTTCTACGCCACGCCGATCATCTATCCGCTCAGCCTGGTCCGGGAGTCCGGCCTGCCGCACTGGCTGAAGGTGGTGTACGAGCTGAACCCGCTGGTCGGGATCTTCCAGCTGCACCACGCGATCTGGTACCCGGACGAGTTTCCGGACGCCCGGCTGCTCGCCACGACGATCGTCGGCAGCCTGCTGGTGCTGGCCGCCGGCTGGTGGTCGTTCCGCCGGTTGGAGCCCGCCGTGCTCAAGGAGCTCTGACGTGGCTACGCCGATCATCGAGGCGGACGGTCTGGGCATCCGGTTCGTCCGCAACCGTCGCCGTCAACTGCGGCTGCGGGAGCTGTTCATCCATCGGGGTGGGCGCGGCGCCCTGCCCGGCCAGTTCTGGCCGCTGCGCGACGTGTCGTTCACCGTCGAGCCGGGCGAGACCGTCGGCGTGATCGGCCGTAACGGCACCGGCAAGAGCACGCTGCTGCGGCTGATCGCCGGGGTGCTCATCCCGGACGAGGGCGACATCCGGGTGCACGGCGCGGTGGCGCCGCTGCTGGAGTTGTCCGCCGGCTTCTCCAACGACCTGACCGGCCGGGAGAACCTGCACCTGGTCGGTGGGCTGCACGGGCTGTCGACGAGCTACCTGAAGCGGCACTTCGACGAGATCGTCGAGTTCGCCGGCGAGCAGGTGGAACGGGCCATCGACACGTCGGTGCGGCACTACTCGTCGGGGATGAAGGTGCGGCTGGGCTTCGCGATCATCTCGCACCTGCCGCACCCGATCCTGCTGATGGACGAGGTGACCGCGGTCGGGGACGCGGAGTTCCGCAAGAAGTGTTACGCGACGATTGACCGTCTGCTCGGGGAGGGGCGCACGCTCGTGCTGGTGTCACACAACGAAAAGGACCTGACCCGGTTCTGCCGTCGGGGGTTGTACCTCGACGCGGGCCGGTTGACGCTCGACGGCACGATCGCCGAGGCGCTCGACGCGTACCACGCCGCGGTCCCGCGGTGACGCTCGCGATCGTGCTCGCCGCCGGGACGTCCGCGGCGGGCCTCACCACCGCGAGCGGCGAGCCGCTGGCCGACCGGCTCGCCGAACAGCTGCGCCGGGCCGGTGCGGCCGAGGTGCGCTTCGCCGCCACCCTGGACGAGCTGGCCGCGCTGGCCGACGCCGCCACCGGTCCGCTGCTGGTCAGCGGCACCGACCTGGTGGCGCACACCGCCGTGCTGCGGCACCTCGCCACCAGCCCGGTGGGACCGACCGTGGCGCTGGTGCTGGGTGACCCGCCGGTGCCGGGCCGGACGGCCGTGCGCGAGGAGCGCGGCCAGGTGGTCGACGCGGGCCCGCTGGACGCTCTCGACGGCGAGGCTACCGGCGTGTTCGGTGGCGCGCTCCGGGTCGGCGTGGACGACCTGCCGACCCTCGCCGCCGCCGCGCGGGCCGCCGCCGTCGGCGCGCGGCCGGTCGCCGCCCCGGTCGGCCCGGTCGGCGACGTGTCGCCGCTGCCGGCGGGCGGGGGCGCCGGCCACGACGACCCCGGGTCCGCCGTGGACCGGCTCGTCGCGGGTCTTGCGGCCCTCGGCACCCTGATCTTCGCCCAGCGGGTACGTCTGCTCGTGGCGCACCGGGTCGAGGACGCCGCCGGCCTGGTCGCCGCCGAGGCGGCGGTGACCGCCGTCGACGAGGACCGGGCCGAGTTGCGGCTGTCGGTGAAGGAGCGGGACGACTTCTTCTCGACGTACTTCGTCAGCACCTGGTCGCCGTACGTCGTGCGGTTGGCGGCCCGGCTGCGGCTCACCCCGACCGGGGTGACGGTGATCTCGGTGCTCTTCGCGCTGGCCGCCGCGGTGCTGTTCGGGGCCGGTGGGCGGCTCGCGCTCGTCAGCGGCGCGGTGCTGCTCTACCTCGGCTTCGTGCTGGACTGCGTGGACGGCCAGTTGGCCCGCTACACCCGGCACTTCAGCGCCTGGGGCGGCTGGCTGGACACGATGGCCGACCGGGCCAAGGAGTACCTGGTCTACGCCGGGCTGGGCTTCGGCGTGAGCCACGCCGGGCTGGGCAACGGTTGGGCCCTCGCCATCGCCGCGATGACGTTGCAGACCGTCCGGCACATGACCGACACCTGGTACGGGGCGCTGCACGACGAGGCGGCTCGCCGACCGCGTACGACGGGCGTCAGCGGCGGGATCGGTGACCGGCTGAACGCCGCGTCCACCCGGGTCCAGGCCGACACCGGCTCGGTGTCGTACTGGCTGAAGCGGACCGTCGTCTTCCCGATCGGGGAGCGGTGGGCGCTCATCGCGCTGACGGTGGCGCTGTTCAACCCGCTGGTCAGCCTGATCGCGGTGCTGGTGTGGGGTGGGTTGGCGTTCGCGTACACCGGTGCCCTGCGGACGCTGCGGGCCCGCTGGATGTGGGTGCCGGTGCTGGACACGGTCGACGCCACCCTGCACCGCGACGACGGTCCGTTGGCGCGTCGGCTGCCGGTGGTCCGCCCGATGGGGCCGCTCACCCTGGCGGTGATCGCCGCGCTCGGTCCGGCGGCGCTGCTGGTCGCCGCCCTGCTGGGCGACGCGCCGGACGGGCTGCGCTGGGCGGTGCCGGTGGCGTTGCTGGTGCTGCTGGCCGGCGGCCTCGGCGCGGGGGCCGCGCACAACGGGCCGCTGGACTGGCTGGTGCCGGCCGCGTTGCGGGCCGCCGAGTACCTGTTCGCGATCGCGGTCGGTGTGGTCGGTGACGCGCCCGGATGGCTGATCTTCGGGTACGTCTTCGTGCTCACCGTGCACCACTACGACCTGACCGCCCGCTTGGAGAAGCGGCAGGCGGCACCCCCGCTGCACGCCGCCACGCTGGGCTGGGACGGACGATCGGTGCTGCTCGCCCTCCTGGCGATTGCCGGCGTCGTGAGTATCGGCATGGCTACACTCGGTGCGTACCTTCTCGTGGTTTTCGTGGTGAGCGTCGTCCTGGCCTGGTTCGTCCGGCCGGCCCGTGGCGCGCGGGCGTCGGCCGCGCCGGTGGGCGCGGGAGGTGTCGCGCCGCGCTGACGAAAGGGGCGGCCGGATGACCCTGATCAGTTTCGTGGTGCCGGCCTTCCGGGTGCAGGGTTATCTGCGCGAGTGCCTGGACTCGATCCTGGGCCAGTCGGAGACCGACCTCGAGCTGATCGCGGTCGACGACTGCTCGCCGGACGCCAGCGGCGAGATCATCGACGAGTACGCGGCCCGTGACCAGCGGGTCCGGGCCGTCCGACTGTCGGAGAACGTCGGTCTCGGTCCAGCCCGCAACATCGGGTTGGACCGGGCCGTCGGCGAGTACGTGTGGTTCCTCGACGGGGACGACTGGCTGGCGCCGGACTGCCTGTCGGAGGTGGCCGACCGCCTGCGGGCGACCCGGCCGGACGTGCTGCTGGTGGACCACGTCCGGACACACTGGAACGACACCGCCACCCGCAGCGCGATGGCCGAGGTGTTCCCCGAGTCGCCCGGCCCGGAGACGTTCGCGCTGCGGGAACGGCCGGAGGCCATGCGGCTGCTGCACACCGCCTGGAACCGGTTGGTCCGCCGGGAATTCCTGGTCAATTTGGGTCTGCGCTTCGCGGCCGGTTGGTACGAGGACGTCTCGTTCAGCTACCCGGTGCTGATGGGGGCACGTCAGATCGGCGTACTCGATCGGGTGTGCGTGAATTACCGGCAGCGCCGCGCCGGCGCGATCACGAAGACCCGGGGGGACCGGCACTTCGAGGTCTTCGCCCAGTGGCACCGGGTCTTCCTCCTGATGGATGCCTGGTCGCCGGCCGTGGACGCGCTGCGGCCGGCGGTCTTCGAGCGGATGATCTGGCACTACCTCACCGTGCTCGGCAATGGTCAGCGCATCGCGCCCGAGCTGCGGCCGGTGTTCTTCGCGCAGATAACCGCGGACTACGCGCGGTGGCTGCCGGTCGGGGGGTACCCCGTGCCGGACGGCGTCGAGGGGGTGAAGCACCGGCTGGTCGCGAGTGGCCGGTGGCGGACGTTCAGTGCCCTGCGGGCCGCCAGTCGGGCCCGCGACACGGCCCGCCGGCAGGCGCGTACCGCCCGGCGTCGGGTCGGCCCGGTGGCCCGGCGCGGCGCCCGGCTCACCCGCGACGGACTGCTGCGCGAGTACTACCGGGCGGAGCTGCGCCGGCCGGTGGACCCGACGCTCGCGGTGTACGCCGCCTACTGGTTCCGGGGATACTCCTGCAACCCGGCCGCGATCTACGAGGCCGCCCGCCGGCTGGCCCCCGAGGTGCGCGGGGTGTGGATCGTGCGCCGCGACCGGGTGGACGCCGTGCCGGACGGGGTGGAGTACGTGGTCGCCGGCACGCCGGCCTACTACCGGGTGCTGGCCCGCGCCCGGTGGCTGGTCAACAACGTGAACTACCCGGACTTCGTCCGTAAGCGGCCGGAGCAGGTGCACGTGCAGACCCATCACGGCACGCCGGTAAAGGTGATGGGGTTGGACCAGCAGCGCTATCCGATCGGCGCGGGCCGGATGGACTTCGCCGGCCTGCTGCGCCGGGTGGACCGCTGGGACTACAGCGTCAGCTCCAACAGCTTCTCCACCCAGATGTGGGACCGGGCCTACCCGGCCACGTACGCCACCCTGGAGGTGGGTTACCCGCGCAACGACCGGCTGGTCGCCGCCGGTCCCGACGAGGTACGCCGGCTGCGCGCCGAGTTCGGCCTCACCCCCGACGAGCAGGTGGTGCTGTACGCCCCGACGCATCGCGAGCACCTGCCCGGTTACCGCCCGCCGTTCGACCCGGACCGGTTCGTCGACGCGCTGGGTGACTCGGGTCGGCTGCTGATGCGCAGCCACTACTTCCACGACCGGGAGCGCCGACCCGGTCGTCCGTCCGAGTACCTCCGGGTCCGCGACGTCAGCGGCTACCAGCGCGTGGAGGACCTCTACCTGGTCGCCGACGTGCTGGTCACCGACTACTCCTCGGCGATGTTCGACTATGCGGTGCTGGACCGGCCCATCGTGCTCTACACACCGGACTGGGAGGCGTACCGCCTGGCCCGGGGGGTCTACTTCGACGTCACGGCGGAGCCACCGGGCGCGGTGGCGGCCACGTTCGCCGACCTGCTCGATCTGTTCCGGACCGACGCGGTGCGCTCGGACGCGGCGGACAAGGCCCGTGAGCGCTTCCGCAGCCGGTTCTGCGGGCTGGACGACGGGCGGGCTGCCGAGCGGGTGGTGCGCCGGGTTTTCCTCGGCGAGCTGCCTGACCAGCCGAAGGGCTGCTGACCGCGCGCTCCCCTGTACGCCGTGTAATGGTGTCGTCATAAGCCGAACATGAGACGTTTACCCGATGTGCGGGACCAATGATCCTGGTCACAGTCATCAGGGGTTCGGCCGAGAGACGTGGGGGACTGACGGTGAGCACCGTCGCACTCAAAGATGTGACAAAGGTTTTCAAGGACGGCACACTCGCCGTCGACAGCATAAATCTCGACGTGAACGACGGCGAGTTCATGGTGTTGCTGGGCCCGTCCGGCTGCGGAAAGTCCACAGTGCTGCGCATGATCGCCGGTCTGGAGGACCCGACGCAGGGTGCGGTGCTGCTCGACGGGGAACTGGCGAACGACCTGCCGCCACGCGACCGCAAGATCGCCATGGTCTTCCAGGACTTCGCGCTCTACCCGCACATGACCGTCGGCGACAACATCGCCTTTCCGCTGCGTCTGGCCGGGGTGGAACCGGAACCGCGCGGCGAGCGGGTCACCGACGTGGCGAGCGCGCTCGGCATCAGCGACGTGCTCGGCCGCAAGCCCGGCCAACTCTCCGGCGGCCAGCGCCAGCGTGTCGCCATGGGCCGCGCGATCGTCCGGCGGCCGGGGCTCTTCCTGATGGACGAGCCGCTGTCGAACCTGGACAGCGGGCTGCGTGCCGAGCTGCGGGCGGAGATCTCCGGGCTGACCCGGGAGTTGGGCGTCACCACCGTCTACGTGACCCACGACCAGGCCGAGGCGCTGACCATGGCCGACCGGGTGGCCATCATGCGCCGGGGCGTACTCCAGGACGTGGGCACGCCCACCCAGGTGTACGGCCGTCCGGCGACGCTCTACGTGGCCGCGTTCCTGGGTAGCCCCCGGATGAACCTGCTGGAGGCGTCGGTCTACGTCCACCTCGACCGGTACATCGCGCTCAACCTCGGCGAGCAGTCGCTCTACCTGCCGTGGAACGACATTCGCAGCCGGGCGGTCGCGCACTACCACGGCGAGCGGATCGTGGTCGGGATGCGGGCCGAGGCGCTCACCCCGGTCGCCCCGGACAGCCCCGGTGACGTGCTGCGCGGCCGGATCCGTTACCTGGAGCACCACGGTCACGAGTCGCTGGCGTTCCTCGACATCGGGGCGACCGCGATCATGGTGGACGAGATGGGCGCGCCGCTGGACCCGCCGCCGGTGGGCCAGCGTGGCCTGCGCCGGTTCGGCGCGGTGATGCAGCGGCTCACCGGCAAGCCGGTGGAGTCCGAGGAGGCGCCGACGAATGGCGCCTCGCGGTCGACGAGCGTCCTGCCCGACCCGGGCCGGCACCACCGCCGCCCGGCGGAGCTGGCGGTACGCCTCGCGCCGTACCCGGCCGTCACGGCCGGGCACCCGCTCGCCGTGTCCGTCCGGATGGACGCGCTGCACTTCTTCGACGAGCGCGGCGCACGTATCGACGTCGGGTGGCGGTGACGCCACGCCGGAGCGGGGTGGCGGCGCGCCTGTCCGGTGTCCTACCGTCTGCGCACCTAGTCCAGTCTGTCCCTGACCGAGAGGGGTGCACCCGTGTCGGGTGACCGTCCCAGTCCGCTCGTCATCGAGCGCATCCTGCGCGACCGCCAGGGCATCTGGCAGCAGATCGTGGCCGAGGGCGACCTGAACGCCCTGACCGGGCGGATGCTGGCCAGCTCCGCCATCGCCCTCGCCTGTTACGGCGCGGTGCTCGGCGCGTTCCACAGCCCGTTGATGGCGTTGACGTCCGCGCTGAAGCTGCCACTGCTGTTCCTGGTGACGCTGGCCATCTGCCTGCCCACGCTCTACCTGTTCAACCTGGTGTTCGGTGCTCGGCTCTCGGTGCGTCAGTCGTTGGCGCTGGTGATGGTGGCGATCACCGTCACCTCGATGCTCGCGGTGGCGTTCGCGCCGATCAGCCTCTTCTTCCTGATCACCGCACCCGACTACGGCTTCTTCAAGCTGCTCAACGTCGCGATCCTGACGCTGTCGGCGCTGGTCGGGCTGCGCTTCCTGACCGGTGGCATGCAGGTGCTCAACGACCACGGCCTACTCGCCCCGGCGACGGCGGCGGCCAACGCTCCGGCTCAGGTCAGCGTCCCGGCGGCGGCCAACGCTCCGGCCCAGGTCGGCGCTCCGGTCGCGGTGCCGGTAGGCGGCACGTCGGGCGCCGCCGAGCCGGTCGCGGTTCCGGCCGGCGCGGCCGTCGCGTCGGCGGCGAACGGTGCCGCGCCCGAGGGCGCGAGCGCCACGACCACCGCGCCGGCCCCGGCGGCTGTTCCGGCGCAGTGGAGTGGGCAGCCGGGCACCGCGTTCCCGCCCGGCATGGTGCCGCCGGGCTACCCGGCGCAGCAGCGCCACTGGGGCAACCCACCGGTGCGGCGCGGCGAGCCCACGCAGCGCCCGGCCAGCATGACGCTGCTCTACATCTGGATCCTGCTCTTCGGCTTCGTGGGCACCCAGTTGGCGTGGACGCTGCGTCCGTTCTTCGGCGACCCGGGTCAGGACTTCTCCCTCTTCCGCAGCATCGACGGCAACTTCTACGCCGAGATCCTGCGCACGATCGCCAACCTCTGACGGTTGTCGTAGTCGGGGAAAACCCTGGTTGCCGCCCTGGTTACCGAGAAGTAGCGTCGGGTCATGACCATCGACTCCCGCCAGGTGGCGGCCGGCATCCTGCAATCGGTGCCGTTCGCCCGCACGCTCGGCATCGAATTCGTCGAGGTGGCGCCCGAGGCGGACGGCGGGGTGCGGGCCGTCGTCCGGCTCCCCGACACGCCGGCCACCCACAACCACGTCGGCGGCCCGCACGCCGGGGCGATGTTCACGCTCGGCGAGACGGCCTCCGGCGCGGTCGTGCTGGCCGCCTTCGGGCAGCTGCTCGACCGGGCCGTGCCGCTCGCCGTCCGAGCCGAGATCGCCTACCGCAAGCTGGCCCTGGGGGCGGTGCTGGCGACCGCGCGGCTGAGGCGTCCGGCGTCGGAGGTGGTCGCGGAGCTGGAGGCCGGTCAGCGGCCCGAGTTCGAAATCGAGGTGGAGATCGCCACCGAGGACGGCACGCCCACGTCGGCCATGACGGTGATCTGGACCCTGCGGCCGAACTGAGCGGCCCGCCGGCGGCTCAAAACGGGTTTGCGCACCCAGCCGGGTGGTTAGATTCGTACCGTGCTGGGCCTACCTGCTCATGTGACCGCCTGTCTCTTCGATCTGGACGGTGTGCTGACGCAGACCGCCCGGGTGCACAACGCCGCCTGGACCGAGACGTTCGACGAGTTCCTGCGCAAGCGCGCCACGGCCACCGGGCAGCCCTTCCAACCGTTCGACCCCGGCCCCGACTACAACCGCTACGTCGACGGCCGACCCCGTGCCGACGGCGTCCGGTCGTTCCTCGCGTCCCGGGGAATCGTGCTTCCCGAGGGAAGCCCCGACGATCCGCCGGAGGCCGACACGGTCAATGGCATCGGCAACCGCAAGAACGCCCTCCTGCTGGACCGTCTGCGCACAGCCGGCGTCGAGGTCTATCCGGGCTCGGTGCGCTATCTGCGGGCGGCGACCGACGCCGGGCTGCGCCGGGCGGTGGTCACCGCGAGCGCCAACGGGCGCGAGGTGGTCGCGGCCGCCGGCCTGGCCGACCTGCTGGAGGCTCGGGTCGACGGGCTCGTGGCCCGGGAGCAGAAGCTGCGCGGCAAGCCCCACCCCGACACCTTCCTGGCCGGCGCCAAGGTCCTCGGCGTGGATCCGGCGCAGGCCGCCGTCTTCGAGGACGCGCTCTCCGGGGTGGCCGCCGGCCGGGCCGGCGGATTCGGGTACGTCATCGGTGTCGACCGGGTGGGACAGGCCGACGAACTGCTCGCGCACGGCGCGGACGTGGTGGTCAAGGATCTCGCGGACCTGCTCGACGCGGGTGACGCCGCCCCGCCGGCACCCCACCGCAGCGGCGAACGGGACCGCACGTGATCCGGGAACGGGCCTATCCCGTCGAGCCCTGGCACATCCGGGAGACCCGCCTGGACATGGACGTGCTGGCCCAGTCGGAATCGGTCTTCGCGCTCTCCAACGGGCACGTCGGCCTGCGCGGCAACCTCGACGAGGGCGAGCCGCACGGGCTGCCCGGCACCTACCTCAACTCGTTCTACGAGCTACGTCCGCTGCCGTACGCGGAGGCCGGCTACGGTTTCCCCGAGTCGGGGCAGACCATCGTCAACGTCACCAACGGCAAGCTGATCCGCCTGCTCGTCGACGACGAACCGCTCGACGTGCGCTACGGCGAGCTGCTGTCCCACGAGCGGATCCTCGACCTGCGGGCCGGCACGCTGCACCGGGAGCTGCACTGGCGCTCCCCGGCCGGCCGCGAGGTCAAGGTCCGCAGCACCCGGCTCGTGTCGTTCACCCAGCGGTCGGTCGCCGCGATCAGCTACGAGGTGGAGGCCGTCGACGGCCCGCTGCGGTTGATCGTGCAGTCCGAGCTGGTGGCCAACGAGTCGCTGCCCGCGCAGAGCAAGGACCCCCGGGTCGCGGCCGTGCTGGAATCGCCGTTGCTGGCCGAGGAGGAGCTGACCACCCCGGACGGCGGCCAGCTCATCCACCGCACGAAGGTGTCCGGGCTGCGCGTCGCCGCCGCCATGGAGCACGAGGTGCACGGTCCGGACCACACCACCATCGAGTCCGAGGGGTACGAGGACTGGGTGCGCACCACCATCGGCTGCGTGCTCAAGCCCGGCGAGAAGCTGCGGGTGGTCAAGTATCTGACGTACGGCTGGTCGAGTCGACGTTCGTTGCCCGCACTGCGCGACCAGGTCGGCGCGGCGCTGGCCGGCGCCCGGTTGGACGGTTGGGACGGGCTGCACCGCGAGCAGCGCGCCTACCTGGACGAGTTCTGGGACGCGGCCGACGTGCTGGTCGAGGGTGATCCGGAGATCCAGCAGGCCGTCCGCTTCGGACTGTTCCACGTGCTCCAGGCCGGTGCCCGTGCCGAGCAGCGGCCGATCTCGGCGAAGGGGCTGACCGGCCCCGGCTACGACGGGCACGCCTTCTGGGACACCGAGATGTTCGTCCTGCCGGTTCTCACGTACACCCAGCCCAGCGCGGTGCGCAGCGCCCTGCAGTGGCGGCACAGCACCCTGGAACAGGCCCGGGAACGGGCGGCGACGCTCAACTTGAAGGGCGCCGCCTTCCCCTGGCGGACCATCGAGGGGCCGGAGTCGTCCGGGTACTGGCCGGCGGGTACGGCGGCGTTCCACATCGCCGCCGACATCGCCGACGCGGTCCGACGGTACGTGCTGGTCACCGGGGACACCGCCACCGAGCGGGAGATCGGGCTGGAGCTGCTGGTGGAGACCGCCCGGCTGTGGCGCTCGATCGGGCACCACGACCGGCACGGCCGGTTCCACATCGACGGGGTGACCGGTCCGGACGAGTACACGGCGGTGAAGAACGACAACATCTACACCAACCTGATGGCCCAGCGGAACCTGCTCACCGCCGCCGATGTCGTCATGCGCTACCGGGACGACGCGTTCCACCTCGGCGTCACCGACGAGGAGGCGGCGAGCTGGCGGGACGCCGCCACGTCGATGCACGTGCCGTACGACGACGAGCTGGACGTTCACCAGCAGGTGGAGGGGTTCACCCGGTTGCAGGAGTGGGACTTCGCGCACACGCCCGCCGAGAAGTACCCGCTGCTGCTGCACTATCCGTACTTCGACCTGTACCGCAAACAGGTCGTCAAGCAGGCCGACCTGGTTCTGGCGATGCACTGGCGGGGGGACGCGTTCACCCCCGAGCAGAAGGTTCGCAACTTCCTCTACTACGAGCGTCGGACGGTGCGCGACTCGTCGCTGTCGGCCTGCACCCAGTCGGTGCTCGCCGCCGAGGTCGGCCATCCCGACCTGGCGCACATCTATCTGCGTGAGGCCGCGCTGATGGACCTGCACGACCTCAACGAGAACACCCGCGACGGCGTGCACATGGCCTCGCTGGCCGGCGCGTGGCTCGCCCTGGTCAGCGGGTTGGGCGGGCTGCGTGACCACGACGGCGAGCTGTCGTTCGCGCCTCGGCTCTCCAGCCGGCTGAGCCGCCTGGAGTTCTCCCTTCAGTGGCGTGGGCTGGCGCTGCGGGTCGACGTCCGGCCGCACCAGACGACGTACTCACTGCGCCACGGTGGCCCGGACGACGTCGTCGAGCTGCGTCACCACGACCAGATGGTGCGGGTCACCTGCGACGAACCGGTGACGGTGCCGGTGCCGCCGGCCGAGCCCACGGGACCGCCGCCGGAGCAGCCGCCGGGCCGGTCGCCCCTGCTCCGGCTCCCCGAGGCCAAGCAGCAGTGACGGCCGGGGCGGGAGTGTTCCCGCCCCGGCCGGCACGCGCGTACGTCAGACCGGCTCGCCGGTCGAGGGGCGTCCGATCGCGTCCCGCGGCGCAGCCGCCTTGGGATCGTCGGGGAGGCGGGCCGAGGCGGCCTGGTCACCGAAGTCCTGGTCACCGACGTCCTGGTTGCGTGCGGCGTCCTGTTCACGCTGGGCGCGTTCGGTCATCTGCTGCTGCCGGGAAATCTGCTGCTTGGCCATCGTGATCCTCGCGATCCGTCGGGGCGCGGCTGCGCCTACACGGTCTGCGGTCTGCTCGGCGCGTACCCGGCGGCCCACCCGGCAAACGCCGCGCTCCGTCCGCGTGCGGCGCGCCGGGCGGGGTAACCGGACCCCAGGCGAGCACGGAGGTGCGGCATGGACGAGCAGCACGACACGGTGACCATTCCGGTTCGGGACGCCCAACTCCCCGCCGATCTGCTGCTACCCGCCCAGCCGGTGGGCGTGGTGCTGTTCGCGCACGGCAGCGGTAGCTCCCGACACAGTCCGCGCAACGTCGCGGTGGCCCGGGCGCTGAACGCCCGTGGCCTCGCGTGCGTCCTGGTGGACCTGCTCACTCCGGACGAGGAGGAGGTGGACACGCGGACGGCCGAACTCCGGTTCGACATCGGGATGTTGGCCAGCCGGCTGGCCGGGATCGTCGACTGGTTGGCGGCCGAACGTCCGGCGGGTGACGCGCCGATCGGTCTCTTCGGCGCGAGCACGGGTGCCGCCGCCGCGCTGGTGGCAGCGGCGTCCCGCGCCGACCGGGTGAGCGCGGTGGTCTCCCGGGGCGGCCGGCCCGACCTGGCGGGCGCCGCGCTGGGTCAGGTGCGCTCTCCCACCCTGCTGCTGGTCGGCGGCCTGGACGAGGAGGTGCTCGCGCTCAACGAGCGGGCGCTCGCCGAACTGGGGGACGTGGGCGAGCTGTGGGTGGTGCCGGGCGCCACCCACCTCTTCGAGGAGCCCGGCACGCTCGACCAGGTCGCCGAGCATGCCGGCACCTGGTTCACCACCCGGCTGACCCGGACGACAACCGCGCCCCGCCGCGGGTGAGTGTCGGCTCTACCCCGCCGCCGGCACCTGCGAGGTGGATCGGCGGCGTTGGACGGTGTCGACGACGCGCCACAGGACGGCGGTGATCGGAACGCTGACGAAGGCGCCGGCGATGCCCGCGATGAGGGTGCCGGCGGTGACCGCCACCAGGATCACGGCCGGGTGCAGGCGTACCTGGCGCTTCATGACCAGCGGCTCCAGCAGGTTGCCCTCGATCTGCTGCACCGCGACCACGGCGGCGAGGGTGAGCAGAGCGGTCGTCGGCCCGTTGGCCGCCAGGGCCACCAGAACCGCGACCGCGCCCGCGACCGTCGCCCCGATGATCGGCACGAAGCCGCCGAGGAACGTGATCAGCGCCAGTGGCAGGGCCAGCGGCACCCGGAGCACCACCAGGGCCAGGCCGATGCCGATCGCGTCGATGGCCGCGATGATCATGGTCCCCCGGCTGTACGCGCCGAGGGTCTGCCAGCCGTTCCGGCCGGCCTCGGCCACCAGGGGTCGGTTCGGGCCGGCCATCCGGGACAGCGTCCAGTGCCACATCGACCGGCCGTCCTTCAGCAGGAAGAAGAGCAGCACCAGGGCGAGCAGCGCGGAACCGACGACCTCGCTGGCCGTCCGGGCGCCGGACACCGGGTCCGGAGAGCTGCCGCTGAGCCCCTCCCGGGCCTGGTCGATCAGCTTGTCGAGTTGGGCCTCGCTGACCGGCAGGGTGGACGTGACGAAGTCGCGGCTCCGGTCGAGCCCCTGGGTCAGTTGCTGACTGAGCTGGTCGAACTGGCTGGCGGTCAGGTTCCACACCAGCGCTCCGACGCCCACGAGGATGCCGAGCAGCAGCAGGACGGTGAGCAGCGCGGCCAGCGCGGCCGGCAGCCGCAGGCGACGCAGCCGGAGCAGCACCGGGTCCAACAGCGCGGTGAGGAAGATGGTGGCGGCCAGGGCGATGGCGAGCGGGGCCAGCAGGACGGCGATGCGACCCAGCAGGTAGAGCCCGGCGACGATCACCACCAGGCAGGCGCTCCAGAGCACCGCGGTCCGGACCAGCCAGGGCAGCCCCGCCCACGCGTGCCGCGCCCCGGCGTCACCGACGGCCGCCGTGCCGCCGGGTGCCGCCGTGCCCCCGGCCGTCGCCGCCGTTGTACCGGTCTCCTGCGTGCCGCCGGTTGTCGGCGCGACGTCCGCCCCGGGTTGGTCTGCCGTCATGTCGGCCCTCCTCGATCTCGGCGAGGTCGGTACCCGGCTGGCCGTGCGCCGACACCCGGCCGTCCGCGCGGATCGTACGCCGGCACGGGTCGATTGGTCGGGCTACGCCCGAACGGAAGGCGTTTGCGCTGTCGGGACCAGGGAACGCGACAGGGAACTACCCGAGGAGGAGCGCCGTGGGTGACTTCATGGACAAGGCCAAGGACTTCGCCGACAAGCACGACAAGCAGGTCGATCAGGGTATGGAGAAGGCCGGCGACGCGGCCGACAAGCGCACCGGCGGCAAGTACGGCGACCAGATCGACAAGGGCGTCGACCAGGCCCAGGCGCGTACCGGCGAGGGCGACCAGGTCCGCTGACGTAGTGGAGTGTCCCGGGCCGCCGAATGTTCGGCGGCCCGGGACTGTCGTGTGCGGAGCGTACGCCGATCAGCGCTGCTGCTCGCGTAGCTCGTCCATCGAGGTCGGTCGGTCGCTCAGCGCGTCACGCATCCGGTCGATCATCCCCGTGCCGGGGGCGAGCAGCTTGTTCGCCGGTGGGTGGTCCGGTGCGCTCGGGTGCGGACGGGTCGGCGCGATCTTCTTGAACGCCGTCACCTTGCCGGCCAGCTCGACCATCTCCTCCCGGGCGGTGGCGGCGCGCAGCCGGGGGAAGAGGTCGTTCTCCTCGTCCTGCACGTGGTGACGGATGGTGCTGGTTAGGTGGGCCAGCAACTCGTCGAAGCGGGGGTCGGACACCTCGACCGACTCCAGGTCCTTCATCGTGCGCTCGGCGTCGGCGTGCTCGGTGATCTCGTGGTCGGCGATCTGGTCGCCGTCGGGCAGCGCCTTGCGGGCCGTCGGATAGACGTACGCCTCCTCGGCCACGGCGTGCCGGACCAGCTCGGCGATCACCACGTCGGCGAGCTGACGGCGGTACTCGGGCGTACCCTGCCGTGTCTCCAACTCGACGAAGAGGGTCTCGACCGCACGGTGGTCGGCGACGAGGATGTCGACGACATCCTGCTCCCCGGTGCTCTGTGGACTGCTCATCTGGGCCCCTTACCGGTTGCGGATCGGTGGGTGTGTGGCCCCTGGTACCCCCCAACGATCGAGCAAACCTACGATCGCCGATGAATACGCACCCCGGTGACGGCTGGTGCCGCCGGTGCCGCTGGGAAGCGCGGGGCGCGACGGCACGATTGACCGCGCTTCCCGGGGGTAACCGCCGCCATGCCCGACGACCGTCCAGCCGCCGACCGCGACCAGTCGCGGCTCGACGAGGCCGCCGAGCGCAGCGGCCGGGCGGTCGAACGGGTGCGGCACCGCGGCGGCGAGGCCAGCCGGGTGCGTGCCCGGCAGTGGGAGGTCACCGTGGTGATCGCCGCCCAGGCCGGGCTGGCGGCGGCGCTCGCGGCCCTGATCGCCAAGCACTTTCTCGGCCCGGGGTCGCACGTCTTCGCTCCCGCCGCAGCCGTCGGCACGATTGCGACCGCCATCGGGCAGCGGGCCCGACGCACCTTCGAGCTGCTGTTCGGCGTCGGACTGGGCATCGTCATCGGCGACACGCTGCGCTTCTTCCTCGGTTCGGGACCGTGGCAGACGGGGGTGGTCGTCGGCCTGGCCATCGCCAGCGCCCTGCTGGTGGCCGGCAAGGGTGGCCCGCTGGTCGGTCAGGCCGGTGGTACCGCCGTGCTGATCGCCACGCTCGCCCCGATGGACCGGGGCCTGGAGTTGCCCCGGATCTTCGACGCGCTCGTCGGTGGAATCGTCGGCCTGGTGGTGGTCGCGCTGTTGCTGCCGGTCAATCCCATGCGGGTGCTGGACCGGGCAGCCAAGCCGATCTTCACGATCCTGTCTGAACAACTCGACAAGCTGGGGCAGGCGGTGCGGCAGCGCGACAGCGAACGGACGAGACACGTCCTGGACACGCTGCGCGGCACCGACGGCGATCTCGGTCGACTGAACGACGCGCTGAGCGGCGCGGAGGAGGTGGTGACGATCGCGCCCGTCCGTTGGCACCGCCGCCAGCAGTTCCACAGGTACGCCCGCAGCGCCGAGAACCTCGAACGGTTGATGCTGGACAGCCGTGTCCTCGCCCGCTGGTCGACCACGGCCCTGCAGTACGACGAGCCGATCCCGCCGGAGCTGCCGGACGCGATCGGCCGGCTGGGACAGGCGGTGGTGAAGATGCGGGCGGAGTGTCGGAGCGGCGACGACCCGTGGCGGACCCGGAAGCTGGTCGAGGAGTGCGCCGAGTTGGCCGGCCGGGCCGCCGCGAGGGGAGTCAGGTCGTTCGGCGACGCGATGGTCACCGGCCTGCGTACCGCGTCGAGCGACCTGCTGCGGGCCGCCGGCTGTGAACCCGACGACGCCAACCGGATCGTGCGCCGGGCGGCCGGTGCCGGCGAGTCGGCCATCGCCCCGCCGGCCCGGCGTGAGCTGCACCGCGCCCGGCCGACACGGGCTATCCGCGCGCGTCGCCGGGCGCACCTGGCCAACCGCAGACGGAACGACCGGGCCGGCCCCTCCGCGCGGGAGAGGCCGGCCCGGTGAGCATCGGTCAGGAGGAGTAACCGCGCTCGGCGATCCAGTTGGCGACCTTCGGCAGGCTCATCCAGTACTCGCCCAGCGCCGGGTCGGCCGGGTCAGCGACCCGGATGAGGTCTCCACCGTCGCGGTAGCCGACAAGCGTCAGGTAGTGACCACCCTCGTACGAGTGCGGGTTGCCGTCGGTGTCCACGGTCGTGCCCTTGATGTTGGCCACCACCGGGCGACCGGCGTCGATCGCGGCCAGGACATCCCGGCGCAGCTGCTCGACCTGGTCGGGGCGGGCCACCGAGTCACGGATCTCGGTGGTCCGGTAGTGACCGCCGGTCAGCTGGTTGAGCACGCGGGTGGTGTCGAGGGCGGACGGGGTGCCCGCCTCGGTGGTGCCGAGCAGCTTGGCCACGTCGTCCTGGGAGAGCGCCTTGCCCTGGGCCGAGAGCGCGATGCGGGTCGCGGCCGGGCCGCAGTAGAAGAAGTTCGGCTGTGCCTGGTAGTCGACGTCGAGGACCCGCTCGGCGCTGCGGCTGGTCTGGCTCGACGAGGATGGGGTCGCCGGCGCGGGGGCTGCCTGCGCGGCGACGGCGGGGCCGAGGGCGCAACCGCCGGCGACCAGTAGGCCGACGACGGACAGGCCGCTCTTCTGCACGATCGGGTTCATGGTCGAGTCTCCGTTCGGGGGTAGCCGCCTCCGTGGCGGTCTCGGCCGTGGTTACCGGGGACGTAACGGCCTTGCTCCGGGCGGCATTCCGCCGCCGGCTGCCGTTGCGGGCGTCGTGACCTGGCGTAACGACCACCGACGGTGGGGGATTCCGTGCGCGGGGACGCTCACGTTCACGGCCCACCATTGAGGCGCTAACCCGACATCTGCCGTGACAGGCGTCAGAGGCTGCCGAGTAGTCCCGTCACGGTGATCTCGAGGACCACCCGCTCCGGATTCGGGCGCGGGGTCCGATAACGCTCGGCGTACCGGCGTTCCGCCTCGGCGACGGAGGCTCGGTCCGATCGGAGCACCGCCCGGCCCTCGATCGTCAACCAGCGACGGCCGTCCACGTGGCAGACGGCCACCGGAGTGCCCTCCGGCCCGGCGGCGGCCACCTGCCGAGCCTTGCGGGACGTGCCGGAGGTGATCACGCGGGCCAGCCCGCCCACCGGATCGAGGGTGACTCCGACGGGTACCACGTGGGGGGTGCCGTCGGCGCGCAGGGTGGTCAGCGTCGCGAGGTGCCGCTCCGCGCAGAATGCCGCCACCCGGTCGTCGTGGATGTCCAGCCGATGATCACCGGCCACGTGCGTCCTCCGTCGTGTGCGCCAAACCTGATCATCGTACGGAGCGGGTGCGGTCCGGGGTCGACGGACCGTCCGGCTGCCCGGGCAGACTACGGCCCGCCGCCCGGCGCTTGTGGACGAGCCGCGTGAGGTAGATCAGCGCGCCGGCCAGGACGCCCATGTCGTCCAGGTAGATCGGGTCCGGGAGGATGTCCACCGGGAAGATCGTGTAGATCAACGCTCCGTAGAAGGCCACCTTGCCGCCCGCGCCGAGCCCGGTGAGCAGCCGCCTCGTACGCACCACACGCACCGCCAGCACCACCGCGCCGACCAGTGTGGCGAGCGCCAGGATGCCGGCGATCACCACGAGGACCCACGACTGTCGGGACATGCCGTCACGCTAACCCACCGACGCCGAGCCGGCTCGGAACGCTCGTCCCGCGCGGATCGTGCGAGCCGCTGCTCTGGGTCAGAACGCCGGCACCGCCGCCCGACCACGGGCGACCACCGTGTTCTCCCGGGTCTGCTCGACGGCTGGCCGGAGGACCTCGCTGAGCGGCAGCACCGAGGCCGACTCCGCCGTGCGCCGTCCGGTTGCCGCGTGGGCCTCCGCACGGAGACTGCGTGCCGCCGCCACGGCCAGCTCCGCGGCCCGCCAGGTTGCCTGCTCGGTCTCCACGGCGCCGGCGTGCTTGGCCGCCAGGTTGTCGCGGACGGCCCGTTGCAGCACGAGTTCCTGCTCGACGGGGTGCAGCCGCGGATCCCAGCCGTCCCGGTGGGCGAAGACGTCACTGAGTTGCTCCACCGACAGTTCCCGCCGCCAGTACGCGTCCAGCGCGGCCCGGTGCAGGTAGCGCTCGCGGTCGGCGTACTCGGCGGGTGTCCGGGCGGTCTGCGGCAACGGCATCGCGGCTGCCGCGCCGAGCCGCCGCACACCC
This sequence comes from Micromonospora sp. NPDC005979, assembly GCF_040614415.1. Classification (NCBI taxonomy): domain Bacteria; kingdom Bacillati; phylum Actinomycetota; class Actinomycetes; order Micromonosporales; family Micromonosporaceae; genus Micromonospora; species Micromonospora sp. NPDC005979. The sequence goes on along the minus strand of NZ_JBEXUR010000003.1, from coordinate 427,453 downwards.
GCCTCGGCCGCCTCCAACGCCTGCCAGGCGGCCTCGACGGTCTCCTGCGCGGCCACCCACTCGGCCCGTCGGCGCTGGGCGGTGGCGGCGGCGCGTTCGGCGGCCACCGCGATCTCCTGCGCGTAGCGGCGCTGTTCCCGCTGCTCCTGCGCCTGTTCGAGATGGCTGGGCATGGCCGCGTCGCGGATGCGGGCGGCCGGGTCGAGGCGGAGACGGCCGGGTCGTACCAGGAGCGCGGCGACGGCGAACACGACCACCCCGAGCAGGCTCAGCCAGATGGCGGCGGCCCGGGGTACGTCGGGCAGGACGGCGGAGAGGACGGTCTGCATGATCAGCACCTCGCGGTCGAATGACGGTGTCGAGGGATGGGTCCCGACCGGGAAGGGCCGGTCGCTTCGAGGCGTCGGGCTCCGAGTGGTCGGGGTGAGCTGTTCCGAAGGCGGGCCGGGGCGCAGAGCCGTCGCCGAGCTGGCGTGCCCGAACGGGTGCTGCTGCGCGTCGGGCACCCGGACGACGACCCGGAGGTGGGTCAGACGAAGCGGCGGGTGACCCGGCGGACCGGGGTCAGCGCGCGGGAGGCCCGCGTCGGGGCGGGGTGCCCCGACCGGGCATGCCAGCCGGCGCGTGCTCCGTGCCCACGAAGACCGGGCCGGCCGGTGCGACGGTGTCCGCGTCGGCCGGCGCGGTAGGGGCCGGCTGGCTCGTACGCTCGGTGGTCGGTGCGGCTTCGGGTCGGACGGTGTCCACCCGGCTGCTCACGGCGGTGGGGCGCAGTTGCGCCTCCGCGGGCGGGGTGGCGGCGAGGGCGCCGCCGAGACCGACCGCCAGCACCAGCGCGGTGACCGCCAGCCGGGTCAGCTCCCGTAGCGACCACAGCACGGCCCAGCGGGCCGGGCGGACCACAGCTACGGACGACACCCGACCAACCTATCGCCCGGCGCGACGCGACGCAGCACGACGGTGGGCACAACCGGGGTGACCAGGACCACCGTCGACACTGTGGACGGTCCCGATCCGGGGTCGGGCGGCCCGCCGAACCACGTGACCCCGCCGGAACGGGTCCGACGGGGTCACGTGGGGTTGTCTGCGGTTGCCGGCGTTCAGCCCCCGGTGCCGAGCACCGGCGGCGCGGCGTCCCCGCCGTCGCCCCACACCATCTCGTCCTCGGTCAGCCAGGTCAGCCGGTCGTCGGACTCGTCATCCTCGGCCCGGCCCTGACCGCCGAGCACTCCGGGACGACCGGTGCCCGTCCGGCCGGCTGCGGCGGCCCGACCGGGCTCACCACGCCGGCCGTCGATGCTCCGCCCCACGCCGCTGGCCGAACGGTTCTCCGCCCCGGCAGCGCCGCCGGTCGGCCGGCCCGACGTGGTGGGAGTGCTGCCGGAGCCGGCGAGCGCGGAGGTGCGCAGCACCCCGCCGGCCGGCGCGCCGCCCGGTGCCCCGAAGAGCAGGCTCGGGGCGCCTCCGGCGCTCGCGGGCATGGTGGTCGGCCCGGACAGACCGGCCAGCCCGGCCGCCCCGCCGGCGAGCAGAGCCCCGCTGACCAGTGGGTCCGCGCCGGCGAGGGAGGTGCCTGCGGCGTCGCCGGCGGAGCCATCCGGCCCGATGGCGACGATCGACGCGCCGCCGTCGTGGCCGGGAACAGAGTCGCCCCCAGCGGTCGGCGGAGGAGCCACGCCCTCGGGTGTCGCGATGGTCGCGTCGCCCCGGTGCGCGGTGAGACCGGTGGCGGTCGGAGCGCCCGACGGCGTCGTGCTGGACGGGCCACTGCGTGGCGTCGGCCGATCGTCGTTGACCGTGCGCGGCAACTCCACGTCCGGCGGAGGCGGGTCCACCACCCGGTCGTAGGCGGAGAGGTCGTAACCGGCGGCCAGCTCGGCCACGAGGCTCACCATCCGCTGGTGGGCCTTCTCCTGCTCCTCCTTGTCCTGCTGGTGGCCCATGATGCCGCCGACCACCGCGCCGGGCAGGCCGAAGGCGGAGCCCTTGAGCACGCCCGAGATGGCCTGGTCGTTGTCGTCGGTCTCCTCGGGGCTCTCCGCCTTCTTGTGCGCGGCGCGCAGTTGGCCGGCCATCATGGTCAGACCCTGCTTGACGCCGGACATGCCCTCGCCCAGGGCGTCGGAGTGGTCGACGATCAGGGTTAGCCGCCGCTGGAACTCCCGGCCCGCCGGGCCCGTCCAGGTGTTGCCGAGCTTCTGGAGGTCGCCGCGCAACTCACGCCCGAGGCCGTCCAGGATGCCCTTGAGGGCGGCCCACTGGGCGGCGACCCCTTCGATCTGCTCCGGCTTGCCGACCATCACCGCGTCGTACAGCTCCTGGTGGCTCCGACCCTGGTAACGCTGGGTGTACTCAGACACGCCCATCCCCCTTCGGCTGCAACGCCCGGTCGACCCCGGTCAGCGCGGCGGTGATGTCGGTGGCGTTGGCCGCGATCCGCGCCTCGGCGGTGCGGTAGTTGGCCAGGATGGTGCCGGTGGCCTGCTGCGCGGCCTGCACCGCCTGCCGGAGCCGCTCGGCCTGCTCCACGTACGACTGGTGGACCTCGCTGTAGCGGCGCGAATTCTGGGTCGCGTCATCGAACGAGCCGAGGGCCGGCGGAGTGCACTGCATCTCGGTGTTGAGCTTGCGCAGCACCGACTCGGCCTGACTCAGCCGCAACGCGAGGTGCTGGTGGAAGTCCTCAAGGGACAGCAGGTCGACTTCCGTACGCCCGGTCATGGCAACATCCCCGTCGTTCTGGTTGACAACCGTCAGCGGATCCAGGTTAGTCCACCTCCGCGAGCCGGGGCGACCCGTATGAACAGCTCAGTCGTCGGCGCCGGTCGATACCTCGGGGCTCAGCCGCCGGTGCCGTCACTCGCCGGGGTGCTCGCGCCGGGCGTCGGTGAGCTGGACGGCGAGGGCGGCTGCGACGGCGGCGTGGTCGTCCCCGCGTCACCTGGCGCGAACTGCGCGAGCGCGGACTCCTGGTCCAGGGTCGGCCCGGTCGGGATCAACGCGAGCAGCGAGCCGGGCACCGCCAGCGGGGTGACCCCTTCGTAGCCGAGGGCGGACCGCGCCTCGGGCGAGCCGAGCGGGTACCGGACACCCTGGGGGCTGATCAGGTAGACCGTCGTGCCAGCGGCGCCGGAGCCGCTGGTCCCGGCGCCGGGCGCAGCCTGGGCGAGTACGCCCTTGCCGCCGGGCAGCAGCACCGACTCGGCCGTTCGCACCGCGTCCCGGGCGCCCTGGCGTACCGGTACCGAACCCGGCTCGGTGCCCGCCAGCTCCGCCGGCACCCGGTCGAAGACCTCCAGCGTGGTGGTCGGCGGGCCACCGGCGGCGCCCTCCCGGTACGTCGCGCAGAGCAGCGTCTGTCCGGCCCGGGCCGGATACAGGGTCGGCAGCGTCCTCGGCATCCCGTCCGCGTCCACCCGCTGCTCCGTCAGGAGACGCCCGGCCTGATCGGGCGTGATGTCGGTGATCCGACCGCCGCCACTGATGAGCAGCAGCGCGGTGATCTCACTGATCGAGACGAGACCCTCGCGCGCCAGGACGTAGTACTGACCGGCCGCCTGGAAGACCTGGCCGATGGTGGCGGGCCGACCGGCCACGCTCAACCCGCTGCGCTCACCCAGGCCGGGCAGCGACGGCTTGCGCAGCGGCGGTCCGGCCGGTACGGCGTTGAGGAGCTGCTGCCCGACCGGCAGCGGCGCCGTACCCGTCATCCGCAGCGCCGCGACGGCCTGGTCACCACCCCGCACCTCCAGTCGGGAGTCGGCGGCGAGCAGGTGCCGCTGACCGTCCACGGTGACCAGAACCGCGCGGTCACCGAGCGGCGTGCCGCCCGGCAGCGCCCGATTGATCACGACGCGGGTGGTGGAGTGACGCGGGCCGACCGGGTCGGGCACGTCGCAGACCGACCACGGCAGGCCCGTCAACGACTTGCGGTCCGGCAGCGCGTCGGGCGCCCCGACGATGCCGACGGTACGGCCGCGTGGCCGGTCCCGCAGCGATGCCTGCGACATGGTGCGCACCGTGGGGTCCGGCTCGTTCAGGATTAGCCGCGCCGAGGTGTAGTTGAGCGTCGGGTGCAGCTGACCCTGGGCGTACACGTAGGTGGCGCCGGTCTCCCGCTCGATGACCAGCGTGTTCTCGTCCAACGGTGCGGTGTTCCCGGTCAACTGGCCGTACGCGCCCACGCCGCCCAGGACCACCGCGGCGGCGATGACGCTGCCGATGACCGCCATGCCGAGCCGTCGCATCGGCAGGTTGGTGGTCTCCGGATCACCCGACAGCAGCGCGGAGACGATCCGGCGGGTGACGAAGCGGTACGCCTGCACCTGATCGCGGCGGGTCCGCATGACTTACCTCCGGCGGGGTGGATCCGCGACGATGTCCTCGGGGTGCCGTCGCGGGCTTCCCTACGATAAGGGGCCGACGGCCGGTCCTCGGGGCCACCGCCGGACCACCCCGGCTCGGGGCCGTACCGTCCAGGAGGGACAGTCAGCGATGACCCAGGTTCAGGCGCCACCCGCGGATGCCGTCGCCAGCCCGTCCGGTGTTCCGGCGGCGCGGGTCACCCCTGCGGCCGACCGGCCGGGCCGGGGGCGCATCGGTCCGGTGCTGGTCGGCCAGCTCGTCGTACTCGAGGTCTGTGCCGTCGCCGTCTGGGCCGCGACGGCCGGTCCGACCTGGCTGCTCGGGACGGTGGCTGTCGTGGCGGCTGTGGTCGTGCTGTCCGCGTTCGCCCGGCGCGGTGGTCGCTGGTGGTTCGAGGACGTGTTGCTGCGCCGCCGGATGCGTCGCCGTCGTGAACGGGCTGCCGCGGCTCTGGCCGGCGGTGCGGCCGCGGATCCCCGGCTGGCCGCGCTGGCGCCCGAACTGGGCGTGATCGAGCTGACCGACCGGGGCACCCGGCTGGGCATCGGGCAGGACGACCAGGGTTGGTTCGCGGCGGTCGCGTTGCAGCCGGCCACCGGCGCCGCGGTCGGCTCGGTGGAGGCGTCGACCGTCGACCGCGCGTTGCGGGTGCTCGCGGAGTTCTCGGCGCCGGTCTCCCGAGCCCAGGTGGTCGCGCACACCCTGGTCTGGTACCCGGCTGCGGGCGCGCCACCGGCCGCACACCGCACCGTGTGGGTGGCGCTGCGGCTCACGGTCCGCGACGCACGGGTCGAGACGGTGAGCCGGGGTGGCGGTCTGCCGGGCGTCCACCGCACGCTGGCCGCCGGGATCGGCCGGTTGGGCAAGGCGTTGACGGCGGCCGGGCTGGCCCACCGGCCGCTGGGCCGCGACGAGCTGCGCGCCGCGGTGGTCTCGGCTGCCGGACTGGACCTGGTGCCGGAGCCGCCGGCGGAAACCTGGTCGGGGTTGCGTGGCGGTGGCTGGACGCACCGCTGCCTGACCCTGCGCGGCCGGCCGGGCGCGCCACTCGGCCCGCTGGTGGACGCGATCACCGCCACGTCCGCGCCGTCGCACACGGTGGCGGCGGCGGTGTCGCCCGACGGACGTGTGGCGTCCCCGCTGCTGCGGGTCGCGGCCATGGACAACCACGTCGAGGCCCTGGTCAAGGTCGTCCGGGACATGGCGCACCGGGCCGGTATGCCGGCCCGGCCGATGGACGGCCAGCACGGGCCGGGTGTCTACGCCAGCGCGCCGGTCGCCTCGGCGCTCGGCGGCGTCGCCCGCCGGCAGCCCCGCTGACGGTCCCGTCAGGGACGCAGGTTGACGATCCAGTCGTACATGCCGCAGACCCAGACGGCGAGCGGCACCAACGCGATGATCAGCAGGATCTCAACGATGTCGAGCAGCCGACCCCACACCGGTGAGATCCGCTTGCCGGCGACGGACAGGCCGTAGATCAGGCTGACCACGGCCGCCAGCAGCAGCCCGCCGAGGATCAGGCCGAGCCGGACCGCCAGCGCGCCGCCCGCGAAGGTCGCGGCGGCCGCCAGGCCCAGCCCGACGGTGCCGGCGAGCAGCACCGGAACACGCTGCGCCCGGCCCAGCAGCGGACGCGCCCGCAGCAGCGACAGCAGGGCCAGCACCAGACACAGCAGCACGGCCGCCAGCCTGCCGTCCAGGGCCAGCACCAGCTCCGCGCCGAGGACCAGCAACGACAACGTCCACAGCAGAGCGGTGAGGAACGCGTCGGCGCGGTCGCTGCGCTCGAGCACCCGCCGCCCGTCCACCGTCTCGCTGTCGGTCTTCAGGTCGTCCGGACCGGTGGGGATCGACGGCACCGGCAGGCGGGCCAGCCGGTAGGCCACCATCGGCAGCGCCGGCACCAGGCCGAAGGCGACGGCCGCCACCACCGCGGCACCGGCGGCGGCGTCGATGCCGAGGAGCAGGCAGAGCAGCGCGCCCACGCCGGCCCCCGCGCCGAGGCCGATCGCGGCGAAGAAGAGGGGGTACCGGTCGTCACCGACGGCCAGCACGGCCACCGCCCCGGCGACCACCACGGCGGTCGCCGCGAGCAGGACGTGTGGGCTGGCCAACTCGGTCAGCTTCCGGTCCCCGGCGAGCAGCAGCAGGCCACCGGTACCCGCGTAGAGCAGCCCGGCCATCGCCAGCACCGAGCCCGTCCGGCTGTCGCCCAGGGCCCGGGCGAGCACCGCCGCGCCGACCAGCAGCGCCACCGCGACCAGCAGGGCGGCCAGCGCTGCGGGCAGGTGCGGAGGGCCGGTGAACAGGGCCGCCACCGCGCCCGCGCCGAACGCCGCCGCGGCGAACAGCACGGCGAACGACCGGGTCGCGTCGACCTGCCAGGAGCCGGGCCGTTGCGTGGTGGCGGTGGCGACCGCGTCCACCACGTCGTCGAAGACGATCTCCGGGGCGGCGGCGGAGCGCGGGTTGAAGTACAGCACCTCGCCGTCGCGGACACCGAGCTGCGCGGCGGTACGACCACCGTCCAGAGGCGCCGCGCCGAGGCGGGACAGCGCCCAGCCGCCGTGCCGTACGCCGTCGTCGGCCAGGTCCTCGCCCGCGTAGCGCAGCAGGGTGGGCAGCAGGTCGGCCATCGGTACGTCCGACGGCAGCGCCAGGTCCATCCGGGTACGGGGGGCCACAATGGTGATCCGGCTCAGACCGCCGGTCGCCGACTTCGTAGCCACAGTGGCCTCCTGGTGTCCATCTATGATCAGCGGGCCGCGGCGCATCGGTGCGGGTGCACCGCGCCCACGGGAGATTACCTACGATGACGGGCACGTACAGTGCCCACCCGCGAGCTTCACGTCGCGTCGGCACGACGGCAGGGCCGCTTCTGGGGAGGAGACAGCCGTGAGCACGGTGGTGTTCCGCCGACCTCCGCGTCAACCGGGGCCGGCGTTGCCGCGTGGCGAGGTGGTGCTGGAGTCCCCGCCCGAGCTGCCCGAGCAGACACCGCGCGGGATGGGGCAGCTGCTCATGATCCTGCCGATGGTCTGCGGTGTCGGCGCGATGGCGTTCCTCTACGCCGGCCGAGGCGGCGGCATGATGACGTACGTCGCCGGTGGCCTGTTCGGTGTGTCGATGCTCGGCATGGCCATCGGCTCGCTCAGCAACGGCGGCAACGACAAGGCCGAGCTGAACGCCGACCGCCGCGACTACATGCGTTACCTGGCGCAGATGCGCAAGCGCACCCGTCGTGCGGCTGCCCAGCAGCGGGACGCGATGGACTGGCGGCACCCCGAGCCCGACGCGCTCTGGTCGATCGCGGCGTCCCGTCGGCTCTGGGAGCGTCGGATCACCGAGCCGGACTTCGGCGAGACGCGGATCGCGTTGGGCCCGCAGCGGCTCGCCGTGGAGATCGTCCCGCCGGAGACCAAGCCGGTCGAGGACCTGGAGCCGATGAGCGCGATCGCGCTGCGCCGGTTCGTCCGCGCGCACACCACGGTGCCCGAACTGCCGACCGCACTGTCGGTCCGCGCGTTCAGCCGGGTGGTGCTGCGCGGTGACCGGGACCCGGTGCTCGATCTGACGCGGGCGGCGCTGGGCCAGCTCGTGACCTTCCACGCCCCCGACGACCTGGTGATCGCCGTGGTCGCCGCGCCCGACCGGCAGCCGGTCTGGGAATGGGTGAAGTGGTTGCCGCACGCTCACCACAGTGGTCGGACGGACGCCGCCGGAGCGCGTCGTCTGGTCTTCGCCAGCCTGGCCGAGGCCGAGGCGTCCCTCGCCGCCGAGCTGGCCGGGCGACCCCGCTTCGCGGCCGAGGCGAAGCCGCTGACCACCGCGCCGCACCTCGTCGTGGTGGTCGACGGTGGCGAGATCTCCCCGACCTGCCAACTGGTGGGTCAGGGTCTGCTCGGCGTCACCCTGGTCGACCTGTCCGGGACGGTGCCGCGCGACGCCGGCCGCTGGTTGCTCTGCCTGGACGCGGGCGACGGCAACGCGCTCGACCTGATCCGGGGCAATTCGACCTCGCGCCTCGGCCGCCCCGACCGGCTCTGCGTCGAGGCGGCCGAAGGGCTGGCCCGGCAGATCGCGCCGTACCGGCTGTCGCAGCAGCAGACCAGCAACGACGAGCCGCTGGCCCGCAGCATGGAGCTCCCGGACCTGCTCGGTGTCGGCGACGCCGCGGCGGTGGACGTGCACCAGACGTGGCGGCCGCGCGGACACCGCGACCGGCTGCGCATCCCGCTGGGTGTCGGCCCGGACGGCAACGTGGTCGAGCTGGACTTCAAGGAGTCCGCGCACGAGGGCATGGGCCCGCACGGCCTGGTGATCGGCGCGACCGGTTCAGGCAAGAGCGAACTGCTCCGTACGGTGGTGGCCGCGCTCGCGGTGACCCATTCGTCGGAGGAGCTGAACTTCGTCCTGGTGGACTTCAAGGGTGGCGCGACGTTCGCCTCGTTGGAGGCGTTGCCGCACACCAGCGCGGTGATCACGAACCTGGCGGACGAGTTGCCGTTGGTCGACCGGATGCGCGACGCGCTCGCCGGTGAGATGGTGCGTCGGCAGGAGTTGCTGCGGGCGGCGGGCAACTATGTCTCGCGGTTCGAGTACGAGAAGGCGCGTGCGGCTGGGGAGCCGTTGGCGCCCATGCCGAGCCTGTTGATCATCTGCGACGAGTTCAGCGAGTTGTTGGCCGCGAAGCCGGACTTCATCGACCTGTTCGTGATGATCGGCCGGTTGGGTCGGTCGTTGGGTGTGCACCTGTTGCTGGCCTCGCAGCGGCTGGAGGAGGGCAAGCTGCGGGGTCTGGACACCCACCTGTCGTACCGGATCGGGTTGCGGACCTTCTCGGCCGTGGAGAGCCGGATCGTGCTCGGCGTACCCGACGCGTACGAGCTGCCGAGCGCGCCGGGGCACGGTTACCTGAAGACGGACACCAACACCATGCTGCGGTTCCGGGCCGCGTACGTCTCGGGGCCGTACCGGGCACCCGGCCAGCAGGCCTCCGCGTCGCAGGCCCTGGTGCAGCGTCGGATCGTGCCGTACGGGGTCAACTTCATCCCCGCGCAGGTTCCGCAGGTGTCGGTGGACACCGCGCCGGAGCCGGAGCAGCCGACCGACGGCAAGGCCGTGGCGATGCTGGACGTGCTGATCGAGCAGCTCAATGGGCGGGGCCGACCGGCGCACCAGGTGTGGCTGCCGCCGCTGGCCGACCCACCGGGCCTGGGCGAGCTGCTCGGCCCGCTGGCCGTCGACCCGACCTACGGGTTGTGTACGGCGTCCTGGCCGGGCCGGGGACGGCTGACGGTGCCGGTCGGCGTGGTGGACCGCCCGTACGAGCAGCGCCGCGATCCGATGATGGTCGAGCTGGCCGGCGCGGGCGGCAACGTGGTCATCGTCGGCGGTTCGCTCAGCGGCAAGAGCACCATGCTGCGGTCGCTCCTGGCCTCGTTGGCGCTCACCCACACGTCCCGCGAGGTGCAGTTCTTCTGTCTGGACTTCGGCGGTGGCGCGCTGCGCAGCCTGGAACGGCTGCCGCACATGGCCGGGGTGGCCGGGCGACGGGACGTCGAGGCGGTGCGCCGCACGGTGGCCGAGGTGGTCGCGGTGCTGGACGACCGGGAGACACGCTTCGCCCAGCACGGCATCGACTCGGTGGCGAGCTACCGACGTCGGCGGGCGGCCGGCGAGTTCGCCGACGACCCGTTCGGCGACGTGTTCCTGGTGGTGGACGGTTGGAACACGCTGCGCCAGGACTACGAGGAGCTGGAGCAGACGATCACGACGCTCGCCAACCGGGGCCTCGGCTTCGGGGTGCACGTCGTGCTCACGGCGGTGCGGTGGGCGGAGATCCGGATCAACATGCGGGACCTGCTCGGCACCAAGCTGGAGCTGCGTCTGGGCGACGCCGCCGAGTCCGAGATCGACCGGCGCTCGGCGATGAACGTGCCGGAGAAGTCGCCCGGTCGCGGCCTGACCCGGGACAAGTTGCACTTCCTGACGGCCATCTCGCGGATCGACGGTCGGCGCGACATCGAGGACCTGAGCGAGGCGTCGGTCGCGCTCGCCGGGCATGTGGCGGCGAACTGGCCGGGACGTCCCGCGCCGAAGGTACGGCTGCTGCCGCGCCGGCTGCCGGTGCCCGAGCTGGCGCGCATCATCGACCGGTCGGCGCCCGGCCTGCCGATCGGGGTCAACGAATCGGCGCTCGCGCCGGTCTACCTGGACCTGGCGAACGAGCCGCACCTGACCGTCTTCGGCGACGCCGAGTGCGGCAAGACCAACCTGCTGCGGCTCATCGCCCGGGGCATCACCGAGCGGTACACCCCCGCCCAGGCCCGCCTGGTGATCGCCGACTACCGGCGTGGCCTGTTGGGCGCGGTCGAGGGCGATCACCTGCTCGACTACGCGCCGTCCAACCAGGCGTTCGCGCAGGGGCTCGCCTCGATCCGCAGCGCGCTGTCCAACCGTCTTCCGGGCCCGGACGTGACCACCGCCCAGCTGCGGGACCGCAGCTGGTGGAAGGGTCCGGACCTGTACATCCTGGTCGACGACTACGACCTGGTCGCCTCCGGCGGCAGCAACCCGCTGAGCGCCCTGCACGAGCTGCTGCCGCAGGCCCGGGACATCGGCCTGCACCTGATCATCACCCGCCGGGTCGGCGGGGTGGCGCGGGCGCTCTACGAGCCGGTGCTGCAACGCCTGCGTGAGCTGGACTCGCCCGGCCTGCTGATGTCCGGCAACCGGGAGGAGGGCGCGGTGTTCGGCACGTTGCGTCCGAGCCCGCAGCCACCTGGTCGGGGCACACTCGTGCGGCGGCGCGACGGTCAGCAGCTCATTCAGACCGCCTGGTCCGAGCCGGCCTGATCGAGCCGTCCGGGTGGTCCGTACGGGTCGTCCCACCGGCCCGATCCACCATCATCCATCGAACCGCCCCGGTCAGGGCTGCGGTGGCTGGACGGATTCCGCTACCGTCTCTGGTGGAGTGTCCGTCGGTGGGGTGTTGCTGCCTTGCCGCGGGGGAGGGGCGCGGCAAAGCCGCCGCCACACAACATGACGGAAGGGTGTGAAGCATGGCGTTCGAGGTCGAAGCTGCGACTCTGCATACCGCCGCGAGTGACGTGCGGTCCACGCGCAGCGAGGTTGACGGCGAGCTGAAGAAGCTGTGGAACGTAGTCGACGACCTGGCCATGGCGTGGAAGGGTCAGGCGTCCACGGGGTTCCAGTCGCTCATGACTCGCTGGAACGAGGACACCGTGAGTCTGCTGACCGCGATGGACAACATCGCGGACCTGCTCGACAAGTCGGGTACGACGCACCAGGTCAACGACGAGGAGCAGCAGCAGATGCTGGACAAGTTCCACTCTGCTCTCAACCCGTGATCCGTAGCCAGCAGAGGAGGAAGTCGTGACGATCAAGGTTGACTACGCGGTCCTCGAGAGCAGCAACCAGCAGATGCAGGCCATCTCGAAGACCATCGACGAGAAGCTGGACACGCTGCGGTCGATGCTGTCCAAGCTCGAGTGGGAGGGCGAGGACCGCACCGCCTACGAGCAGCACCAGGCGAAGTGGGACTCGTCGGTCCGGGACATCAACCGGATCCTGAACGAGATCGGTGGTGCCGTCGGCATCGCCCGCGAGAACTACGTCTCGACCGAGATGAGCAACTCCAAGGTCTGGGGCTGACACAATCACCGATGCGGCTCCGGTCCGGCTCGACCGGGCCGGAGCCGCATCGTGTTGGCGTCGGCGGGATACGGGAGAGCGATGCGTACGGGGAAGCCTTTCCGATCGACACGGGCCGTGGGCGCGGCCGCGTTGGCGCTCTGCGCCGCGCTGGCCCCAGCGGTGACCGTCGCACCGGCACCGGCCCAGGCCGCTGACACGGTCCGTGGCCTCCAGTGGTACCTGGATTATCTCAAGATCCCCGCCGCGCACCAGATCACCAAGGGCGCGGGTGTCACGGTCGCCGTCGTCGACGCTGGAGTCGAAGCAGATCATCCCGACCTGCGTGGCCAGGTGCTCGCGGGGCACGGCACCAACGTCACGGCCGCCCGGGACGGCCGGCGTGACGACGACAAGGAGAAGGGGCACGGCACCTCGATGGCCGGCATCATCGCCGGGCGCGGCGGTGGCGCGACGCACGAGTTGGGCATCGCCCCGGCCGCGAAGATCCTCCCGGTCTCGATGGGGGCCAGGTCGAGCACCGACGACGTGGTCCTGGGTATCCGGTGGGCGGCGGACAACGGTGCCGACGTCATCAATCTCTCGCTGAGAATCGCGCAGCCGGTGGCTCCTCCCGAACTCGTGGACGCCATCAATTACGCGTTGAGCAAGAACGCCGTGGTGGTCGCGTCTGCGGGCAACATCGAGCAGGGCGACCGCGAGGTCACCGCGCCGGCCAACATCCCCGGCGTCATCGCCGTCTCCGGGTTCGACAAGCGGGGCGGTTTCTTCGCTGGCTCGGTGCAGGGCCCGGAGACCGTCATCGCCAGTCCGATGGAGAGCATCATCGCCCCCGCGCCCAAGGTGGTCTCGCCGAACGGCTATTCGCTGAGCAGCGGCACCAGTTCGGCGGGCGCCATCATCTCGGGTGTGGTGGCGCTGATCCGCGCGAAGTATCCGAAGCTCGACGCGCCCAACGTCATCAGCCGCCTTATCGAGACCGCCCGCGACGCCGGTCCCGCCGGTCGGGACCCGCAGTTCGGCTTCGGCCGGGTCGACCCGGTCGCCGCCCTGACCCGCTCGGTACCCACCGTGACGGCGAACCCGCTGCTGGAGGGCGAGGCGGCCGGTCCGACCCGCCCCGGCGGCGCTGACAAACCGGGTGACGACGACGGCCCGGCGGTCGAGTTCGGCGTCTCGAACAAGGCCGGCGCGATCGTCCAGGCAGCGCTCTGCCTCGGCGTACCGATCATCGGGTTGATCGTGCTGTTCGTGGTGTTGCGACGCCGCAAGCGGCGCACGCCGCCGGCGGCCGTCGGTCCGTACCCGGGTGCACCAGGCATGCCGCCACCCGGCTGGCCCGCCACCCAGCCACCACCGGCCGGCTACGGCCCGCCGCCGGGCCAGCCCGGCCCGGGGTATGGCCCGCCGCCGGGCCAGCCCGGCCCGGGGTATGGCCCGCCGCCGGGCCAGCCCGGCCCGGGGTATGGCCCGCCGCCGGGCCAGCCCATCCAGGGTTATCCGCCGGCGCCGAGCGCTCCGGCGACACCGCCGGCCGGGGCCGGCTGGCCGGGCTCGGGCCCGCCGTCGCCGGGCCCGCCCCAGCAGCAGTGAGCGCACACCACCAGTCAGGGTTTCGGGGAGGGGACCGATGACGGACGACAGGACCACCCAGCCGGAACGGTACGTGAACGACGACCTCTACATTCCGGTTCCGGTGGGCGGGATACCGACGTCGGGCCTCGCCGTGACCGGCCTCGAACTCGACAACGTCAACCACGCCGCGACGCCGGAGGGCTTGATCGCCGCGCCCGGTGAGGCCGGCGTCAAGACCGAGTGGGACGCGACCAGCCTGGACTCGGCCATCACCTGGCTGGAGACCCACGCCGCGTACCTGAACAAGCTCAGCTACGACATGGTCGACATCCAGGACCTGATGGGTGGGGCGGCCGGCGGCGTGGCGGGTGGGGCCGGCGGCCAGCCGAGCCCGCTCGGGGGGTTCGACTGGGCGGCCCGGCTGGCCGCCAAGCACCAGGGGCTCTACCAGGGCACCGAGTCCGGTGTCCGCAAGCTGTCGCAGAGCCTGTACGACGCGGCGGAGGCGCTGCGCCAGGTCAAGCAGAACTACGAGACGGCGGAGGAGCAGAACAGGATGTCCGCCGCCGAGATGCAGCGTGTCTTCGGCGACGTGGCCGGCAACGGCGACGGACGCTAGGACGGGGGAGGACGGCAGATGGGCCTGAGCTGGGAAGAGATGTGCCAGAAGGTCGTCATCGACGGCCGGCCGGGTGACGTGGAGAGCGCCGCCCTCGGTTGGGAGCAACTGCTCAAGAATCTCAACAACGTCAAGCAGAGCCTCGAGTCCAACATCAAGGATCTGGGTACGACCTGGAAGGGCCCGGCGTACGAGGCGTTCAAGGGCCACGTCGAGCAGATCGCCAAGGACACCGGGCAGATCGTGGCCGACGCCGAAAAGGGCAACGGCATCGTCCAGTCGCTCAAGTCCGCCGCAGACCAACTCACCGCCGCCCAGCGGGACTTCCCGATCCCGGCGACCTGCGTCAACGACGTGCTGGAGGCGCGCAACGCCAAGCTGACCCTCGGGGTCGGCTTCTTCGAGGCGAAGGTCTCGCCGGATTTCCTGGGCTGGTTCGACCCGGTGACCGCGATCGCCGACTGGATCAACGACCAGTCGGAGGACGCCGCCCGGGTCTACGAGCAGGTGCGCGGTGACTACCAGGCCACCGCGCCCGGCACCCCCGGCGAGGCTGGCAACACCCGACAAAGCACTCCGACAACCGAGACTCCTGATCTGGACACCGGTGGCGGCGGCGGTGGCGGGGGCGGCGGCGTGCCGAAGCTCGGTGGCGGTGGTGGCGGTGGTGGCGGTGGTGGCCTGGGTGCCACACCCTCGATCGGTACCAGCGACATGCCGGGCACCGGCAACCTGAACAGCGGGTCCGGCACCCACCCCGACCTCTCCGGCGGGTACGACACCGGCACGGGCGACTACCCGGGCACCGGCGGCGTGCCGAGCGTCGGCGGCGCGGACGACGAGTTCAGTAGCGGCCTCGCGGGCGCGGGCGGTGGCGGTTCCCCCGGGTTGGGCTCCGGCCTCGGCTCCGGTGGCCTGGGCTCCTCGCCCGGGCTCGGCGGCGGTGGTGGCGGCCTGGGTAGCGCCGGGGGAGGCGTCGGCGCTCTCGCGGGTGGCGGTGCGCTCGGTCGGGCGGTCTCCCCGGGCATGGGCCCGATGATGGGTGGCGGCGCGGCGGGTGCCGGTCGCGGTGGCGGCCGGGGTGCCGGTGGTCGGCTCGGCGCGGGCGGCAAGCTGGCCGGTGGCATGGCGCCCGGTATGGGTGGCGTCGCCGGTGGTGGTGGCGCTGGTGCCGGCCGGGGTGGCGCCGGTCGTGGCGCGACGGGTGCCGGGGGGCGTGGCGCGGGTGCGCGCGGCGCCGGTGGCCTGGCCGGCGCGGGTACCGGTGCCGGTTACGGCGAGGAGGACACCGCCCGCAACACCTGGCTGGAAGAGGACGAGGACGTGTGGGGCGCGGACGGCGGCGGCACCTCCGGCATCCTGCGCTGAGCGCTGCGGCACGGCGCTGGTGTGGTCGACCGCATCAGCGCCGTGACCGGGCTCAGCCGGCGACCTGCTCGTCCGTGCGGCGGCCGGCACGCCAGCCGCGTCGGCGGCCCCGCGCCACGATCGGCCGAGTGACCAGCAGCAGTACGGTGAGCAGCGCGCCGACCAGGGCCGCCCAGATCGCCGTGGTGCGTTGCCAGCTCAGCGGATCCGCTGCGGAAGCAGGCGGGGCGAGCGCGCCGACCGGCGGGTTGGTGCGGGTGCCCAGCAGGCTCGACACCGCCCGGTACGGGTTGACCACGCCGTACCCGACCTCGGCGTTGCGGCCCTGTGGCGGGTTGTCCGCCGTACGCTCCAGCCGGTCGGCGACCTGCTCCGGGGTGAGGTCCGGGTAGGCGGCCCGGACGAGCGCCGCCGTCCCCGAGACGTACGCGGCGGCGAAGCTGGTGCCACCCGTCGGCTCGGCGCGGTAGCCGGCCCCACCGGGCGCGGGGCCGACGATGTTGAGGCCCGGCGCGGCGACGTCGACGTAGCTGCCACTGACCGAGGTGCCGACGTGCCCACCTTGCTCGTCCACACCGGCGACTGCGATGACGCCCGGGTAGGCGGCCGGGTACGCCGGCTTGTCCTCCTGTGTCTCCTGCCGGTTGCCGGCGGCGGCGACCAGGATCACCCGCTTGGCGAGGGCGCGTTCGACGGCCCGGGCCAGTTCGGGGCGGGGCAGGGTCACCAGGGACAGGTTGATCACGTCGGCGCCGTTGTCGACCGCCCAGTCGATGGCTGCGGCGATCTGACCGGGCAGCGCCTCGTCGTTGGTGCCCTTGGCGTTGGGCAGCACCCGGATGGGCAGGATGCGGGCGGCCGGGGCGACACCGCTGAACGGCGCTCCGGTGCCGTCCTGGCCGGCGATGATGCCGGCGACCATCGTGCCGTGGCCGGCCAGGTCGCACTGGCCCCGGTAGTCGGTCAGGTTGTTGAAGTCGCGCCCGGGCAGAACCTGGTTCTTGAGGGCGGGGTGGAGGGCCGAGACCCCGGAGTCGATGACCGCCACCGTCACCCCGGCGCCTCGCGAGATCGGCCAGGCCGAGACCGGATCCAGCCGTTGCAGCGCCCACGGCATCTCCGCCAGGCCGTCCTCACCGGGCGGGCCGCAGACGGGTGCCGCCGCTGCCGCCGGCACGCATGGGGCCACCACCAGGGCGATCCCGAGCAGGGTCGCGACAGTTCCACTGAGGACAGCGCGGACGGTACGGCGGGGTGGTTCGGTCGCGCTCGGCGGCAGGCATTCGCGCACCCGCAGAGATTACCGCTGCGCCGCGTCGCGCAGCGGCCCGGCGACGCCGGCCGAGACCACGGCGCACGACGGTCGTCAGGGAGTGTCGTCGCCGGGGGCGGGGGTGAACAGCGCGAGGAGGTCACCGACCTGCACCTCGGCCTCGGCGGGGTGCCGGAACCGGCCGGCGGGGTTGAGGGTGTACTCGTTGCGACGCCCCACCCGGGTGCGGTGCAGGTAACCCTCGGCCTCCAGGTCGGCGACGATGGCCTGGGCGGCCCGCTCGGTGACGCCCACCTCCGCCGCCACGTCACGGAGCCGGGCGGTGGGGTCGCGGGCGATGGCGAGCAGCACATGGCCGTGGTTGGTGAGGAATGTCCAGTTCCGGCCGCCTCCGGCCGTCGTGCTCGCCATCGTGGGGGCCGCCTTTCCGGGTCAACGTATGAAATCTAAATCACGCATATCTTGACGCATCTTGCCGTGCGTGTGACCGTTGAGCGCGAGCCAGCGCCCGCCGCCGGCCCGGTTTGAAAAGGCCGTTGAGCAGGTCAAACGCGTGGAGACGAGGTGCGGGGATGAGCCGTTCCGGTACGCCCGGCGGGCAGCCGGGCACCCAGCGGACCGTCGAGCAGGCGCCGGTCTCGACCGAGCCGGCCCGAGCGTACGCCGAGCTGGTCTCCGGCAACCGTCGCTTCGTCGCCGGAGAGCCGCGCCACCCCAACCAGGATGCCGGGCACCGGGCCGCCGTGGCGGACGGGCAGCACCCCTTCGCGGTGATCGTCGGCTGCTCCGACTCGCGGCTGGCCGCCGAGATCATCTTCGACCGAGGGCTGGGTGACCTCTTCGTCGTTCGGACCGCCGGCCACACCACCGGGCCCGAGGTGCTGGGCAGCGTCGAGTACGCGGTGGCCGTCCTCGGTGCCCCGCTGGTGGTGGTGCTCGGCCACGACTCCTGCGGCGCCGTGCAGGCGGCCCGCGAATCGGCGGCCACCGGCGTCGCGCCCCCGGGACATCTCCCAGCGGTGGTCGACGCGGTGCTGCCCAGCCTGCGACGAGCCGCGGCCGAGGGCGTGCACGACATCGACGGCATCGTCGACATCCACATCGCGCAGACCGTCGAGACGCTGCTCGGGCAGTCGCCCGTGCTGGCCGACGAGGTGGCGCGGGGGCGGTGCGCGGTGGTGGGGATGTCGTACCGGCTCGCCGCCGGGGCAGTACGACCCGTGACGTCCGTACCGGCCGGCGACGCCTCGGACGACTCGGCGGCCACCACCGCCGCCTGACCCGCGACGAGGGCCGCCCCGCTCGACGCGGGACGGCCCTCGAACTGCTGAACGTCGAATCAGAGCAACGACATGTGTACGTGGTCGGTGTGGTTCGACGGCCCGCTGTACGACTTCCAGCCGGTCGCCGGGAACCAGATCTGCCGGTTCCAGATCACGTAGTAGATGCCGAGCCGGTCGGCGTTGCGGATGAGGAACGCGGCCACGTTGTTGCCGTACATCCGGGTGTCGTCGTTGTGCCACGGGCTGAAGCCGCTCTTCTGCAACGACCAGTCACAGGCGCGGCCCTTCGGGTGCTCGTACGGTCCGCCGTTGCGGTGGCAGCCCACGAACCGGTTGAATCCGGCCCGCTTGACCTCCTTGTACGCGTGCAGCGTGCGCGGCGTGACGCAGCCGGAGGTGGTGGGGTCGTCCTCGCTGCACGACTGCGCCTTCCAGTCGCCGTCGGCGGTGCGACCCGGGCCGATCCGGGCGACCGGGGAGGTGGCGTCCACCAGGCCGCCGGTGAAGCCCTTGCCGCCGACCAGCGCGAGCGCCTTGTCCGCGTCGCGCTTGTCCTTCGCCATCAGCGCGGTCTGCTTCTGCTGCTCCCGGACCTCGGCGTCGAGGGCCAGCTTGGCCTGCTCGGCGCGGGACTTCACGGCGTTGACCTCGGCGAGCTTCTTCTCGTTGACCATGTTCATCTCGTCGAGCGCCGCGGCCCGCTGGACGAACGAGTCCGGGGCGTCGGCCTCCAGCAGCATCGCGATCGCGCCGACCCGTCCGGTCCGGTACGACTGAGCGGCGATCTGCGCGACCTGCGGGGCCAGCGCGGCGAGGTCGGCCTTCGCCCGGTCGACCTCGGCCGCCAGTTCGAGCTGCCGCTTCTTGGACTTGTCCAGTTTGGACTTGGCCGCCACGTAGTCCCGGTTGGTCTGCTCGATGACGTCGGTGAGCAGCTTGGGCTCGTCGCCGTCCTCCTCGTGCCCGGACGGGGTGGGGGTCGTCGGGGCGGCGTGGGCCGGGAGGGGTCCGGCGAGCACGGTCAGCGCAGCGAACACGGCCACCACAGGTGTCAACCAGCGGCGTAGGGGTGCCGTCACAATCTTCCCTTCCGTCGACCGCCGACCGGGTTAGCTGACGGGTTCGGGGCGGAAGTGGCCCCTACCGCTGTCGCGGATTCACCCCAGGTACCTGGGTCCCCGGCTCGCCGGTTGGCGATTGGGCGGTGGCACCGCAGGCGCCGCTGCGCGCCTTCGTCGGTGACCGGCAGCGAGGTTACCCGAGAGTCCACCGCCTGAGCTACGTCCTGATGCCGACTAAAAGCGTCATTTCGCCATGGCGTTGAGTGACCAGTGACGCGGTTCTCAGGGCGGGTGCCCGATCCGGTCACGCTGAGGAGTGTCACCATGCCGTATCCGTGCTCCTGTTCGGCTCTGGCCACCCGGTGGTGGCGGTGGATGGGGGTGTGCTCCGCTGCGGATCGGGCCCGTCGGCCCGACCCGCAGGCGGGGAACTGAGGGCGGCAAGCGCCTCCGTACGGTCCGCGCGGGGGCGCGGTGGCGGGGCGTCCGCGTCGGCCGGGGCCGTCGATCCGGCCGCGGTCACCACCGCCGCCAGCCCGGTGGTGAGGGGTACGGCGGCGATCAGGCCGAGCGTGGCGACCGCGCTGCGGACGATCTCCTGGGCGAGGAACTCGCTGGTCAGGATCTGCCCGACGGGACGCGAGTCGGCGGTGAGCAGGAGCAGCAGCGGCAGTGACGCGCCCGCGTACGCCAGCACGATGGTGTTGACCGTGGAGGCGATGTGCGCCCGGCCGACCCGGGTGGCGGCCCGGTAGAGCTGTCGCCGACCCAGCCCGGGGTTGGCGTTGGCCAGCTCGGTGACGGTGGCGGCCTGGGTGACGGTCACGTCGTCGAGTACCCCGAGTGAGCCGATGATGATCCCGGCGAGCAGCAGGCCGCGCAGGTCCACATCCGCCTGGAACATCGAGAGCGTGGTGGCGTCCTCGCTGCCGAAGCCGGTGAGCCGGGTGGCGGCGGTGGCGATGGTCGCGAGGACGCCGGTGAGCACCAGACTGCCCAGGGTGCCGAGGACCGCGACGGAGGTCTGCGCGGTCACTCCGTGTGTCAGGTAGAGCACCACGAACATGATCAGGGCCGCGCCGACCACCGCCACCAGCAGCGGTGACCGGCCCGCGCCGATGGCCGGCAACACGAAGGTGAGCAGGATGGCGAAGCTGGCGGCCAGGCCGGCGAGCGCGGCCAGACCCCGCCACCGGCCGAACGCGACGATGGCGGCGGCGAAGACCACCACGAGCCACACCAGTGGCGCCCCGCGCTGGTGCTCGGCGATGTTCCAGGTGCTGATGGTGGGATCGGTCGGATCGGTCAGCTCGACCAGGACGACGTCGTCGCCCACCTCGACCCGAGGCGCTCCGGGCCCGGCGGGGACGGGCGTGCTCACCTGCCGGTCGGCGCGCGGCCCGTCTTCGAGGAGTACGTCCACCGTGCCGCACGGCCCGCTGCTCGGCGTGCCCTCCGGGCTCGTCGAGGGCGGGCACGGTTCGGTCACCACCCGGGTCACCGTGCCGTGGTGGCGCGGCAGGTCCGCGCCACCGCCGCTCTTCGGTGCGCCGTCCCGGGGCCACAGCACCACGGCGGCGACGACGGTGGCCACGAAGAGCGGCACCACCGTCGCGACGAGGATCCGTCGTACCCGGGGCGGGGCGGGACGAGCGGAATGGCTGTGGTCGGAACCCAATGCGAGACTCCCAACGATCCGGTGCGGGGTACGTGCCGGCGGCCCGTGCGGTTCAGTTCCGCCGGACGAACGCGGGCACGAGCGCGTCGGTTCGCCGCCTGACGACCCGACAATCACAGAGAGTGATGAAGTGGCCCGGTCGGCGCCGTACGGGGCCGCGCCGTGGCGGCGCCGTCGCCCGTCTCGGTGGCGGGATCCGATGGGTCATCGCCGGACGATGCTAACCAGCGTGCCTGGAGGTCGCAGGTTGTGTGGACGTGTCGGGGGAGTCGAACCGCTGACACCGCCCCGGGCGCGGCGGGATGGTGGAGTCATGCCTGAGCCATCCACCGAGCACCGACAGCACGACGGGCACGCCGAGCACGACAAGCACGCCGGGCACGACAAGCACGACAAGCACGCGGGGCACGACCCGGCCATGTTCCGTCGCCGGTTCTGGGTCTGTCTGGTGCTCACCGTTCCGGTGGTCCTGACCAGTGACCTGGTGGTGGACCGGCTCGGGCTCCGGCTGGACGTGCCGGGTCGTTCCTGGGTGGGGCCGGTGCTCGGTTCGGTGGTGTTCCTCTGGGGTGGCTGGCCGTTCCTGGTCGGCGCGGTACGGGAGATCCGGGACCGCGCGCCGGGCATGATGCTGCTGGTCGCGATGGCGATCACCGTGGCGTACACCGCGTCGCTGGCGACCAGCCTGGGTGCCTTCGACCTGGACTTCTGGTGGGAGTTGGCCGCACTGGTCACCATCATGCTGCTCGGGCACTGGCAGGAGATGAAGGCCATCGGGCAGGCCCGTGGGGCGCTCGCGGCCCTGGCGGCGCTGCTGCCCGACGAGGCCGAGCGGGTGGCGGCGGACGGGCGGGTCGAGCGCGTACCGGTCGACGGGCTGCGGGTCGACGACGTGGTGCTGGTCCGACCCGGGGGTCGGGTTCCGGCCGACGGCCGGGTGGTCGACGGTGACGCGGAGTTGGACGAATCGATGATCACGGGCGAGTCGCGTCCGGTCGCCCGGTCGGCGGGCGATCGGGTGGTGGCCGGCACGGTCGCCACCGATTCGGCGATCCGGGTCCGTGTCGAGGCGCTGGGCGACGAGACCGCGCTCGCGGGCATCCAGCGCATGGTCGTGCAGGCGCAGCGCTCGGGCGGGCAGGCTCAACTGCTCGCCGACCGGTTCGCCGCCGCGCTGTTCTACGTGGCCGCCGGTACCGCCGTGCTCACCCTGGTGGTCTGGACCGCGCTCGGTGAGCCGGACGAGGCGGTGGTGCGTACCGTCACCGTTCTGGTGATCGCCTGCCCGCACGCGCTCGGCCTGGCCATCCCGCTCGTCGTCGCGCTCTCCACGGCGCTGGCGGCACGAAGCGGGATCCTGGTGAAGGATCGGCTCGCGTTGGAGCGGATGCGGTCCGTCGACGCGGTGCTGTTCGACAAGACCGGCACGCTGACCCGGGGCGAGCACGCGGTCACCGACCTGGTGACGGCCCCCGGCGTGGGCCGCGACGAGGCGTTGCGGATCGCCGCCGGTGTCGAGTCCGACAGCGAACATCCGCTGGCCCGGGCGATCGTGGCGGCGGCCGGGCCGGGTGGGCCGGCCCGGGCCGCCGGCTTCCGCTCGCTTCCGGGCCGCGGGGTGCGGGCCACCATCGACGGTACGGAGTACGCGGTGGGCGGGCCGGCCCTGCTGCGTGAGCGGGGTGGACCACTGCCGGACGAGCTGCGGGAGGCGACCGGGCGCTGGTCGTCACGAGGAGCCGTGGTGCTGTATCTCCTGCGGTTGCCGGACACGGTGCTCGGGGCGTTCGCGCTCACCGACGCGGTACGCCCGGAGGCCCGCGAGGCCATCGCCGAGCTGCGGGCGGATGGCGTCCGCACCATCGCCATGATCACCGGGGACGCGCGGTCGGTGGCCGAATCGGTCGCTGCCGACCTCGGCTTCCGGGCCGGGGTGGACGAGGTCTTCGCCGAGGTGCTGCCGGCCGACAAGGACAGCCGGGTGGCGGAACTCCAGCGGCGCGGGCTGACCGTGGCGATGGTCGGTGACGGGGTGAACGACGCGCCGGCGCTGGCCCGCGCCGACGTGGGCATCGCGATCGGGGCGGGCACCGACGTCGCGATCGAGTCCGCCGGGGTCGTGCTGGCGTCGTCCGATCCGCGCGGCGTCGGGGCCGTGGTCCGGCTCTCCCGGGCGTCGTACCGCAAGATGCGGCAGAACCTGGCCTGGGCCGCGAGCTACAACGTGGTGGCGTTGCCGCTGGCGGCGGGGGTGCTCGCCGGGGCCGGGGTGGCGCTGAGCCCGGCGGTGGCGGCCGTGCTGATGTCCGCGTCCACCATCGTGGTGGCGCTCAACGCGCAGTTGCTGCGCCGGGTACGTCTGGGGCCTGTTCCGGAAGAATGACCGGGAGCGGGAGTGCGGCGCTCAGCCGCGCTTCATGAGTCGGCCGACGGCCGCCATCATCTCAGTGGCCATCTCGTCGGCCCGGCCCTCGGCCGCCCCTTCGTGCATGCAGTGCCGGGCGTGCCCGTCGAGCAGGCCCAGGGCCACCTTGTCGAGCGCGGCCTGGATCGCGGAGATCTGGGTGAGCACGTCGATGCAGTAGCGGTCCTCGTCGACCATCTTCTCGATGCCCCGGACCTGTCCCTCCACCCGGCGCAGGCGCGCGAGCAGTTGGTCCTTGCTGGCGGTGTACCCGCGGATCGGTGTGGGTGCGGTCATGGCGACGAGGATAGCGTACCCCTAGGGGGTATGGTAATGTCCGATCCTGCCGGCATACCCCCACCGGGTACCGGTACTACGAGAGGAGCCGTCCGATGGTCGACACGACGTACCAGGTGCGGGGCATGACCTGCGGGCACTGCGTCAGCGCGGTCAGCGCCGAGGTGGGCGCGATCGAGGGCGTGCGCGACGTGCGGGTCGACCTCGCCACCGGCCAGGTCACCGTCAGCAGCGAGCAGCCCGTGAACACCGAGGCCGTCCGGGCCGCTGTCGACGAGGCCGGCTACGACCTCGTCGAGGCGTGAACGGAGGTCCGCGATGACCACGGTGACCAGGCTGGGCGCGTTCGCCCTCGGTCTCGCGGCGGTCTTCGGCGCGGCGTACGGGGTCGGTCGGGTGGTCGACCCGGCGGACCCGGTCGCGCAGAGCCGGCCCGACGTCGCCCACACCTCGGGCCCCACCACGAGCGGCGAGGTGGCCGACCTCGTTCCCGGCGGGTTGCTCGTCTCCGACCGGGGCTACACGCTCCAACACCTCACCGCGCCCGCCGGCCAGTTCGCCTTCCGGATCGACGGGCCGGACGGTCGGCCGGTCACCAGGTACGACGTCGCGCACGACAAACGGATGCACCTGATCGTCGCCCGCCGGGACCTGTCCGGCTTCCGGCACGTCCACCCCGATCTCGCCCCGGACGGCACCTGGCGGGTCGCCACCCCGCTGGCCGGCCCCGGGCAGTGGCGGGCGTTCGCCGACTTCACCCCGGCCGGGGGTGAGCCGTTGACCCTCGGCGTGGACGTGACCGTCCCCGGCGAGCTGACCGAGCGGACGCTGCCCGCCCCGGCGGCCAGCACCACGGTCGACGGTTACACCGTCACCCTGACCGGTACGCCGGAGCCGGGCCGGACCTCGGCGCTCACCCTGACGGTGAGCCGTGCCGGGCAGCCGGTCACCGACCTGGAGCCCTACCTCGGGGCGTACGGGCACCTGGTGGCGCTGCGTCGGGGCGATCTGGCGTACCTGCACGTGCACCCGGACGGGACGCCCGGCGACGGACGAACCCCGCCCGGCCCCGCCGTCACCTTCCACGCCGAGGTGCCCTCGGCCGGCGCCTACCGGCTCTACCTCGACTTCCAGCACGGTGGGCGGGTGCACACCGCCGAATTCACCATCGTGGCGGGCGTTGCCCCCGCCGCGACGGGCGAGCCGACACCGACCGGCGGGGCCGACCACGGCACCCCCGGGCACGGGCACGACTGACGGGACCGGACGATGACCACCACCAGCAGCAGACCGTTGCCCGAGGCGCCGAACCGGATCGAACTGGCGATCGGGGGGATGACCTGCGCCGCGTGCGCCGCGCGGGTCGAGAAGAAGCTCAACCGCATGGACGGGGTGAGCGCCACCGTCAACTACGCCACCGAGAAGGCGACCGTCCGGTACGCCGACGACGTCACCCCGGACGACCTGATCGAGACCGTCCAGAAGACCGGCTACACGGCGGCCCTGCCGACGCCGCCGACCGCCGAGCCGCCGGTGCAGGATCCGCTGCGCGGTCCGCGTACCCGGCTGTGGGTCTCGGCGGTCCTGAGCGTGCCGGTGGTCCTGCTGGCCATGGTGCCGCCCTGGCAGTTCGACTACTGGCAGTGGCTCTCGCTGACGCTGGCCGCCCCGGTGGTCGTCTGGGGTGGGCTGCCGTTCCACCGCGCGGCCTGGACCAACCTGCGGCACGGCGCGGCCACCATGGACACGCTGGTCTCGCTCGGCACGCTCGCCGCGTTCGGGTGGTCGCTCTGGGCGCTCTTCCTCGGTGACGCCGGCATGCCCGGGATGACGCACCCGTTTCGCTTCGCCATCACCCGCGGCGACGGCGCCGGCAACATCTACCTGGAGGCCGCCGCCGGGGTCACGGTGTTCATCCTGGCCGGTCGCTACTTCGAGGCCCGGTCCAAGCGGACCGCCGGCGCGGCCCTGCGCGCCCTTCTCGACCTCGGCGCGAAGGAGGTGGCGGTGCTGCGGGACGGGGTCGAGACCCGGGTACCGGTGGACCGGCTCGCCGTCGGTGACCGGTTCGTGGTCCGCCCCGGCGAGAAGATCGCCACCGACGGTGTCGTCGACGAGGGTACGTCCGCCGTGGACGCGAGCATGCTGACCGGTGAGTCGGTGCCGGTCGAGGTCGGTCCGGGCGACGCCGTGGTCGGCGCGACGATCAACGCGGGCGGCCGGCTGATCGTCACCGCCACCCGGGTCGGCGCGGACACGCAGCTCGCCCGGATGGCCGACCTGGTCGAGCAGGCGCAGAGCGGCAAGGCGGCGGTGCAGCGGTTGGCCGACCGGATCTCCGGGGTGTTCGTGCCGATCGTCATAGCCCTGGCCGTGGGCACCCTCGGCTGGTGGCTCGGCGCCGGGGCCGGTCCGACGGCCGCGTTCACCGCCGCCGTGGCTGTGCTGATCATCGCCTGCCCGTGCGCCCTGGGTCTGGCCACGCCGACCGCGCTGCTCGTCGGCACCGGTCGTGGGGCCCAGCTCGGCGTGTTGATCAAGGGGCCGGAGGTGCTGGAGTCGACCCGCCGGGTGGACACCGTCGTGCTGGACAAGACCGGCACCGTGACGACCGGTCGGATGACCCTGGTGGGCGTGGCGCCGGCCAGTGGCGAGGACCGCGCGGAGCTGCTCCGGCTCGCCGGTGCGGTGGAGGCCGCCTCGGAGCATCCGATCGCCCGGGCCGTCGCCGTGGCCGCCGCCGAAGCGGGCGAGCTGCCCCCGGTGACCGGCTTCGCCAACCTCGAAGGGCTGGGCGTGACCGGCAGGGTCGAGGAGCGGGTCGTGCTGCTCGGCCGGGTCCGGCTGCTGCGCGAACGCGGTGTCGACGTACCGCCGGAGATCGAGTGGGCCGTGCGGGACGCCGAGGCCGCCGGGCGTACGGCGATCGTCGCGGGCTGGGACGGGCGGGCCCGGGGTGTGCTCGCGGTCGCCGACGTGGTCCGGCCGACGAGCCGGGCGGCCGTGGCGCGGCTGCGTGCCCTGGGGCTCACACCGGTCCTGTTGACCGGCGACAACACCACCGTGGCCCGGGCGGTCGCCGCCGAGGTGGGCGTGGACGAGGTGATCGCCGAGGTGCTGCCGGCCGGCAAGGTCGACGTGGTCAAGCGGCTCCAGGCGCATGGGCGCTCGGTGGCGATGGTCGGTGACGGCGTCAACGACGCGCCCGCGCTGGCCCAGGCCGACCTGGGGCTCGCCATGGGCACCGGCACCGACGTGGCGATCGAGGCGTCCGACCTGACCCTCGTCCGGGGTGACCTGGACGCCGCGGTGGACGCCATCCGGTTGTCCCGGCGCACGCTCGGCATCATCCGGGGCAACCTGTTCTGGGCGTTCGGCTACAACGTGGCGGCCCTGCCGCTGGCCGCCGCCGGGCTGCTCAACCCGATGATCGCGGGCGCCACCATGGCGTTCTCGTCGGTCTTCGTGGTGGCCAACAGCCTGCGGCTGCGCCGCTTCCGTTCGGCCGCTGGCGAACTGTGACGACCGCGATGGTTGGACCGGTCACGACGGGGGTACGTCTGAGTTCGTAGCGACGCTTGCGATGGAGGTTGGCAATGGGATTCGACGACAAGGTCAATAACGCCACCGAGGACGCGGCCGGCAAGCTGAAGGAAGGCGCCGGTCGGGCCACCGACAACGAGCAGCTCGAGGCCGAGGGTCGCGCCGACCAGTCCACGGCCAAGCTCAAGCAGGCCGGCGAGAAGATCAAGGACGCCTTCAAGAGCTGACGTACGACGTAGTCCGCACGCCGGGCCGGTGATCATCACCGACCCGGCGTGCTGTCGTGTCCGGGGTGCCGAACCCTGAGATCCCCCTGATTCCGTCTCCGTGCCGCGCCGCAGTGTCGCCATACCTGCTAACTTCTGTTGGCATGTGCAAGGGCTGGTTATGAGCGCGGCTTCGCCGCCGACCGGCGACGACCTGGTCCGGGTGCTGGCCACGCTGGCCAACCCGCACCGGCTGCGGGTCGTCGCCGCGTTGGCCCGCGAGCGCGCGTACGTCAGTGGGCTGGCCCGGCAACTGGGCATCAGCCGCGCGCTGTTGCAGGTCCACCTACGGAAGCTGGCGGCGGCCGGACTGGTCACCGCCCGCATGGAGTTGTCGGAGGACGGGAAGGCCATGAACTACTACGAGGTGGAGCCATTCGTGCTCACACTCACCCCCCAGGTCATCGCGGCGGCGATCGAGACGCTCACCGTGCCCGACTCGGGCGAGCAGCCGGAGGAGCGGTCATGAGCGAGCACGACTGGACCGAGGTGGTCGGCGCGTTCGGCGTGTTCGCGCTGCTGATCAGCGTGTTCACCGTGACAGTCGTGCAGCTCGCCAAGACCCGGCGGGCCCGGTACGAGGCGAACCGCGCGGACGACTACCGCAAGCTCGCCGAGACCGCCGCGCAGGCGCAGGCGGAGAACGCCCGACTGCTCGCCGCGATGGACGGCCGGCTGAGCGGGATGGAGACCCGGATGACCACGCTCGAACGCGTCCTGCGCGAGGTCGACTGATGCTGCGCGTACGCAAATCCGGAGTCGGCTGGGCGGTGGCCCTGGCCCTCACAGCCGCCGGCCTGACCCCGGCGAGCCCGGCCGTCGCCCGACCCACCATCGACTGGCACCCCTGCGCCGAGGACGCCCCCGAGGAGGAGCCGCCCGTCGCGGAGGCCCCGGCCGAGTGCGGCACCCTGTCGCTGCCGGTCGACTGGAACCGACCACGGGGGGAACGCTTCGAACTGGCGTTGGCCCGCCGGGTCGCCACCGACCCGACCGCCCGACAGGGCACGCTGGTCTTCGGTCCGGGCGGGCCCGGCGACAGCGGCGTCGACCGGGTGGTGAACGGTAGTTCCCGGTTCAGTGCCGACCTGCGCCGCCGGTTCGACATCGTCAGCTTCGACCCGCGCGGCATCGGCGGCAGTCACCCGGTGCGCTGCTCCCGCGACCTGCTCGTCCGGCAGCCCCAGGTGATCGCCGACCAGGCACAGTTCGACGCCACCCTGGCCACCAACGCGCTGCTGCGCGCCGACTGCCGGGCCCGGACCGGCGCGCTCTACGACCACGTGGACACGACAAGCGCCGCCCGTGACCTGGACGCGGTCCGTGCCGCGCTCGGCGAACGGCAGCTCACCTTCCACGGCAGCTCGTACGGCACGCTGCTGGGCGAGCGGTACGCCGAGTTGTTCCCCGACCGGGTGCGGGCCATGGTGCTGGAGGCCGCGATGGACCACAGCCTCGACACCCGCGCCTTCCTCGACACCCAGGCCGTCGCCGCCGAGGACGCGTTCGACGAGTTCCTCGACTGGTGTGACCGGTCCGCCGACTGCGTGCTGCGTGGTCGGGACGTACGGGCGATCTGGGCCGGGCTGCACGACCGGGCCGAGCGCGGGACGCTTACCGACCCGGACCGGTCGGGCGCCCCG
This sequence comes from Micromonospora sp. NPDC005979, assembly GCF_040614415.1. Classification (NCBI taxonomy): domain Bacteria; kingdom Bacillati; phylum Actinomycetota; class Actinomycetes; order Micromonosporales; family Micromonosporaceae; genus Micromonospora; species Micromonospora sp. NPDC005979. The sequence goes on along the minus strand of NZ_JBEXUR010000003.1, from coordinate 398,401 downwards.
CTCGCCCCCTTCGAGTTGAGCCGCCTCGCCCACAAGGGGCTCTACGAGACCGACCGGTGGCCGGGGCTCGCCCAGTGGATCGACAAGCTGGCGGGTGCCCCGACGCCGGGCGTCACCACGTTGGCGGACGACGCCGTGGTCCCGTACCCCTTCGCGGTCTTCTGCCAGGACTGGAGCCTGCCGGTCCGCGACTACCGCGAGTACGACGCGCATCTGCGCCGCAGCTCCCGGCTCGCGCCCGACCTGCGCTACCCGCCGGCGCTGTTCGCGCTGGTCACCTGCCTGGGCACCCCGACGCCGGTCGCCAACCCGCAGCACCGGCTGCGGGTACGCACCGACCTGCCGGTGCTGATCGCCGCCACCGTGCACGATCCGGCGAGCGGCTACGCCTGGGCCCGCGCGGTGGCCCGGCAGTTGGGTCGGCACGGGGTACTGCTCACCTACCAGGGCTGGGGGCACGGCAGCTACACCACCAGTCCGTGCGTGGGTCGGGCCGTCGATGCGTACCTGATCGATCAGGTCGTACCCGCCCGGGGCGCGAGCTGCCCGGCGGTCGACCTCTGACGGGCGGGCGGCGCGGCGGTCACCGCCGCGCCGCCACTCGGGCGGCGCGCAGCTCCAGGTAGCGCTGCTCGGGCAGGCTCGTGGTGCCGCGCGCCGCCGCCAGGTACGCCTCCCGCGCCGCCGCCGGCTCGCCGGCCAGCTCCAGCAGGTGCGCCCGGACGGCCGCGAGCCGGTGGTGTCCGGCCGTACGCTCGTCGGCGTCCAACGGGGTGAGCAGGGCGAGCCCGGCCCGGGGCCCGTCCACCATGGCCACCGCGACCGCCTGGTTGAGCGTGACCAGCGGGTTCGGGGCGATCCGGCCCAGCAGCCGGTAGAGCGCGGCGATCTGCCGCCAGTCCGTCTCCGCCGCCGTCGCCGCCTCGGCGTGCACGGCGGCGATGGCGGCCTGGAGCTGGTACGGGCCGGGCGGCGACCAGGTCAACGCCTCGGTGATCAGTGCGACCCCCTCCGCGATGGCGGCGCCGTCCCAGCGGGAACGGTCCTGTTCCGTCAGCGGCACCAGCTCCCCGTCCGCGCCCACCCGGGCCGCCCGGTGCGCGTCGGTGAGCAGCATGAGCGCCAGCAGCCCGGTGACCTCGCCGTCGTCGGGCAGCAGCCCGTGCAGGACGCGGCCCAACCGGATCGCCTCGGCCGTCAGCTCGGCCCGGTGCAGGTCCGGCCCGCTGGACGCCGTGTACCCCTCGTTGAAGATCAGGTAGAGCACCCGCAGCACCGTTCGCAGCCGCTCCTCCCGCTCGGCCGGTCCGGGCATGGCGAACCGCGCGCCGGCCGCCTCGATCCGCTGCTTGGCCCGCCGGATGCGCTGGCTCATGGTCGCCTCCGGCACCAGGTGCGCCCGGGCGATCTGGGCCGTGCTGAGGCCGCCCACCGCGCGCAGCGTGAGCGCCACCTGCGCCGAGGGGGCCAGCGCCGGATGACAGCAGAGGAACAGCAGGGTCAGCGTGTCGTCCGCGTCCGGCACCGCCGGCTGGGCGTCCGCCGGAGGCGCCACCTGGGCGTACGCCGGCTCGCGCAGCGCCACCGCGACCTCGCGCTGCCGGCGGGCGCTCTCGCTGCGCCACTCGTCGGTGAGCCGGCGGGTCGCCACGGTGAGCAGCCAGCCGCGCGGGTTGTCCGGTACGCCCTGCCCGGGCCACTGCGTCGCGGCGGCCAACAGCGCCTCCTGGACCGCGTCCTCGCACCTGTCGAACTGGCCGTGCCGGCGGACCAGCAGGCCGAGGACCTGCGGCGCGAGGGTGCGCAGCAGGTCCTCGACCGTCCGGTCGTCGGTCACATCTCCGTCCCGGCCTCGTCCATGATCGGGCGAACCTCCATCGCGCCGCCGAAGCGCACGTCCGGCCAGCGGGCGGCGATCTCGGCGGCCCGCTGCGGGCTGTCGCAGTCCACAGCCAGGTAGCCGGCGAACTGCTCCTTGCTCTCCATGAACGGCCCGTCGACGACCTCGGGGTGACCGCCGGCCAGCCGGACCGTCTGCGTCTGCGACGGGTCGGCCAGCGCCTGGCCGCCGATCAGCTCACCGGTCTCGGTCAGCTCCTTCATGATCTCGTCGACCTCGCCAAACAGGGCGGTGCGGTCCTCTTCGGTCAGGCTTTCGGTGAAGCCGGGCCGGTTCCAGATCAGCAACATGTACTTCACGGGGATGCTCCTCGGTTCCTGGTCGCGCCCCGGCTGGGGTGCGGCTCACCGGAGGGTCGGAGCCGTCACCCCGTTCCCTACCGCGTACCGAAGAAAATCGCAGAAACGTCCGGCCGTGGCGTTCCCACGCCGGGCGGATCAGGGTCGGCCCGGCACCTGCCGAGGCTTGGAGCCGCCGCCGACGTCCAGGGATGCCCGATCGGCGGCCGACGTGCCGGACGACCAGCCCTCGGCGTCGCGCACGCTGAGCCGGTGCCGGGTCACGCCGGGGAACAGCGTCTCCAGTCGCTCCCGGACCGCCTCGCCCCGCGCGGCGAGCACCGGCAACAGCCGATCCGCCCCGGCTTCCGTCTGCCCCGCCGCCTCGGTCGCCGCGTCGGTGGCCGTGCGCAGCCGCTCCCCGATCCGCAGCGCGAACGCGTTGAGGAAGGACTCGTCCCACACCTTCGTCCGGCGGCCCGACCCGGGCCGGCGCTCGGCACGCCCGCGCAGCATCGCGGCCGTCGCCTGCACCAACAGCGACGTGTAGAGCAGCTCCACCGCCACGAGGTCCGCCGGCCACCCAAGCACGGTGGTGAAGCCGAGGTCGTCGGACCAGATCGCCTCGCACCGGTTCGCCGCCGCCACCTCCTGCACGAGCAGCGCCTTCGCCCCGGCGTACGGCGTCTCGACGCCCAGGCGCACCCCGCTCGGCACGTCGCCCCGCTCGGTGCCGGCGGCCAGCAGCGCCTCGTCGATGCTGTGCCGGGCGATCAGCTCCTGCGCCTTGCCGGTCAACGCCTCCGCCTCGGCCGGGAAGGTGGTCGACTCCGCCTTCGCCAACAGCGCGCGTACCCGGTCCAGCATCGGCGACCCGCTGCGGGCCGCACCGGCGGCGCGGGGGAGCGCCGTTCCGGCCGAGCCCGGCGGCGGGCGCAGCACCGCGATCGGCGGCAGGCTCTCCACCAGCGCGAGTACGTCGACCGCCGTGCGCAGCGCGTCGACCCGGTCCAGCCCTTCAGCGCGGGTCCAGTCGGCCACCAGATCCTCCGGGCCGACGTCCCGGCCGGCCTTCGAGCCCTGGCCGGCGTCCCGGCCCCGGCTGGCCTTCGAGCCCTGGCTGACGCTTGAGCCCTGGCCTGCCGCCTCCCGGTCCTGGGCGGCGAGCACGCGGAGCTGGTCGTCCCACCAGGCGGGGACCGGCTCGGCCTGCTCGCGTCGCTGCGCGGCCAGCGCGTCGCGGACCAGTCGGGCCGCGCCGGCGTCGAGCCGACGCCTGACGATCCGGTGTACGTCGACCGGCTGCCAGCCGCGCGGCCAGAGCCGCCCGAGGCCACGGACCAACCGTCGGGCCAGGGCGGCGTCCACCGCCGTCGCGCCGTCCGCCGTCCCGGTGCCGACCATCAGTCGGTCGAGCTGCCGTTCGGTCTGTCGTACGTCGGTGCCACGCACCGCCGCCAGCGCCTCGGCGACGAGGTCCTCCGCGTCCGGCACCGGCACCTCCTCGGCCCAGGCGGCCCACCGCGACCCGCCCCCACCATGATCATGCCGTCCCCCACCCAAGACACCCAAAACAGGAAGGTCGACCCCGCCCGTTAGGCGGTGATCAAGAGGTTTGCGTCACGGTGCGGCCGTCTTCTGACGCCAACCTCTTGATCAACGTTGTGGCGGGGTGGCCGCCAGTGCGGCCGACAGGCGGCGGAGGAACGCGCGGATGTCGTCCTCGCTGTGGTGCGTCTCGGCCTGGTCGTTGAGCGGGCCCGAACAGCGCAGCGCCTGATCGATCGCGTCCCGCGTCTCGGCCCGGTCGCCCGGGTAGCTCCCGGCGTCCACCCCGTCGGCGACCCGGGTCACCACCGCGTCGTCGAGCGCGCTGTCGAATTGGACCCCGTACAGGATCCCGTTGACGTGGCCCTTCCAACTGTCCGTACCCATGCGCTGACTCCCCCCGGACCGTCGGTGCACGACCGTATCAACGCGACACCGGCACGGCTGTCCCGCCGGCTACGACCAGGCGGTCAGGATCTCCTCGACCGGCGACACGTCCCGCTCCGGATCGGGCGCCGGGATCGGCGGGCCCGTCGGCGTACGGTCGAAGCGCGGCGCCGGTGCCGGTTGCACCTCGCCGTCCACCTCGACGAACGTCCCCCGGGCCGCGTTGTGCGGGTGCCGGTGCGCGTCGCCGGGAGCGAGCACCGGGGCGACGCAGGCATCCCGGTCGGCGAAGATCGCCGTCCACTCGTCCCGCGTCCGCTCGGCGAACCGCTCGGTGAATCGCCTGCGCAGCTCGTCCCAGCCGCTCGGGTCGTACTGGTTGGGCAGGTCCGCGTCGGCGAGGCCGAGACCGGCCAGCAGTTCGCCGTAGAAGGCCGGTTCCAGCGCCCCGACGGCCATGAAGCCACCGTCGGCCGTGGCGTACGTGTCGTAGAAGGGCGCTCCTCCGTCGAGCAGGTTCCGCCCCCGCGGGGCCGCCCACAGGCCGGTGCCGAGCAGCCCGTGCAGGAACGAAGTGAGCAGCGCCGAACCGTCGACCATGGCCGCGTCGACGACCTGGCCGAGGCCCGAGCGCTCCCGTTCGAGCAGCGCGGCCAACACGCCCACGGCCAGCAGCATGCCGCCACCGGCGAAGTCGCCGATCAGGTTCAACGGCGCGTGCGGGCGCTCACCGGCCCGGCCCAACGGTTCCAGCGCTCCGGCGACCGCGATGTAGTCGATGTCGTGGCCGGCCCGGGCGGCCAGCGGGCCGTCCTGGCCCCAGCCGGTCATTCGCGCGTACACCAGCCGGGGGTTGCGTTCCCGGCAGACGTCCGGGCCGAAGCCGAGGCGCTCGGCGACCCCCGGCCGGTACGCCTCGACCAGCACGTCCGCCCGCTCGACGAGGCGCAGCAGGTCCGCCACACCGGTCGGGGACTTCAGGTCCAGCGCGGTCAGCCGCCGGCCGCGCTGCAACGGTCCTCCGCTCGGCGCGGCCAGCCGACCGGCGCCCGGGCCACCCGGCCGGTCGACGCGCACCACGTCCGCCCCGAGGTCGGCCAGCACCATGCAGCCGAACGGCGCCGGCGCGAGACTGGCCAGCTCGACCACCCGTACGCCGGCCAGCGGTCCACCCCGCGACGATCCGTGCGTGCCGCGCGTGAACGCCTCAGAGGGCACGAGCGATCAGCTCCTTCATGATCTCGTTGGTGCCGCCGTAGATCTTCTGTACCCGGGCGTCGGCGTACATGCGGGCGATCGGGTACTCCGTCGTGTAGCCGTACCCGCCGAAGACCTGGAGGCACCGGTCGACGACCTCGCACTGCCCGTCGGTGAGCCACGACTTGGCCATCGCGGCCGTCGCCACGTCCAGGTCGCCACGCGTGTGCCGGACGACGCAGTCGTCCAGGAAGACCCGACTGACCCGGGTACGCGTCGCGCACTCCGCGAGCACCATCCGGGTGTTCTGGTGGCCCATCAGCGGCTTGCCGAAGGCGGTGCGCTCCTTGGCGTACGCGACGGTCAGCGCCACCGCCCGTTCCATGGCCGCCACCGCGCCGACGCCGATGACCAGGCGCTCCTGTGGAAGCTGCTGCATCATCTGGACGAAGCCCAGCCCCTCGACGCCGCCGAGCAGGTTGGCCGCCGGCACCCGGAACTCGTCGAAGAACAGCTCGGCCGTGTCGTTGGCGTGCAACCCGATCTTGGACAGCAGCCGGCCGCGACGGAACCCCTCCGGGTCCCCGCCCACCTCGCAGACCAGCAGTGAGATGCCGGCCGCCCGCTGCTCGGGGTCGGTCTTGACCGCCACGATGACCAGGTCGGCCAGACCGCCGTTGGTGATGAACGTCTTCGCGCCGCTGACCAGGTAGTCGTCGCCGTCGCGGACCGCCCGCGTCCGCATCGCCTGAAGGTCCGAGCCGCCGTCCGGCTCGGTCATCGCGATCGCGCCCACCAGCTCACCGCTGCACAGGCCGGGCAGCCACCGCCGCTTCTGCTCCTCGCTGCCGTACGCCACGAGGTAGCCGGTGACGATGCCACTGTGTACGGCCAACCCGAGGCTGCCCTCTCCGGCGTACGCCTGCTCGTGCAGCACCACGGCCTCGTGGGTGAAGTCGCCGCCCCCGCCGCTGTACTCCTCGGGCACGGACAGGCCGAGCAGCCCCAGCGCACCGGCCCGCCGGTAGTGCTCGCGGTCCGGGTGCCCCTGTGTCGACAGGCGTTCGGTGTGCGGCAGCACGTCCTTGCTGAAGAAGGTGCGGGCCAGCTCGGCGAGGTCGTCGTGTTCCGGTTCGCGCCAGGGCGAGGGGGAGCCGTCCGGGGTGGGCATGTGCACCACCCTCGCGCCCTGTTGGCAGCATGTCAATAAGCCCGCGACGCCTTGATCGACTCATGTTCCGTGAAGTCGGGCCGTCCACCCGAGCGGGACACCCCGCCTTGCAGGACGTCGAGTCGGGGCGAGAATCGTGCCATGAGAGCAACGCCGCCCCTGCTCGACGGAGCCCGGGTCACGCTGTTCGCCAACCTCGCGCCGGGGCAGTCGCCGACCGGGGCGACGCGGCACTCCGTCAGCAACTTCGCGGAGGTCGTCGCCCATCTGGCGATCGCCCGCTACGAGGGGACCGACGCGGAGTTCTACCTCTTTTACTGCGCGGACGACTGGCAGGTCGTCACGGACACCTGCCATCCCACGCAGGCGGAAGCTGTCGCGCAGGCGGTCCGCGAGTTCGGAGACGTGACGTTCACCCGGCTGGTGACGGAGGGCGGCTGAGCCCGCCCGCGGCGGCCTCCGGGACGTCCGCAGAGCGTGATCCACTCCGGATCGGCGATGTGGCGGTATTCCGGCGATCGGACGCGCCCAGATCGGCGATCTCGTGTGGATCACGCCAAACAGGTGCTACTCGGCCTCGTCGCCGTCCGTGGGGCGCGGCGGGCGGTGCTCGGCGATCCACGCCTCCACATCAGCCCGCAGCCAGACCGTGGTCCCGTGCAGCCTCTGAAACGGCGCGGGGAAGGTCGGGTAACGGATGAGCTGGCGCATGCGGGTCCGGCTCACGCCGAGCAGGTCTTGCAGCTCGTGTGGACCGACCAGCGGACCCGGAACTCCACCCATTACCTGACGGTAGGGCGATCAGGTATGCCAAATTAGGTCTACCTACTTGAGCAGCCCTTTCGAATGGGTGAGGGTGAACCTGGTGGTCCGAGAAGCGATCGGGCGTATGGGCGCGGTGCGGCGAGAGGCGGGCGTGGTGGATCAGGCGACGGAGTTGGCGTGGTTGCGGGAGCGGGTCGGGGGACTGGAGACGGCGTTGCACTGCGCGCGGCGGGAGTTGTTCGACCTGCGGTGTCGGCTGGCGTTGATCGGCCGGGTGGTGCAGGACGTCGACCGGGTGCAGCGCGCCCCGGGAGTCGCGGTCGGGGCGATCAACGCGGCGCTCTACTCCGAGACGTCCAACCTGCGGCACCTCGGCCGACACCTGGTCCGCCGTCGACGGCTCCAGTGATCACTTGATGCTGACCAGTCGCCGGGAACGCCCGCCGAACTGGTGAGCATCAGGTGATCACTGCCGGGAACGAGCGCGCCCCACCGCCTCCGCCGGGCGTCGGGGGAGACGGAGTCGAGACGGAGACGGTGGGGCGCGGGTCACCTAGTGGGGGTGCTTCGGCGGCGTCGGGAACTGCCTCAGCAGCACCGCCACCTCCTGGCGGAGCTTGCCGAGGTAGGGGTGGAAGGCGTCGCCGGGGCACTCGGTCGGATCGGCCCCGATGGTCGCCCAGTCCCGGTGGCCGGAGATGACGTCGACAGTGCCGCTCGCCCCGCTGACCGGGTTGACGTAGTTGGTCTTGGCGCCGGGGGCGAGCCGACCGGCGGCGGCGAGGCCCGCCAGGACGAACACCAACGACCGGTGCGCGGCGGCGCTGGGCTGGCGGGACGTGAACCGGCCCAGCAGGCAGATGCCGATGTTGCCGGCGTTGTAGCCGCCGACGTGCGCCGCGTTGACCATGAGCGGCCGGCCGTCGCTGCCGAGGCCCGGCCCGTACACCGGGAGGGGTCCCGGGTCGGAGTAGCGGCCCTCGTAGATCCGCCCCGCCTCGTCGATCAGCAGGTGGTAGCCGATATCACCGAACTCCTGAAGGACACACTGGTCGTAGTAGATGGCACGGACCGTCGCGGCCGGGTCCGGGTCCTCGTTGTGCTCGTACACGCCGCTGTGGTGGACGGTCAGCGTCTGCACCGGAAAGAACTCGGCCGGCCACAGTTCGCTGCCGTCGTCGGCGAGGCGCAGTGACTCGTCCGCGCCCCACCGGGATCGGGGCAGGTACGTCGGCAGCCGGCCACCTCGCGGAACCGGAAGGCTGTTCGTTCGCGGGTTGGCGATCGTCCGCCGGGGCCCGTCGACCATCTTCAGCTCGGCGACGGTGGCGTCGGAGCCGTCGGCGGTCTGCACCTCGTACGCGGTCGCGCCGTTGGCGACCACGACGTTCGAGCGGGCCGCTGACCGGCCGCCGTCCCGGCCGTTCTGGCACGCGTCCAGCTCCTGCCAGTCGCTCCACCCCTTGCCGGTGCGCAGGCGTACCGCCGCCGAGGGGCCGCCGTGCCGGATGGACAGGTGGGTCAGCGGGATGGCCGGCGAGGTCACCACCGTCCTGCTCATCAGGCGACCGCGCCGGGCGGCCAGCGGAGATGTCACCTCGGTGGAGGTGGCCGGTGCTGCCGTCGCGGAGCCGGCGAACGTGCCGGCGGCCGACAGGCCCACCGCCGCGCCGGCCGCGCCGGAGAGGACTCGACGTCGAGAAACCACAGTGGTGCTCCCTTGCTTGGTGCGCCAGGCGTCAGCCGGTATGCCAGCCGTCGGCCCGGGCCGTGGTGCCCTGGCGAGCCCTGCGGACACATCGCCAGGATGGGGCACTACAGAGGCTAAACCGGCACTCTGGACTTTCGGTTTATTGCCAGTGAAGAGCCGCGCGAACTCGTTACCTAGCGTGATCATGGCGAGAGCGTGGCTGGCCGGGCGCTGCCGCTAGGGTCGGGAAGATGAGTGTCGAGACCGCTCCCCGCCGTCGCCGGTTGGAGCCGGACGCCCGGCGCGGCCAGATCCTGGCCTGCGCGGTCCGCCTGTTCGGCGAGCAGCCGTACGTCGACGTGTCGACCACCGACGTGGCCCGGGAGGCGGGCGTCGCACGGGGGCTGGTCAACCACTACTTCGGCACCAAGAAGGACCTCTACCTGGAGGTTGTCCGGGTCATGGTGACCATTCCGGAGGTCGCCCTCGAACGGCTGCCCAAGGGTGATCTGCGGACCCGGGTCGACGCCAGCGTCTCGTGGTTCCTCGACGTGGTGTCCCGGCACAGCACCTCGTGGCTCGCGGCGGTCACGGCCCGGGGGATGGGCGGCGACGCCGACGTCGAGCGGGTGCTCGCCGAGGCCGAGGAGGTCGCCGCGGACCGGATGCTGGTCGCCGTCGGGCTGGCCGACGAGGCCAAGGACCACGAGGAATTGCGGGGAATGGTCCGGGCGTACTGCGGGCTGGCGACGTCCACCGCCCGGGAGTGGCTTCAGCGTGACGCGCTCACCCGCGCCCAGGTGCACCTGCTGCTCACCACCACGCTGCTGACGATCGTGGAGCAGATCATTCCGCAGGTCATCGCCGCCGACGAGCCGCTGCGCCCGGTCGACCCCCGCGCCTAGTCACCCGCCCCACAGCGGGCATGCCCCTGGGGGCGATGCCCCCGCCTCTCGTGCGGCGACCGTTCCCAGCTCAGGCCGCCCGGCGGTCGCCCGTCCGATCGGCGCGCGTGGCCCGACCGGTCCGCGCCGCCGGGGCGGCGTGCCGGTCGGCGGCCTGCGCGGGGTACGCCCCCGCGTTGACCACCCGCAGCGGCCGTTCGCCCTCGTCGGTGCCGAAGCGCCAGCGCGACGGCGTCGGCTGCCGCTGTGGGGCAGGCCCGCCGGGACGCAGTCCGGGGCGGGACAGCAGCACGGTGATCAGGTAACCGACCACCAGGAACCCGTGGCTGACCAGCCGCTCCCCGCTCACCGACCCGGTGGCCAGGTCGTTGACCGAGAGCAGCAGCAGGGTGCCGACGAACGCGCTGAGCATCGGCAGTAGACCCGCTGGTGGGCTGCGGCGTACCGCCACGAAGAGGAAGCCGGCCCCGACCGCGACGTTCCAGGCGGCCGACTCGTGCCACAGGTGCTGGCCCGAGGCGTGCAGGTGCTCCGCGGTCGCTCCCCGGCCCACCTGGGCGAGGCCGAGCACCAGTTGGACCGCGCCGAGCAGCCCGAGCGCCGCGCGCAGCCCGACGACCAGGGTGCCGCGTCCGGGCAGGTGGGGCCGCCACCGCGACCGGCGGGCCGCTGGCGCGTCGTCCGTCCCGGCGGTGGCAGCGCCGCCGATGGCGGCCATGATCGCTTCGGTCCGGTCGGGGACATCCGTGACCAATCGGGTACGAACGCGGCGCGTCACCGCCGCCGCCGTCGCGAACCAGGCCCGGCACGTGGCGCACTCGTCCAGGTGCCCCTGCGCCGCCGCGCGTTCGTCGGCGGTCTCCTCACCGTCCAGCTGCGCGGACAGGATCTCCCGCCACTGCTCACACCCCATGTGTGGGTAGTCGGTCCGGGCGTCGCTCCGGTTCCCGGCGGTCGTCACCCGTTGTGAAATACTCGCCCGATCATGACGCGCTACGGCCTGCTGATCCTGCCCGCCACCAACCGGGTATACGCCCGATCCGCGATCGACCTCACCCGGGCCGAGCTGGAGATCTTCGGCCGATCGGCGCTCGACGGCCGGATCGGCGAGCTGGACACCGAGGTCGTCGGCGGCGCGACGTACGTCACGTTCGCGGGTGACGGGCTGACCGAGCGGGACCTGGCCGTCCTGGGCAACCTGTCCGCCGGGTACGCGCTGTTCGAGATCGTCGGTGACCTGCTGCGCCCGGTCGAGTGGAGCCGGCTGGACCGGTACGACGACGACCTGCTCACCATCCAGAAGTACGTGGGCAAGACCAACGAGCAGTTCACCAAGCTGCTGCTCAACGTCACCCTGCTCGCGTCGGACTGGGCCGGCGAGCTGACCGACCGTCGGTTCCGGGTGCTCGACCCGCTCTGCGGTCGGGGCACCACCCTTAACCAGGCGCTGATGTACGGCTTCGACGCGGCCGGGATCGAGCGCGACCAGAAGGACGTCGAGGCGTACCGGGCCTTCGTCACCACCTGGCTCAAGCAGAAGCGCGTCAAGCACCGGGTGCTGGAATCGGGGCCGGTGCGGCGCGAGCGCAAGGTGGTCGGCCGGCGGGTACGCATCGAGCTGGCCCCGACCCGCGAGGAGCACAAGGCGGGCCGCACGCAGTTGCTGGACGTGGTCAACGCCGACACCACCCGCGCGGGTGAATTCTTCCGCCCGGAGACCGTCGACGTGGTGGTCGCGGACGCCCCGTACGGCGTACAGCACGGCAGTCGTACCGCCGACCAGGGCTTGTCGCGCGACCCGCTGGCGCTGCTCGCGGAGGCCGCGCCGGTCTGGGCGCGGGTGCTGCGGCCCGGCGGCGCGCTCGGCATCTCGTGGAACACCCACGTCGCGAGCCGCGACGACGCGGCGGCGGCGCTGGCCGACGCCGGCCTGACCGTGGTCGACGACGAGCCCTACCGCGCGCTGCGCCACCGGGTGGACCAGTCGATCATGCGCGACGTGCTGGTGGCCCGCCGCCCGGCCTGACCCGCCGCCGCCCACCCCCTTCGGGCCCTTTGCTCTGCTTCAACCGGCGCAACAGTGTGGGTGCCTCGCTGTCGCCTCCGTTGAAGCAGTGCAAAGGACGCGGACAGCTACCCCTCGCCTCCCGACTGCCGCGCCTCTGTGCCGCATTTCACCTGATCAGGTGCGGGTGTGAAAACGGCGTCAAGAAAAGGTTCCCGGCCGTCATGGTCGCGTTATGACCCGGGCCGACTGACGTGCACCTGGGCTTTGCTTGCCCCGCGCGACCGGAAGGCGGTCGCGACGAACCTTTCCGGTAAGAGGAGTCAGCGTGTCTGACGTGGTGTTCGTGGTCCTGACGGTGGCGCTGTTCGCAGTGCTCGCCCTGGTGGTGCGGGCGGTGGAGAAGCTGTGAACGCGGCAAACGCGGTCGGTCTGGTGCTCGCGATCGTCCTGGGCGCGTTCCTGGTGTTCGCCCTGCTGTTCCCGGAGCGCTTCTGATGACCATGACAACAGCGGGCGTCATCTTCGTGCTGACGCTGGTGGCGGCGCTCGTCGCCGCCTACAAGCCGTTCGGCGACTACATGTTCCGGGCCGTCTCCGGGACGAAGCAGTCGCGCGTCGAGCGGGGGATCTACCGTCTGGTCGGGGTCAACCCGGCCGCCGAGCAGACCTGGGGCGTGTACGCCCGCAGCGTGCTCGCGTTCTCGGCCGTCTCGATCCTGTTCCTGTACCTGTTCCAGCGGGTGCAGAACCACCTGTGGCTGTCGCTGGGCTTCGACCCGGTGGTGCCGCACGGCGCGTGGAACACGGCCGTGTCGTTCGTGACCAACACGAACTGGCAGTCGTACTCGGGTGAGTCGACCATGGGCCACTTCGTGCAGATGGCCGGCCTGGCCGTGCAGAACTTCGCTTCGGCGGCGGTCGGCATCGCGGTGGCGGTCGCGCTGGTCCGCGGCTTCGCCCGCAGCCGCACCGGGCAGCTCGGCAACTTCTGGGTCGACCTGATCCGGATCATGCTGCGGATCCTGGTGCCGATCGCGGTCCTCGGCGCCGTCGTGCTGATGATCGGCGGGGTGGTGCAGAACCTGTCCGCCGGCACCGACGTGAGCACGCTGACCGGCGGCAGTCAGACGATCACCGGTGGCCCGGTCGCGAGCCAGGAAGTGATCAAGGAGCTGGGCACCAACGGTGGCGGCTTCTACAACGTCAACAGCGCGCACCCGTTCGAGAACCCCACCACGTGGACGAACTGGCTGGAGATCTTCCTGCTCCTGCTGATCCCGTTCAGCCTGCCCCGGGTCTTCGGCCGGATGGTCGGGCAGAACCGGCAGGGCTACGCCATCGCCGCCGTGATGGGCATCCTCGCGTTCCTCAGCATCGCCATCACCAACGTCTTCGAGCTGGCCGGCCACGGCACGGTCCCGCAGGCGGTCGGCGCGGCGATGGAGGGCAAGGAGGTGCGGTTCGACGTCTCGAACTCGGCCACCTTCGCCGCCGCCACCACGCTCACCTCGACCGGCGCGGTGAACTCGTTCCACGACTCGTTCACCTCGCTCGGCGGCATGATGACGATGGTCAACATGATGCTCGGCGAGGTCGCGCCCGGCGGCACCGGCTCGGGCCTGTACGGCCTGCTCATCCTCGCGGTGATCACGGTCTTCGTGGCCGGTCTGATGGTGGGTCGCACCCCCGAGTACCTGGGCAAGAAGATCGGGTCGCGGGAGATCAAGTTCGCCTCGCTCTACTTCCTGATCACGCCGATCCTGGTGCTCGTCGGCACGGCCGCGGCGTTCGCCACCGGAAACAACTCCACGGCGCTCAACGTCGGGCCGCACGGCCTCTCCGAGGTGCTGTACGCGTTCACCTCGGCCAGCAACAACAACGGCTCCGCCTTCGGCGGCATCACGGTCAACACCACCTGGTGGGACACCGCGCTCGGGTTGTGCATGCTGCTGGGCCGCTTCCTGCCGCTGATCTTCGTGCTCGCGCTGGCCGGCTCGCTGGCCCGCCAGGCACCCACCCCCGCGTCCGAGGGCACCCTGCCGACCCACAAACCCCTGTTCATCGGGATGGTCGTCGGCGTCACGGTGGTCCTCGTCGCGCTGACCTTCCTGCCCGCGCTCGCGCTCGGTCCGCTGGCAGAAGGGCTCTGACCATCATGAGGAACGAGGACATGTCCGTCACGTCCGCCCCGACAGAGCAGCTTCCCGGCAGCCCGGCGACACAGGGCAACCGGATCGGCGGGGGCCTGCTCGACCCCAAGCAGCTCGTCCGGTCCCTGCCGGACGCCGTACGCAAGCTCAACCCGGCCACCCTGTGGCGCAATCCGGTGATGCTGATCGTGGAGGTCGGCGCGGCCTTCACCACCGTCCTGGCGGTGACCGACCCGTCGGTGTTCGCCTGGGCGATCACCGCCTGGCTGTGGCTAACCGTGGTCTTCGCCAACCTGGCCGAGGCGGTCGCCGAGGGCCGGGGCAAGGCCCAGGCCGCGACCCTGCGGCAGGCGAAGAAGGACACCATCGCCACCCGGCTGGTCGACTGGAAGCCGGGCGCGCGGGCCAACACCTACCGCGACGAGGCGGTGCCCGCGCCGGACCTGCGCCAGGGCGACATCGTCCTGGTCGAGGCGGGCGGCATCATCCCGGGTGACGGCGACATCGTCGAGGGCATCGCCAGCGTCGACGAGTCGGCGATCACCGGCGAGTCGGCCCCGGTCATCCGCGAGTCCGGCGGCGACCGCAGCGCGGTCACCGGCGGCACCAAGGTGCTCTCCGACCGGATCATCGTGAAGATCACCCAGAAGCCGGGGGAGAGCTTCATCGACCGGATGATCGCCCTGGTCGAGGGTGCCAACCGGCAGAAGACGCCGAACGAGATCGCGCTGAACATCCTGCTTGCCGCGCTCACGGTCATCTTCCTGCTGGCCGTGGTCACCCTCCAGCCGTTGGCGATCTTCTCCAAGGCGTACCAGGCCGCCGCGCCGGACAGCGGGGCGATCACCGGTTCCGGCGTGACCGGGGTCGTACTGGTCTCGCTGCTGGTCTGCCTGATCCCCACCACCATTGGCGCGCTGTTGTCGGCCATCGGCATCGCCGGCATGGACCGCCTCGTCCAGCGCAACGTGCTGGCCATGAGCGGCCGGGCCGTCGAGGCGGCCGGCGACGTCAACACCCTGCTGCTGGACAAGACCGGCACGATCACGCTGGGCAACCGGCAGGCCGCCGAGTTCGTACCGGTCGAGGGAATCGACGCCGCGACCGTGGCCGACGCCGCCCAGCTCTCCAGCCTGGCCGACGAGACCCCGGAGGGGCGCTCGGTGGTCGTGCTGGCGAAGAACGAGTTCGGGCTGCGCGAACGCGAACCTGGCGTCATGCCGCACGCCACCTTCGTACCGTTCACCGCGCAGACCCGGATGAGCGGCGTCGACCTCACCCCGGACGCCAGCGTGGACGGCGGCGCGTCGGGCACCGCCCGCCGGGTCCGCAAGGGCGCCGCCGCAGCCGTCATGAAGTGGGTACGCGAGAACGGCGGTCACCCGACCGAGCAGGTCGGCGAGATCGTCGACGCGATCAGCGGCACCGGCGGCACCCCGCTGGTGGTTGCCGAGCACGTCGACGGTCAGCCCGCCCGCGCGCTCGGTGTCATCCACCTCAAGGACGTGGTCAAGTCCGGCATGCGCGAGCGGTTCGACGAGATGCGCCGGATGGGCATCCGGACCGTGATGATCACCGGTGACAACCCGCGTACCGCGAAGGCCATCGCCGACGAGGCCGGGGTGGACGACTTCCTGGCCGAGGCGACGCCGGAGGACAAGCTCGCGCTGATCAAGCGGGAGCAGGAGGGTGGCCGGCTGGTCGCCATGACCGGTGACGGCACCAACGACGCACCGGCGCTCGCCCAGGCCGACGTCGGGGTGGCCATGAACACCGGCACGTCGGCCGCCAAGGAGGCCGGCAACATGGTCGACCTCGACTCCGACCCGACGAAGCTGATCGAGATCGTGGAGATCGGCAAGCAGTTGCTGATCACCCGCGGCGCGCTGACCACCTTCAGCATCTCGAACGACATCGCGAAGTACTTCGCGATCATCCCGGCCATGTTCGCCGGCCTCTACCCGAGCCTGGACGCCCTGAACATCATGCGGCTGGCCAGCCCGGAGTCGGCGATCCTGTCCGCCGTCATCTTCAACGCCCTGGTGATCATCGCGCTGATCCCGCTCGCCCTGCGTGGCGTGCGGTACCGGCCGGCCGCCGCGTCGAAGCTGCTCAGCCGCAACCTGCTGGTGTACGGCCTGGGCGGCATCATCGTGCCGTTCATCGGGATCAAGCTCATCGACCTGCTCATCCAGTTCGTCCCGGGGATTTCGTGATGCGTCTACCCACCTGGATCGCCCAACACCTCGCCGCCCTGCGCGCCCTGCTCGTCTTCACGGTGCTGCTCGGCCTGGTCTACCCGCTGGCCCTGGTCGCGCTCGGTCAGCTACCCGGCCTCCACCACAAGGCGGACGGCTCACTGGTCACCGTGGGCGGCAGCACCGTCGGCAGCTCGCTGATCGGCCAGTCCTTCACCGACGCGGACGGCAACCCCGTCGCCCGCTACTTCCAGTCTCGCCCGTCGGCCGCCGGCGACGGCTACGACCCGACCTCCACCTCGGCCAGCAACCTCGGCCCGGAGAGCGTCGTCGACACCATCGCCACCGACCCGGAGGAGTCCAGCGAGAGCCTGCTCACCCAGGTCTGCGCGCGCAGCAAGGCCGTCGGGGAGCTGGACGGCGTCGACGGCCGGCGGCCCTACTGCACCGACGACGGTGTGGGCGCCGTGCTCGCCGTCTTCCGCGCCGACGGCCTGACCGGCCCGGTCACCCGGGTGGTCAGCGTCAACCAGGCCGCCCCGGCGACGCCGTTCGTCTCCTCGTACCAGGGGGTCAGCGTGGAGCTGGCCAAGCCGGGTGAGGACTACGTCGCGGCCGGCGGGGTGGTCACCCCGATCCGGGGCGACGCGCCCGCCAAGCCGGCGGTGCCCGCCGACGCGGTCACCGCCAGCGCCAGCGGCCTCGACCCGCAGATCAGCCCGGCGTACGCCGAGTTGCAGGTGAACCGGGTCGCCCGGGAGCGTGGCGCGGACCCGGCGGCGGTCCGCAAGCTCATCAAGGAGCACACCGACGGACGCGGGCTCGGGTTCATGGGCGAGCCCGGCGTGAACGTGCTGGAGTTGAACATCGCGCTCGACAAGCAGTTCCCCGCACGCTGACGGCGTTAGGAAGGGCCCCTTCCTAACGCCAGGCGTTAGGAAGGGGCCCTTCCTTCTGATCGGAGAGGATTGACCCCGTGCCACGTGGAGAACTGCGCATCTATCTCGGGGCCGCTCCCGGCGTCGGCAAGACGTACGCGATGTTGGAGGAGGCCCAGCGGCGTGCCGCGCGCGGCACCGACGTGGTGATCGGCTTCGTGGAGACGCACGGCCGGCAGCACACCGCCGCGATGATCGGCGACCTGGAGCAGGTGCCCCGCCGGACGATGACCTACCGGGGTGCCGAGTTCACCGAGATGGACGTGGACGCGGTGCTGGCCCGCCGACCGGAGATCGCGGTCGTCGACGAGTTGGCCCACAGCAACGTGCCCGGCTCGCGGCACGACAAGCGCTGGCAGGACGTCCAGGAGTTGCTGGACGCGGGGGTCGACGTGCTGTCCACGGTCAACGTGCAGCACCTGGAATCGGTCAACGACGTCGTCGCGCAGATCACCGGCACCACCCAGCGGGAGACCGTGCCGGACGAGATCGTGCGCGCCGCTGAGCAGGTCGAGCTTGTCGACATGACCCCCGAGGCGCTGCGTCGGCGGATGGCGCACGGCAACATCTACCGTCCCGACAAGATCGACGCCGCGCTCGGCAACTACTTCCGGGTTGGCAACCTCACCGCGCTGCGCGAACTGGCGCTGCTCTGGCTGGCCGACAAGGTCGACGAGCAGCTCGACAGGTACCGAAGCCAGCAGGGCATCGCCGCCACCTGGGAGGCCCGCGAACGCGTCGTGGTGGCGCTGACCGGCGGGCCGGAGGGCGAGACGCTCATCCGCCGGGCCGCCCGCGTCGCCGCCCGCAGCAAGGGCGCCGACCTGCTCGCCGTGCACGTGGCCCGCAGCGACGGCCTGGCCGGCGCCGACCCCGCCCAGCTCGCCCGCCAACGGGTGCTCGTCGAGAGCCTGGGCGGCACGTACCACCAGGTGCTCGGCACCGACGTGCCGGCCGCGCTGCTCGACTTCGCCCAGGGCGTGAACGCCACCCAACTGGTGCTCGGGGCCAGCCGGCGGGGTCGCCTCGCGCAGATCTTCGCCCGGGGCGTCGGGGTGACCACCACCGCGCTCTCCGGGTCGATCGACGTGCACCTGGTCACCCACAAGCAGGCCGGCAAGGGCCGGCGGGCGGCGGCCGTACCGGCGGCGCTGTCCCGGCGTCGCCGGCTGCTCGGCTTCGGCCTGGCGGTGCTCGGCATGCCGCTGCTCACCCTGCTGCTGAAGACCCTGCCCGACCTGACGCTGACCAACGACATTCTGCTGTTCCTCGCCGGGGTGGTCGGGGTCGCGCTGGTCGGCGGGGTGTGGCCGGCGCTGGTCGCCGCGCTCGGCGGGTCGCTGCTGCTCAACTGGTTCTTCACCCCGCCGTACCGGACGCTCACCATCGCCGAGGCCGACAACCTGCTCGCGCTCGCCGTGTTCGTGGGGGTGGCCCTCGCGGTGAGCTGGATCGTCGACGTGGCCGCCCGGCGGACCCGCGAGGCCGCGCGGGCCGCCGCCGACGCGCAGACCCTCGCCGCCGTGGCCGGCGGCGTGCTGCGCGGCGAACGCCCGCTTCCGGCCCTGCTGGACCAGCTCCGCGAGACCTTCGGACTGCGGGCGGTGAGCCTGCTGGAACTGGCCGAGGAGGCCAGCGGCCGCCCCGCGCGGGCCCGTGAGGAGCACGCCTGGTGCGTCGTGGCCAGCGTCGGCGAGCAGCCGGCCTGCACGCCCGACGACGGCGAGACGGCGGTACCCGTCGACGAGCGCATCACGGTGGTGCTGAGCGGCCGGCGGTTGGAGGCCGCCGACCGGCGGATCGTCGAGGCGTTCGCCGCCCAGGCCGCCGTCGCGCTACGCCAGGAGCGGCTCGCCGAGGAGGCCGCCACCGCCCGGCCCCTCGCCGAGGCCGACCGGATGCGCACCGCGCTGCTCGCGGCGGTCAGCCACGATCTGCGTACGCCCCTGGCGTCGGCGAAGGCGGCGGTGACCAGCCTGCGCAGCCACGACATCGAGTTCGACGAGGCCGACCGCGAGGAGTTGCTGGAGACCGCCGAGGAGTCGCTCGACCGCCTCGCCCGACTGGTCGCGAACCTGCTCGACATGAGCCGCCTCCAGGCCGGCGCCCTGGGCATCACGTCGACGACCATCGGCCTGGAGGACGCCGTACCCCTGGCCCTGGACGAACTTGGCCCGGCGGCCGCGACCGTCGCCACGGACATCCCGGCCGACCTGCCGGCGGCCACCGCCGACCCGGGGCTGCTGGAACGGGTGCTGGTCAACGTCATCGCCAACGCGCTGCGCTACAGCCCGCCCGACCAGCCGCCCACGATCACCGCGAGCGCGCACGCCGGCCAGGTCGAGCTGCGGATCATCGATCGTGGGCCCGGCATTCCGGAGGACAAGTGGGAGCACGTCTTCCTGCCGTTCCAGCGCCTCGGTGACCGGGACAACCAGACCGGCGTCGGCCTCGGGCTCGCCCTGTCCCGCGGGTTGGCCGAGGCGATGGGTGGCAGCATCACCCCGGAGACCACCCCCGGCGGTGGGCTCACCATGGTGCTGCGGCTGCCCGCCGCCGCCCAGACCAGCCGCAAGGAGCCGCAGGAATGACGCGCATCCTGGTCGTCGACGACGAACCGCAGATCCTGCGGGCTCTGCGGATCAACCTGCGCGCCCGCCGGTACGACGTGGACGTCGCCGCCACCGGGGCCGCCGCGTTGAAGGCCGCCGCCAGTCACCCGCCCGACCTGGTGGTCCTCGACCTCGGCCTGCCCGACATCGACGGCGTGGAGGTGATCCGGGGTCTGCGCGGCTGGACGGCCGTGCCGATCATCGTGCTCTCCGGGCGGGCCGGCAGCGAGGACAAGGTGGCCGCGCTCGACGCGGGCGCGGACGACTACGTGACCAAGCCGTTCGGGGTGGAGGAGCTGCTGGCCCGCATCCGCGCGGTGACCCGGCGGCTCGGCGCGCCCAGCGAGGCCGTGCCGGCGCTGCGGATCGGCCGGCACACCGTCGACCTGGCCGACCACCGCGTGTGGCGGGACGACGACACCGAGGTCAAGCTGACCCCCACGCAGTGGAGCGTGCTGGAGAAGCTGCTGCGCCACCCCGGCAAGCTGGTCAGCCAACGCCAGCTCCTGCAGGAGGTGTGGGGGCCGGAGTACCAGAACGAGACCAACTACCTGCGGCAGTACCTGGCCCAGCTCCGGCGCAAGTTGGAGGACGATCCGGCCCGTCCCCGCCACCTCATCACCGAGCCGGGCATGGGCTACCGCTACCGCCCCTGACCGTTGACACCCGCCCGCGGAGATTGAAGAATTTCGCTAGCAGCGGCAGCGGCGTGCTTCTGTAACCGTCCCCTCCGGTTACCCCTTGGGAGTTCGCCGTGTCCCTGCCCCTGTCCCGTCGCCGGCTGTTGGCCGCCGGCGGCGCCGGCCTCGTCCTGGCCGGCCTGGCCGACCCGTTCCGCGCCGGCCCCGCCCGAGCCGCCGTCACCACCGCCGACCTGGTCGTCTACGGCGCCACGTCCGGCGGGCTGGCCGCCGCGATCACCATGCGCCGACTCGGCCGCACCGCCGTGGTGGTTGAGCCCACGAGCCACGTCGGCGGGCTGAGCACCGCCGGGCTCGGGGCCACCGACACCGGCGTCCAGGCGTCCATCGGCGGGCTGGCCGCCGAGTTCTACCGCCGGGTGTACGTCAAATACCACGGCGGGACGCTCACGCCGACGTCCCCGCTGCGGATGACCTTCGAACCGCACGTCGCCACCGCCGTGTTCGCCGAGATGCTGGCCGAGGCGGGCGTCCCGGTGGTCGTCGGGGCCCGGCTGTCCAGCCTCGGCCGTACCGGCAACCGGATCACCGAGCTGCGCACCGAGGACGGCTCGGTCTATCGGGGTGGGGTGTTCGTCGACGCCACCTACGAGGGCGACCTGCTCGCCATGGCCGGGGTGAGCTTCACCGTGGGGCGGGAGTCCAACGACACGTACGGCGAGACGATCAACGGGGTGCAGTCCCGCAACACCCACCAGTTCGTCTACCCCGTCGACCCGTACGTGACGGCCGGCTCGCCGACGAGCGGTCTGCTGCCGGGCATCTCCGCCACCCCGCTCGCCCCGCAGGGCAGCGGCGACGACCGAATCCAGGCGTACTGCTTCCGGATGTGCCTCACCCAGGCCGCGAACCGTATCCCGTTCGCCAGGCCGTCCGGCTACGACCCGATCCGGTACGAGCTGCTGCTGCGCCACATCCAGGCCGGCTACACCGGGCCGTACTTCACCACCGGATCGATCGGCGGCGGCAAGACCGACTCCAACAACAACGGCGCGGTCTCCACCGACGACATCGGCTACAACTACGCGTACCCGACCGCGAGTTGGGCCGTCCGGGAGAGCATCATCGCCGAGCACCGCACGTACCAGCAGGGACTGATGTGGTTCCTGGCCAACGATCCCCGGCTGCCGGCGACCGTGCGGGACGCGACCGCCCGGTGGGGGCTGCCCGTCGACGAGTTCACCGGCACGGGTGGCTGGCCACCGCTGCTCTACATCCGCGAGGCCCGCCGGATGGTCTCGGCGTACGTGATGACCGAGGCCGACTGCCGGGGCCGGACGCGGGCCACCGACTCGGTGGGCCTGGCGAGCTACACGATGGACTCGCACAACTGCCAGCGGGTGGTGGTCGACGGCCGGGTCCGGAACGAGGGGGACGTGCAGATCAGCGTCCCGCAGCCGTACCCGGTGAGCTACCGCGCGATCGTCCCGCACCAAGCCCAGTGCGCCAACCTGCTCGTGCCCGTCTGCCTGTCGGCCAGCCACATCGCGTACGGCTCGATCCGGATGGAGCCGGTGTTCATGATCCTCGGGCAGGCGGCGGCCACCGCGGCGTCGCTGGCGCTCACCGGCGACCTCGCCGTGCAGGCCGTCTCCGTACCCGCCCTCCAGGCCCGGCTGCGCCAGGACGGCGCGGTGCTCGACTGGGGAACGCCCGGCGAGGTGATCCTGGACAGCGCGGCGACCAGCGGGATCACCCGGGCCGGGACGTGGCTGCGCAGCACCAGCATCGGCGGCTACTACGGCGCGGACTACGAGCACGACGGCAACACCGCCAAGGGCGTCAACCGGCTACGGTTCCGCCCGACGCTGCCCACCGCCGGCTCGTGGACCGTGCACCTGCGCTGGACCGCCGACCCGAACCGGGCGAGGAACGTGCCGGTGGACATCGCGTACTCCGGTGGGGTGACCACCCGGACCGTCGACCAGCGGCAGTCCGGCGGCCAGTGGGTGTCGATGGGCACCTACCCGTTCACCGCGGGCAGCGACGGCAGCGTGCTGATCCGCACGGAGGACACCGACGGCTACGTGGTTGCCGACGCCGTGCGCTTCGTACCGGCCTGAACGGGCGCGGTCGGCGCGGCCCGGTCGCCGGCGGGCGTGGCCCGGTCGCCGACCGGCGCTGCCAGGGGACCGACGCTCTCCTCGAGCGGCGGGGCCACCAGCAGGGGGTCGACCTGGATCCGGTCGATGCCGAGCGGGCGCAGCATGCCGCGCAGCGCCGACTCGCACAGCACCTCCCAGGGCTGGTCCGCGCCCATCGCGGTGACCAGCAGGTCCGGTCGGGTGAAGGCGATGCCCACCCGCTCGCCCTGCGGTGTGCGGCCGGTCCGCACCGTACCCACCAGCCGTCCCGGCAGCTCACGCACCGGAACGGCGTAGGTTATCGGGCCGTCGTCCATGGTCGGGGTGGTCCTCTCCGGTCGTGCCGGACCGTTGGCGGTCATCGGCTGAGTTGTTCGAGGTCGCGGGTGAACTGGCGGATCGTCGCGGCCCGCGCCCACGCGGGGGCCGGCACCGCGACGACCGGCACAGCGGCACGGCGTACGCAGTACCGGGTCACGTGCCCCCGCGACCGGCCGAACCGGCCTCGGCCGGGGCTGCCGACGACGAGCAGGTCGGATTCCCGGTCCGCGTGGTCGACGAGTACCTGCCCGGCGTACCCCTGTGTGGTCACCAGCCGAACCGGGATGTCCCGGGGTACGCCGCCCATCGTGGCGTCGAAGACGCCGCGCAGGTAGACCAGAGCGGCCCGGTCGCATTCGTCCTGCCAGCGCCACGTCAGCGTGCCGGGCCGCCAGGTCGGCGCGAAGACCCACGCGCGTACGGCGTCCACCTGCGCGCCCTCGCGGCGGGCGAGCTGCACCGCGCGGCGCAGCGCCTGCATGCCGGCGAACGAACGGTCGACGCCGACGACGATCCGGTGGGCAGCGGCGGTGCGGCTCATGCGGCGGACACCGCCCACGCCGCAACGTCACGGCGGGGCTCGGCCGGCTCGGACAGGTCGAGCGCGCGGAGGATGTAGTTGGCCTCGACCACCTCCACCCCGGCACGCAGACGCAGGTCGGCCACGGCCCGGTGCAGCATGGTCACGCTCGGCGCGGAGAGTCGCACCACGGCGTCGACGTCGGCGGCGATCCACCACGCGTCGACGGCGCACGGCTCGTGCCGCAGGTACTCGACCAGGTGGCTGCCGGGCGCGGCCGGGCCGAGTCGGACGCTGACCAGCGCCTCGTGTCGGCGTTCCGGCCCGTCCGCGCCGGAAGCCGGCTCGATCGGGTCGCCGTCGGGCGGTGGGTTCCCGCGTTCCCAGCGTGTCATCCGCCAAGGACTCATGGACCCATCGTCGCCGCCCGAGGTCGGCGCGGGGCCCGTCGATACGCCGTTTCGACGGGCCCGCGTCGAATCTTGACGCGCCCTTCACGCGGCGGAGCCGCTACCGCATGCGGCGGCTTTCCGGGCGCCGCGCGGGCGCGTTCGGGGTCAGAACCCGACGCCGACCAGCCGCGCGGAGACCACCCAGAGGCGGGCCGCGTCGTCGGCGCTGCGGGCCGCACGGTAGACGGTCAACTCGGTCGGCGCGCCGGTGAACTGTCCCAGACCGTCCGGCCCGTAGAACCGGCCGCCCTGCGCCCGTTCGCTGGTGGCCGCGTAGAGGGCGGGCCGCAGGCCGGCGTCCACCGACTGCACCAGGACTCCCCAGCGGGCCAACCGGCTCATCAGGGCGTGGTGCGGCGAGGGCCGGCTGCGGCCCAGGTTGGGCCCGGACGCGTACAGGTTGGTCATCGTGGTGCCGGGGTGCGCCACGTTGCTGGTGACGCCCCAACCGCCGACCCGACTACGCCTGTCGAACTCCAGCCCGAAGAGCAGCGTGGCGAGCTTGGAGGCGTTGTACGCGCGGACCGCCCCGTACCGCCGGGTGCTCTGCAGGTCGTCCCAGTCCAGCCTGCCGGAGCGGGCGGCGCTGCTCGACATGGTGGTGATCCGGGCCCGTCCGGCCCGCAGCAGCGGCAGCAACCGTCCGGTCAGCGCGAAGTGGCCGAGGTGGTTGGTGCCGAACTGCAGCTCGAAGCCGTCGGCGGTGGTGTGTCGGGTGGGTGGTGCCATCACACCGGCGTTGTTGATCAGGAGGTGGATCGGTCGCCCCTCGCCGAGCAGCGTGTCGGCCAGTGCGGCCACCGAGTCCAGCGAGGCGAGGTCCAGCCGCCGGGTCGACACGGTGGCGCCCGGCGCGGCGGCCCGGACGGCGTCCAACGCGGCGTCACCCTTGGCCGGGTTGCGGACCGGCAGCACCACCTCCGCTCCGGCGCGGGCCAACCGCCTGGCCAGGGCGAGTCCCAGCCCGTCACTGCCGCCGGTCACCACGGCGAGCTTTCCGGTCAGGTCCCCAACGGTCTCATCGAGCACGACAACCTCCACGTCGCGGCGTCCTTCATCGGTCACCGACAACACTGGGCCGGTTCGCGCCCGGTATTCAGGGTGACCTCGTCCAGGGATCGCCGATCCCTGGCTGGCGGGCCGGTGCCCAGAGAGGGCGAGTAACGTTCCGAACGGACCAAGATCGGCGTACGAGGAGGCTCGGTGCAGACGACGACGGTGGACATCCCGACCAGCGACGGAACGGCGGACGCGAGCCTGACCCGGCCCGACGGTGACGGCCCGTTCCCGGCCGTGCTCCTCTTCATGGACGCCTTCGGCCCCCGGCCCCGACTGGTGGAGATGGCCGAGCGGATCGCCGAACGCGGTTACCTGGTGCTCACGCCCCACCTGTTCTACCGGGCCGGCCGGGCGCCGCTGTTCGACCTGTCCCGGCTCGGTGAGGCGGACCAGCGAGGGGCCCTCTTCGAGAAGATCGTCCCGCTGATCGGGGCGCTGACGCCCGACGTGATCAGCCGGGACAGCGCCGCGTACCTGGACTTCCTGGCCGCTCGCGACGACGTCCGGCCGGGCCCGGTCGTGATCACCGGTTACTGCATGGGCGGTACGAACGCGCTGCGGGCCATGGAGGCGCACCCGGACCGCATCGCGGCCGTCGCCAGCTTCCACGCCGGGCGGGTCGTCACCGACGCGCCGGACAGCCCGCACCTGGGCGTCGGCTCGATCACCGGCGAGCTGTACTTCGGGCACGCCGACGCGGACCAGTCCATGACGCCCGAGCAGATCGCCACCCTGGAGAAGGCGCTCGACGCCGCCGGGGTGCGCTACCGCTCCGAGGTGTACGGGGGCGCGCACCACGGCTTCACGATGGCCGACACCCCGATGTACCACGAGCAGGGCACCGAGCGGCACTGGGTGGCCCTCTTCGACCTGCTGGACCGTGTCCTGCCAGTGCGCTGAGGCGGGCGGCTCGCAGGTCAGCCGAGGCCGTCCTGCGCGTTACGCGGCCGGCCGGGCGTACGAGTGGTGACGCTGAACCGCCCGTCGGCCTCCATCCGCACCTCGCGAACCTGGTCGAGGTCGACGACGCCCTGCTCGCGCAGCAGGGTGTGCAACTCCTCGTCGGTGATCAGCTCCCGGCGCATGTTCTCCCGCACGATCCGCCCGTCCCGCACCAGCACCAGCGACCCGGGCCGGATCAGCCGGGCGGCGGCCGGCCAGCGGTACGCGACGGCGTTCAGCAGGTACGACCAGCCGATGATCACCCCGACCAGCAGCACCCCGTCGGTCACCGAACGGTAGCCGCCGGACATGCCGTTCTGGGCGGCGTCGGCGAGCAGCACGATGACCAGCAGGTCGGTGACGCCGGTGGTGCCGCTCTCCCGTTTGAGGATGACCCGCAGGAGGATGAACAGCGCGAGGTACATGACGCTGCCCCGAACCACGATCTCCACCAACGGGGTGTCCGGGACGAACAGCTCATGCCAGTCGGCCACCCGACGGGCTACCCGCCGCCCGCGTAGCCATGCCTGACCGGTCAGGGGCGCAGCAGCACCGGTCCGGCGTCGATCCTCACCCGGAACAGCGCGTACGGCTTGCGTCGCAGGTCCCGGCCCCCCTGGTACTGCGGCTGCCGGTGCAGCTGGTTCGCGGTCACGTAGAGGTGCCCGTCGGCGGCCACCGACATGGTGTCCGGCCACAGCAGGCGCGGGTCGTGCACGAAGGTCTCGTACTCGCCGTCCGGCAGCCGCCGCAGCACGGCGTTGTGCTCGTACGAGGTGAAGTAGAGCCGCCCCTTGTCGTCGGACTCCAAGCCGTCCGACCCGGTGCCCTTGTCCCCCTCGTCGACGACGGTCGCCGCGACCGCCTCCTGCGTGACCGACGGGTCGGCCAACGCCTCGGCCGAGACGCTGTGCAGGCGCCGGGACAGCAGCGGGGAGTAGTACAGCCGCTCGCCGTCGGCCGAGATGGCGATGCCGTCGGAACCCATCGCCAACGGCTTCGCGGGGCCGTCCGGCGGCCGGTTCATGAGCGGACGACCCTCGACGAAGGGGCGGAAGGTCGTCACCGGGTCCGCCTTCGTGGACGGGTGGTCGTGCAGCCGCCGCCAGGAGGCGCCGCTGGCCAGGTCCACCACGATGATCCCGTTCGGCCCGGAGTCCGTCGAGTCGGTGATGTACGCGACCCCGGCCTCGCCCCGGCGCAGGTCGAAGCGGACGTCGTTGAGGTACGTCGTCGGCGGCGCCACGTCCTGCGGGAAGGTGATCACCTGGGCCACGGTGTCGCTGTCCAGGTCGATCCGCACCAGCTTCGGCCCACCCGGCTTCGTGGGCTGGAACTTCGGGCTGCCGGTGTCCACCACCCAGAGCCGGTCCGCCGGGTCCACCACGATGCTCTGCACCGACACGAACGCGCCCGCGTCGTCGACGCCCGACGGGCTGTTCCACGCCTCGTCGGGGAAGGGCACCTCCTGGCCGTCGCGCAGTTCGACCACGCCGGCCGGCGGGTCGTCGCCCCATTGCGGGAAGTTGACGAAGATCCGGCCCTGGTGCGAGACGCTCACACCGGTCGGCATCGGGCCGGTGAAGGTGTGCACCAACTCCAGCTCGCCAACCGGCTCGTCGCCGACCGGCCCGTTCATGACGAACGCTCCACGGTGCTCATCGTCCAGCCCCCTGCCGTCGGCCCATTTCCACTTCCGACGCGGCTATTCCCGCCCCGGCGTCCGATATGCCTCTGCCGCTCTCCGCGGTCCGGCGTGGGTCGTCGGTGGCTGCCCGACGTCGGGTCAGACCGGTTCGGCGCGGGTCGTCGAGGGCCGTCCGACGTCGGGTCAGACCGGCTGGGCGGGGGAGACGGGTAGGCCGGGGACGGGGACGTCGACCGCGAGCAGCGCGCCGTCCGTCGGGCCGGCCGACGTGAGGCCGACCGAGGCGGTGCCGATGAAGAGACGCCGCAGGTCGGCGCCGCCGAGGCAGATGCCGGCCGGCTGGGCCGCCGGTAGCTGGATCTCCCGGTCCAGGCTGCCGTCCGGTCGGTAGCGGCGGACCGCCGAGCCACCCCACAGCGCGACCCAGAGGTGACCCGCCGCGTCGAGCGTCATCCCGTCCGGGCTGCCCTCGCCCGGGGAGAGCCGCACGAACGGTGTCCGCCCGTGCAGGTCACCGGTGACCGGGTCGACGGCGAACCGGTCGATCTCGCCACGCGGCGTGTCCGCGAGGTACATGGTGGTGCCGGCGGCGTCGAACGCCGGTCCGTTCGGGATGGACAAGCCGGTCACCGCGGGCACCGGCGTCGCGCCGGGAGTCAGCCGGAACAGCGTGCCGCCGCCGGGCGTCTGCGCGTACGTCATGCTGCCGGCCCAGAAGCGGCCGTGCGGGTCGGCGACAGCATCATTCATCCGGGTGGGCTCGGGCGCGTCGGCGACCAGGTCGGCGACCGGCCGGGGAGCGCCGGCAGCGGGCAGAACGGCGACGCCGGTGCCGGCGGCGGCGAGCCACTCGCCGGGCCGGTCGGCCACCGGGGCGACCGCGCCGAGCGGGACGTCGAGCCGGCGCAGCTCCTTCAGCCCGGCGGGCCGGTCGCCGTCGGTCTCCAGCAGACGCCCGGCCAGCAGGTCGACCAGGACCAGCCGGTCGTCGACCCAGCGCAACCCCTCGCCCAGCTCCAACCGCTCCGCGTTCCAGACGGTCGGTTCGGTCAGCTCCATCGTTCCTCCTGCGGTTTCCCGGCGGTGGCAGGGGTCCGTGCCGTTGCGCGGACCGTACCGCGCCCCCACGCCATCCACGCGCCCACGCCGGCTCAGGCCGGGACCAGCTCCCGGCAGCGGCGCAGCGCGGCGAGAGCGAGCGGCGCGTCCCTGCCCGCGATACCGGCCTCCAGTTCGGCGACCGCCCCGGCCGCGCGGGCCGGATCACCCGCCGTCACGGCCGCCTCGGCCAGCACCAGTACGGCATCGGCGGCCCACGCCAGGATGCCCTTGGCCCGCACCAGCGTCAGCGCCTCGGTCGCGTGCCGCACTGCCTCGTCCGGCCGCCCGCGCAGGACCAACCGAGCCAGCGCCGAGAGCGCCTGCACCAGCGGCCAGATCGCGCCGACCCGCCGCGCGTCCGTCACCACCAGACGGAGCGCGCCGTCGGCCGCCTGTACCTCGTCGTCGTCGCTGGCGCTGCGGGCCAGCACGGTGGCCAGGTCGGCCCGCGCGTCGAGCAGGGTCACCGGCATCCGCTCCGCGCTGACCACCAGTCGGGACAGCCGTTCGGCCAACCCGTCGAACCGCCCGGCGGCCCGGTCCAGCGACAGCTCGGTCGCCTCCACGAGGGAGGCGAGCCGCTGGTAACCGGTCTCCTCGACCAGCTCGCGGCCATCGGCGAGGAGCGCCGTGGCCCGGGCCAGGTGCCCGGCGTGCAGCGCGCCCTGCGCCCAGTTCAGGCAGGCCCGCGCGTGTTCGCGGGGTCGGTCGACCAGGTCGGCGGAGCCGCGCAGCTCCTCGACGATCGCCCACGCGCCCGGGTCGCCCAGCTCCAGCAGCAGCGAGGCGCGGGCGATGCGTACCGCGAGGTGCGCCGCCGGGTCCCGGCTGGCGACCGCGGCGGCCTCCGCCTCCGCGCACCGTGCCAGGTGGTCGTCGACGTGCCGTCCGACCACCGTGTCGGGGGCCGCCAGCACCGCGAGGGCCGGGGCCCTGCGGCGCGGTGCCCGCAGGTACGGCACGGCTCGTTCGATCTCGGTGTACCCGCGCAGCGCCTCGCCCTGCTGACGCAGCATCCGGCCGAGCACCAGACCCAGTTCACCCCGGGTGCCGGGCGGCAGCCGGCGGTCTGCCAACAGCCGTTCCAGGACCGGGATCGCGGTCGCCTGGCTGAGCCCGTCGATGGCCGACCGGCCGAGTTTGCCGGCCAGCCGCGCCCGTACCGGTCGGGGCAGCTCGGCGACGTCCATCGTCTGGAGCAGGAAGTCGGCGGCGGTCGCGTCGTCGCCGCGCTCGGTGGCCAGGTCGGCGGCGGCTTCGGCGTTGCGGACGAAGTCGGCGCCGCTACCCGCCAGCCGGTAGTGGTGGGCGAGCTGGGCGACCGGGCGGGGCAACTCCTGTTCCAGCACCCGGGCGACGCGCAGGTGCAACCACTCCCGGGTCTCCCGGGGCACCAGGTGGTACACGATCTGGCGGGCCAGGTCATGACGGAACCGCAACCCCTCGCCCTCGTCGTGCAGCACCCCGGCCCGATGCGCGGCGGCCAGCGCCGCGGCCACGGTCGCCCGGTCCGCGGCGAGCGCCGCGGCGAGGACACGCTGATCGGGCGCCCGGCCCAGCACGGCGGCGGCGCCGAGCACCTCCCGGGTGGCGTCGTCGAGCGGGCGTAGTCGCCAGAGCAGCACATCCTGTAGGACGAACGGCACGCTGTCGTCGGCCAGGGGGTCGCCGCCGCGCTCGGCGAGCGTCCGCAGCACCTCCTCCACCACGAACGGGATGCCGGCGGTGCGGTCGAGCAGGGTGGCGGTGAGCCGGGGCGACGGCTCGTCCAACCGCAGGGTCCGGGCGGCCAGTCGACGCACGTCGTCGGCGTCGAGAGGACCCAGCGGAACGCGGGTGACCGCCCGGGGCGTACGCGAGAGCACGTCGTGGATCGGTGTGCTGCCACCCGGCGGCGGCGTGCGGGCCGTGAGCAGCACGGCCAGACCGTCCACCGGGCGGGCGCCGAGGTAGCCGAGGAATTCGCAGGTCGCCGGGTCGGCCCAGTGCAGGTCCTCGAGCAGCAGCGTGGCCGGGCTCAGCGCGGCCAGCACCGCGGCGGCGGCCCGCAGCAGGCGGTGCCGTTCGGCCGCCGGGTCGGCCAGCGGTGGCGGCGCGGCGGGCAGCGCGTCGGCCAGTTCGGGCAGGAGCGGCGCCAGGGCGCCCGCCACCGGGTTGAGGGTGTCGACCGGTCCGAGCCGGTCCGCGCCCGCTCGGATGGCCTCCAGTAGGACGCCGAAGGGAAAGGGCTCCGGTACGTCGTCGCACTCGCCGACCAGGTGCGTTCCGTCAAGTGTGGCGAGGAGTTCGGTGACCAGCCGGCTCTTGCCGATGCCGGGCTCGCCTTCGAGCAGGACCAGGCACGGCGGGGCCTCGACGAGGCGGCGTAGCTGGGCCAGTTCGGCTTCGCGTCCGACGAACTCGACGGGTCCGCGCAGGCGTGCGGGGCGAACGGAGGTGGAACCCCCGCCGCCCCGCGTCGTGTTGTCGTCGCCGCCGCTCACCGTGGGGCGAGCAGATCACCCGTGCGCGGGCGGTCGGCCGCCCGGCGGGCCGGTGGTGACCCAGGTCACACACCGGCCCGCCGGGCCGTCGCCGATGTCAGGACTGGACGGTGACCGGCACGGTCTTGAGCGACCCGTCGCCGTTGCGGAACTCCAGTACCCCGATGTAACGCCGCCCCGGCAGGAGCCCCGACCAGCGGAGGGTGAGCTTCGCCGTCGCGCCCGGCTGCACGCTGCGCTGCTCCGGGTCGATGGTGGACCGGCCGGTCGAGGTGCCCGGCGCGCCCGGCAGGTAGCTGGTGATGGTGTACGCGTTGGTCTCGTCCGCGATGTTCTCGGTGAACTCCTGCTCCACGACCACGATGTAGTCGCCGGCACCGTCCGGGAGCGTCACCTTGGCACCGTCACGGCCGCTGGCCGTGGCGGTCACGAACTTCCCGTCCTTGTCGTAGACGTAGAGGCTGAACTCCGTGCACTCCATCACCCCCTCCTCGTCGTCCCAGTCGATGTGGGAGCAGGTGGGCCGCGCCGAGGTCACCTGCACGAGTGGACTGCGGGTGCCGGACGGCACGTGCAGGGTGGTCCTGCTGATCGAGGCGGGCAGCGGGACCGGAAGGTTGTCCGACGTGCTCCAGTCCCAGCTCGGCCCGTCGCCCTTGAGGGTCACCGCGGTGCTGGTGCCCGCGGTCAGGCCGGAGAGCTGCGAGATCAGCTTGCCCTTGTAACCGACCTCGGCGGCGATCGAGACGCTGCCGGAGGTCCCCTTGCCGACGACGGCGTCGGGGGCGACCAGCCCCGAGTTGTGCACGATCAGCGGGGTGCGTACGCGATGCTTGAACTGGTCGCTCCAGGTGAGCGAGCCGTCGGCCCAGGTGTCGAACGCGCCGCCGGTGTTGGTGATCTCCACGCTGAAGCGGGCGGACTTACCGGGACGGATCTGCATCTTCGCCGGGGTGACCTTGACCTGGTAACCCAGCGGGGCCTGCACCGAGGAGGAGTAGGTGCTGGTCTTGTCGCCGACGTTGGTGACGGTCCGGGTGACCGTCTGCTTGCCCACCATCCGGCCGAACGCGATCGACGGGTAGTTGAGCTGCGCGGTGTCGATGGCGCCCGTGGTGTCGCAGCCCTCCAGGTCGCCGAGGCCGAAGTCGCTGCCACGGTCGGCGGAGACCCCGCAGAGGTACCTGATCCAGTCCCGCTGGTCGGAGTCGTACACCAGGCCCGGGTCGAAGGCGCCGCCCGGCTTGACCTGACCGGCCCCGTAGTTGAGCGGGGTGGCGTCCCGGGTGCCGATCTTGATCGGGTTGCCCTTGTCGGTCTTGTCCGCGGCGCTGGTCATCAGCGCCGAGCGGACCGCCGCCGGCGACCAGTCGGGGTGCTTGGCCAGCAGCAGAGCGGCGATACCGGCGATGTGCGGCGCCGCCATCGAGGTGCCGGACTCCAGCGCGAAGTCCTCCCCGCCGATGGACGGCGAGAACGCCGCCACGATGTCCTGGCCGGGAGCGCTGATGTCCGGCTTGAGCAGCTCGCCGGCGTTCAGGTTCGACGGTCCCGCCGACGAGAACGCGGCGACCGAGGGCGCTTCGACGATCTCCAGCTTGGCCGGCGAGATGGACGCCGTGGGGTTGCCCTTGGCGACGTACGCGGTGACCGTGGCCAGATCCACCTCGTTGATGTGCACGGTCGGGACCGTCTGGACGTCGGCGTT
Organism: Micromonospora sp. NPDC005979; assembly: GCF_040614415.1. Classification (NCBI taxonomy): domain Bacteria; kingdom Bacillati; phylum Actinomycetota; class Actinomycetes; order Micromonosporales; family Micromonosporaceae; genus Micromonospora; species Micromonospora sp. NPDC005979. The sequence goes on along the minus strand of NZ_JBEXUR010000003.1, from coordinate 365,635 downwards.
GAGGGAGTTCAGCTCGTCGTTGTAGAGCACCATCCCGATGCCGCCGGCCCGGGCCACCTCGATGCTCTTGTCGGTACGCGGGATCTCGCCGCGCAGGCAGAGCACGATCGCACCCTTGACCTTTGCCGGGTCCAGCGTGTCGTCGGCGCAGAGACCCGCGCCGTACGCGCCGTCCGGGTCGAGTGCGCTGTCCCGCGCGAAGACCAGCCGCGCCGGCCCGACACCGGTCTCGCCCAGGCCCGCCCCGGTGATCCGAGTGCCGTCGCCGAGGGTGAGCGTCCGGTTGTTCTGCCGGTCGGTGGTGCTCGCGGCCACCGTGGTCACCCACGGCGTCGAGTTGTCGACCGTGTTGGGGTACGGGCCGGAGTTGCCGGCGGCCGCCGCCACGAACACCCCGGCCGCCGCCGCGTTGAAGAACGCCGCGTCGACCGCGCCGAACTGCTCGCTGTCGTCACCGATCGAGTAGTTGATCACGTCCACGCCGTCGGCGACCGCGTCGTCGATCGCGTGCACGATGTCGATGTCCGTCCCGGACGCCGAGCCGGCGCCGTTGTCGTACAGCGCCTTGTAGATCGCCAGCCGGGCGGCCGGCGCCATGCCGGAGATCATGCCGAGGTCACGGCCGCCCTGCGTCGCCCGTACGCCGTGGTTGCCGGCGGCGGTACTGGCGGTGTGGGTGCCGTGACCGTTGCGGTCCCGGGGCGACTGATAGTCGTCCGGGAACGCGTCGGCGATGCCGCTGTCGTTGTACCAGCGCGCACCGATCACCTTGTTGTTGCAGGTGACCGGCGCCTCGACGCCGACATCACAGGTGCCCTTCCACTTGGCGTCGATGATCGCCTGGTCCGGCCGAGGCGTGGGCAACGCCGCGAAGCTCGCGCTCTCCGGCCAGTACCCGCTGTCGATGACGCCGACGATGACGCCCTCACCGGCGCGGGACTCCCCGCCGAACTCCTGCTTCCACACCCCACCCTTCCCAGTGAGGCCGAGGTAGTCGGGCGTGTGCGAGGTGGCTGCGTGCACCGTGCGGCTCTCGTACACCGCCCGCACGCCGCGCGTCGCGCGCAACCGGGCCGCCTGCGGTCCGGTCAGGTCCGCGGCGAAGCCGTTGAACGCGGTCTCCAGGGTGACCCGGGTGCGGTCGGCCGGCACGCCGACGCTGGCCAGGACAGCCGAGCGCTGCTGCCGTAGGTGCTCGCGGTAGGCGTTGGCGGTGCCGGAGGTGCGGTTCAGCTTGCCGCCGGGAGCCGGCTTCGTCGCCGCGATCCCCGGAACCCCACCGGTGTACGTCGCCAGCGGCTCCTCGGCGAGCTGGACCAGGTAACGGGCCGTCGGGCCGCTGCTGGTCGGGGCGGCGGTGGCGCTACCCGGCAGGCTGGTCAGGCCGGCCGCAGTCAGCGCCACGGCGGCCAGCATGCCGACGCCGCGTCTGGTCCGTCCGGGCCGATGTGTGATCGGTTGTGGCACGTCGTTGCCTCCACGTTCGGTGCCGGCCGTCACGACTGATGACGGTGGCCGAAACGTAGGATCGGCGCCGATCTTCCAGAAGCCTTCGTAACCTCGCTGTCATCTTGGAAACAAGCTCGTAACGTAACGGGTACTTTGCGCGTCATTTCCGACGGCGCTTCTGCCGCTTCCGCTTCCGCTTCCGCCGCTTCCGCTTCCGCCGGTCGTGCTCGTGCCGGGCGGTGCCTGTGTTCGTGCCCGTGCCCGCCCGTGCCCGTGTCCGCCCGTGCCCGTGCCCGTGCCCGTGCCCGTGCCGTGCCCGTGCCCGTGCCGTGCCCGTGCCGTCTCCGCGCGTCCCGCAAGCTGTCCGTGGCGTGCCTGTTTCCTCTTCTACGCACGGGTGCCTCTGGTCGCGGGCATGGTTCGCCTGCTGAGAGTCTTGCTCGTCGGACGGGTTGGCTTATCTGCGTCGGTGGTAGTGGTTGCGGCGTGGGACTTGTTCCGGATCGAGCCACGCAGGCGGGACGAATACTGGGTGGCCGTCACCGCCGAGTCGGACGTGCCAGTCGCTGTGATGGATGTGGCGGTGGTGGTGGCCACAGAGGAGGACGGCGTTGTCGAGGCTGGTTTCGCCGCCGTCTGCCCAGTGTCTGATGTGGTGGGCGTCGCACCAGCGCGGTGGGCGGTCGCAGCCGGGGAATGCGCAACCACGGTCACGTAGGACGAGCGCCCGGCGCAGCGGCCCGGCGATCAGGCGACGTTGTCGACCAACGTCGAGGACCTGTCCGGCGCCGTCGAGGACGGTGGGCAGGATGGCGGAGTCGCAGGCGAGGCGACGCACTGCATCCGGGGTCAGCGTGGGGCCGGTGTCGAGAAAGCCGGCGCTGAGCTGCCGCGTCAGCGTGTCATAGGCGGTGGTGACGACGAGCTGAGCGGAGTCGCCGCCCCTGGTGGGCAGCTCTCCGGTGCGCAGGGCGAGTCGACAGATGTCGGCGAGCGCGTCATGGCGGCGCTGGCCGGGACTGCGTGTGTCGTCGAGGCCGGTTGGTGCGGTCAGTGGATCGATGGCGGCGCGGAGCAGGCCGGCGGTTTCGGCGTCGAGGGTGCCGGTGAGGCGGAGGCGGCCGTCGGTGAGGGTGGAGAGGCTGACGTGGCGGTCGCGGGCGGCGCGCCGGGCTTCGGCGTCGAGGGCGGCCTTGGCGGCGGCGTCGGCGGTCTCGGGCGCGACGTGGTCGAGGATGCGGGTGCTGAGTTTGCGCAGCAGGGTGGGCTCGAATTGCCCGGCCCAGTCGACGAGCACCGTGACGGCCTTGTCGGCGGCTTCGGGGCCGGCGGTAGCGTGAACGGCGGTGACGGTGTCGATGATGACCCGAGCCTGGTCGAGCGTGATGTCGGCGTCGGCCAATGCCTGTCGTACCGCAGGGTGGCCGGCGTCGAGGGTGCTGGCGAGATCGACGAGGCGGCGGGCCGTCGGGTTGGTGAGGTGGAGGCGTTCGCGCAGCCATATTGCCGTGGAAGACGCGCCTTGAGCTATCGCCGTTCCCCTGCCGTCCAACTCTCGAATCAGTGTCAGTTTGACGGCGGCCAGGCGCTGCTCGATGCGGTGTGCGGCGTCGAGCGCGGCGATGAGATCGTCTGCGGGGAGGGCCCAAACCGTCGTGTCGGCGCAGGCCACGACCGCAGCCTCTGCCTGCGTCAACCCTTCCAGCATGACCTCAGAGTAGAACACCTGTACGACACTTCTATGACCAAGATCGATCTGTCCAGTGTCCAGTGTCCAGTGTCCAGTGTCCAGTGTCCAGTGTCCAGTGTCCAGTGTCCGCTGTCCGCTGTCCGCTGTCCGCTGTCCGCTGTCCGCTGTCCGCTGTGCGGAGTGCGGAGTGCGGAGTGCGGGGTACGGGATGCGGGGCACACGGTTCCCGACCGCCCCGAACCGCCACGACTGCCCCGACTGGCCCTGACCGCGCCGAGCCGGCTTGACTGCCCCGAGCGGTCCACGTGCCCCGAGCGGCCCACCTGTCCCGAATGGCCCACGTGCCGCGAGCGGCGCTGAGCGTCCCACGCGCCCGAGCGGCCCACGCGCCCCGAGCGGCCCGCCTGCTTCGAGCGGCCCGCCTGCTTCGAGCGGCCCGCCTGCTTCGAGCGGCCCGCCTGCTTCGAGCGGCCCGCCTGCTTCGAGCGGCCCGCCTGCCCAGCGCCCCAAACGCCCCGAATGGCGGCAGCAGACCTGGCTGAGGCGTCACTGTCGGCGGATCAGGCCCGGTCCCGCGGTGATGTCGATCTCGCCGTCCTCGACGTCGTGTCCGGCGGCGCAGCGGAGCACCGCGCGGACCGGTTCGCCGCAGTCGTGGTGGGTGGCGCGTATGCCGGGGCCGGCCTCGTCGGCGCTCCAGGTGTCGCCCCAGTTGCGCAGCGCGGTGATGACGGGCAGCAGGTCGTGGCCCTTGCGGGTGAGTTGGTACTCGTGGCGGGTGCGCTGGCCTGGCTCCCGGTAGGGGATCCGTTCGAGGAGTCCGGCGGCGACCATCTCCTTGAGTCGGGCCGCCATGGCGGGCTCGCCGACTCCGACGCGGCGGACGAAGTCGTCGAACCGTCGGGTGCCGAGCAGTGCCTCACGCATGATCAGGATGGTCGAGCGGCTGCCCACGATGTCCATCGCTCGTGCGACGGAGCAGTTCTCCATCGACCAGGATTCGCGGTCGTTTCGTAGGTCCTCCATGTGGTCCAGCTTACCTGGCTTGCGTTGACGCTAGCCAGGTAGATCATCCCGAGTTATCCTGGCTTCGCAATACATAAGTCAGCTAACCTCCGACCCGAGGACGTCCAGTGACCACCAGCAGCACGGCCCCGAGCGGCCCTGCCGTCAGCACCCGCGCGGCCGTTCGCGGTTCCCGCCCGGTGACCCTGATCGCCATGTGCCTGGGCGCGATGATCACGTTCCTCCAGATCACCGCCACGGTCTCCGCCCTGACCACCATCCAGGCCGACCTCCGGGTCGATCCCACCACCGTGATCTGGATCCCCAGCGCCTACACCCTGGTCGTGGCGAGCCTGGTGCTGTCCGCCGCCACCCTGGGCAACCGCTACGGGCGCCGGCGCATGTTCGGCGCCGGCATCCTCGCGATGATCGCCGGCGGCGTCGCCGTGGCCAGCGCGCCCACCGTGGGCTGGGTGATCGTCGGGCAGTTGGTCGCCGGCCTCGGCGGCGCCCTGATCCTGCCGAACAGCCTGGCGATCCTCGGCGCGACGTTCACCGACCCGCACCGCCGTACCGAGGTCATCACCGCCTGGTCCGCCGCCTCCGGCATCGGTCTGGCGATCGGCCCGCTGATCGCCGGTGCGCTGCTGCGTCAGCACTCCTGGCACAGCGTCTACCTGTCGACGATCGTGCTCGGCGTGGTCACCCTTGTCGTCACCGCGATCGGGGTGGGCGAGTCGCGGCCCAGCGCGGGACGACTCGACCTGCCCGGTCTGCTGCTGGGCACCGTCGCCATCGCCGCCGCCGTCTACGCCATGATCCAGGGCGGACGGGACGGCTACACCAGCGGAGTCGTGTTGACCGCCTGGATCGTCTCGGCCGTCGCGCTCGTCGCGTTCGTCCTGATCGAATTGCGCACCAGTGCGCCCATGCTCGACGTACGGCTGTTCCGTTCGGCGTCGTTCAGCGCCGTCATGGTCGTCGCCGCGGTGTCGCTGTTCGGCTTCACCGGTGTGGCGATCCTGCTCGTCCTCTTCCACGAACGTGCCCAGGCGCTCAGTCCGCTGGACACCGGCTGGCGGATGCTGGTGCTCTTCGGCGCGTACGTCCTCGTGGCCTTCGCCGCCGGGCGGGCCATCCGGCGTACCGGATTCAAGGCGCCGCTCACCCTCGGCCTGGTGCTCGGCGCGGTGGCCGCCTTCGGGCTGGCGGCGCAGGGCCCCACCACGACGTTCGACCACCGCTGGGCGCTGTTCGTGCTGTTCGGCGCCGCCAGCGGTCTGGTGGTGGCGCCGGCGACGGCGGCGGCGCTGGCCAGCGTGGCTCCCGCCCAGGCCGGCATGGCCTCCGGAGCGGTCAACGCCTCCCGGCAGGTCGGCTCGGTGCTCGGCTCGTCTCTGCTGGGCACGTTGCTCACCACCACGATGGCGGCCGACCTGCCGGACCGCCTGGCCGCCCACCAGGTGGGCGAACCCACCCGGAGCGCCGTGCAGGCGGCGGTCGCCGCCGGCGCGACCGGCGACCAGCCGCTGCCCGAACCGGTCCGCTCGGCGCTCGCGGAGGCCATGACCTCCGGAGTCCAGGCCGGTCTGCGGGTCAGCGGCATCGTCTTCCTCGTCACCGCCGTCCTCGCGCTCACCCTCATCCGAAACCGCCCCCACCAGCACTGACGTGAGCCGCGCCAGCGCCGGGCGCCCGCTGGCATCAACGCCAGCCGGCCGCGCTGGAGCGCCGGGCGGATCAGCGCCCGCCGGCCGGTCCGGCGCCGGCGCGGGCCGCGTGAGCGCCGGCTCGGCCGGTCCGCCGCCGGGCGCGGGCCGCGTGAGCGCCGGGCCGGCGGCGGGCCGCCGCCCCACAAGCACGAGCCGGGGGTACGCGCCAGCGCCCGGCCCCCGATCAGTCGCCGATCGTGTTCAGATCCTCGATCGCGTCGGCCGGCAGCGTCAGATCGGCTGCGGCGAGGTTCTCCCGCAGGTGTGCCAGCGTCGACGTGCCGGGGATCAGCGCCATGGTGGGGGAGCGCTGCAGCAGCCAGGCCAGGGCGACCTGCTGGGCCGAGGCACCCACCCGGTCGGCCACGGCGTTGAGTGTGTCGGACTGCAACGGCGTGAACCCGCCGAGGGGGAAGAACGCGGCGAAGGCGATGTTCTCCGCCGCGCACCGGTCGACAAGCGCGTCGTCCTGCCGGTTGGCGAGGTTGTAGAGGTTCTGCACGGTGACCACCGGGGCGATGGCCTGGGCCTCGTCGAGTTGGGCGAGCGTGACGTTGCTGAGCCCCAGGTGTCGGATCAGCCCCTCCTGTCGCAGCTCCGCCAAGGCGCCGAACTGCTCGGAGAGGGGATCGTCGCCGGTGCCCTCGGCCACACCGACCCGCAGGTTGACCACGTCGAGGACGTCCAGGCCGAGGTGCTGGAGGTTGTCGTGGACCTGGGCCTTCAGCTCGTCCGGTCGGAGCGCGGGAAGCCAGGAGGCGTCGTCGCCGCGCCGCGCGCCGACCTTGGTGACCAGGTGCAGATCGTCGGGGTACGGATGCAGCGCCTCGCGGATCAGCTCGTTGACCACCACCGGGCCGTAGAAGTCGCTGGTGTCGATGTGACGGACACCCCGGTCAACCGCCTCGCGGAGTACGGCGAGAGCCTGCGCGCGGTCGCGCGGGGGGCCGAAGACGTGCGGGCCGGCGAGCTGCATCGCGCCGTAGCCCATCCGGCTCAGGGTGAGGCCGTCGGCGGGAGTCAGTGCGCCGCCCGGAAGGTTGTCGCTCATGTCGTCCCTCTATCCGTTGTGGTAGCGGTTATGCGCACTACGACTCTCCTTCGGTCTCCGCCCGACTGCCAGGGCGAGGGTGTGCCTGGCAGTGACGCAGCCCGGGAGATAACCTTGACGCAGCGTTGTTTGTGAGTGCACACTTACAAACATGCGATCCACCGCCGAGGCCCGTCGGGCCGTCGTTCTGAACGCCGCCGTGTCGGCCTTCGCGCGTACCGGCTTCCACGCCACGCCGGTCACCGCGGTCGCGGCCGCCGCCGGCATCTCCGAGGCGTACGTCTTCCGGCTCTTCGCCGGAAAGCTCGGGTTGTTCGTGGCGGCGGCCGAGGCGTGCTTCGAGCGGATCGTCGCGGCGTTGGAGGTGGGTGCGGAGCGCGCCGGGGACGCCGGCCCGGACGAGATCCTGGACGCGATGGGCCGCGCCTACGCCGAGTTGATCGCCGACCGCGATCTCCTGCTGCTCCAGGTGCAGGCGCAGGCCGTCACGGACGTCCCCGAGATCGCCGCGGCCGTGCGAGCCGGCTACAAGCGCGTCGCCACCTTCGTGCAGAACCGGTCCGGCGCGGGCGATGCCCAGGTGCAGCAGTTCTTCGCGTACGGCCAGCTCTGCCATTTGATCGTGACGGCCGGCCTGGAGCAGGTGCCCGAGCCCTGGGCCCGGGCGCTGACCGCCGGCATCGACCACCCCTGATTCCACGTCCCACCACGGGCCGCTGCGGCGGCCCACTTTTTCCGCCCAGCATATGAGTGAGTGCACACTCACAAACACACCCGAAGGAGAGAAGCGATGACCAGCAGCGGAATGATCACCGAAGTGGTGCTACCCGGCGTGGTGGAGCCGGACGGGCTCCAGATCAACCGACGCGCCATGCCCGTCCCCGCCGCCGGGCAGGCGCTCGTCGAGGTCGAGGCCACCGGCATCTCGTACGCGGAGCAGAGCATGCGCCGGGACCTCTACCCGGGTCAGCCGGCGTTTCCGTTCGTACCCGGCTACGACCTCGTCGGCACCGTCCGCGCGGTGGGGCCGGGAGGTGACGGCTCGCTCGTCGGCACCCGGGTCGCGGCGGTCACCAAGACCGGCGCCTGGACCACGCACGCCGTCGTGGACGTCGACGACCTCACGCCCGTACCGCCCGGCCTGGATCCGGCCGCTGTCGAGACCGTCGTCGTGAACGGGGTGACCGCCTGGCAGATGCTGGACCGCGCCCGGCTGCGGGCCGGGCAGACGATCCTCGTGCACGGCGCGAACGGCGGTGTGGGGACGGTCCTCGTCCAACTCGGACGCCACCTCGGGCTGCGGGTCATCGGCACCGCGGCCCCGCGACACCACGAGGCGCTGCGGGCGCTCGGCGTCGAACCGCTCGACTACCGCGCCCCGGACCTGGCCGCACGTGTCCGGGAGTTGTCTCCCGACGGTGTCGATGCCGTCTTCGACCCGGTGGCCGGACCGGGCGTACGCACCTCGTACCGACTGCTCGCCCCCGGTGGCACGCTCGTCGTCTACGGCACCGCGTCGGCCACGGGCGCACGGTCGATCGCCTGGGTCTTCGTGAAGCTGCTGGCCCGCCTCTACACCTGGAACGCTCTGCCGAACGGCCACCGGGTCGGCTTCTACAACTTCTGGGCCGGTCGCCTCACCCGCCGTGCGGCGTTCCGGCGTCGGCTGCGTACCGACCTCGGTAGCGTGCTCGACCTCCTGCGCCAGGGCGTGCTCGTGCCGCAGATCGCCGCCCGCTATCCCCTGACCGAGGTCTCCGCCGCGCTGGCCTTCGCCGAGGCCCGCACCCGGCCCGGCAAGGTGGTGCTGGAGCCCTGACCCGGCTTCAGTCGACGTCCGGGGAGAGGTGCTGACGCAGGGTGTTCAGCGACCGGGCGAGCAGCCGGGAGACGTGCATCTGGGAGACGCCGATCCGCTCGGCGATCTGGGCCTGGGTCAGGTTGCCGTGGAACCGCAGGCTGAGGATCCGGCGCTCGCGGTCGGGCAGCGTGGCGAGCGCCGGGCCGAGGGTGACGCGGAGGTCGACGAGGTCCAACTCGTGGTCGTCCACCCCGAGGGTGTCGCCGAGTTCCAGGGTTCCGTCGGCACCCACGGGCGTGGACAGGGACGTCGTCCGGTACGCCCGGGCCCCCTCCAGCCCTTCCAGCACGGCCTCCTCGGAGACGTCGAGGTAGGCGGCGATGTCGGTGACCGTCGGCGAGCGGCCCAGGGAGTGGGTCAACGTGCTGTTGGCAGCGCTGATCGACAGCCGGAGTTCCTGGAGGCGGCGAGGCACCCGTACGGCCCAGGTGCGGTCCCGGAAGTATCGCTTGATCTCGCCGGCGATGGTCGGGATGGCGTACCCGCTGAAGTCGACGCCGCGGTCGGCGTCGAAGTGGTCGACGGCCTTGACGAGACCGACCATGGCGGTCTGCGTCAGGTCCTCGTCGGGCACGCCGCGTCCCGAGTAGCGACGGGCCATGTGGCGGGCGAGCGGCATCCACGCCTCGATGGCGCGGTCCCGCAGGGCCGGTCGGCGCGGGTCGTCGGCCGCAAGGGTGGCCAGTTCGACGATGATTTCGTCTGTGCGCCGGTGGTCCTGAACAGTGTCGGTGGTGGTGGGCACGGGACGGTCCTCTCCCTGCGTGCCCGTCTACGAGGCCGACCGGAGAGAGATCCGAACCGGCTGCCGCCGGAGCGCATGGACGGACCGGATGCGCTGTCGAAGAGGGATCACAACCCGGGCCTCGCCACCGCGTCATGTCGTTCGTGTGCCAGCCCCGACGCTACCCGAAAGGGCTAGCTATTACTAGCCGAAAGTATGAGTGGCCGAAGGTGGGGCGAGGTCAGGCGCACATTGGCAGTTCGCTCTCGGGCTCCTAGGGTGGTCAGGACACGGGAGGTGGAGCGTGGTCGACGCCGGCGATGCGGCGCGTTGGCTGCAGCTCAACGCACCCCGGGGCGGGCCGGACGAGTTGTCGCTCCTGGTCACCCGGGCCGCGCCGGCGATCGGCGCCACCGAGATCGTCATCTACCTGGCGGACTACACCCAGTCGTGCCTGGTGCCCCTGCTGGGCGCCGGTCTGACGCGGGACCAGTTGACGATCGAGACGACCCTGGCCGGGCGGGCGTTCACGACTCTCGACGTGCAGCGGGCCGCCGACAGCCCGGACCGCCTCTGGGTGCCCCTGCTGCTCGGCTGCGAACGACTGGGGGTTCTGGAGGTCGTGTCCCCGGACGCTGGCGACACGGCGTTGGACGGGCCCGCCTGGGAGTTGGCGGTCAACATCGCCCAGGTCCTGGTGAACCGCCGGCTCTACGGCGATGTCGTCGAGCGGATGCGGCGTCGCCTGCCGATGCAGGTCGCCGCCGAGATCGTGTGGGGGCTGTTGCCGCCGCTGACCTTCGCGACCGACGATCTGGTGATCACCGCGATCCTCGAACCGTGCTACGACGTCGGCGGGGACATCTTCGACTACGCGCTGAACGGCGACGTGCTCAGCGTCGGGCTCTTCGACACCTGTGGACACGGCATCAAGGCGAGCAGCCTGGCCTCCCTGGTGGTCAGCGCGTACCGCAACGCCCGCCGATCGGGCCTCGACCTCGTCGACACGGCCATCAGCATCGACCGGTGGGTGCGCTCGGAGCACCCGAGCTACTTCGCGACCGCGCTGCTCGCCGAGCTGGATCGGCGCACCGGTCGGCTCAGGATCATCAACGCGGGTCACCCCGGTGCCATGCTGCTGCGCGACGGCAAGGCCATCCGGGAGTTGCCGGGGCCGACCGCGCTGCCGCTCGGCCTGGGTCACCTGTCGGAGGCCAGGCCCCGGGTGTACGAGGAGGAGCTGCATCCGGGAGACCGCGTACTCGCCTACACCGACGGCATCACCGATGCGAGGAATGGCGAGGGGGAGCGGTTCGGGCTGGATCGGCTCGTCGACTTCGTCAACCGCGCCCTCAACGACGGGCTGCCCAGTCCGGAGACGATGCGCCGTCTGGTGCGTGCCGTCCTCGCGTACCAGGACGCGCAGCTCGACGACGACGCCACGGCCCTGTTCCTGGAGTGGCAGCCGCCGCACCTGCCGCTGAAGCACCTGCGGCACGTCACCGCACCGCAGCCCTGACCGGCGAGTGGGATTTTGCACTCCCAGTGCACTTGTCTTCGATTTCGGGGCTGTCTAGCGTCACAGCATGGCTGACTCGTGGACCTTCGCCGTGGCCCGTGACGACCTTCGCCGCACCACGCTCGCCGACGGCGACGTGCCCGCCGTGCCCGAGGGCGCGGCGCTGCTGCGCGTCGACCGCGTCGGCCTCACCGCCAACAACGTGACCTACGCGGTGCTCGGCGAGGCGATGCGGTACTGGGAGTTCTTTCCACCCGGCCCCGGCGGGCTCGGTCCACAGTGGGGGCTGCCGCCGCTGTGGGGCTTCGCCGAGGTGGTCGCCTCGGCGGTCGCCGGCGTCGCGGTCGGCCAACGGGTCTACGGCTACCTGCCCCCCGCCGGTCACCTGGTGGTCCGGCCCGACCGGGTGGACGCGTCCGGGTTCCGCGACGCGAGCCCGCACCGGGCCGGGTTGCCCTCGCCGTACAACGCGTACCGGGCGACCGACGGCGACCCGGCCTACCAGGCCGGGCAGGAAGATCTGCTGATCCTGTTCCGACCGCTCTTCTTCACCTCCTTCATGCTGGCCGACCAGGTCGTCGACAACGACTTCTACGGCGCGCGGTCGCTGGTGCTGTCGTCGGCGTCGAGCAAGACGGCGTACGCCGCCGCGTGCGAACTGCACGGCCGTGGGGCGCGACTGGTCGGGCTCACCTCGCCCGGCAACGTCGCGTTCACCCGGTCCCTGGGCTGCTACGACGACGTCGTCCCGTACGGCGCGATCGACACCCTGGACGTGGTCGACACCGCGTACCTCGACCTGTCCGGCGCGCCCGCGACCCGGGCCGCGCTCCGCGAACACCTCGGCGACCGGCTCGTCCGGGACATCGCCGTCGGGCTCACCACCCAGACGCCCAACGCCGACGCCGCCGGGGAGGTCTTCTTCGCGCCCGTACAGATGCGAAAGCGCAGCCAGGACTGGGGGCGCGACGGGCTCGACGCGCGGTTCACCGACGCCTGGCAGCGGTTCGTCCCGAGGGTGAGCGGATGGCTCGACGTGCGGGTCGGCCACGGTCCGGAGGCGCTGCGGGACGCCTGGCTCGACGTCCTCGCCGGTCGTACGCCCCCACGGGTGGGCCACGTCGTCCAGTTCTGAGCGCCCGGCAGCCGTTACGGCACGATGGCGTCGACGTAGCCGCCGTCGACCCGGACCGCCGCGCCCGTCGTCGCGGAGGCGAGCGGAGAGGCGAGGTACGTGACCATGTTGGCGATCTCCTCCGGCTCGATGAGCCGCTGGAGCAGCGACTGCGGCCGGTGCAGCCGCATGAACTCCCGCTGGGCCTCCTCCCAGGGGAGGCTGTCGCCCACGAGATCGGCGACGAGGTCCTCCACGCCGCCGGTGTGGGTGGGCCCGGCGAGCACCGAGTTGACGGTCACCCCGGTGCCGGCCGCGGCCTTCGCGAACCCGCGCGAGACGCCGAGCAGGGCGGTCTTCGAGACGCCGTAATGGATCATTTCGGCGGGGATGACGACGGCCGAGTCGCTGGCGATGTACTGCACCCGTCCCCAACCACGGTCCATCATCGCCGGCAGGTAGGCGCGGGTCAGCCGGACACCGGCCAGCACGTTCACCTCGAAGTAGCGACGCCACTCGTCGTCCGAGATCTCCAACGGCTCGGTCGGTCCGAAGACGCCGAGGTTGTTGACCAGGATGTCGACGCTGGGCAGCAGGTCGAGCGTGCGAGCCGTACCCTCGTCGGTCGACACGTCCGCGTCCACCTCGACGACCTCCGCGCCGGGGACCTCGTCGCGCAGGGCCTTCGCCGCCCGCTCCACGCTGGCGGCGGTACGGCCGTTCACGGCCACCCGCGCCCCCGCCCGGGCGAGCCCGACCGTGATGGCCGCGCCGATGCCCTGGGTCGAGCCGGTGACCAGCGCGGTCCTACCGGCGAGATCGATCTGAACCGTCATGTCCCGTCCCCGTCCTTGCGCACTGCACCCGCTTGCCGCAGCCTCGACCGTAACGGTGTCGGCCGGACCCGGCAGGGTGAGTCGGACAGATCACGCCCGACGCCCGCGGCCGGTGTCCGGTCCGAGCAGAAAACCGTAATCTGACCTGCCACCGCTCGTCTCCGATCAGGAGGCGGTCAGCGCGCACAGGCGCTGGTCGGACCGAGCGCACAAGGAGTGGAACCCATGTCGTCAGCCGGTCGGGCAGTTGCCGATCCCGGGTTGGTCGTCGCGGCGCGACAGGGCGACCGGCGCGCTCTCGACGACCTCGTGGCGGCCTCGCTTCCGCTGGTCTACAACATCGTCGGCCGCGCGCTGCGCGGTCACGCCGATGTCGACGACGTGGTCCAGGAGACCCTGGTACGGGTGATCCGGCACCTGCCCACCCTCAACGACCCGGCGGCGTACCGGTCCTGGCTGGTGGCGATCACCATCCGGCAGGTGCGCGACTGGGACCAGCGCCGACGGCTCGCCCTCAACCGGGACGCCGGGCTGGACGCGATCCACAACGTGCCCGACCCCGCCTCCGACTTCGCCGGGATGACGATCCTGCGGCTCGGCCTCACCGACCAGCGACGTGAGGTCGCCGAGGCCACCCGGTGGCTCGATCCGGACGACCAGGAACTGCTGTCGCTGTGGTGGTTGGAGGAGACCGGCGAGCTGACGCGTACCGAGATCGCCGAGGCGGCCAATCTGTCGCCGGGGCACGTCGCGGTCCGCATCCACCGGATGAAGGAGCAGATCCAGAGCGCCCGTGGGGTCGTCCGCGCGCTGCACGAGCGACCCGGGTGTCCGGACCTGCACGCCGTGACGGCCGAGTGGGACGGCAACCCGAGCCCGCTGTGGCGCAAGCGGTTGGGCCGACACGTTCGGGACTGTGCGTTCTGCGGTCACCTGGGCGCCGCCTTCCTGCCGATCGACCGGCTGCTCGCGGGGATGTCGCTGTTGCCGCTGCCGGCCGGCCTCAGCGCCCACCTCCCGCAGGCGACCGCGCCCATGACCGTCGCACCGGCTGTCGGGTCGTCGTCGAAGGTCGCCGGCCTGGCGGCGCACGCGCCCAGTGGCCTGCTGCCGTCCCTCGCGGCTTCGGTGGCGGTGGCGGTCACCGCGGTCACCGCGTTGGTGGTGCTCCTGCCGGCTGATCCGGCCGCCGCGCCACAGGCCGCGCCCTCCTGGGCGGCCGCCCCGCCCGCCTCGCCCACCGTCGTCGCCTCGCCGAGCAAGGCGCCGTCACCGAGCGTTCGTCCGTCGCCCTCGAAGGCGCCGGTCGTGCCGGCGGTCAGCTCCGCGCGCAAGGGCGTCGGGGTGTGGAACTTCGCGGGCGTGAGTCAGGCGTTGGCCAACTCGAAGGCCGGTTGGTACTACACCTGGGGCACCCAGCATCCCGGCATCACCACCCCCAAGGGAGCGACGTTCGTTCCCATGATCCGCAGCGCGGAGAACGTCAACGCCGGAGAGCTGGCCCGAGCCCGGGCCGCCGGGCCCTACCTGCTCGGCTTCAACGAGCCGGACCTGCCCGAGCAGGCCAACATGACCGTCGACCAGGCGCTGGACCTGTGGCCGCAACTGATGGCGACCGGCAGCAAACTGAGCAGTCCGGCGGTCGCCTGGGGCGGCGCGGATCCGCAGGGTTGGCTGGGCAGGTTCATGGCCGGCGCCCAGGCCCGGGGTCACCGCGTCGACTTCATCGCCCTGCACTGGTACGGCGGCGACTTCACGACGGCCGCGGCCGTGGACCAGCTCCGGCAGTACCTGCAAGCCGTCTACCAGCGGTACAAGAAGCCGATCTGGCTGACCGAGTTCGCGCTGATCCGCTACGACGGCGGGGGCCAGGTGTTCCCCACTCAGGAGCAGCAGGCCGCCTTCCTCACCGCGGCCACCAGCATGCTCGGCCAACTCTCCTACGTGCAGCGGTACGCCTGGTTCGGCCTGCCCGCGACCGACAAGGACAAGACCGGGTTGTTCAGCGATGGTTCCAAGGCGACGGCTGTCGGCCGCGCGTTCCAGGCCGCGCGCTGATGACGGGTTCCGCGCTCAAGACCCCCGCCTGGCGGGTCGCCGGCGTCGCCGTGACCCTGGCCGCGACGACGCTGGCCGTGGGCCTGACCTGGAACGCGAGCCGCCCGGAGCAACCCGCCGCGCCCGCGCCGTCAGCTCCCGCGCCGGTCGCGTCGGTGCTGCTCAACGGCACCGACGACGCCTTCATCCAACTGCTGCTCCCGATGGACGAGGGCGTCCTCGCGCTGATCGACCATCTCGACACCCGCCCGTCGGCCACCGACCCCGCGCTGCGCGCCGTCCTCGGTGACATCCGGACGGCGCACCGGGCCGAGGCGTCGGAGCTGCGGAGTCTGCTGGCCGCCGGCAACGTCCCCGAACAGAACATCCACGAGGGGCATCAGATGCCCGGCATGGTGACGGACGACCGCCTCGCCGAGCTACGTGCCGCCCCCGACGCCGAGGTGCCGTCCAGGGCCGTGGGTCTGCTCCGGGCGCATCTCGAGCAGACGGTGGTGCTGTGCCGGGGCGAGCAGAACGCCGGGGGCAGCCCCGAGGCGCGGGCGCTCGCCGGCCGGATCCAGGCGACGCGGGCCGCCGAGCTGAGCGCTCTGGCAGGTCGCCCCGGCGCTACCGGCGATGCGGACCACTGACCTGTACGACACCGTCGGCGGTCCGGCGCCGGTGTCGCGGGCTGCCCATCGTGCCGCGACGACCGGGTACGCGGACAGCGTCCGGCGAGGTCGTACCGGTGGGGCAGGGTCACCCCGCCGGGGTGCCGCGACCACACCGACGGCGGGCTGGCGCGGTGGGCACCGCCGGGCCACGGGTCACGCCACCCTGGTCCGGGCGAGCGCGCTGGTGGGCCTGGGGTGGCTGCTCGCGATCCTCGCCGCGCCGCACGTCACCCTCTCCCCGGGCGGGCGGATGCTCGCCCTCTTCTGCCACCTGACCTGCCTGGTGGTGGGCTTCGGCGCGGTGTTGACGGTGGACTGGTTCAGCCTGCGCTGGCTGCTGCGTCGCGAACCGCTCGACGCCGTGCTGAACGCGGCACGAGCGGCTCACCCGCTCATCTGGCTGGGCCTCGTCGGTCTCGTGGTCAGCGGCGCGGCGTTGGGACCCGACACGTCCTCCGCGCTGGTGTGGGTCAAGCTGGTCGCGGTGCTCGTCGTCGGCGTCAACGGGCTCTTCCTCGGCCGGGTACGGGATCGACTCGTCGCGGTCCAGGACGGCCCGCGCTGGTCCGCTCTGCTGCCCGGCGTCGCCGCCGCCCTCACCTCCCAGCTCGGCTGGTGGGCCGCGACGCTGATCGGCTTCCTCAGCGCGAATCGCTGATCCGGCGGTCAGGCGGCCGGGTGGTCGGCCTCGAAGCGGGACCGGGTGAGGAACGCGAGCTGGGCGCGCTTGTCCGGCATGTCGATCTCGGCGTCGAAGGTGAACCCCTCGATCTCCAGGCGGCGCAGCGCGAGGTGGTTGCGGACGTCCGGCTCGACGACGATCCGCCGCGCGGCCGGGTCGCGGAACAGGAACCGCGCCAGGGCCGGACCGACCGCGTCGGTGAGGCCACGGGCGAGGTGCCGGGCTGGGCTGAGCAGCAGGTGCATCCCGATGTCGCCGGGCTGTACGACGTACCGCTCGCCGACCGGGTCCGCCTCGGGCTGGTAGGTCTGGAACAGGCCGACCGGCTCCCCGTCGACGCGGATCAGGTACGCGTGGTGCGTGGGCAGGCCGTCGACGAAGGCGTAGATCTCGCGGACCTGGTCGAGGGTGTGTGTCCCCATGCCCCAGAACGAGTTCCGGGGCAGCGTGACCCAGCGGTGCAGGAGCGCCGCGTCCCGGTCGGGAGCCACGGGCGTCAGCGTGAACTCGCCGAGGCCGGTGATCTTCTCCTGGTATGTCATGTCGTGCTCCTTTGCTGCTGCGGGCTGGGATGGCGCGAGGGGGACACGCGTTCCGCGCGCGGCGAAGGTAGGTTAGCCTGCCCTAACAAAGGTTCGCCTTACCTGGAGGGGTGCGTGAAGCGGAACTGGGAAGCCCTGGTCCTCAAGGCCATGGGAGGCCGGGACTTTCAGTTGACGGTGCGGGCCACCGAGTCGGTGGACGGGCACTACCAGCGGCTGCTCCTGGACGACGGCGGCCTACTGGCGGCGTGCGGCGTCCACCCCACGATGTGGGTCCGACTGTGGTTCGACAACGACGGGCGGGCGCACCAGCGGGCGTACACGCTTGTCGACCCCGACCCGGCCACCGGTCGGTTCAGTCTCGAATTCGCCATCCACGACGGCTGCGCCGCCCGCTGGGCGACCTCGGCGCGGGTGGGCGACACCATCGTCGCCACCGTGCAGGGCAGTGCCTTCGCGTTGCCCGACCCCGCGCCGGAGCACCTCTACCTCGTCGGCGACGCGGCCTCCCTGCCGGCGGTCAACAGCCTGCTCGACGCCGGCGCCGACATCCCGGCGACGATCTGGCTCGAGTACGCCCACGAGGGCGAGAAGGCCCTCGCGCCGCGCGCCCGCGCACATCACGACGTGACCTGGGTGCCCCGGGACGCCGACGGCCAGCACCTCGTCGACACCGTCCGCTCCGATCTGCCGGCCAACGACGCGGCCCACTACTGGGTCGCCTGCGAGGCGGCCACCACCCGGGGCCTCACCCGGCACATTCGCCGGACGTTGGGCGTGGACAAGGACCGGCTGACCTCGCTCGGCTACTGGAGAGCTCCGTGAGAGGCCGGCTCGGCACCCTCACCGCGCTGTACGTCACCCAGTACCTCGGCATCGGCTTCATCACCGTCGGACTGACCGCCATCCTGCGCGACGGCGGCACCTCGCTGGACACCCTCGCGCTGCTCCAGTTCGTCGGCGTGATCTGGCCGGTCAAGTTCCTCTGGGCGCCGATCCTCGACCGGTACGGCTCCCATCGCCACGGCCACTACCGGTCCTGGCTGCTCGTGCTCCAGAGCGCCCTGGTGTTGGCCCTGCTGGCCCTGCTGCCGTTTCCCCGTCCGGCCGACGCGCTCGGTCCGGTCATCGCCATCTGCGCCGCGTACGTCTTCTTCTCCGCGACGCAGGACATCGCCGTGGACGCCGTGGCCGTGCGGATGCTCCACGAGGCGGACCGGGGGACCGGCAACGGCATCCAGGTGGCGGCGAGCTACCTCGGCAACCTGCTCGGCGGCGGCGCCTGCGTACTGGTCTTCGACCGGTTCGGCTGGGTGCCGGCGGTCGGCCTGCTGGCCGCGTTGACCGCAGTCGGGCTGCTGGTGGTGTGGCGGTTCGCCGAGCCGGCCCGTACCGACCGGGTCGACCGCGTCGGTACCGCCTACCGGGCACTGCTGTCGGTGTTCGGCCAGCCCGGCTGCCGGCGGTGGACCTTCGGCGTCGTGCCACTGGTCTACGTCGGCGCGGGCATGGCGTACGCGCTGGTCACGCCCGCCCTGGTGGACGCGGGATGGTCATTGGGCCAGATCGGGGTGGTGACCGGTGTGGTGACCAGCGCGCCGGCCATCGTGGCCGGGCTGGTCGCCGGGGTCGGCGTCGGCCGGTTCGGTCGCGGCACCATGCTCGTGGTCGGCGGGGTGGCCCTCGTGGTGTCGACGACGATGCTGCTGCCGTTGCTGAACGGCCGTGCCCCACTGGGCGGGACCGTCACCGCGCTCTGCTGCTTCATGGTGGCCTACACGATCGCCAACGTCGTGCTCTACACGGTGAACATGGACTATTCGCGGCCGGGAACCGGTGGCACCGACTTCACCGTCCTGTCATCGTTCGGCCTGGTGTGCTCGTTCGTGGCCTCCTCGGTGGGCCTGGCGGCCGCGGACCGGGTCGGCTACCCGCCGGTGGCGGTCGCCGCCGTCGTGCTGGTGGCCGCCGGGGTCGCCCTCGGTCTGGCGCACCAGCGCCGGTTTCCGCGCACACCCCACGCCGCCGCCGAGCCGGCGACCGGGAGCAGTTCGACCGGCGTACGGGCGGCGGTGTGACGCTCACCCAGCCGGTCGCCGTACCCACGGCGTCGGTCCGACCACCACACCGCTGGCTCGTCCTGGCCGTGCTCTGCGTCGCTCAACTCGTCGTGGTGCTGGACAACACGGTGCTGACCGTGGCGGTGCCCGTGCTCACCCGCGAGCTGGGCGCCAGCACCGCCGACGCGCAGTGGATGATCAACGCGTACGCCCTGGCCCTGTCCGGGCTGCTGCTCACGGCCGGGGCGGCCGCGGACCGGTACGGCCGACGCCGGATGCTGCTTGCCGGGCTCGTCCTGTTCGGACTCGGCTCGCTGGCGGCGGGCCTCGCGAGCAGCAGCGGTCAGTTGATCGCCGCACGGGCCGGGATGGGCGTCGGCGGGGCGCTGCTGGTCACGTCGACGCTCGCGGTGGCGATGCAGGTCTTCGACGGGCCCGAACGCTCCCGGGCCATCGGCATCTGGGCCGCCACCAGCGCGTTCGGCTTCGCGGTCGGGCCGCCGATCGGTGGCACCATCCTGGCCCACCTGCCGTGGGGTGCCATCTTCCTGCTGAACGTCCCCATCGTGCTGGTCTGCCTGCTCGTGGGGCGGGCGCTCGTCCCCGAGTCCCGTGGCACGGCCGGGGGCCGCCTCGACGGGTGGGGCGCCGCGCTCTCCACCGCGGGGCTGACCGCGGTCGTCTTCGCGATCATCGCCGGGCCGGAACGGGGTTGGGCCTCGATCGAGGTGGTCGGCACGGCGGGTGCCGGCGTACTCCTGCTCGGCTGGTTCGTCCGCTGGGAGCGACGGATCGCCCATCCCATGCTGGACCTGCACTTCTTCCGGAACCGGCAGTTCGTCGGCGCGGTGTCCGGGGTCGTCCTGGTCACCTTCGGGGCGACCGGCGCGCTGTTCCTGCTGACCCAGCACCTCCAGTTCGTCCGTGGCTATCCGGCCTGGGAGGCGGGCCTGCGCATGGCCCCCTTCGCACTGTCCATCGTGCTGCTCAACGTCAGTGGGGTGGCCGCCGCCGTGATCCGCCGTCTCGGGCTGGCCGCCGCCATCGCCGTCGGGATGACCCTGCTCGCGGCCGGCCTCGCGGCGGTGACCCTCCGGTCCGACGCCGGGTACGGGGTACTGCTCGCTGGCCTGCTCGTCATGGGCGTCGGCTGCGCACTGGCCAACCCGGCGATCGTGGAGGCGGTGATGAGCGCGATCCCGGCCGAGAAGGCCGGTGCCGGTGCCGGCGTGGACGGGACCATGACCGAGGTCGGCAGCAGCCTCGGCATCGCCGTACTCGGCGCCGTTCTGAACGCTCGGTTCGCGGCGCTGCTGCCCGCCGCGCTGGCCGGCGCGGACTCGTTCCCGGCGGCGCTCGCCGCCGCGCGGGAGGGACCGCAGCGGGCGGAGGTGACCAGCGCCTTCGCCTCCGCGCTGGAGACGGGGCAACTGGTCGGCGCCGCCGCGGTCCTGGCCGGTGGTCTGCTCGCCGCCGCGCTGCTGCGCCGCGCGGACACCGCACAGTCGTTGACGGCCGGCAGCCAGGCCAACAGCTAGGCCGGCGGCTCGACCGCCTCGGCGAGCAGCTCCAGCACGTGCCGGTACGGCTGCCCGGTAGCCCGACTCATGCCCATCTCGCAGGTGCGGTTGCAGGAGGCGTACGCGTCGTGCGGGCGCTCGTTGACCTCGGCGGCCTGGGCGGCGGTCGCGCCGGCGGTGACCTCGGGGTGCAGCAGTCCCCGGTCACCCGCGAAGGCGCAGCAGCCCCAACTGTCCGGCACGGTCACCGTGTCGGCGACCGCCCGGGCCACCGTGTGCAGGTCGTCGACGCCGTCGAGGTGCACGGTCGAGCAGGTGGGGTGCAGCGCGAGCGAACCGAGTCGCCGGGCCTCGGGCAGCGCCGGCAGCAGGTGCCGCGCGGTGAAGGTGACGCTGTCGACGAAGCGCAGCCCGGCGTACCGCGCCCTGTCCTGGACGGCGAGCGCGGCGGTCAACTGGGCGAGGCCGTGGGTGCAGGACGACGCGTCGCAGACGACGGGCAGCCGGCCCTGGTCGCTGGCGGCCCACAGCACGGCCAGGGTGCGCTCGGCCATCTCGCGGTGCCCGGCCGGGTAGCCCTTGGACTGCCAGGGCGTTCCGCAGCACAGACCCGCCGTGCCGGCCGGTACGACCACCGGCACCCCGGCCAGCTCGCACAGGCGCAGGAACGCCGCCGCCGAGCCGCCGGACGGACCATCCTGGGCCGCGAAGACGCTGCCGATGCAGGCCGCGAAGAACACCGCCTGGGCGTCCGGCGCGCTGCGCGGCGTCGGACGGGACGCCCCGGCCCGGGGGATGTCGTCGCTCCATTGTGGTACGAGTTCGGTGCCGCCGAGGGACCGGAGCACCCCGGTCGCGGCGCGGACCACCGGCGTCGGGGTGACGTGCGCGGTGTTCAGCCCGACCCGGACGCCGGTCATGGCGGCCTTCCAGTGCCGGGCGACACCGGCGGCGGTGCGCTGGGCGCGAGGGCTGTGCCGCTCGGCGCGCAGCCGCTTCATCGCCGCGCCGGTGTCGATGCCGACCGGGCAGGCGGTGACGCAGAGACTGTCGGCGGCGCAGGTGTCCACCGCCGCGTACGCGTAGTCGTCGGTCAACTCCCGGCGGCGCTCCTCGTCACCGGCGGCGGTGGCAAGGGCGATCTGCCGTTGCAGCACGATTCGCTGCCGGGGCGTGGTGGTGACGTCGGCGGTGGGGCAGACCGGCTCGCAGTAGCCGCACTCCACGCAGGCGTCCAACTCCTCGTCCACCGTCGGGACGGCCTTGAGCTGCCGCAGGTGCACGCTCGGGTCGTCGTTGAGCAGCACGCCCGGGTTGAGCAGGCCGGTCGGGTCGCACAGCCGCTTCAGCTCGCGCATGACGTCGTACAGCTCGTCGCCGTACTGACGGCGGACGAAGGGCGCCATGGCCCGGCCGGTGCCGTGCTCGGCCTTGAGGGTGCCGCCCTCGGCGAGCACGAGGTCGACCATGTCGTCGGTGAACCGCGCGTAGCGGTCGATCTCGGCCGGCGTGTCGAAGGACTGGGTGAGCATGAAGTGCAGGTTGCCGTCGCGGGCGTGTCCGAAGATCACCGCATCGCCATAGCCGTGCCGCTCGAACAGGTCGATCAGGCCGTCGCAGGTGCCGGTGAGGCGGGACATCGGCACCGCGATGTCCTCCAGCAGGGCCGTGGTGCCGGGCGGGCGGGCCCCGGCGACCGCCGTGTAGAGGCCCTTGCGCAGGTGCCAGAGCTTGGCCCGCTCGCGCGGGTCACGGGTCAGCTCGGTGCCGGTGACGGCGGGCAGCCGGTCGAGCACCGACCGGGCGTCGGCGAGCGTCGCGGCCAGGTGCTCCGCGCTGTCCTCGGCGAACTCCACCAGCAGCGCCGCGTGACCGGTGACGGTCAGCCCGCGCAGGGTCGCGCTCGCGCCGGAGTCGCGCTGGCTGACCCGCAGCGCGGCCGCGTCCAGCAGCTCGGCGGTACGCGCGCCGGCGGCGAGCAGGGCGGGCAGCGCGTCGGTGGCGTCGGTGAGACCGGGCAGGATGAGCAGGCCGGTGGCGGCATGGGGGTGGATCTCGACGGTCCGGAAGACCGCCTCGGCGACGAAGCCGAGCGTGCCCTCGCTGCCGATCATCAGGTGGGCGAGCATGTCGACCGGGCTGCTGTGGTCGAGGAGCGAGTTCAGGCCGTACCCCATGGTGTTCTTCATCGCGAACAGCCGCTCGACTGTGGACCGCGAGCCGGGGTCGGACCGCACCCGGTCGCGCAGCCGCAGCAGCCCGGCGTGCAGCTCGGGTTCGGCGGCGCGCAGCCGCTCGTCGGCGTCGCGGGCGGCGGAGTCGACGACCGTGCCGGACGGCAGCACGAAACGCAGCGACTCCATCGTGCGGTACGCGTTGTCGGTGGTGCCGCAGGTCATCCCGCTGGAGTTGTTGGCCACCATGCCGCCCACCGTGCAGGCGGCCTCGCTGGCCGGGTCCGGGCCGAGCCGACGGCCGTAGCGGGCCAGCCGGGCGTTGGCCTGCCGGATCGTCAGTCCCGGTTGGAGCCGGATGCGCCGCCCGTCGTCGAGCACCTCCGCGTCGCGCCAGTCGGTGCGCACGTCGACCAGGACCCCCGCGCCGCCGGCCTGCCCGGCGAGGCTGGTGCCGCCGCCGCGCAGGGTCAGCGGCACCCCGGCCTCCCGCGCGCCGGCCATCAGCGCGCCCACCTCGGCCGCCGACGCGGCGCGGACCACCGCCTGCGGCTCGAACAGGTACGGCGAGGCGTCGTGCGCAGCCGCAAGCCGCCGGGGCAGTTCGGCGCTGACCCGGCTCGGGTCGTCGAGGCGGGAGCGCAGCAGCTCGGCGACCTCGCGGGCGCGGACGCCGGTGGCGGTCGGCGCGGGTACGACGGTGCTCATTGGACGGCTCCTTCCGGAAAGGCGCGGTCAGTCGGACGCGACGATCAGCAGCCTGGTCGGGGCGGTGCCGCCCGGCGCGGGCAGCCGCAGCGGTTCGCGGCCGGGGGTGATGCTGCCGAGCACCGAGGCGTGCCGCGCGCCGGTGCCCGAGGGCAGGGTGCCCGGCAGCCCGTGCACGGTCAGGTAGCCCAGCAGCGCGAACGCCAGCGCCTCCTTGGCGTCCGACGGGACACCCACCTCGTCGCTGGACGTCAGGTCGACGCCGGGCAGCTCGTCGACGAGCATGCCCATCAGCGTCGGGTTGTGCGCCCCGCCGCCGGAGACCACGAGCCGGGTGACGCCGCGCGCGCGGCAGGCGTCGGCCACCGTGACCGCCGTCAGCCGGGTGAGCGTGGCCAACACGTCCCGCGGATCCGGGGTGGGCACGTCGGCCAGGGCGGCGAGCAGGTACGGCAGGTGGAACAGCTCCTTGCCGGTGCTCTTCGGGCCGGGCAGCCGGTAGTACGGCTCGTCGAGCAGCCGCCGCAGCAGCGCCGGGCTCACCTGCCCGGCGGCTGCCCCGCGCCCGTCCCGGTCGTACTCCTCGACGCCGCCGCTGAAGTGGCGTACGGCGGCGTCGAGAAGCGCGTTGGCCGGCCCGGTGTCGAACGCGAGAGGGTCGGCGTCCGGCGCGACGACCGTGATGTTGGCGATCCCGCCCAGGTTGAGGGCGGCCGGGACGCCCGGCAGACCGCGCAGCAGCAGCGTGTCGAAGAGGGCGACGAGCGGTGCGCCCTGGCCACCGGCCGCGACGTCGCGGCTGCGCAGATCGGCCACGACCGGCAGTCCGGTGGCCTCGGCGATCCAGGCCGGCTGACCCAGTTGGAGGGTGCCCCGGACCACGCCGCCCTCGACCCAGTGGTGCATGGTCTGGCCGTGCGAGACGACCAGGTCGGCCCGCCCCTCGCACAGCTCGGCGAGGGCTCGCGTGCCGGCCTCGGCGAACGCCTGGCCGATGCCGGTGTCCAGCACGCAGATCGCCTCGGTGCTGGTCGGCGCGGGTGGCAGGGCGGCGGCGATCCGGGCCCGCAGCTCGTCCGGGTACGGGTGGCTGAGCCGGCCCAGCGGGCGCATCCGCAGGGTGTCGCCGGTCAGCTCGAACTCCGCGGCGGCGGCTTCGATGCCGTCGTAGGAGGTGCCGGACATCAGGCCGATCACGCGCATGGCGGTCTCCCTCATGCCCGGCCCACGGGTGCCGCCGTCGTCTCGTCGTCATCGTCGACGCGGCTGTGGTCGTACGGCTCCGGGGCCGGGTGGAACCAGCTCGACACCATGCCGACGGCCAGGGTGATCAGGACGCCGATCGGCACCAGCCACTGGGCGGCGATGGCGGTCGCGGTGGTGGTGCCGGCCGTCGTCACATCGATCTTGACGTAGCGGACGATGTAGGTCATCACCGCGACCGTGACGAGGAAGGCGATCACCGCGTCGACCTGGTTGGCCCGCTTCACGAGGCGGCCGAGCAGGAACGCCCCGAGCAGCGCTCCGTAGGTGTAGCCGGCGATGGTCAGACCGGTCAGGTAGACGTTCCCGGTGCTGGAGCTGAACGCGCAGGCGAAGATCGCCATCAGCACCGCCCAGACCAGGGTCATCACCCGGGCGAGCCGGAGCATGGTGTCGTCCGACGGGACCTTCTTGAAGAAGCTGTGGATGAAGTCGGCGACCGTGGAGTTCGACATCGAGTTCAGCGCCGACGACAGTGACCCCATCGCCGCGCCGAGGATGCCGGCGACCAGCAGGCCGGAGATGCCCACCGGCAGGGCGTGCAGGATGAAGTTCGGGTACAGGTTGTCGGTGCTGTTCAGGCCCAGCTCCTTGAAGGTCTGGCCCTTGTTGTACGACCACAGCAGCGCGCCGACCAGCGAGAACGCCGCGAACTGGATGACCACGAAGATGCCCGAGGAGACCATGGCCAACTGGCCCTCGCGCAGCGTCCGGGTCGACAGGATGCGCTGGACGATGAGCTGGTCCGACCCGTGGCTGGCCATCGCGAAGATGGCGCCACCGATGATCGCGGTCGGCAGGGCGAACGGGCTGGTGAGCACGTGCGCGAGGTCGAAGTTGGTGTCGAAGAGCTGGAACTTGCCGGCGTCCAACGCCTGCGAGTAGCCGTCGAACCCGATGGCGTGGCTGAGCACCGCGATGGCCAGGATCGCCCCGCCGAGGTACAGGCCCATCTGGATGGCGTCGGTCCAGATGACCGCCTTGATGCCACCGAGGTAGGTGTAGACCACCGTGATCAGCGTCAGCACGATGATGATCGCCTGGTAGCCGACGTTCAGCCCGAACTCGTCGAGGAGCAGCTTGATCGGGATGGCCGAGGCGAACAGTCGTACGCCCTCGGCGAGCAGGCGGGTGAAGACGAAGGTGATCGACGCCAGGCCCTGGAGTTTCAGGCCGAACCGCTCACCGAGGTACTGGTAGGCGCTGACGAAGCCACCCCGCTTGTAGAGCGGGATGAGCACCGCGGCCACGATCACGCGGCCGATCACGTAACCGAGGGCCAGTTCGACGTTGCCGAAGCCCTGACTGCTGTACGCGCCGCCGGGCACGCTGATCACCGTCAGGACACTGGTCTCGGTGGCGACCACGGAGAACGAGACGGTCCACCAGGGCAGCTTTCCCTCGCCCACGAAGTAGTCCTTGGACGACTTCTGTTTACCGGACAGGCGTAGTCCGACGGCGGCGATCACCACGAGGTACAGCACGATCACGACAAGGTCGAGTTGACGCACGGTTCACTCCCAACCAGCGGGGTTGTCAATAAGTGACGTTGGCCCACACTAACCCGAAACTTTTTGCCAGTGCCCGTCCGGTCTGGTTACGCTGTGGTCTCAGCCTGCCGATACGGGGCGGACGCGAGGCCCAAACGGTGCGTTGCCGGCGGATTCTCAACGATCTGGCGCGCGTCGCCGAACTGGTCAGGGAGCACTCGCCCGGTCGGCGACTGAGTCACCAGCGAGAGGAACGAACACCCCGTGGACCTCAGCACCCTCGGCACCGAGACCCGCAACGACAAGACCACCGACCTCGACCGCATGTCGCCCACCGAGATGCTCCTCGCCATGAACGACGAGGACCACACGGTCGCGGACGCCGTCCGCCGGGCCGTGCCGGACATCGCGGCCGCCGTCGACGTCGTCGTGGCATCGCTGCGCCGAGGCGGCCGGTTGATCTACCTGGGCGCCGGCACCAGCGGCCGGATCGGCATGCTCGACGCCGTCGAGTGCCCACCGACCTTCGGTACGCCGCCCGAGCGGGTCGTCGGTCTGCTCGCCGGCGGGGCGGGCGCGTTCGGCGTCGCCGTCGAGGGCGCGGAGGACGACCCGGACCGCGCCGTCGCCGATCTGGACGCGATCGACGTCAGCGACCGCGACACCGTGGTGGGGCTCGCGGCCAGCGGTCGTACCCCGTATGTCGTGGGTGGGTTGGCGCACGCCCGCGCGCGGGGGGCGAGCACGGTCTCGGTCGCCTGCAACACCGACGCGGTGGTCAGCCGGCACGCCGACGTCGCCATCGAGGTGCCCACCGGCCCCGAGGTGCTCACCGGCTCGACCCGGCTCAAGGCCGGCACCGCCGAGAAGCTCGTCTGCAACATGCTCTCGACCGCCACGATGGCCCGGCTCGGCAAGGTCTACGGCAACCTGATGGTCGACATGAACGCCACCAACGCCAAGCTCGTCGACCGGGCGCGTCGCATCGTCGCCGAGGCCGCCGACACCGATCTCGACACGGCCGCGGGGGCGCTGGCCGCGGCGCACGGCCACGCCAAGACGGCCATCGTGCTGCTGCTCGCGCACTGCACCGCCGAGGAGGCCGCGGCACGGCTTCGCGAGGCCGACGACGACGTCCGGGCGGCCGTCGCGGCCTGACCGGCCGTCGCGCCGGGGCGGTCAGCGGTTGACGTACGCGGCGAGGCCGCCGAGCTCCTCGTTGGCGATGAACACCGACCGTACGTTGAGGATGGCCTCCTCGACGTGCGTGTCGCAGCCCCAGGCCGAGTCGCCCCACGAATCGGCGATCTTGATCCGGGCAGGTGCGGAGCAGCCCTGGACCCCGCCGAGCTGGCAGTGCTCCGGATGCGGTCGGGCGGCCTGGGCTGCCGCGGCGTTACGCATCCGCTCGGTGAGCTCCGCGGCGGCGGTCGCGCGCTGCTCCGCCTCGGCGCGCAACTGCCGCTCCGCGCGTACCGCCCTGGCCAGCTCCTCGTGGGCTGCCCTGGCGCGCGCCTCGGCGGCCGTCTTCGCCTGCTCGACGTGGTGACGCTCGATGGCCAGGGCCGCGGTGTCGGCGAAGACCCGGGCCAGGGCCAGGTCGGTGTCCTGCGGGACGCGTGGCGTGCGGTGGTACATGGCGAAGGTGCCCAACAGTCCGCCGTCGCGGGCCAGGATCGGCATCGACCAGCAGGCGGCGAGACCGGCGCGCCCGGCCAGATCCCGGAAGTCCGTCCAGAAGGGGTGGGTGTCGATGTCGGTGACGATGACCGGCTCCCGCCGGTACGCGGCGGTGCCGCACGAGCCGACACCCTCGCCGGTGGCGATCCCGTCGATGGCCTGGTTGTAGAACTCGGGCAGGCTCGGCGCGGCCCCGTGTCGCAGGTGCCGGCCGTCCTCGTCGGCGAGCAGCACGGAGACGAGCACCTGCTCGGGCGCCAGATCCTCGATGCAGCGGGCCATCCCGTCCAGCACCTCGGTCAGCGGCGCCTGACGGGCGATCTGCTCCAGCAGCGCGCGGTGCTCGGCCATCAACCGTTGGGCGTGCTTGACCTGGGTGATCTCCACGCCGATCACGCGGATGCCGGTCACCGTGCCGTCGGCGTCGCGGCGCGGCTCGTAGGTGAAGTCGAAGAACGCCTCCCGCGCGTGCGGCCCGACACCCAGCACGATCCGCGCGTCCCGACCGGTGTACGGCTCGCCCGTGCGGTAGACCTCGTCCAGCAGGTCGAGGAAGCCCTGACCGGCCAACTCGGGCAGCAGCTCGGCGACCGTGATCCCGGTGCGCGCGCGTTCCGAACCGATGGCGGCGAAGAACGCCGGGTTCGCCGCCTCCACCACGTGCGTGGGCCCCACCAGGGACGCGAACACCGCGATGGACTGTCCGAACAGCGCCCGCAGATCCTCCTGCGCCGCCTGCCCGGCGTCCGAGGACCGTACGGCGGTCGCCCGCTGGTTCGGTACCGCCGTCATGCTGTGGTCGCCCCTCTCCGGTACGGCTTCCGTCGCCGCACCGCTGGATTGCGGTTCGCTCACCCCGGCCAGGATACGAAAAGGGCCGCGAAGCCGCCGGGGAGGGCGCGGCTCAGGCGCTCTCGTCCACGAACTTGTAGTAGCTCATGCGGAACCGTTGCAGCAGCGCGCGCATGAACTCCGGGCCGGCCTCCGGCGACACCCGGTGCGCGCCGACCGGCACGCCGTTGTCGTAGAAGTCCTGTGCGACTGCACCCCACTCCGGATCGAGAATGGTCAGCGACACCGGTTGGCCGGGCTGCCAGTTGAACTCGGCGACCCGACGATTGGTGTGCTGGGCGAACGTGTACAGCGCCACCCTGGTCGCCGCCTGCTCGGTCATGCCTGCCTCCTGGTTCACCACGGCTCACTCACCACGGGCTCGGCGGGCGGAAGGCGTTCCACGCCTCGCCCGTGATCGTGCCTCGGGCACGGATCTCGTTGAAGCGGTCCATCGCACCGGACAGCGCCTGCTCACTCAGGCCGGTGCCGCGCAGCCGGTCGGCCAGCACCGCCGGGTCGGTGTCCTGGAGCCGGGCCATCGTCTCCGGGCTCAACGGCCGGTTCATCTGCTGTGTCACGAAGTCCGAGCGCAACGGCTCGGCGTTCGACTCGGGGAACGAGTAACCGTGGTCGATCGCGACCAGGCGGCCGTCGGGCCCGGTCAGGTAGTTACCCATGTGCCGGTCGGTGTTGCCGCTGATGTAGTCGAGGACCGCCATCCGTTCGCTCTCGGCGGCCGGATAGGCGTTGGCGGGGCGGCCCGGGCTCGCGTTCTCCACGAACTCCTGCATCGACCCGGCCCCGTGCGGCCCGTCCCAGCGCGCCGTCGTCGGCACCAGGCCGAAACCCAGATCCTCGTCCAGGCGCGAGGCGGCGACCTCACGCGCGGCCAACTCGTTCTCCGGGATGGTGGAACGCACCTGGACGAACTCGTTCTCCGGCACGTTCGGCTTGTAGACGCCGTGCGTACCGTCGGTGAACGTGACGTCGTACGCGTCGTTGACGTGTCCGCCGGGGTCGAGTTCGGTCATGCTGTGCACCTCTCTGCCGAGCAGCCGCAACTCGGCCTCACTCGCATGATCGGGCATCAGCGGATCGGCGTTGAAGCCGGAGTCCGGTGCGGCGCTCCCGTCGGGGTCCGTCGGCTCTTCACCACCGTGCGACGTGCCGCCGTCGTGCGACGTGCCGCCGTCGTGGCCCGGCCCGCTGCTGCCTAGCCCGCCGCCGCCCGGTCCGCCACCGCCGGGCCCGCCACCGCCTGGTCCGCCGCCGCCTGGTCCGCCGCCGCCTGGCCCGCCGCCGGCTGGCCCTGGCTCGCGGTCGACGTCGGGTGGCCAGTCGTCCTGCCGGGCCCGCGGTGGCGGCTGGCCGCCGCCCGCCGGGTCGGTGTAGCCGCGCGCGCCCGGACCGGGGGCCGGCATGTCGGTGGAGCGCGACCCGCCCGGAGTACGCCGGAGGCCCCGCAACGCCGTGCGCAGAGTGTCGAGCAGTTCGCCGAGCTTGGAGAGGATCGGCCGCAGACGGCTGACGCTGCGGGCCAGCGCCGTGAGGAGCCCGGAAACCTTGGCCGCCCACTTGGCGACGAGCGAGGAGACCTGCGCGGCGACCAGCGGGGTGGCCGCGCCCAGGGTCAGGCCGGCCTCGGCGAGCCACACCCACAGCCGGACGGCGAGGACCGAGACGAAGTCGGCGATGAGGTCCCGGACCAGTTCCCGGACCAGCGCCACCAGCAGGCCCGCGCCCTCGACGACGGTGCCGATCAGATCGGTGGCGTCCGCCAGGCCGGCGAGGTGACGCAGGTGCTGGTCGCTGTAGCGGCGGTACGCCTCGGACGCCGGGCCCGTCCAGGTGGCGATCTCGGTGCGGACGGCCTCGGACAGTGCGGTGGCCTGGTCGCTGACCTGCCGGGAGACGTTGTGCCAGGTCTGCGCGTACGCCGTGATCTGGTCCGGGTCGCCGGCCAGCCAGTCGAGGGCGTCCGAGAGTGGCTTGACGTGCTCGATGAGCCAGGCCACGCCCCACGAGACGATCGACCCGATCGGGTCGACGCAGGTCGCCAGCACCTCCATCGACGTACCGAAACCGCCGATGGTCAGGTCGACCCAGGAGCCGCTCTCGATGCCGTTGCGCAGGTCGACCAGGCTCTCGACCAGACCGAGGCCGCTGTACGAGGTGGTGGTGTCCTGACGGGCGGCGATCAGCGGGTTCGCCACGTCGGTGCTCACTGGTGCATCCGCCCGAGGGAGGCGGAGATCGTCGCGTCGGTGTCGTGGTAGGCGTCCACCGTCTCGTCGAGCGCCCCGGCCGCGCTGTGCAACGCCTCCTGCGCCGCCGCGAGCGCCTCGGTGGCCGGGCCCTGGAGGAAGTCCAGCAGGAAGGGGAGCGCCTGGCAGACGGGCAGGTGCCCGTACGCGCCGGCGCCCATCCGCACGTACGCCGCCGCGTCGTGTGCGACGCCGATCCCCGTGGAGATCCGGTCGACGGAACGGGCGTGCGTGGTCACCGCCGCCGTGGTGACCTCGAAGCCGGCTGCCTCAGCGCCCACGGTCACCCCATCGGCCGTACCCCTGCTCGTCCTCCTCGGGCACCTCCGGGAAGCGCGACTCGTAGCTGCCCACGACGGCGCGGGCGGTCTCGGAGTCGGCGCCCACGGTCTCGGCGGCCGCCTCGGCCACCTGTGGCGCCAACCCGCCCTGGGCCCGGCGCATCACGGCCAGCACCTCGGCGGCGATCTCGTCCGCCCGCCAGCGCAGCACCCGGTC
This sequence comes from Micromonospora sp. NPDC005979, assembly GCF_040614415.1. Taxonomy (NCBI): domain Bacteria; kingdom Bacillati; phylum Actinomycetota; class Actinomycetes; order Micromonosporales; family Micromonosporaceae; genus Micromonospora; species Micromonospora sp. NPDC005979. Next base: position 334,245 of record NZ_JBEXUR010000003.1, on the reverse strand, counting down.
GTCGAGCCGAAGGTCGGTCATGGCGCCGGAAGCGGCGACGGTGACCTGGACCGCGCCGTCCGCGCCCTCGGCGGTCGCCGACATCGCCGCCACGCGCTCGGACAACTCGTGCGCGCGGGCGGCCCGCTCGGAGATGCCCGCCGCCCAGGAAGCGACGAATTCTTCGGTCGCCGCGCCGAAGTCCGCGTTCGGGAACTGCGCCATCAGACCTCCCCCGGGTAACCACCGCCGGCCGCACCCGGGGAGGCCCGAGGCGGCGCAGCCAGCACACGATACGCCCTCACCCTCCGACGTGGAGCCCGCGCCGGCCGCCCGAACGGCGACTCCCGGCCGCTCGGGTGAGCGGCCGGGAGCCATCGATCGGGGGTACGGGTCTGGCGTGGACCCGTTACCCGTTCAGCCGCGGATCCACTGCTGGTTGCTGCCGCCGGTGCACGTCCAGATCTGCACGGCGGTGCCGTTGGCCGTGCCCGCGCCGTTGACGTCCAGGCAGAGTCCCGAGGCGACGCCGGTGATCGTGCCGTCGCCGTTGACGCGCCACTGCTGGCCGCCGCCGCCGTTGCAGGTCATGATCCGCGCGCGGCTCCCCGTCGAGCTGCTGGCCACGTCGAGGCACTTGTTGCCGTAGACGGTGAGCTGGTTGCTGCTGGTGAGCGTCCACTGCTGGTTGGCCCCGCTGTTGCAGTCCCAGATCTGCACGACCGAGCCGTCGGCCTGGCTCTGGCCGTTGACGTCCAGGCACCGGTTCGAGCCCGCGCCCCGGATCGTCCCGGTCGCACCCGGCTCACCGGAGTTGCCGACCGGCGTGACGGAGAGGTTGTCGAACTGGGCGCTGACTCCCTGACCCGTGCCGTAACCGATCTGACCGGCGACCCAGGTCGAGTCGGAGACCGTGCCGACGGTGGTGCCGTCGATGCTCGCGCTGAGGGTGCTCCCGTTGAGCGTCAACGCCAGGGTGTGCCAGCGCCCGGTGCCCAGCGCCGAGGTGTTCCCGCTGGCCAGCGTGCGCCAGTTGCCGCTGGTGTTGTTGCTCCGGATCGACCACGCTCCACCGTCGGTAACCCGGAAGTAGTAGCCGTTCAGGTTCTGCGGCCCCTGGTGGTTGTACGTGTTCGCCCGCCCGATGAGCTGCGCGTAGCCGGACTTCTCCAGCATGACGTCGGAGGAGAGCGTGTAGTTGCGCCAGCTCAGGTCACCCAACAGCGTGTACGGCTCGGCCTGGCCGGACGTCCAGAAGATCGGCGTCTGCTCCGACATCTGCCGGACGCACCGGCCCGAGTGGCCGCCCCCGCAGGTGGCGATCTCGAACGAACCCTGCTGGTCCATGAGGTACTTGGCCTCACGCCCGACGTCGTAGCTGTCGAACGTGTCGCTGTACGGCAGCTTCAGGGTGCCCTGCGCCGGGCTGGTCGCCGTGCCCTTGCCCTGCCCGCTGGTGGTGGTGATGCTGTAGACGTAGCCGGGCTGAACGGTGAGCGAGAAGCGGCCGCCGCTCGGGGTGAGGTCGCTGCCCCGGACGAAGTGGTCGGCGGTGTTGTTCGACCTGACGTTCGTCGACCAGACGTGGACGGTGCCGGTGGACAGTCCGCCGGTGACGGTGAAGTCGAGGGTCTGCGCCGATCCGGCGTCCATCGTCTCGACGATGGTGCTGTAGTCGCTGTTGTTTGTGGACTTGAGCGATACGTAGCTGCCGTTGTTGCGGTTGCCGCCGAGGTAGCCGCTCGATCCGTCGAGGTAGCGCCAGCCCGGCGCGGTGAACTGCGTGGTCTGCGCCATCACCCACGTGCTCTTGCCGATCGAGTACGCGCCGGACCAGGGCTGCTGGGCCACCGCCACGCCGGTGGTCGCCCACGGGATGTTGGGGGTGATGGCGGCGATGGCGGGCCAGTTGATGTAGCCGGTCATCTTGCCGTCGATGTAGCCACGGTTGATGCCCCGGGCGAGCGCCTGCGCTCCGGCGTTGTAGTCGTCGGAGCCGTTCTCGCTGGCCCAGAGCGCCTTGCCCGTGGAGATCGCGTTGTTCGAGCTGGGGCAGCTGCTCTGGGCGCTGCGGTAGCCGCAGACGTAGTGGCTGCCAAAGACCTGTACGGCGTTGGCGAACGCCGGGTCGCGCAGCGACTCGTCGGCGGCGCCCCAGCCGAAGTCGTCCGAGGCCACGATCTTGACGTTGCTGTAGCCGCGGGAGTTGAGGGTCGAGCGCAGGTTCTTGTACCAGGTGGCGTTGTAGCCCTTCTCGTTCCACCCGCCGAGGTAGTTGATGGTCAGCCCGTGGGTGCCCGCGCAGTCCAGCCAGGCGACCAGGTACTCGATCGAGTCGTTCGACCAGAAGTTGCCGTTGCCGATCCAGCCCGGCGCACCCCACGCCAGTCCCGCCAGGGCGATGTTGGGGTTGCGCGTCCGCGCCTGCTCCATGAGCCACCACTCGTAGCCCCGATTGCAGTTGATGCTGCCCCGGGTGTGCTCGTGGCTGGGCTCGGCGCCGGAGGTCGAGTTGGTGTCGCCGCCGATCTCGGTCTTCAACAGCTGCATCGCCGCGCCACGGCCCGGCTTGAACAGGTAGTCCAGGATGTCGCTGCGCTGCGGTTCCGGGTAGTCGATCAGCAGCCGGCTGTTGCCACCGCCGCCGCTGACCGCGCCGATCCCGTCGAGCGCCCTTCCACCGGATCCGCCGTTGATCGTGATGGCGGTCGCGGCCTGAGCGGGGGAGGCGACGGCCGTCAGAACGGCTGCCGCCCCGACGAGCGCCCCCACCAGTGCGGCCGTTAACCGACGTGGACGTCGCGTGTGTCGCCATGACCGGCGTCGTGCCGCCTCGCCAGTACCGCGCCGCCGACTCTCTCTACCGAACATCTGATTCGCCTCCCGGACCGTCCCGACACCCGAAGCCGTACGGCAGGTTGTCGAGCTGTCGCAAGGCACTGGGGCCGATGATCGAAGATCGTTGATGAGCAGACGTCGTATGTTAAGCACCGCATAGATCGGCGGTCAATGCCACTAGCCCGGCCAATTACCGCCATTTGCGTCGACGGACTTCGAGTGATGACAGAGAAAGATTCGATGAATGTGTCTGTTGGTGGCGTGCTGGGTGGCTCGGCAGCGGAACCGTGCGGCTCCGCCGCCGAGCCGGACCGTGGTGCGGCAGCACCACGGTCCTACCGTCGCGAGACCGCTCGGCTCAGCTTCGGGTCCACCGCTGGTTGGCGGCGCCGTTGCAGTCCCGGATCTCGGCGCGCGTGCCGTTGGCGGTCCCGTTGTTGACCAGGGCGAGGCACCGACCGGACCCGACCCCGGTGATCGAGCCGTCGGAGTTGAACCGCCACCGCTGGTTGGACTGGCCGTTGCAGTCCCAGATGATCACGGAGCTGCCGTTCGCCGTGGCGGCGCCGTTGACGTCGAGACACTTGCCGCCGAATACCCGCAGCTCCTGCGCCGCCGTCGAGGTCCAGCTCTGGTTGCTCTGGCCGTGGCAGTCCCAGACGATCGCCGCCGAGCCGTTCGCCTGCGAAGCGCCGTTGACGTCCAGGCAGCGGCCGGAGGCGGTGTTGCGCACTGCCGACGTGCTGCTCGGTGGCGGGGTGGTCGGATTGCCGGTGGGCGACACGGTCGGGCTCGGCGTCGGGTCGGTGCTGCTGAACTGCGTGAAGAACCGCCACACCTCGCCCTTGGTCCAGGTCCGCGCGCCGCTGTCCCCGCCGCCGTCCACCGGGCCGGGGGTGTGCCCGCCGTCGAAGGCGGCCCAGACCACGGGATAGCCGGACCGGCAGCCGGAGTACGTGGTGGTGATGTGGGTCAGGCTGCCCGCTCTCGGCTCGGGAGGGCTCTGTGCCGTGCATCCGTTGTTCCGCACGAACGTGTCCCGCAGGGACCGCCCGGCGGAGACGTTGAGCACCGGGTCCCCGATGCCGTGGATGCCCATGTACGCGATCGGCTGGGTGCCGCCACCGCAACCGCTGAGCTGGCCGCCGGAGTAGACCGCCACGGCCCGGAAGACGTTGGCTCGGGAGCAGGCCAGCGAGTAGCTCATGCCTCCGCCGTAGCTGAAGCCGAGCGCGAAGAGCTGCGACGTGTCGACGCAGAGGTCGGCCTCGATCTGGCTGATCATGTTGTCGACGAAGGTGACGTCCTGGCCGCTGGGGTTGGCCCAGCCGTTCCCGTTGCCCTGGGGGGCGACGAAGATGGTGCTGTTGTTGGCCTGCTGGCGCAGGCCGTAGTAGGACCAGGCCGCACCGTCCGACCCGCCACCGTCGACGTCGTTCATGGTGCCGCCGTTCCAGTGGAATCCGAAGATCAGCCGGTACGGGTGGTTCCGGTCGTAGTTGTCGGGGATCCGCAGGATGAAACTACGGTTCTGACCGCTGCTCTGGATGGACCGTTGACCGCTGGTCAGCGTGGGCGCCTTGCCGCACCCGGCGGTCCCGGCGGCCGCTGCGACGTTCGCGGCCGACGCGGTGGTGCTCACGCCACCGGTCACTATCGCCGCACCCACGGTCGCGACGACGAGCGCCGCCGTCGCAAGAGAACCGAGGATGGGTCTACGTCCTGTCATGATGGGCTCCCGCCAATCGGCACGAAGTGATAGGTGAGGGGATCCACGGCGACCACGAGACACGCCACCGCTCACCGCTGCCGACGCCGCTCGGCGCGGACGAAACCCCGATGCGGTGTGCCCACGGACCGACCGGCTCGTCGCCACGGGTCTGCACCGCTGGTTCCGCCGCCCAAGCGGGACCAGAGGGTCGTCGAATCGTCGGTGGCCACGTCGTACGCCCGAACGCCACGCCCGGCCGTCGATCGGAGCAACCGGTCCACGACCGAATCGATTCGGCCCCGACGCTAGATCTGGCAGTGAAATATGTCAATGCTGTGTCGAGTGGGTTGCGACCCGACGCGAGGGGCCGGCGCTACGGCGCTGTTCGTACCTCGCTGAGGTTCTTGGTGATGCGTAGCAGCACCTGGTCCGGCGTTCCGTCGACGAAGGTGGCCGCGTCGGAGAGCGCGGCGATCAGCGGTAGTCCACGGCCGCCGATGGTCAGCGGCGCGGGAAGGTCGGCGTCGAGCTTGGCGGCGTCCGGGGTGCTGCCCCGGTTGCCGACCTCGATGACACAGACGTCGTCGTCGATGCTGATCGTGAGGTCGACGTCGCTGCTGGGATCGGCGTGGATCACCGCGTTCGAGCACGCCTCGCTGATCGCGACCGCCAGGTTGGCGCGAACGTCATCGCCGATGTCGGTCAGGCTCAGCAGGGTGGCCAGGATGTGCCGGGCTCGGGCCACCGCCGACGGCTGGCGTGGGAGCGACACTGTCATGCCCACCCGCATCGCTCAGCCCCTTCCCAGCCCCGTGCGTCGTGAGCCCGGATCACCCTGTCATACCCACGGCCGGGTGCTCCGATACCCGTGCCGCCACGACGGATCGGGAACCTTCGAAAGGCGTTCGGCGTCGGCGTCTGGCACGGTAGGGGCGAGTAGTCACCGCACAGCGGGTTGGCGCAGCGCACGTGAGGGGGAGTGGTGGATTTCGCGTTGACAACCCGGCGAGGGCGCGTCGGCACGGTGGTGGAGGTCGCCGGCGATCTGGACATGAGCACCACACCGCGTCTGCGGGACGGGCTGCTGGAGGCGGTCGAGAGCGGCGCCCGGGTGGTGGTGGTCGACCTCGCCGCCGTCGGGTTCATGGACTCCAGCGGCCTGGGCGCGCTCGTGATCGCCTACAAGGCGATGCGGGCGCGGGACGGCTGGCTCGGCCTGGCCGGAGTCCAGCCGTCGGTACGCAAGGTGCTGTCGATCACGTCGGTGGATCGGGTCATCGAATCCTTCGACAACGTGCAGGACGCCGAGGAGGCGTCCCCGGCGGCGTCCTGAGCGTCGTCTCAATGGGTGCTGGCGCGGTCGATGCCAGCGCCGGCGGCGGTACGACGTGGCCCGTGGCCGCCGTACCAGTCGATGACGAGCAGGGTCGCGTCGTCGGCCAGCACTGGGCCGGCCGTCGCCAGCACCTTGTCCGAGAGCGCCCGGACCGCCTCGCGCGGGTGCAGGTGGGCGATCTCGAGCAGCGCCGCGCCCAGGTCCAGATCGGCGGCGTTGCGTTCGCGCATCCCGTCGGTGACGATCACCAACCGGTCGCCGGGGAGTAGGGAGATCTCCCCGCTGCGGTAGCGCTCCTCGGGGAACATGCCCAGCGGGAAGTTGCTGGGCAGCTCCACCGGTACGACCCGGCCGCCCCGGACCAGCAGCGGCGGGACGTGCCCGGCGTTGAGCAGTTCGCAGCGACTGGTACGCAGGTCCAGCCGGCCGAGTACGGCGGTCACGTACGCGCCGGGCACGTTGGCGTGCTCGGCGACGGCCCGGCTGGCCTGGTCGGCCTGCGCGACGAGGCTGTCGCCACGACGGCGGGTGTTCCGCAGGCTGCCCACCCCGAGGGTGGCGGTCAGCGCGCTGGCCACCCCGTGCCCCATCGCGTCGGTGACGCTGACGTGCAGCAGGTCCCGGGCGAGGCTGTAGTCGAAGGTGTCCCCACCGACACTGGCCGCCGGTTCAAGCCAACCGGACAGCGCGAAGGCGCCGGCCTCGCAGGTGAACGCGGCGGGCAGCAGCCGGCGCTGGATCTCCGCCGAGAGAGTGAACGGGCTGCTGCGCTGACCCCACTCGAACAGGTCGGTGTGCCGGCGGTTGGCGATGACCACGAACGCCAGCGCGTGCGCGGTCCGGGCGATCTGGGCGATCACCGACTCGTCCGGCTGCTGCGGAAGGGCGATCTCCAGCAGACCGATGGCCTCGCCGCGTTCGGTGACCGGCGCCAGCACGGTCCACCGGCCGTCGCCCGGGATCACCCGGGTGCTCTGCTGACGAAGGACCTGCTCGTGGGGGCCGCCGTCGAACGGCAGGACCTCGGCGGCCTCCTCGTTCTGGCGACGGCCGCGGCCGCCGGGGGTCGGTTGGTGGGTCAGTCGGACCAGCGCGCGACCGCTGAGGTCCGCGATCAGCAGCGAGACACGTGACGCGTGCAGCGCCGCGGCGATGGTGCCCGTGACCGCCTCGACCGCCTCCACGGGGGCGGCGTCCTCGGCCGCCTGCAACACCCCGGTCAGCACCGCCTGCCCTCGCTCGTCCACCCGTCGAGCATAAGCAACCGCTCGCCGGGCCGGGTGTGCTGCCTCGGCCCGCGAGGTGCCGTTCAGGCCCAGCGCACCACCTCGTCATGCCCGAGTCGGGGCAGTCGGGCGTACCAGGGGTCCTTGCCGGGGTGTCCGATGTTGACCACCAGGATCGAGTGGAAGCGGCCGTCCGGGAAGAAGTCGGCGTCGATGCCGGCGGCGTCGAAGCCGCCCATCGGACCGGCGGCGAGCCCCTGCGCGCGGACGGCGAGGATGAAGTAGCCGGCCTGCAGGGTCGCGTTGAACGAGGCGGCCCCCGCACGCAGGGCGTCGTTCGCGGCGAAGACGTCCCTGAGCTCCGGTTTGTACGGCAGGACGGTCGGAATGTGTTCGTGGAACCGATCGTCCATGGCCAGTACGGCGACCGCGGGCGCCGAGGCCGTCTTTGCCCGGTTGCCGTCGTTCATGTGCGTGACGAGTCGATCGCGTCCGACACCCCTGCGTACGTACAGCACCCGGAGGGGTTGGGTGTTGGCCGAGGTCGGTGCCCATCTGGTCAGCTCCCAGATCGCGGTCAGTTCCGCGTCCGAGACGGGGGTCTCGGCGAAGGTGTTGGCGGTGCGGGCGCCCGTGAAGAGCAGGCGCTTCGCGGTCGCGTCCAGCGCGCCGAGCGGGTGGCCGTGGGCCTCGGCCCTGGCGCCGGTGTGATCAAGAGTCATGACTGCCTCGCTTTGGTTAATGTGTGAACCAAAGCCTAGGGCGAGATAGTTAACGCATCAACCAATCCGGCCGGGTGGAGGTGTGAGCTGCGCCGCATGGCGGTGCCAGGAGCACGGAAAACCGGCCCCAGATGAACCAGGGCCGGCGGTGGGAGGTCGGCGCTAGCTGGCGGCGTCCAGGGCGGCGAGCCGTCGACGTACCTTGTCGGTGATCGTGATCAGCGTCCGCAGCTCCGCCTGGGTGAGCTGGTCGACCACGGCGTCCCGAGCGTCCGCCACGTGTTGCCGGGCCGCGGCGGCGATCAGCTCCCGGCCAGCGGCGGTGACGGTGACGACCGCGCCCCGCTGGTCGGCCTGCGAGCGTTCACGCGTCACCAGGCCGCGACTCTGCATGCGCGACAGGTGTTGGGACAGCCGGCTCTTCTCCCACCGCAGGCGGTCGCCCAGCTCGAACGACCGCAGCCGCCCCTCCGGGGCCTCCGAGAGGTGGGCCAGCACCTGGTAGTCGGCGTGCGAGAGGCCGCAACGGGTACGGAGCTGGCGGTCGATGAAGGCCGACAGGCCTTCCTGGGTCGCCATGAGCCCACGCCACGCCCGCTGCTCCTGCTCGTCCAGCCAGCGCGGCTCCGTCACGGCCGCAAATCTACCAGTGGTTGATCCGTGAACCACTCCGTCGATGCGGACCCGGGCTCATCGCTCGGTAGTCACACAACTACTTGTCCGGCCGGTGCAACTTCCCGGTACGCCGGTTCCGTTCTACCTCCGTCACGAGGAGGCAGTCGACGTGAAAGCCGAAGACGAGCAGGCATTCCGCGAGTTTGTGACGTCAGAGATGGCGTCACTGCGCAAGCTGGCGTACGTGACCTGCGGCGACTGGCACACGGCGGAGGACGCCGTCGCCAACGCGCTGGTCAAGCTCTACCCGCGGTGGCGCAACCTGGACCGACCCGATCTGTACGTCAAGACCATGGTCTACCGGGCCGCGATCGACGAGACCCGTCGGCCGTGGCGGCGCGAGCGACCGACCGGTGACGCCATGCCGGACGTGGTGGTGCGGGATCCGGCCGCCGCGACCGACGAGCGGATGCGCCTGCGGGTGGCGCTCGACGCGGTGCCGGCCCGGCAGCGGGCCGCGGTCGTGCTCCGGCACTACCTGGGTCTGAGTCTGGAGGACACGGCGGGCGTCCTCAACTGCACGGTCGGCGCGGCCAAGAGCCAGGCCTCGCGGGGCCTGGCGAAGCTGCGCGAGTCACTCGCCGGCGAACGCGTCAATCTCACCGGGAAGCCGATGGAGGAGTGGACCAATGCAGTTGCGTGACCTGGTGGACACGGTGACGAGTGACGAGCCGCCGATGGCCCGTACCGTCGACGACATCATCGCGTTGGGGCGGCGGGCCGAGCGGCGTCGCCGCGCGGGGTTCGCGTCGGCCGGCGCGGCGGGCCTGGTCGCGGTCGCGGTCGCCGGCGTGCTCGTCCTGCCCGCCCTCAGCGCCGAAGAGAAGACCACGCCGGCCCCGGCCGGCGTGACGACGTCCAAGCCCGGCCAGGTTGCGTGGTCCGACGCCGAGCCGTTCACCTTCACCTTCAGCGGGTACGACGCCGGCACGCTGCACGTGCAGGACCCGATCGTCGCGTCCACCGCGTACCAGATCGCTTCCGTCTACTCCGACGGTCACGACTCGAACGACCGGCCGGTGAGCGAGGAGGGGGCCGATTCCCCGGGCGTCGGCACCGAGATGGAGAGCAAGAAGGGGGCCGGCGACGACAAGCCGAACCTGTGGGCATACCTGACCGTCTACCGACCGGGCGCCTTCGACGCCACCGGCATCAAGGGCGGCACGAGCGTCACCGTGGCGGGGCGCAAGGCCCTGCGGGCGACCCTGCCGGTCGGCCTCGACCCGCGCAACGAGTCGGACACGCGCAACAAGCTGTTCGCCTGGGAGTACACCGACAACGCCTGGGCCGTTGTCACGTCGGTCTCCTCGGACGAGGCCACGCCGAGCTTCGAGGACCTGGGCGGCCTGGTCGAGGGGCTGAAGCCCAGCCGGCCGACGCCGGCCCTGGTGCCGTTCACGGTGGGCTACGTTCCGGCCGGCTACCAGCCGCTGCAGATCGGCACGCACGCCATGCCCGGCCTCAACGGCGTCGCGGCGGCCCGCGCCGGTGACTACGGAGGCGCGACGTACACCAAGCCCGCCGCGCGCACCTCGGGTCTGACCGCGCCCTACGACTCGGCCGAGGACGGCATCGAGAACGGGTTCCACATCTTCGTCACCCCGAACACCAGCTCGAACCAGTCGCCCGAGCCCGGTGCCACCAGGTGCTACGGCGCGTCCGAAGCGAGCGGCCGGAACGCCGACGGTGGCTTCTGCAACATCTGGAGCGCCGACGGCAGGGTCGTCCTCCAGGTCAGCTCCGCGGGTCTCGGTGCCCAGCTGCCCCGGGCCGAGCTGCAAAAGATCGCCAGGGGGATCACGGTGGCTGACGTCCGCAACGAGTCGACCTGGACCCCCGCCGCGACGGCCCTTCGTCCGTAGCCGTTGTTCCGCTGCGCCCCCGGCGGTGACCGCACGCCCGGATGCGGTCACCGCCGGGTTCGGCTCGTATCAGGCGTTCGGTACGTCCCGGGCTTCGGCCTGGGCAGCTCCTACCGGTGTTCGACGCGGTACGCGCCGTTGCTGTTCGCCGCGCGCTCGCCGAGGTCCTTCCAGGCGCCGCCGTCGAGCCCGAGAACATCCAGGAGGTACGCGGAGACGGCGTCGGCGACGAGCGCCACGCGCGCCGGGTCCTCGTCGGTGGTCTCGGCGACACTCTCACCGGCGATGCCACCGAGGGTGTGCTGACCTTCGGCGATGGTCAGCATGCTCTTGGGCGAGGGGCTCAGGTGATAGGCGTCGGTGAACCAGTCCGGCCCGCGGGTTGACATCGCCGATTTGTCCTCACCACCGGTGATGACGAGGGTCTGCGTGGTCATGGTGGAGTAGTCAGGTCGCATGAATGGCAGGTGCTCGGCCGCGAACGGGGTGAGGCTGTCGCCGGTGCCGGTCGCCGCGATGAGGACCCCGGCCCTGACCGCGTGGTGCGAGAAGTCCTCGCCCGGTGTGCCGTCGGCGTCGAGCACGCGAGCGCCCAGGAGGGTGCCGACCGTCTGGCCGCCCCAGGAGTGCCCGACGGCGGCTACCCGCCCCTCGTCGACGCGGCCGCGCAGGCCCGCCTGGTCGAGGATGTCCCCGAGGTTGTCGAGGATCGCGTGCAGGTCGGCGATCCGTACGCGCCAGATCGTGCCGAACCGTGGGTCGTCGAACCCGATGCCGTTGCGCCGGGAGTCGAGGTGGGTCGGCTGGACGACGACGAAGCCGGCCGCCGCCCAGCGGTCGACGAGCGGTTCGTAGCCATCCATCGACCAGGCGTTGCCGTGCGAGAAGACGATCAGCGGGAGGTCCCGGCCGGACTCCGGCGCGGTGACCTTGACCGGTAGGTCGATGCCGCGTCCCTCGCTGGGCACTCGGATGGGCTTGATCGCGACGAGTCGCTGTGTGGCCTGTTCGGTATGCATGGTGCGGTGCTTCCTCTGCGTGAGGTCGGTCTGCCGTGATTTAGCGGAACGCTGTTCCGCTAACCGTAGCGGAACAATGTTCCGCCAACAAGGCGGGGCTGGTTGGCTGCCGCCGCTGGTCCCGGCTGGTGAGTCGCTTGACCGCTTTTGCTAATACCGTTAGCCAAAAGGCTATGAATGATAGCCGGGGTGTCGTCGAGGAACGCGAGCGGGTGGTCGTACGACCGGAAGTTTCGCGCACCTTGGCAGCGGCGCGCGCCTCCGCTACCTTCATGGGAACGCTCCCATGAACTTAGATACATCGATGTGATCAGGAGGAAACACGACGTGGCTATCCTCTCCCTCCGGCGACGCAGATCCACGGCCCTCAGCGTGGCCGCGGTCGCGGGCGCTGCCGCCGCCGGCGTATGCCTCGCCGTCAGCAGCGCGTCTGCCGGCACGATCTCCGGGCCGCTCTACCGCGACCCGAGTTCGGCGGTCGTACGCTGGGTCGCCGCCAACCCCGGTGACTCGCGCGCCGCCGTCATCCGCGACAAGATCGCGAGCCAGCCGCAAGCCCGCTGGTTCGCCAACTTCAACATCTCGACGGCGCAGTCCGAAGCCGCCGCCTACGTGGGCGCCGCCAACGCCGCGCAGCAGATCCCGGTGCTCGCGATCTACCAGATCCCCAACCGGGACTGCGGCGGGGCCAGCGCCGGTGGGGCGCCGGACCTCAACCAGTACCAGACCTGGGTGTCCAACTTCTCGCGGGGACTGGGCAACCAGACGGTCATCATCATCCTGGAGACCGACTCGCTCGCCCTGCTGACCTGCCTGAACAGCAGCGAGATCAACGCCCGCAGCCAGGCAATCTCGACGGCCACCCGCACCCTGAAGTCGGCCAACCCCAACGCCAAGGTCTACCTCGATGCCGGCCATTCCACCTGGAACAGCGCGGGTGAGACGGCCAACCGGCTGCGGGCCGCCGGCGTGCAGTACGCCGACGGCTTCTTCAGCAACGTGTCGAACTACAACTCGACCTCCAGCGAGGCCAACTTCGGTCGAGCGGTGATCTCCTCCCTCAACGGCATGGGCATCTCGGGCAAGCGCCAGGTGATCGACACCAGCCGCAACGGTGGCGCCAGCGGAGACTGGTGCGGCGACGACAACACCGACCGGCGTATCGGTATGTACCCGACGACGAACACCGGCGACAGCAACATCGACGCGTACCTCTGGGTGAAGCCTCCGGGCGAGGCGGACGGCTGCCGCTACACCGCCGGTTCGTTCCAGCCCGACCTGGCCTACAGCCTGGCCAACGGCGTGCCCAACCCGCCCACGACGGCCCCGCCGACGACCCCGCCGCCGACGTCCGCCCCGCCGACCACGCCGCCCCCGACCACGCCTCCGCCGACGACCCCGCCGCCCACCACGCCCCCGCCCACCACGCCGCCGCCGACCGGTAACGGCTGCTCCGCGTCGGTGGCGCTCAACCAGTGGTCCGGTGGCTTCACGGCAAGCGTGACGGTCACCGCCGGTTCCGCGGACATCAACGGCTGGACGGTGACCATCACGCTGCCCAGCGGCGCGGCGGTCACCGGTGTCTGGAACGCGCAGGCCAGCGGCACGAGCGGTACCGTCCGGTACACCAACGTGAGCTATAACGGACGCGTGGGCGCCGGGCAGTCGACCAACTTCGGCTTCCAGGGCACCGGCACCGGCCCGGGCGCGACGGCCAGCTGCGCGGCCGCCTGACCCCAACCGAAGTCACGGCCCGGCGCGGAGGACCACCTCCGCGCCGGGCCGGCACCATCGGGGGTACGGGGGCCGGACCGGCCAGCGGCGGAGGGACGATTCAGCGATCGGCACCGTACGGCGGCTCGCTGCCCGGGACTCAAGCATGAGCTGCGGACTGTCCGATCGGTCGCGGGTCGGGACCGCGACGGGCCGTTCCGTTCGCTCGTCTTCGCCCACGGGACATCTCGTGGCCGGCGAGCAACGCCAACGCGACGGCCGTCAGCAGGCCACCGAACAACGGGACGACGCGCACTCCGGCCGTCGCGAGCAGGCCCGCTCCGATGAGCGAGCCCGCCGCGAGGCCGACGTTGAACGCGACGCTGAGGCTGGCCGACGCCATGTCGGTGGTCGACGGGGCGACCTGCATGATGCGGTGCTGGATCCCCGCGATCAGTGAACTGAACGACATCCCCGCCACGGCGAGCAACGGGATCGCCGCCACCTTGCTCGCGCCGATCCCATAGAGGCCGAGCATCGCGGCGGTGAGGAGCCCGAGCAGCCCCAGCACGACACCGAGCGGAAACCGGTCCAGGACCCGGCCGACCGCCCAGGTGCCGACGACGCCGAACGAGCCTTGAACGAAGAGCAGCAAGCCTAGGGACGCAGTGGCGAATCCGCTCACGTCGAGGAGGAAGACGGTCATGTACGTGAAGGCGCCCATGGCGCCGGTGACCGCGAAAACGGTGGCGACGAGGAGCACGACGAAGCGCTGACGGTCCGGCATCGACCCGATGTCTCCCGCACTCTGTCGCGGTGTGACACGCGGTAGGAGCAGGGTGATCGCAAGGCAGATGGCGAAGCCGAGGACGGCCATCGCGGCGAAGGCGGCCCGCCACCCGAACTCCCCGCCCAGCCAGGTGCCCAGCGGTACGCCCAGGACCGGCCCGAGCGCGTTACCGATCGAGAGTCGAGCCACGACGCGGCCTCGAACGTTCGCCGGAAACATCGAGATCGCTACGGGAAACACCACTGCCCAGAAGACGCCGTTGGTGGTGGCGGACACCAGTCGTGCGGCGAGGAGCACCTCGTAGGAGTCGGCGAAGGCCGACACGGTCGTCGCGGCGGCGAAGACACCCAGGGTGCCGGCGAGTAGTGGACGCCGTGGCACTCGCCGGGTGACCCGGGTCAGCGGCAGGGCCACGATCGTGACCACGACGGCGTACCCGGTCACCAGCAGGCCGGCCTCGGACCTGGAGCGTCCCAGGTCTGGCGCGATCAGCGTGAGCAACCCGATCGGCAGGACCTCGGTGGTGACGTAACAGAACGTGGCGGCGGACAAGGCGACGAGGGCATGGACCGCGCGTCGAGGATGCGCCATCGGCTACCTCCCAATCCTCAGAGGTCGTTATGTGATTCCACCTAACCATGATTAGACGGTAGCGTGAAGCCATAGATGCTCTCTGTTGTCGCAGGGCGAGAGAGCGGTGCCGCATGTAGGGCAACCGTCCTAATCTGTATAGGTGGTAGCCTCATCGGTATGCCCCTCAATGTGTCCGAGCTACCGTTGGTCGGCGGGCACCCGGCGCTCGACCTGGTCAACACCCTCGAACGAGGCGGCAACTCGCCGCCGCACGACTTCCTGTCCGACAGCCCCGCCCTGCTGAGCTGGTCGGTCCGGGTGGGGATGATCAGCGACGCGGAGGCCGACCAGGTCGCCCGGGCGTGGTACGACGAGCCGGCGGCGGCGCACGCGGGGCTCACCGCCGTGCGGGACATCCGTGAAGGGCTCCACCTCGTGCTGCTCGCGGTCAACACCGACGCGGACGATGACACCCTCGCGGCCGGTGACACCGTCGCGGCCGGTGCCGCGCTGGTCGGACTGCACGAGCGTTGGTCGGGCGCGGCCGCGCGCGCGAGATTGGTGCTCGGCTCGTCGCAGGTGCGGCTGGCCTACGGCACGGTGCCCGCCATGTTGGTGCCCGACCGGACCGCCGAGGCCGCCTTCGACATCATGCTGACCGCCGATCTGACCCGGGTGCGCCGCTGCCCGGTGCCTGAGGGTGGCTGTGGCTGGTTGTTCCTCGACCAGAGCCGCAACGGTTCCCGTCGCTGGTGCCGCATGGCTGACTGCGGCAACGTGGTGAAGGCGCGACGGCTCACCGAGCGCCGCCGGGCAGCCCGATCCTCGCCCTCGTAGGCATCGGTCGACGTTCGACGGGCCGTGCGCCGCAGCTGCGCGGCCCTTTGGTCGGCCTCGCCATGCGGTGCCTACCACTGCCAGGGAGTGGTTGGCGCAGGCAGGGCTGGCAATACTTCGAGTCATGAACGCGAGAGGACAGCTCGGCGACTTCCTCCAGGCCCGGCGCTCTCAGCTGCGCCCGGAGGACACTGGCGTGCCGACGTACGGTGAGCGGCGGCGCGTTCGCGGACTACGCCGGGAGGAACTGGCCCTGTTGGCGGGAGTGAGCGTTTCGTACTACTCCCGGTTGGAGCAGGGCCAGGCGGTGAACGCCTCTCCTGAGGTGCTCGACGCGCTCGCCCGGGCGCTGCGGCTCGACGACGCGGAACGCCGCCACCTCGGCGAGCTCGCGGCGGGAACCCGCCGCCGGCCCGCCGCGCGTCGCCTGCCCCCGGAGCGGGTGAGCCCAGCGGTCCGCCAGCTCGTCGCGGTGCTCGGGGACGTACCGGTGGTGGTGCTCGGCCGCCGGGCCGACGTGCTGGCCTGGAACACCGCAGGCCATGCCCTCTTCGCCGGCCACCTGCCTCGGGAGATCCCCGAGCGGCCGGGCCAGTACGTGAACATGGCGCGGCTGGTGTTCCTGGACGCCCACACCCGCGACCTGTATGCGGACTGGCCCACCAAGGCCCGCGCCGTGGTGGCGACGCTCCGGATGGCCTCCGGGCAGCACCCGGACGATCCGCTGATGGCCGCGCTGGTCGGCGAGCTGACGGTACGGAGTCCGGAGTTCGCCACCCGGTGGGCCGACCACCGGGTGAAGGCCGGCGGCGACACCGTCTACCAGATGCGTCACCCGCTGGTCGGCGCGATGGACGTTACGCAGCAGACCCTGCGTACCGAGGACGGCCAGACCGTCGTGGTCGCCACCACCGAGCCCGGCTCCGCATCCCACGCCGCGATGACGTTGCTCGTGCACGGTGCCGTCACCACCCGTGCCGGCGCTGTCCAGCCGGCTGCCCTGCGCGACTGACACCACCCCACCGGCCGACAAGAGGTGCTCCGACGGTATCGCGTCCACCACCCCGCCGCGCCGCCGATCCGTCCCCGTCGGTCAGGCCGCGCCCCGGTCGACCAGGCTGAACGTCGTGTCGATCGGGGCGTCACCGAGATGCTCGACGTAGATCGCCTTCTTCGTCGGGCTCCACTGCACCACCCCGTACTCGTCGCTAATGATCGAGTAGGAGGTGCGTCCCTTGTCGTCCTTGCCCTCCCGGGACAGCGCGAACACGGTTGCGGCGGAGGCGTAACACTCGGCTCCCACCAGCGACGCGTACTGCTTTGAATCGATCTTGACCCCGAGGCACGGTCGGTGGGCGATGTCCGGATTCAATGACTTGATCATGAAGTCGACGCCGACCGGCTCAAGCACGAAGAGCGCATCCTTGCCGGTGCCGTCGCCCGTCTCGAGCTCGCCGTGGAACGGCAGCTTCAGGTCACGGTCGATCTCCACCAGGTGCAGCAGGATTCGCCGCTGACCGGTGAGTATCGCTTGGGTCGGGTCGGTGCTCCTCGACGCTGACGGGGTGGGCGTGCCCGAGGTGGCCGTGGACGCGGTGGTCGCCGCCGGTGCGCTCGCCGCCGGGCTGCCGGTCGACGTCGAGCCAACGTGATCCGGTTCGGACCCGCCGTCGAGCAGTCGCGGGCCGAACAGGGCGGCGGACACCAACACCGCGATCACCGCCGCGGCTGCTCCCCCCGCAGTGAGCCAGCGACGCCGGCCCCAGCCCCGGCGACCGGCGGCGGCGAGGCCCGGTGGCACCGACCGCCCGTCCTGGTCAGCGCCACCCGCGGCCGCCGGCACACTCGCCGCCGGTGCCGCGCCCGGAAGGTGGGCCGACTCTCCAGCAGCTCCCGCGTACCCTGCCGTCAACAACCCATCGAGCAGGTCGCGGGCGGTGGGACGGGCAGCGGGATCCTTCTCCAACGCCCGGGAGACCAACTCCCGCAGCGGCCCATCGAGCCCGGTCAGATCCGGCGGTTGAGTCAGGATCCGCATCGCGGTGGCGGTAGCCGAGTCGCCCCCGAACGGGTTGCGGCCGGTCGCGGCATGGGCGACCAGGGCACCCCAGGCGAAGATGTCCGCAGCCGGGCCCACCGGATGACCAGACGCGGTGTCCAACCGCTCGGGAGCCATGTACGAGACGGTTCCCACCATCTGGTTCGTCCGGGTGTGCTGGCTCGTCGCCTCGAACGCTCGGGCGATACCGAAGTCGATGACCTTGATTCCGCCCGGCGCCACCAGGACGTTCGCCGGCTTCAGGTCCCGGTGGATGACCCCGGCGCTGTGGATGGCGGTGAGCGCGGTAGCCACCCCGACCGCGATGCTGTGTAGCTGCGCCGCCCCCAGCGGCCCCCGCTCCCGGAGCACCTGGGCCAGGCTGGGGCCCTCGACGTACTCGACCACCAGATACGGCGGTTCGTGGTCCGGGTCGGCGTCCAGGACCTCGGCGGTGCAGAACGGTGGGACCTGGCGCGCGCGGTTCACCTCGCTACGGAATCGGCCCCGGAACTCCTCGTCGTGCGAGAGTTCCGGACGGACGACCTTGACCGCCACCCGCCGTCCCTGTGGCGAGCGGGCCAGGAAGACAGTTCCCATGCCACCGTCGCCGAGCCGGTCCAACACGTCGTATCCGCCGAGGCGGGCCGGGTCACCGGGACGCAGCCCGTCGTTCACGCCCGATGCCCGCAGACCGCGACCACCACGCGAGCCGTTCCGCCTATCACCCGTTCCCCTTAGGTCAGTCGGACGCCGACCGCAGCCTATCGTCCGCTTACCCAACGTCGTCGATGCCATCCACGTCCGGGCAGAGCCGGGGTGTCTCGGGTGTGGCCACCGCGGCGAGCGGCCGAATCAGCCGATGCCGTCGACCGCGGCCCTGAGCGCATTGATCGACGGATCCCAGCTGAAGTTCAGGACGGGGATTCCGGAAGCGGCGGCGTTGCTGTCGCCGCCGAGGACCACCGCCCGCGGCTTGCTGGTGCCCTGCGGAACCACCAGGTACCAGCTGCCCTTCACATTCGCGATGAACACTTCGTCTACCTCCTGGTCGGGCGGGTTCGGGGCGGTGACGTCCCCGACGTAGCTCTCGAAATCGACCGTCGCGCGGAAGTCTGTCGGGCTTCCGGTGTTCAGCCAGAGGCTCGTGTGCACGTGCGGTCCGACGCCCGAGTCACTGCCGTTCGCCGAGGCGCCGGTGTACGCGATGGCCTGGCCTCGTGACACACGCTGACCGTTAGCGACGATGATCCTCGACAGGTGCAGGTGCCGGGTGTAATTGCCGTCGTCGTGGGCCATCCCGACGACGCGTCCGGTCGCGGTCGAGGTGTCGGTCTTCACGAAACGGATCGTGCCGTTCGCCGCGGCCATGACGGGGGTCCCGGTTCCGACCGCGTAGTCGGTGCCCGGCTCACCCGATGGAGGCGTCCGGTTCCGGTGATCCTGCCAAGAGCTTGAGATCCGGACGTTCCCGCACGGCCTCTGGTAACTGCCGGCAGCGTGAGCGGAGCCAGGCGGGAGGCCAAAGGCGGACGACAACCCGGATGCCGCCAACGCGGCGCTCGTGAGAAACCCGCGCCTCGACAGTCCACGCAGGTAGGCGAGGCCGCCAAGGTCCTCGGGCCGCGGACCGTCGTGGCTCACGCCCGGGGGAAGGTCAGGTCGAGAGTCCTCGCCGAGGATCATCGATGCAATTTAAGGTCCACCTACCGTGAGGGCAAGGGCACCGTGTCCAAAGTCGGCGGTCACCCGCCCTCGCTGCTCTCGGGGGCGACCTGGTGCAGCGGCCTAGGCTCGGCCGGCGTCAAGGGTGAGGTTGACGCCGTTCGCCGACGAGTTCTCAAGCAGGGACAGGCACCCGTCGACGATGTCCTGCATGGTCGGCAGTTCCCCGGTAAGGGAGAGCTGGCGAAGCGGCTCGAGCAGGGCCCGCTTGTCCACCCAGGCGGGGCTGTCGACGACAGCGCCGGGGTGGATCGAGTTGACCCGTACCGGCGCGAGCTCAACGCTCAGGGTGCGCACCAGTCCGACCATTGCGGCGTTGACGGTGGACAGCACGGTCGAACCCGGATACGGCCGGTCCTTGGCCATCCCGCCGAACAACAACACGGCGGCACCGGGCGCGAATCGGTCGTGCAGGGCGGCCACCACCGCCGCATAGCCGACGACCTTCGTGGTCGCCAGCGTCACTGCCGCCGGAACCGCGAACGACGCCACCGTGTTGCTGTCCCGGACCATTCCCGCGATCGCGAGCCGATCCACCTGACCGACGTCGCGAAGCGCGTCCGCCATCGTCTCCGGTCGGGACAGATCAAGCCCGAGGCAGGAGACCGAACCACCGGTGTCAGCGGTCAGCCGCTCCGCCTCGGCCCCGGCCCGCTCGGCGCTCCGTCCGGTGATCGTCACCTGGTCGCCCCGACCGGCGTACTCGGCCGCCAGCTCGCGGCCGATGCCCTGGGTGGCGCCCACGACCAGAACTCGCAGGGTCATCCACAATCCTCGGCGCAGAGAGCTTCCAGCCCAAGGACGAAGGTGGCAGCGCAACGGTTCACGCATCGGGCCAGCTTCTTCGATGGCAAGCCGCTCGCCAGGCGTCCGGGTCCCGATCGCCAGGCAGGGAAAACGTACCGGAATTCCCAATCATCAGGCCGATTAAACGTGCCATTCCCAATTGCATTCTCGGGCTCCCTGGCGGTTCTCGGCTCAACTGGAAATAAAGTATTCATCAATTCACGGCCATCAAGCTCATAGGCATCCGTACGCGGTTGTCGAAGGAGTGTCAGGGTGGAAGAAGTGATCTCGTCGAAGATCTCTCGGCGAAGCCTGTTCGCGGTGGCCGGCGCCGGCGCCGCGCTGGCCACTGCGGCCGGTTGCTCGCCCTTGAAGAGCGATGCCGCTCCGGCCGCGTCGGCCACGACAGCGTCGCGGCCGAACCCGGACGGCGTCGCGCTCGGCCTGCGGCTACAGGGCATCCAGCACTTCGGTTTGACCGTCGACAACATGGAGCGTGCCTTCGAGTTCTACACCGAGGTGCTCGGCGGGACCGAGGTGATGCGGGACGGCGACTTCCAGGGCCAGGCGATCCACAACACTATCCTCACCGACCAGGAGATCCTCGCCGCCGAGCAGAAGGTCGATCCGAAGTCGATCGGCGTCCCCGATCTGGCCGGCGGACAACAGCGTCTCGACGTACGGTTCGTGCAGTTCGACAACGTGGTGATCGAACTCCTGCAGTACCGCGACGCGAATCAGCCGCAGGGCACTGGCCGGAGCTTCGCGCAGCCACGGGACCACATGAGCCCGGCCTACCCGCGCTCCATGCACATCTGCTTCCACATGCGCGACGACGTGGATTTCAACAAGTTCATCTCCGAGCTGGAGGCCGAGAGCGCCCGGCGCGGCATGAGCCAGGTCAAGGCCAACCGGGTCGTGACGGTACGCACCGAGCCTGCCCGTCTCGCCGCGCCGGCGAGTTCCAACACCAACAAGATCAAGGAAGGCAAGTCGAACGGCTGGGCGCTGATCTACTGCAAGGGCCCGGAGGGCGAGCAGTTGGAGTTCGTCCAGGCGCTCGACCCGGTGAAGCAGGTGTTCGCTCAGGCGAAGGAGCGGCACCTCGCCAAGATGAGCGGCTGACGACCGGTGACGCCGGGCCCCGGAACGGCTACCGGGGCCCGGCGGCGACATACCCCCGCGTGCTGTGCGTGTGGTCCTGGGCTGGGCGGACACCGGTGCGGGGGACGTGGGTGCGAACGGGCCAGTCCCTGCCACCCCGGGTGAACCCAAGGTCGCTAGACCGTCCCCTCGCGCCCTCGTAGCTCAGGGGATAGAGCATCGGTTTCCTAAGACGACGCTCCGTCGGTGTCCACGAGCCGACGGCCTGCGGCTTTCCTACTGTCACCCCTTGCGTGCCGGTCGCTTCGCGGGCTCGCTGCGATCGCTTGCCGAAAATCAGCTGGAACGTTGTGGGTCCTCCGGGTGCAGCTTGACATTGCCGCGAGTCGGGAGCCGAGTCATCCTTCCTCGTCGTCGAGCAGATCGCGGCGCCACTCCGCGAATCGGCTTCGGAGATCGTCCAGCGCTGGGCCGGTGACGCCGTACTGGGCGAAGTCGTCGGGATCGAGCTCGTTGGCTTGTCCGAGGGCGTCGGCGAAGATGCGCGGGTCGAAGCCACGGTCGGCGCGCTGCGCGAGGGCGACGAGGGCGACGAGGGCGTCGCGGGTGTAGCGGCCGGATCGGAGTGTGGCGTCGATGTCGATGAAGTCCCGGGCGAACGCTCGCCCGTAGAGGGCGCTCATCTTGTTCGCGACCGCGTCGTCGGGGTGCAGTACCGGTCCGATCGCCATGAGGATCGGATCGTTGGCACGCCAGTCCACGCCGAGCTCGACCTTGGAAGCCCGCACACCGTCGGTGACGGCCAGCCGGGCGAAGGTGTCGTACTGCCGCTCGGTCTCGACGGTCAGGCCGTCGCCGCGGTAGGCGTGCACGACGGCGACGACCGCGGCGGTGAACTCGTCGCGACGGTCCCACGCGGTGAACAGGTCAACGTCCTCACTGGGCCGCTCGACAAGCCCGGCGGCCTGAACCGCGTAACCGCCGGCCAGCGCGAAGCCGTAGCGATCGGCCGCCGCGAGCCCGGTGCGGGCGAGGCGTTCGTGGAAGGGGTCCACCGCTACGCCGCGTCGCTGCGGGTGGCGGCGAGTTCGGGGAAGGCTTCCTCCCAGCGCTGGCGGAGCCGGGGTGGCAGCCAGAGGGTGGGCCAGAGCCGCCGGAGGAGGCCGGCATCGAGCCAGGCGTGCAGATCCTCGACCGTGCTGGCTTCGGTGAGCACTACCTTGTACATGCTGGCCAGGCGTGCGGGCCGGTTCAGGTCGTACTCGGCGTGCCCGGACCAGTCGAGGTGACGCGGAAGCGTCACCATGCCCTTGGTGGGGCCGTGCAGCGCGGCGAGGGTTTCGGCGATCACATAAGGCTTCCGGTCGCCGTAGGGCTGGTAGTCCGCTGGTGGCTGGGGTGATGTCCTGCGCCGGTTGATGTTTGTCGCCCGCCGGACTTCCGGTCGGAGTGCCTGACGGATCGTTTCCCGGCTGTATCCGGTGACCCGCTGCAGATCCACCGGCCGCCACCCGGCCGCGTGGAACGCCCGCAGCTGCTCGTCCCGCTCGGTCAACGCGGCGGCCCGCGTCGCCTCATACCGGGAGACAACCGCCTGCAACTCATCCTCGGAGAACCGGCCCATGACCGCTAGCCTACCAGGCTAGGCCCAGCACGCTTGGCTTACGCGATGTCTCTGTAGCCGGCGGACCAGTCATGATGATCGCGATGGGATGCATTCATGTCCTGGTGAAGCCGAGTGTCCGGTATCCGGGCATGCGGCGTGGGAGTGAGGCGGCGAGGATGGGGGTGGCTGGGTCGTGGTAGTCGTGGACCTCGGCGACGTCCTTGCCGGGTGCGGCGCGGATGACGCGGCCGGCGCACTGGACGAGTAGGCCGTCGTAGGAGATCGGGCCGGCGAGGAAGAGGGAGTCGAGGGCTGGGGCGTCGAAGCCTTCACCGATGAACGGTGTGGTGCCGATGACGAGCAGGCCGTCGCCGGTCTTGGCGCCGTCGAGCCGGTGAACGATGGTCCGCCGTTCGCTGGTGCTCATCGCGCCTTGGAGCACGAGCGCCTGGTGTCCGCGTGCGGCGAGCAGAGCGGTGAGTGCCCCGACCTGGGCGACCCGTCGGGTCAGGACGAGACAGTTGCGACCGCGGGTCAGGGCTACGGCGACATCTTCGGCGATCTGGGTGTTGCGGGGCTCGTCGAGGGCCAGTCGCCGGTGTACCTCGGCGAGCGCGCCGGGGGCGTCAAGGTCGACGTCGCCGGGCTGGAAGATGGTCTCGTGGATGAACAGCGTTCGACGGGGTCCGGCGTCGGTGTACATCGCTGCCGCGAGAGTGCCTTGTTCCTCGTCGGTCAGGGTGTGCCGGACGGGTCCGAGTTGCCAGGTGACGAGTTGGCCGAGGCCGTCTCGTCGGGTGGGGGTGGCGGTGAGACCGAGCCAGAACTGCGCGGCGATCCGTTTGACCGAGTGTTCGTACGCGGCGGCGCCGAGGTGGTGGCATTCGTCGACGATGACGTGCCCGTACCCCTGAGTCAGGGCGGCGACGTCGTCGCGCCGCGCCAGGGAGGGCAGCAGCGCGATGTCCACCGTGCCCGTGAGCTTGCGTCGGCCGCCACCGAGTTGCCCCGGCCTCAATCCGAGGAACTGTTGGATCCGGGTGCGCCACTGGTCAGCGAGGGCTTTGCGGTCGACGAGGACGAGGGTGGAGGTGTTGCGTTCGGCGATCACGGCGCAGGCCATGACGGTCTTGCCGGAGCCCGGTGGGGCGACCAGGATCCCGTCGTCGTGGGCGAGAAGTGCGCCGACCGCGTTGGCCTGCCTGCTGGTGAGTTCGGCGGTGAACGCGGCGTCGATCTCGGTCCCGGGGTTTCGTGCGTCCGTGACGGCCAGCCGGGATCCGGCGCGCTCGACGATCGTGGCGATGGTGTGCCGCAGGCCCCGCGGGAGGACCAAGCGGTCATCGAGGGTGAGGTCGTAGCCCTGGATGAAGCGTGGGGTGTCCCAGGTGGACTTGTGGAGTCGCTGCAGCTCGTAGAACTTTGGGTTGGCCATGGCGGCGGCGTGCTTGAACGTCGCCAGCGCGGCGGGGGTGAGTTGTCTGGCGTCGATGCTCAGCCCGGCGCCTACCTCCGCGTGGACCACCGGAGGGAGCGGAGGGTGGACCTGGGTCGCGGCGGACCGGCTCATCGTGGCGACGTCGGCACCGGTGGCGGCTTGCTTGGCCTGCCGGGCGACGTGTTCGGCGTCGCCGGGGCTGAGCCGGTCCAGCGTCGACAGGAACGCCCACTGGTCCGCGTGCGGCTCGAGGGTGCCGAGGTCGAGAAACGTGGTCAGCCCGTCCTTGCGGCGGCGGCCCTGCAGCGGTGCGGCGATGAGGTTGCCGAAGCCACCCTCGGGCAGGACGTCCTGGTTGGGAAAGAGACGGTCGTACGACCGCAGGTCCATCGACCCGCGCAGCACTATCGCCTCGCGCAGCAGGACCGTGCCGACGGCGCGCGCGGTGGCCGCGGGAACAGCGCCGGTGAAGAAGATCCACACGTGGGCGCCGCGGCCTGACTGGGAGATCTCCATCGCGGCGGGCACCGCGCTGGCTCGCGCCGCTTTCACATAGGCCAGGGCGTCGAGCATCGCCGTCGGCCCGTCGAAGTCGGCCACGACGAAATGACAGGTGTTGCCGGGCATCAGCGGGTACAGGCCCATGAACACGTCGCCGACCAGATGCGCCGCGACGACCTCCGTCGTCCGGTGCAGGTAGGCGGCACCCCGCCGGTCCATACCCTTACGCCAACCGCCCGCGACCGCGGGCATCCAACCGGCGGCACCGGTACGGACGTTGTCCCACCGCACGGCGTACACGTCGGCCCGTGCCCGGAACCGGTCGACGAACATCGCCAGCTTGTCCCGAGTCGGCGAAGCCATGGTGACCAGCCCCGGCGGCTCAACCGGCGCGGACAACTGCTCCGGCGCCGCAGACGTGTCCTGGCCGCGCAGCTCCAGCAGACGCGCCAGCCGGGCGTTCTCCGCCCGTAACCGCTCCACCTCCCGCCGAAGATCGACGAACTCGGCTACCGAACCCATGCCGACCATCCTCGCGCATCAGGCTCCGGGCACCGCGAGACCGGTCCGCTATCCTCCGCCGATGGCATCGAAGGGCAACGCCACGCTGCAGGCGATGATCGAGGAAGCCACCGTCGACGCGTACGGCGACGACGAGCAGCTCACCGGCCTGTTCGCCATGATCAAGGAGCATCTGGCGGTGCCGTTCACCACCACCGTCCTCGGCGTCGAGGTCACCGTGCGGAAGGTCGACCTGACCGCTGACAGCATCGTCGCGGTCTGCGCCCGAGGTCGCCACCGGCAGAGGATCGACCTCCTTGATCTGCCGCTACCCACCCCCGCGCCGGACGGCGCCGGTTGGATCGACGTCTATCGGCACTGGGCCGGAAGGTAGGCCACGATGAGCGAGTACCAGTACTACGAATTCATCGCCGTCGACCGGCCCCTCATCGGCCGGGAGCGGGCCGAGCTGCGGTCGCTGTCGACCCGGGCCGACATCACCGCCACCAGCTTCGTCAACACCTACGAGTGGGGCAACTTCAAGGGCAACCCCCGCACGCTGATGGAACGGTACTTCGACGCCCACCTGTACCTGGCCAACTGGGGAACCCACCAGCTCATGCTGCGGCTACCGAAACACCTGCTCGACCCCGCAACCGTCGCCCATTACTGCCAGGGCGACAGCGCGTCCGTGTGGACCGCCGGCGAGCACATCATCATCGACCTCCACGACGACGAGGACGGCACCGACGAGTGGGACCTCGACGGCCACGGTCTGCTCACCTCGATCATCCCGGTCCGGGCCCGCCTCGCCGCCGGCGACCTGCGCCTGCTCTACCTGGCCTGGCTGCGCTGCGTACAGTCCGAGGAGATCGCCGACGACGAGCCCGAACCGCCCGTCCCCGCCGGACTGGGCACCCTCGACGCGCCCCTCACCGCTGTCGCCGAGTTCCTACGCATCGACTCTGATCTGATCGCGGTTGCGGCGGCCGGGTCAGCGCCAGCCGCCGCCGGTGAACCGACCGCTGCGCAACTACGCACCTGGGTCGTCGGGCTGCCCGCTCGGGACAAGGACGCCATCCTGACCGACCTGATCACCGGCGGCGACAACCACCTACGCAGCCGACTGTTGCGCCGCTACCGCGACGCACACCCCACCGACGCGGCCACCCCGACGGCCGCCCGCACCGCCGGGGGACTACTCGCCACCGCCGCGAAGTTGCGCGCCGAACGGGAACGACGGGACGCCGACCAGCGCGAACGCGAGCGGGTTCGCCGGGAACGGTCCGCCGCAGCCGCCCGGCAACGACACCTCGACGCTCTCGCGGTCGACCAAACCGCCGCATGGCAGCGGGTTGACGAACTCATCGCCACGAAGAAACCCCGCGAGTACGATACCGCAGTTCAGCTCCTCGTCGACCTACGCGATCTCGGCGAACGCGACGGAGACAGCACATCGTTCCGACAGCGGCTGGCCGAGCTACGGGCGGTGCACGCCCGCAAGCCCAGCCTGCTCGAACGCCTCAACCTCGCCGGCCTCGACACCTGACGCACGGTTCGCGGCCCGGTGACCCTCGCCAGAGTGTGGGGAGGTCGTGAGGCCACCGCGGCGTATCGGGGACGCTCCGGACAGCCGGCGCCAATGGCAGGAGGCTCCAGGCGTTCGCCCGGACCCGCAACCAGACATCGAACCGTGTCGTTCACGAGGGTGGACCCGGAGGGCCGGTGACTGTCTGGGTGTGTGCTACCGATGTCATGGCCAGCTAGGAGTAGGACGCCCCGGCCCTCGCTGACAACCGCTGTATCAGCACTGGATGGAGACTTGCGACCGATCGCCCTTTCCGAAGTTGTGGCTACTGAACCGCGGCGGGTCCCACGCCCCTGACCAGACAACCGAAAAGGGTGGTGCCCGATGGGCAGCCTGTGGGCCGGCGTCGACGTCGGCAAGACCCACCACCACGTGTGCGTTGTCGACGACGACGGCACCGTAGTTCTGTCTGAGAAGATTCCCAACGACCAGCAGGCCATCTCCGGCATCGTCGGGCGGCTCGGCAAACGCCGTAAGCCGATCCGCTGGGCAGTCGACCTCCGCGGCGGACCGGCGTCACTGCTGCTGGCGGTCCTGTTCGATCGGGGTGCGGACGTTCGCTACGTCAGCGGCACCGTCACCTCACGGATGGCGGAGGCGTTCCACGGTGAGCGCAAGACCGATGCCCACGACGCCTACGTCATCGCCCAGACCCTGCGCATGCGCGGCGATCTACCGACCCTCACCGTGGCCGACAGGGTGCAGCAGCAGTTGAAGCTGCTCGTCTCTCGCCGCCTCGACCTGGTCGCCGACCGGGTCCGCATCACCGCCCGCATCCAGGACCTCTTGACCATGATCAGCCCGGCCCTGGAGAAGACGCTCAACCTGCGCAGCAAGGGCGCTCTGCGGCTCCTCGCGCAGTGGCAGACCCCCGCCGGACTGCGCCGCGCCGGTGAGGACCGCATCCTGGCCTACCTACGCCAGCACGGCGTGCGGGCAGCCAAGGCCCTCACCGCCAAAGTCCTCACCGCCGCTCGGGCACAGACCGTCGCCGTCGCCGGGGAGGCCACCGCAGGCGGGATCCTGGCGCAGATGGCCACCGACCTGGAAGCGGTCAGCGACCGCATCACCGCCATCGAGGAAACCATCGCAAGTATCGTCGCCGAGCACGAGCTGGGAGAGATCATCACCAGCCTGCCCGGCATCGGCACCACCCTCGCCGCCGAGTTCCTCGCCCACGCCGGCACCCTGACCACCTACCCCAGCGCCGCGGCACTTGCCGCGCACGCCGGACTCGCGCCGATCTCCCGCGACTCCGGCCGCCGCCAAGGCCACCAGGTCCGACCCCACCGCTACCACCGCGGGCTACGCCGGGTGTTCAGCATGTCCAGCTTCACCGCCCTGACCCACTGCCCACGATCCCGCGCCTACTACGACAAGAAACGAGCCGAAGGAAAGACCCACCGCCAAGCCACCGCCGCCCTGTCCAGACAACGCCTCAACGTCCTCTGGGCCTGCATCCGCGACAAGACTCCCTACCAGCCCAAACAACCAAGATCAGCAGAGGTGGCACAGTGCGAACTCGCGTAGAGACTCCTCCAGCGGATGCCAACCCGGGTGAACCGGCGCCAACGCGGGTCACCGCGGCGCACCGCCGGTCGCAAAACGGGGTTCGTGTGCTCCGGGTGTGCTCCTGGGCTGGGCGAACAGGGGTCCGGGCAACGTAGGTGAACGTGGGCCACTCCCTGCCACCCCAGGTGAACCCCAGGTCGTTACACTGACCACTCGCGCCCCCGTAGCTCAGGGGATAGAGCATCGGTTTCCTAAACCGTGTGTCGCAGGTTCGAATCCTGCCGGGGGCACCAACCTGCGACGAGTTTCCGCAGCTCAAGGCCATGATCGCCACGAGGTGATGGTCGTGGACTCGGATTGAGGGTCGGTCGGCTGGTCCCGCCGTGGCAGTTTGCCCAGCTCAACGGCCATCGGGCCGCCTCAAGAGTTGTCGCAGGTTCGCGTCCTGGGTGGCACGCAAAAGCATCTCGGCCAGTTGCGTCGACCTATGACAAAGCGGGCCGTCCCGAGGGCGGAGGTCGCCTCGCAGCAGCAGCCTTATGGCTCTGTCCCAGCTGCGCAAAGGTGAAATCCTCACCCTGCTCGATGATATGAAGGAGGGCGCCCACCGACGCCCTCCTTCACCCTTCGCAAGCGTCAGCGGGTCGGGCCGGATCGCACGCAGTTCGCGACCTGCTTCGACGGCGACGGCTTCGACGTCGCCGGTGCCGTGTCCGGCTTCGTGTCCTTACGACGCTTGCGGTGCGACGGCCAGGTGCCGGGACGGCTCATGACCGGCGTCGTCCGATGACGGGAAGCCGACTTCGGACGGTGGAGTTCGAGCATGGAGATCCTTTCACTCACGGTACCCCCGGGTCGCTTCTTCGAGATCCGGAGACGGGCTGTTCGCCACACTCGAAAGTGTGGCAGATCGATACCCCAGAGTTCGGCTATCAGTGTGAGTGCAGTGTGAGCATCGGGCTGGACCCGGATGCGACGATCGTCCATGTCGAACGCCGAACCGATCGAACGGGCCCTGGAGATTGTGGAGTTTCACCTGCTGGGCGACGTGCACGTCGTCGATGATGATGATCAGGAAATTTTTCTCTCGCCACAACAACGAGCGCTGCTTGCCGTGCTCATCCTGGCTCCCGGCCAGCGCGCCGACCATCAGCACATCACGGATCAGCTCTGGCCGTCGGGCGGTGGCTCGGCGGCGGCGCTGCGGCAATGCGTGACCGGCCTGCGCAAGAAACTCGTAGACCGCGTGCTGAAGGGCGGCGATCGTGGCTTCGTAGAAATCCGCGTCGCTCGGAACGAGGTCGACTATTTTCGGTTTGTCGACGGCGTGACGAGCGCCTTAAAAAGACCAATCGAGGAACGGCTCGAGGTGCTGCGCTCCGCGCTCGTGGAATGGCCTGACGAAATAGCACCTCTGGTCGGTACTGGGGAATACGAAGTCCTCGGCCTGCGAGACGCGCTAACGAAGGAGCGAGTCAATGCTGCCGAGCGGTACTTGCGGTCACTGGAAAAGTTAGATTCGCGGGAGTTTTCGGATCAATTGCGCCGTGCACGTCGACTGTGGCCGGCAGACTCGGGCCTGTTCGCGATCGAGTTGGAGTGGCGTTTTTCTCGACGGCGAGCGGACGTCCACCAGTTCTACCAAAACTGGGTCAGAGAATACGGCCGCCCAGCCCTTGCGATCGAGCAGCTGTATATACGGCGCAGTCGTGGCTCAGTTCTTGGGCTTGCCGAACTGTCGACCCCACGCCAATTACCAGCACACCGTGCGAGCCTCTTTGGGCGGGAGGCGCAGCTCGCCGAATTGAACGAGGTACTGATTCGGGACGACCCCACCGCGTTGCGCGCGGTAGTGGTCACAGGGATGCCGGGCGTGGGCAAGAGCCAGCTCGTGCAGTATTGGGCCGACAGCGTGGCGGCGTCCTTCCCTGACGGCACGCTGTACATCGATCTCAACGGCTTCGGCTCGCGAGAGGCGCCAGAGGAGCCCACCCAACTCCTGGCCAGGCTGCTCAATGACCTCGGCGTCGAACCGTCGGCGCCGACGTTCGACGGGATGGTCACGACCTACCGCACCGCGTTGTCTGGTCGGCGAACGCTGGTGGTGCTGGACAACGCAAGGGACGAACGGCAAGTCCGCCCTCTGTTGCCTGGCAACGGTCTGTGCGCGGTCGTCACGACGAGCCGCGACCGCCTCGAAATGCTGCAGATCCAGGAGCAGGTCCACGAGATCTGGCTGGGCCCGCTCGGCCATGCGGACGCTGTGGCGCTGCTCAACGGTGATCTCGGCACTGCGCGCGTCGGCCACACCCAGGAGAGCCTCGACGAGATCGCCGCCCTGTGCGGCGGGTTGCCGCTGACGTTGACGGTCGTCGCCGCCCGGCTTCGGTCCAGACGGCGGGAGAGCCCTGCCGACGTCGCCGCGTCGCTGCGGGATGAGCACACGCGGCTTGACACCCTCGGCCATCGCATCGGCGACCTCGACATCCGGAGTGCACTGAACACCTCGTACAGCGCACTGCCAGACACCGCACGCAGGCTGCTCGCTCAGCTCGCTTTGCACCCAGGCCCAACCATCGGCTGGGCAGCCATGGTCGCCCTGTGTGGAGGCCCGGCCCTCGCAGTAGCGGGTGATGAAGCCCTCACCGCAGCGAACCTGCTGGACCAACCGGCCCTCGATCGGCGCACGCTGCACGACTTGGTGCGGCTGTTCGCGACCGAGCGCGCTCAAGACCTGCCGCCGGTCGACCGGTCGCAGGCGATCGATCGCATCTTCGGGTACCTACTGCACAACGCCCACTCGTGTGATCAGGTGCTGGCACCTGATCGCCGACTTCCGATCGGCGAACCGACCGGCTTCGACGTAGTACGCCCAGCCACGGTGCACGAGGCCATGGCCTGGCTCACGACCGAGTATGCGACTGCGACCGCTGCGGTCCGGCGTGCTCACGAGCGTGGTCTCGACGCGCACACGTGGACGCTTGCACTCACCCTTGTCACCTTCCAGTGGCGGACGCACCGCTATCCGGACTCGGAGCGCTACCTGGGGTACGCGATGCAAGCTGCCGATCGTTCGGCGTCACCGACTGTGCGGGCGTTGGTCCGCCGAGCCTTGGGCGGTTCACTGCGCGGACTTGGCGAACGTCCTCGCGCGAAGTCCGTGACGATCGAAGCAGTGGCCCTGGCCGAACAGGATGGCGACGAGCACGGTGTCGCCCATGGGAGACAGCGGCTCGCCCTGCTGCACCGGGAGATGAACGAGCCGCAGGCGGCTGCACATCAGTACATGCTCGCGCTGGCCGACTTCCGCCGTCTTGGGGTCGCCACGGGCGAGGCTCACGCCTTGGCGGGCCTCGCCGACGTACGGCTCGATCTCGGCGACGTGGGGGCGGCGCTGGAGTTCGGCGAAGCCGCAGTAATCCTGTTCACGGAAACAGAGGACGAGAACGGACAGGCAAATACGATCGTGGGCCTCGGGCGTGCGTATGCCGCGGGGAACGACAACGTCAGGGCCGCCTCGCATTTTGAGGACGCAGCGTCGCGGTACCGGAAGATGCAGTATCGCAGCCGGGAGGCGCTGACACTGGTCGAGCTGGCCGGAGCGCAGCAGGCCGGGCTGGCGTTCGCCGACGCCCGCGCATCGCTGAGGCGCGCTAACGAGATCTATCTCGATCTGGGTGACTCGGCCGGGGCCGACACTACCGATGCGCGCCTCAGGAAGCTCGATGCCTGAGATGGCGACCGTAGCGATACCACTCGGCCGGGTCGGGGTGTGGCGCCCGGGGATCACGCCGCTCGCCCTGGCGCGGCAGCTTCGGCTCCAGAGCCGCCAGGATTTCCGCTGTGTCTGGTCGCCGATTCGCGTCGAATGCCACCATCCGCAGGCCGATCTCGCGGAGTACGTCATCTATATTCTCCAGCGGAACTCCGGGGAATTGCGGTGTCTCGTGCTTCGGAGGCCCATCGTGTTTCGCATATGGCACGTGCAGCACGCACATCTTAAAGAGAGTCGCCCCCAGGGCGTAGACATCCGTTCGGACCGTGTGTGGCGCGTTTGTGAGGTGCTCCGGCGGCGTGTAGCCATGGGTGCCGCAGGGACCGAAGTCTCCGGCATCTTGGCGGATCGCACTGCCGAAGTCGAGCAGCCATACACTGCCATCCTTCCGGACAGCCACATTGTCCGGCTTGATGTCGCGGTGCAGCAGGCCGCGGCCATGGACCTGTCCGACAATGGTGCACAATTGTGCCATGGTGGCAATAGCGAACTGGGTGCGGACGGGGGCGTTGCTCTCCGCAAGTCTCGACAGTTGTTGCCCATCAATGTAATCCATGACGAAATATCGGCGACCGATATGCCAACCGTCGTCGTGGACTGTTGGAATACCAAAAATTCCATGCAGCTGTTTCGCATTTGTCAGGTCTTCGTCCAGCTGATCAGCAAGGCTCTGGAACTCGGTTGCGGAATGGAGCGTGCGACTCTGTTGGACCTTGATTGCCACGATCTGGCCATTGCGTCGATCGCGTGCCTTGAATACCTCACCGTATGTGCCGTCGCCTATTCGACACGCTACGTCGTATCGTCCGTCGATTCTGGTGCCCGATTCGATCACAGCAACTCCCGACCAGATCATGAAAGCGAGGATCAGTATGGCAGCGTGGCAACAGCCTGACGGCGTTGTCGGCGATTCGTCGTTCATCAGGGTGTCGCTCGGGGTTCTCGGCCCCCAGCGGTACCGCTGCCCGGCCCGCGACGCGATGGCCGCCCGCCCGAATCTCGTCGCATCGGTCGGCGTCCGGCAGGGACGCGAACTCCTGGAGTCGTTCACGCTAGGCCCGTTCATGACCGCGCTCGACTTGATCGAGGACCGGCGGTTCACGGCCGACCAGGCGCTCATCACCGTAAGGGAGCACTCGCAACGCCCGATCCACGACGGCGTCCTGCAATGGACCACGCACGCTATCCGGGCCTACCTCGACGCGTTTCCCAGCGACGCGGATCGGTCGATGCGGCCAGTGCGGAGCCGGTGGACATCCCAGACTCGGCTGGGCGAGCCGGACGACCGCGGCGCTCGCCGGTATGAAATGAACGTCTGGGGTCGCTGCTACGTCTCCTCCGACGGTCGCGTGCGCGAGCTCCGCCTCATCGCCAACCGGCTAAACGCACGCAGCCGGGGGGACGCCGAGATCGCCGTTGCAGCACTCGTTGTCGCCAAAGGGAGCCCTGGTCGACCTCCCAAGCGGGTGCGGATCGTGCAGTTCGGCGTCCTGGAGGGCGCCGCTGAGACGCTCTTCGACAACACCCCCGAGGCTGCCGCCGAGATGTACCGGCTGCATGCCAAGGCCGCCCTCGCGTCGATCGTGGACAGCACCGAGTATCGGCCGGGGGCAGCGTGCGCCGACTGCCAGTTTGCCTCCGTCTGCCCGAAGCTCCCTCGCCAGCCCGGATTGCTCGGCGTGCCGGATTTCGCCAAACCCAGACGGAGCTGGTCGGCGACGAACGCGCGTTCCTACCGGAATTGCCCCGCACAGGACTACCTGCGGCAGCAGCGGCTCCCGGTTGACGCCACGATCGAGCAAAGCGCGGCGGCCGAGCGCGGCCGAGCCGTGCACGCCTTTCTCGAACGGCGGCACGGGCAGGCCGAGCGGAAGCGCTGCGATCTGCACGTTCCGTCGGATTGGGTGCCGGCAGGGTACGAGCTGACCGACGACGACCGCGGCCTGGGCGCACGGTTGTTGCGGCAGCATGCCGAGATCTGTCCGTTGCGGTACGCGAATGAGGTGAAGACGGAACCGGATCTCGCGTACGACGACACGGACGCTAACGTCGTTGTGCTTGTGAAGCCGGACCTGCTGTATGAGGAACGCGGCGCATGGGTGTGGCGCGAGGTGAAGACGTCCGGTAGCGATCGGCGCCGGCCGGCCGACGTGCTCGTGGAGTATCCGCAGCTAGCGCTCGGGATCGTACTGGTCGCACGCGGAGCTTTTGGGCTGGGACGCGGTCGCGTCGAGCTCGAGGTACTGCGGCCCGGTGGGGCGGACTTGATGATGTTCGACCCGTTCACCGACGGCGTGCGGAAGCGGGCCGAGCGGGTGCTGCTAGATCACGTACGTGCCTGGCGCGCCGACGACCGATTTGCCGCGGTACCAGGCGACGGGTGCCGACGCTGCGAGGTGTCCCGCTGGTGCTCGGCAAAGGCCGGAGCTGCGGTATGACCGAGGAAGACGGGGCTTCGCTCCTGCGTGACCTGGCCCGGGCAATGTGCGCGCTCGCCGCCGCCGGCCGTACCGGTGTGATTTCTCTCCCGTATCCGCCTATCGTCCAGCGCACGCTGGACCGTGTCGTGTGGGCCTGCCTCGACCGCGGCGAACGCCCGCCAAACAGCGTCGTGGAGTTGGTCGCTTGGTGCGCAGAGCGCACGCCGAACCAGTGGCCGTTCCCGGTACCGGCGGGGTTTCTCAGGCAGGCCTCGGTACTGGTCGATCCGCGCGTACGGATGCCGACCCGCACCTGCGTCGAACTCTGCGCCGACGGTACGGACGACGCACTGGACGCGGTGGCCCAGCAGTTGATCCGTCGGCTTAGCGAGACGAACACGGGCGCGGGATCGATCGACAGTACGCGAGCGTTCCTGATCGACCACCCGGTCTTCGACCGCACTACGGCCCAGCAACCACGTCACATGGCGATTTGGCGTCGCGTTCAATCGCTCTACGCGAGGGTTCCGGCCATGCATCGCTTCGAGCGCTTTGTACCCACCTGTCCCACGTGTGGGCTACTTGCCCGCCTCGACGCCGAGGGACGGCTTGTCTGGTGTGAGGGCGAACTCTGCCCACGTGACACTGCTGTTCCCGATCCCATGCCGGCGGCCGACGAGGTAATGCTGCTCTGCGAGCCGTTGCGGCAGTTCGTGGCCCTGCCCGGGCGCGCCGAGCGGCAACTCCGGACCGACCTGGCCGGTCTCGGGGTCAGCTGCACCCTCATTGACGCCGCCGAAGGCGCGTTGGAGCTGAGCTCCCCTGTCCGGGGCAGGCGGATTGTCCGCGTTGTCGACCGCATCGAGCCTGCGCTGCTCGCAGCAGCTGCGGCGGGCTGGCCGGACTCGCTAGTCGTGGTGCCGGATCGTCTCTTCGACCACAACCCTGCATACCGGACGGCGTTCTCGGCTGCGAGGCCGCCGACTATCGACATCCCACTCGTGTCTGTGAGCGAACTTGTTGCCCTTGTCTGCGCCGCTATTGAGGAAACGCGCCATGCGTAGCCCGAAGCCGGTGCTACAGCCGGTACTCGATCTGCTGCTCGACGTCCCCAACATCAACATTTCGGGACCCGAGTTGCAAACCATGTGCGAAGTCGAGGTCGGCCTTTGGCTGCAGCAAAGCCTCATCCCGAAGGCGGCGGCTGCCGACGCTTGGCCGTTGTTCAGCGGGTATCCGTTCGCCAGGGCTTGGGGCTTAGCCGTCGATGAGCGGCTGCTGCGGGTGGCCCGCCATACGCTTTGGCCGTACCAGCGGCAGACTGCGTGGGCGGACATGCTGGACTTCTACAACCGGTGCGACCCGAGACTGCGCGGTTTCTCGATCCCCGACCCGCGGTTGCCCGCCGAGCGGCTGTCCCCAGCGTTTGCCCCGAAGCGCTGGGAGCAGTACGACGAGCTGCTCCGTCAGGCGCCGCCGTTCACGCGCGTCGAGCTTCCGCCTGCGAGCGCCGGACGATATCGGTTTTCGGTCGGCCAGGCAGTGGTCGGGGTCAGCATCCCCGATCGGCCGAAGGTTGCTCCGCAGCCGCACGACCTCGGCCTGTCCCCGACAGGGCGAGGCGCGCCGCTGACGATCAGCCGATGGGCGCTGCTAAAGACCGCGCGCGACATGGACGAGTGCGAGCCCCAGGATTGGTACGGGCGGCTGGAGCGAACCGACTTCTTCACGCGTGGCGATCGCACCTTCGATCACAGCGACGACCTTCCCATCGACCGCATCCAGCACCTTCTAGGCATTGTCGGGGCCGGCAAGAGCACGATCCGCGACATCATCACGATCCATCTCGCCCGGCGCCACATGCGGGTCACGGTCGTCGTCGGTGACGTCGCCGAGGTGCTCAAGCTGGTTCAGCTGTACAACACGCATCTCGGCGACCAGGTGGCCGCGCCCATCGTCGGCTCCAGCGCGCGTGAGCGGCACGCCCAACGATTGCACCGCAGGATCGCGAGCCGGGAAACGCCGAACGTACTCGGCCACGATGATCCGGGTTTCCAGTACCTGTCGACCTCGTGTGTGATCAACAACTTGCTGCCAACCGACGACGAACCGTTGACGTTCAACGAGGCTCCCTGCGACAACCTGTACGCGGAGGCTCCGGCCCGGCGCGGGGACGGCGAACGCATGCCAAAGGGTCGGAGGTCGGCGTGCCCGTACTGGTCCGGCTGCCCCCGGCATCATGGGGAGCGGGCTCTCGTGGACGCCGCCATCTGGGTGACAACCCCAGCGGGCTTGGTCGAATCACCGGCTCCCCGCCCGCAGAACGCGGAGCGCGTCCGGTACCTCGAACTCGCCTGCCGCCGCAGCGACCTAATGATCGTCGACGAGGCCGACCGGGTGCAAATGCAGCTTGACCAGTCGTTCGCGCCGGCCGTCTCGCTGGTCGGCGGAGCGGGCAATCGATCGCTACTCGATGACCTCAACACCCACCGAATCCGCGAGCTTGCCTCCAGCGGCCGTACGCAGCTCTCTGATCGTGACGTGGAGAACTGGACCGCCGCGGTCAACGTCGTTACCGCGGCGACTGACCGGCTCTACGCAATGCTGGTCGGTGACCGCGAGTTGCGCCGGTGGGTCAGGGTGGGCTACTTCAACGCCTGGACGCTTCAGCTGCGGCTCATCGAGGACCGGTACCCTGCGCCGGACGACCTCGCGGCCCGGACGAAGCTCACCGAGCGGCTAGACGAGTTCCGCGACAACCCGTTTGCCGATCGCCGCGAGAGTTCGGAGGGGGAGCTCGTCCGGCTGGCCGCGGAGCTGCTCTATACGAACTATCCGGCCCTCACACGCAGTCGCCTCGGCCTCCTAATGCGGACCATGTTCGACCTGGAGCCCGTGCTGGCAGAGAAGCGGAAGGCATTCGCCCCGGGGAACGCGCGCACCCGGCGAGAAACGCCAGAGCAGTGGGTAGAAAAGCAGTACCGCAGGTTCGGGTTCATGCTCCTGGTGTCGATGCTGGAGCGGAAGCTCTCCCTGGTCAACGCGATGTGGCCGCGGGTCGAAATGGCGCTGAAACTCAACTTCAACCAGATGTACCGGGGCCCGGTGGACCATCGCCCGGTCGTGCCCGAGTCGCCGATGGGCAACGTCGTGGGTTTTCAGTTCATCGTAAGCGGCCCCGACCCCGGTGGCGTGCGCAGCGGGGAGTTGCAGTACTTCCGGTGCCTGGGTGTCGGCCGTGAGCTTCTGCGGGCAATGCCGGGACTGGCCGAGGTGGACGCCCAACCACCAACGAACGTACTGCTCATGTCCGGTAGCAGTTGGGCGGGCGTTTCCAGCCGGTACCACCTGCCGGTGCCCGTCGGCGTCATCCTGAAACCGAAGCCCGCCCCTTGCAAGGACCGGCCCGGCATCGACGACTCCGAGGCACGTATCGAGTTTCTAGGCTCTGGCGATGCGCCGATCCGCGTCTCGGGCAAGCAGGGAGATGCCCGAGACGAGGCGCTGCGAACGATCGCCCAACGGCTCGGCGAGCAGGTCGACGATCGGCCCAGCCGGCTGGAGTGTGAACTGCTGGAGTTGCCGGAGGCACGGCGGCGGATCCTGCTGCTGGTCGGCAGCTACGAGGAGACTGCGGTCGTCGCCGACGCTCTTCATACGCTGAGCGAGCGCTGGCGCGGTCACGTTCTGCGACTCGTGGCGGACGACGACGAGACCTTCGACGTCGATTCAAACGGCGACGATCTGCACGCCGGCATTCTGCGTCGGGGTGACGTGGACAACCTCGCCGAGACCGGAGCCGATGTACTGGTGGCGCCGCTGCTCGCGGTCGAGCGTGGGCACAACATCCTGAACGACGCGAACCAGGCCGCCATCGGCACTGTGTACTTCCTTATCCGCCCGCATCCGCGACCAGACGACATTTTCTTGGCCATTCACGCCATCAACGACTGGATCGTCAGGGCGATCGACTCGGGCGCGTTCGACACCTGGGTCCGCGACCATGACACGATCGCCGAGGCCGCGCGCGAGGTGCGGAAGCGAGCACGATCCAAGTGGTATGGCATGCTCGCCCGGCCCCTCTCGTGGGGCAGGCTGCGTGAGGACCGCGACAGCGTCACCTGGGACATGCTGGTCCTGATGTGGCAGGTGATCGGCCGCCTTGTCCGCGGCGGCGTTCCGGCCCGCATCGTCTTCGTGGACGCCGCGTTCGCGCCAAACCTGGCCGAGGAATCCGAGCTCCCGGACACCCGCGAGACGAGCCTCCTGCATTCCGTGCTGTACGTGCTGCGCCCGTATTTCGACGACGCATCGTACGTTCCGGAACACGATCGCTTCATTGTCGACGCCCTGTATCGGCCGCTCTGGCTGGCCCTCGACCGCTGCATCCGACCCACCGTGGAGAGGTAATGACGTGTACGACTTGATACGGCCGACCGCATACGAGCCCGATCCCGCGCTGAGAGGGTGGACGGAGGACCTCTACGTAGTTACGTTCAACGAGCGGTGGCGCACGGAGCTGACCAGCCTGTACCGGCGACGGCTCGGAGCCGGGGAACAGCCGAGAACGCTGCCGGTCAAGGCCTTGAATGCACTCCTGCGCGCGCTGGCACCCGGAGTCATGGCGACCGGTCGAGACGCGCCGATGGACGCGGAGGTGCCGTGGATCTACGCGCGGTCGCCGGTGCCCGAAGCGGTCATCGCCCCACTGGTGGCCTCGTGGGCGCTAGACAGGTTCACGGACGACGACCACGCGGTCGCCACCATCGAGGCGCTTCTTGAGGAAATCCCGAAATGGGAGGCCGAAACGGTGGACCTCGGCCCGGTTTCGGTGTCGCCGGGCGGCACGGCCGATCCGAATCGACGCCTCTACTCGCTGGTGCCCGACATGCTCGCGGCCCGCCTGGCTGCCCGTCCGTACCGCCCTGCCGGAGCCGAAAGCGACATCTGGTTCCGCGTTGTCGATGTGTCAGAAGGATCCGAACTGGTGTCCTGGCCTCCGCGCCGGTACGAGGCTAAGCATCGCGTCTGGTTCTACTCGGGCTATGTTTCGATCACCCTGCAGACAGTGCCGTTCCGGCCGACCTATCGGGTACACGTCACGACCGGGATCCGTCGTTGGACGACGAACTCCCAGCCCGACCTCGGCAACGGGCGAACGGCCGGGGTGCTGCTCGACGTGCCGCTGCCATGGGCCGGCGCCAACGATGAACGTAACCGCACGGCGCGGCTTATCGCCAACCGTATCGGCTACCAGCGAGCCCTCGGGCGGGTCGACTGGCTGCGCCGCGGTCCGGCGAACCTGCTGCCTGATCTGGACATCACGCGCACCTACCCGACGGCACTCGACGTTGCTCGAGAGCCGCACGTTTGGCTGGAGGGGCGGCACTCGGTTGCTGCGGGGATCATCCACCGCAACGGCGTCGCCGATCATGCGGTTGCCGACGGGCTGTTTGTTCATGAGCGGGCGCTCCTCGACTCGTGGGTTGAGGAAGCGCTACGCCCGTTGCTGCGCCGCGTGCCCGACCTACAGCGGGTCAGGATGACGAACAAGCCGACCCTGCTCAAGAAGGTTCCGAAATCAGCCGAGCCGGCCGTGCGGCTCGAGGCCCAGCGCATGGCTTCCAAGGCCCGCCGGGAGGCGCTCATCGCCTGTCTAGATGGCAGAACCCTCGACATCGACATCGTCTGGCGGTTTCCAAATACCCGGAAGCAGCTACTGACAAGCATTGCCGAGGTGCTCGGCCTGCCGGGTGGGGCCGATGAGTATTCCGGCGATCAGGAGTGGCAGTTCGGCGGCTTGCATGTCCGCATCCATATGTCCGAGCTCGGGGCCCTTGGCGGCCCGCTCGAACTGCCCTCCCGGACGGGCCTGGCTGGCCGAGCCGCGCTGGGTGAGGCGATCCGCGCGCGGCGCGCGGCCGTCGCCGCGCGGTTCAAGCGGTCTGAGCACGGCGTCGGGTTGGCCTTTGTGGAAATCAGCGAGCGACAGGCCTTCCTCAAGGACACTGATCCGAAGTTCGCCCTCCGGCTCGGGTTCGCTGACACCGGCCGGCTGACCAAGTTTTTCGTGGCCGCCGAGGAAACGTTGACGACGGCGCAGGACAAGGCACGCTGGACGGTGCTGGATGGCTTGCGCCAGCTCGGGGCCGTGACCATCCCGGCTTTGAGGGTGCGTTCCGGAGCGCCAGAAAACCTGCAGTACCTAGCGCTGTGGGTGGTGCGACGCAACCGAAGCGGGCCTACCCGGATGGCCGGCGAGCGGCTCATCGCGGTCCTGATGCGTCCTGGCGACACCACGCATCCGGTTTGCGGCTGGGATGACCATGCCAAGGCCTGGGTTCCGTACCAGCGGCTCCTGATCAGCCTCGCCGAACGGGTCGAGACCGTCGATGCGACCGAGGACGACGGGACCGACAAGCGCCGCTCCAAAACGTCGCATGACCAACGCGACGACGTCGAGCGCCGCATACGATCGATGCTCTACCAGATAAGGGACCGTCCGACGCTACTTCTTGCGAACGCCGGCAACCTGCGGCACTCCTGGCGCTGGCTCCGCAATGGTTCGCTGACGATTGACCAGCTCGGGTTCGGTGATGGCGAACTGCAACGCCTGGCGGTGTACGGCCCAGACCTACGGCTGATTGTTGTCCGGGACAGCTGCGGCCGGGAAGAGGTGCCCCAGTGGTACGCCCCGAACGGTGAAGGGGCGGCCGGGTTGGCGGCGGGGCTGTGGGCCGAGGACCCCGCTTCCGAGGACAATCGCGTGTTCGTCAGCACCGTAGATAAGCCGCACACCGCTCAGGGCGCGAACGGCGTGATGAAGCTGACGCCGGACCCGTCCGGCCGGACCGGACCGGGGCAAAAGGCATGGAATCCGCGGTACCTGGAGCTGATTGTCGTCGGGTGCTTGTCGGAGAAGGCACTGGCGGACGCAGGCCGGTCCCATGTCGCCGCCGATGAGCCATCGACTTGGGCGACGATCGC
The DNA here is from genome assembly GCF_040614415.1 of Micromonospora sp. NPDC005979. Taxonomy (NCBI): domain Bacteria; kingdom Bacillati; phylum Actinomycetota; class Actinomycetes; order Micromonosporales; family Micromonosporaceae; genus Micromonospora; species Micromonospora sp. NPDC005979. Next base: position 292,983 of record NZ_JBEXUR010000003.1, on the reverse strand, counting down.
CCACCAGCTCCGATCCCACGACGACTACGTCCCGCTGGCAACGCCGCTGCCCATGCATCTGGCGAAGCTCGCGGCCGACTACGTGTTGCCGACGGTGCCGGACCAGCAGGACGAGTGAACGAGCGAGTATCGGGAGGGCCCTGCCGGAGCGTGGCGGAGCCCTCCCCGGCGCGGGGGGCGAGAAAGGAGAGATTGGTTGGTGTCGGCATACCGGCACAAGGACTGAGTTAGGTACGGCTCGACGTGCATTAGTCGGGGGTTGGCCCGTCTATCTGCGGGCGCCCGCCAGGCGAGCCATCGGACTTGCACTGGGCGGTCAGCTGTGAATCTATCGAGCCGTCATTACGACTCGGTGAACCTGCCAGCCGCGGCGCGACTGTGGCGCGGACGGCTCGTTGAGAGGGATAGGAGCGCAAGCCAAGGAGTCCAGACGATGACCACCCCCACCCCTGAACGAGTCATCCGGCCGCCCTTCCCGGTCCAGCCGCCGCATCGCCGGAGCCGTCTCGGCGAACCCACCGTCTACATCGAGCTCGTTGTCGTCGACAGCAACGGCCAACTCGGAAAGGAGCTGCTTCAGAGGCAAGGAGCGGCCGTGAGGGAGGCCCTCCAGTGGTTCGCCGACCATCCTCCGCCGAGCGATGCCGAACGACAAGACGACACCGAGAACGAAGACGAGAACGAGGCGCCGTAGCCGCTGTGGGCTACTTCGCGGGCAGTCCGTATCGGCACTCAATCTCCACCACCGCCTGGTTTCGCAGCTCAAATATTGTCGCGGATGCTCTGTGGGCCACCCCGGGGGCACCAATGCAAGGCCCTGACCAGCAACAAGCTGACCATGGCGTAGATCCCTACCTATGTCGATAGCGGCAGGGCGCCGACCGTCTCTTCGAGCGCGGTCGCCACCGGCCGGCGGTTGCGGCCTTTGGCGGGCACGGGCTGTCCACCGCGTATGCGCCTACCGCTTCCATCGTGACGACGCCCGGCCGTGGCCGACCTGACCGGGATCACCCAGCCCACCCTGATCCTGCGGGGAGGCAACGACATCATGATCCCGACCAAAGCCACTCACCTCATGGCCGGCCTGATTCCGAACGCGAAGATCACCATCTTCCCGACGTGTCGCACGGATCAACCTTCCAGTACGCGGCCGAGGCGGCCCGGCAGACGCTGGCTTCCTGGCTTGAGGTGCACCCGCCGCGACGTACACGGTTGATCCTGTGACGGTCCGCGCATTTATTGCACCGATCGTTCTCAAAAGCTAGGCTGGCGGTCGGGAGGGCGTGGATCATGGCGCGACACAAAGAGTTCGAACCCGACGTGGCGCTCGACCGCGCGGTCGAGGTCTTCTGGGATCTCGGATACGAGAAGGCGTCGATGGGGGGCCTCGTCGATCGAATGGGAGTCGGCCGGAGGAGCTTGTACGACACCTTTGGCGACAAGCGCGCTCTCTACCTGAAGGCCCTGGATCGGTACTCCGGCACCGTCGAGAGTGAGCAGAGGCAGCTTGCTGCTGAGCAGGCTGGAGCGCGAGATGCGTTGCGCGTGCTTTTCGAGGCGTCGATCCGCGAAGGTCCTCCTCGTCCGGCGGGCTGTTTCGTTGTGAACACCGCGACAGAGGTCGCTGTGCATGACGACGAAGTGGGTCGGTGGGTGGCGCGCAGTTTCCGCCAATGGCAGACGCTTATCGAGGACCTCATCGCTGATGGCCAACTCGCTGGCGAGATCGCCGGCCATCATGATCCTGAAATCTTGGCTGCCGTTCTTTTCAATGCCTGGATCGGACTCCGGGTGCAGGCGCGGGTGGACAAGGATCCTCAGCGGCTGGCGCCGATGATCGAAGGCATGCTGCGGCTGCTGGACTGATCGGGGCCGCTGGTCCAGCGATCGTCAGAGCGTGGCGGCCTGTTCTGAATCCGCACCGATCGTTCTTAAAAGGTGGTGGGAGATGTTGATGGAGGACGGCGAGACCGCGGAACGCGGCTTCTGGCCCGCTGTGGCAGCTATCGCGCTCGGGGCTTTCGCTCTGGTGGTGACCGAGTTCCTTCCGGTGGGTCTACTCCCACAACTGGGCGCGGACACCGGTGTGTCGGCGGGAGTGGCCGGTCTGACGATCACCGCACCGGCTGTGGTCGCCGCAGTTGCCGCTCCGGCGATGACCATGCTCATCGGTCGAATCGACCGCCGGACGGTCCTGCTTGCGCTCACTGGCCTACAGATCATTTCGGCGGCCGCATCGGCGTTGGCTCCCAACTTCGGAGTGCTGCTGGCGGCGAGGTTGCTGCTCGGCGTAGCGATCGGAGGCTTCTGGGCCGTCGCCCTGGCCGCGGCCGCCCGGCTCGCACCGGCGAACAAGGTCCATGTCGCGTCATCAGCGGTGATCGGTGGCATCTCGGTCGCCAGTGTGGTCAGTGTTCCTGCCGGCGCGGCAATAGCTGAGCATGGCGATTGGCACCATGCCTTTTGGATCGCTGCCGTGCTGGCCGCCGCCACCCTGGCCCTGCAGGCCGTGGTGCTACCGCGCATCGAAGCGGGGCAGTCCGTCATCCCCGCGCACTTCTTCGGTCTGCTCCGTACGCCGAGAGTGTCCCTGATCCTGGCCGCCATTCTCTTGATCGTGGCAGGCCACTACGCCGCCTACACCTTCATCGCACCGTTCCTTCAGCAGACCGTTCACCTGCGCCCAGGTCCGCTCAGCGCTTTGCTGCTGGCCTACGGGATGTTCACCGTGGTCGGCAATTTCGGAGGCGGCGCGGCAGCAGGCAGGCGGCTGCCCGCATCGGTCCTGGGGATGGCAATAACGTTCTTCTCGGCCCTGCTCGCGGTTGCCTTGTTCGGAAGCTATTCGATCGTGGCGATCCCGGCGATGCTCGTCTGGGCGCTCGCCTGGGGAGCCGCCCCGGTGGTGACGCAGCTGTGGCTGTACCACGAGACGCCCCACGCGATCGAAGCGGCCCAGGCCATGAACAGCAGCGTCTTCCAACTGTCCATAGGTTGCGGCTCGTTGCTCGGGGGTCTCGTTGTGGACACCGTCAGCGTCCGTAGCTCGATGTGGCTTGGCGCTGCCGTCCTGGCCTGCGCCATCATCACGGTCTTGATTGTGCGCTCGTTCGGCCACAGGCCGACCGGGCCGGCTGCCGGGAGGCCTGTCGCCACAGAATTCGTCCCATGAGAGGCGCCGGCCGGTAAAGCGCAGAGCGGCTCCGCCGCTGGGTCGGACTGCGGGATGTTACGCGTGACCCTGTGACCGGCAGAACAGCGTGGGCTGCGGGAGTCCCGCAGCCCACGCCCGACGGCTGACGCCGACCATGTTTCGGCGTGTCAGAGGAACTTGTACATCTCGGCGGAGGCGGCCTCGGTGTCGGCGGCCGGCGGAGCGGCCACGGTGACCTTCTCGCCGAAGCCGCTCATCTTCATGTCGGTGACGAGGTCACCCAGACTCTTCGTGGCGATCGTGTAGGACAGGGCGGTGAGCCGGCCGTCGGCGTCGACGGTCGCCTCGAAGGGGATCGCCTGGGGCTCCTTCGCCAGCTTGGCGGTCGACTCGAGGCCCTCGCGCATGCCGCCGTCGGTGCTGGCGGTCTCGGCGGCTTTGTTGAGGTCGGCGGTGCCGCTGTAGTGGCCGGGGCTGACCTCCTGGGCGACCACGACGCCGCCGATGAGGCCGGTCTGTGCCTTGAGGTCGAACGACTGGCGCAGCGAGCTGGTCGGCCGGAGCTTGTTCAGATCGATCTTCATCCAGGGCTTCTCGCCGTCGAGCGAGTCCGACTTGATGTAGGCGACGTCGCCGATCAGCCGGGCCTCGATCGGCTCCGGCGCGGTCCCGGTGACGTGGATCGCCTTGGCCGCGGGGTCGACCTTGCCCTTGAGGCTGACCGACTGGCCACCGGCCTTGACCGAGGCGTCCATGGTGACCGTGCCGGCGAGGCTGCGTTCCATGGCCTGCCGGACGGCGGCGGCCGGTTCGAGCTTGGGCGTGGTGGGAGCCGAGGATGGTCCGGACCCTCCGGTGTCACCGGAAGTGGTGTCGCAGCCGGCCACGAGGGCGGCGGCGAGGGCAATCGAGAGGACAGGGATCAGTCGACGCATAGACGTGACCCTAACCAAGAAGGTCCACTCTGGGGGGCCCGGCCAACACGCTGGGTCAATCCGCCGGCAGCTGTTCGGCGTGGGTGAGCACCCGGTCGACGATGCCGTACTCCCGGGCCTGCTCGGCGGTGAACCAACGGTCCCGGTCCCAGTCGCGCTGGATCTCGTCGAGGGTGCGTCCACTGTGCTGGGCGATCAACTCCTGCATGGTGCGCTTGACGTGCAGCATGTTCTCGGCCTGGATGGTGATGTCCGAGGCGGTGCCGCCCATCCCGCCGGACGGCTGGTGCATCATGACCCGTGAGTGCGGCAGCGCGTACCGCTTGCCGGCCGCTCCGGCACAGAGCAGAAACTGTCCCATCGAGCCGGCGAGGCCGAGCGCCAGCGTGGCGACGTCGTTGCGGACGTAGCGCATCGTGTCGTAGACCGCCATCCCCGCGGTTACCGAGCCGCCCGGCGAGTTGATGTAGAGGTAGATGTCCCGGTCGGCGTCCTCCGCCGCGAGCAGCAGGATCTGCGCGCAGATCTGGTTGGCCGACTCGTCGGTCACCTCGGTGCCGAGGAAGATGATCCGCTCCCGTAGCAGCCGCTCGAACACCTGGTCACCGAAGGTCGGCTGACCGTTGTCCAGCATCCGCACGTCGTACCCGATCATGTGTCGCCGCCTTCCGCGCTGCCGGCGGGCGGCGGGACCGCCTGGGGAACCGGCTCCTCCAGCGTGCGCGCGGCGGCGGTCGCGGCCCAGGGATTCTGCCGCCAGCAGATCGGCCCAGGGCAGAACCCCAGCCGGCCTACACCCGGGTCAACCGCCGCCGGCCCGTCCGGGCCCGGCGGCAGGCCAGCAACTTGGAGGTACGCGGACCGGGGCGCCCGGCCGGTGCGGAGGCGATCAGTCGAACTCGCAGCCCCGCCCCTCCGACAGTCGACCCGACGGGCGAGGCTGGACCGCCGACGTGCAGGATCGGCCCGCCCAGCCGCAGCACCGGCCCGGCCGGTTGCCGTGCGGGGGCCGGAGCGGCGGCCACGGGTGGCGTCGCCCCACCGGGCTGAAAGCCGATTCGGAATGCGGGGCGGGTCTCGTTGCGTGGCGCGGGCACCTGTTCGAGCCGGGCCAGAGCGGCCCGGGGCGCGGCGGGAATGCGACGCTCGACTCGGCGCAGGTCGTCGCGGGCCGCCTCGAGCAGGTCGGAGAGTTGGATGCCCAGGGCTCGGCAGATCGCCGCCAGGACCTCCGACGAGGCCTCCTTGCGCCCGCGTTCGACCTCGGAGAGGTAGGGCACGGAGACCCCGGCCGCCTCGGCCACCTGGCGCAGGGTGCGGCCCTGGCCCTGGCGTAGCCGGCGCAGCACCCCGCCGATCACTCGTCGTAGCAACGACATGCGGACCTCACTCTCGCGGTCGTCGTCGGGGACCCCTCCCATCATCATGCCGGTTGCCGACGGTCGGGGCCGACCCGTGCATGCCGGGTCGACCGTCGTCGTAGCCCGGGCGTGCGAAGCGTCGCGTACCCGCTATGTTGTGGACGTGCAGGCGACGGCGGCGGGGCAGGTTCGACGGTGATCCATTTTCCCGCGCAGCGCCGGGGCCCGCTGAGCGCGCTGAGCCTGCGGCTCGCGGCCGCCCTCGGCCTGGTCTTCGCCGTGGTGGCAGCGGTCTACCTGGACCGGGACGGCTACCGCGACGTCAACGAGGACGGCCTCACCCTGCTCGATTGTTTCTACTACGCGGTGGTCTCGCTCTCCACCACCGGCTACGGGGACATCACCCCCGCCGCGCCGTCGGCCCGGCTGGTCAACGTCCTGTTCGTCACCCCGGCCCGGGTGCTCTTCCTGATCATCCTGGTCGGCACCACCCTGGAAGTCCTGACCGAGCAGTACCGGACCGGCCGTCGCCTGTCGCGGTGGAGGAGAACCGTGAAGGACCACGTCATCATCTGTGGCTACGGCACCAAGGGTCGCAGCGCGGTCAACGCCCTGATGGAGAACGGCCTGGACCGGTCGAGGATCGTGGTGGTGGAGCGCAGCACCGCCGCACTGCGGCAGGCCACCTCGGCGGGGCTGGTGGCGATCGAGGGCTCGGCGACCCGTTCCTCGGTGTTGAACGAGGCGCACGTCCGGCACGCGAAGGCAGTGATCATCGCGACCGACAGCGACGACGCGTCGGTGCTGGTGGCGTTGACCGTTCGGCAACTCACCGCCGGTCAGGTCCGGATCATCGCGGCCGCCCGCGAGGCGGAGAACGCCCCGCTGCTCAAGCAGAGCGGCGCGCACCACGTGATCGTCTCCTCGGCGACCGCCGGCCGCCTGCTCGGTCTCTCGACCTCGGCGCCGCCGCTGATCGACGTGGTGGAGGATCTGCTCACTCCGGGGCAGGGGATGGCGTTGGCGATGCGCTCGGCGGAGCGCGACGAGGTGGGTCGCTCACCGCGTGAGCTGGACTCACTGGTGATCGCCCTGGTGCGGCGCGGCAAGGTGGTCACCCTTGCCGACAAGGCCGGCGCGGTGATCGAGACCGGCGACATGCTGGTGCACGTCCGCGACGACCGCCCGTCCACGGCCACGGTCTGAGGGACGCGCGTCAGCAGGCGTCCGCGTCCACCTCGCTGATGGCTTCGGTGCAGAGGACCGGCGTGGTGGTGGCGGCTCGCCGTAACAACTCGTAGAGCGTCTCCCGCTCGGCCGGCCCCAGCGCCCCCAACACCTCGTCCTCGGCGCCCGCGAGGGCGCACTCGGCCTCTTTGAGGCTTTTCGCACCATCTTCGGTGAGTTCGACGACGTGCCGCCGACGGTCCTGCGGTGACCGCCTCCGCTCGACGAGATTCTTCGCTTCGAGGTCGTTGAGCAGCCCAACGATGTTGGTGCTGTCCATTTCCAGGGTGCTCGCGAGCGCCTGCTGACTGATGCCGCCGCCCGCGCGCAGCACCGTGAGCGCGACCAGGTGCCGCGGTCGCAGGCCCAGTGGGGCGAGCACCGACTCCGCCCGCAGTCGCATCCGGCGCGCCAGGTGGTCCAGCAGGGCACCCGAGCGGTGCTCCGAGGGATCCAGCGGCAGGGCGGACATGTGACCCAGTCTACCGACGCTGTGGAACATCTGCCTGCTATAAATAGTTGGTGCAACACAGACGATCCTTGGAGGAGGAATCATGAACCTGCTGCATATCGATTCGAGTATCCGGGGTGACTGGTCGGTCAGCCGGCAGCTCACCGCCCGGGCCGCCGCGGCCTGGCGCGCGGCGCACCCCGACGGCACGGTGACCTACCGCGACCTGGGTGCCGAGCCGCTGCCGCACCTGGACTCCGACGGCGGATTGGCGCGGATGACGCCGCCGGACCAGCACACCCCCGCCCAGCGCGACTCCTGGGAACTCAGCGAGCGCCTCGTCGACGAGGTGAAGCGGGCCGACGTGGTCCTGCTCGGGTTGCCGCTCTACAACTTCGGAGCCCCCAGCAGCGTCAAGTCCTGGGTCGACCACCTGATCGTCGCCGGCCTCACCTACGACCCGACGACCCAGGAGGGCCTGCTCAGCGGTCGCGAGTTCGTGGTGGTTGCCACCCGGGGCGGCGGCTACGGCGAGGGCACCCCGCGGCACGGCTGGGACCACGCCGAGCAGTGGCTGCCGCACGGCCTGTCGATGACCGGCCTGGAGCCGCGCTTCATCACCGCGGAACTGACCCTGGCGCCCACCGTGCCGGCGATGGCCGAGCTGATTCCGCTGCACGAGGCCAGCCTCGCGTCTGCCGAGAAGGAGATCGACAACCTGTGGACGCCGGCCTCGGCCCAGCGCTGAGACGGCACCCGACACAACGAGAGCGGCCGCCCGGATCCGGGCGGCCGCTCTCGTTTCAGGTCCGACGGGTCAGAGGATCGTCCAGGTGTCGCCACTGCCCAGCAGGCCCGCGAGCTGCTGCTCGGGCGTCTCGGTGACCTTCGCCTTCGCCGTCGCCAACTGCTCCTGCACCACGCTGTCGTAGGACGGCCGGTCCACCGAGCGGAACACGCCGATCGGCGTGTTCCGCAGGTCCAGACCGGGCAGCCGGGACAGCGCGAACGCGTACGCCGGATCGGTCACCGTCGCGTCGTGTACGACGATCTCCTCGGGGCGTACGGAGTTGGTCTCCCGGACCTCCAGCCCGAACGCGCCCGGCGGGTGCACCACGCAGAACCGACCGTCCGCGCCGAAGGTGATCGGCTGGCCGTGCTCCAGGCGGATCAGGTAGTCGTCCCGGGTGGAAGGGTCCTTGAGCTGCTCGAACGCCCCGTCGTTGAAGATGTTGCAGTTCTGGTAGATCTCCACGAACGCCGAGCCCTGGTGCTCGGCGGCGGCCCGCAGCACCGACTGGAGGTGCTTGCGGTCGGAGTCGATCGTGCGGCCGACGAAGCTGGCCTCCGCACCCAGAGCGAGCGAGAGCGGGTTGAACGGCGCGTCCGCCGAGCCGGCCGGCGTCGACTTGGTGATCTTGCCGACCTCGGACGTGGGCGAGTACTGCCCCTTGGTCAACCCGTAGATCCGGTTGTTGAACAGCAGGATCTTGAGGTTGACGTTGCGCCGCAGCGCGTGGATCAGGTGGTTGCCGCCGATCGACAGCGCGTCACCGTCGCCGGTGACCACCCAGACCGACAGGTCCGGACGAGACACCGACAGACCGGTCGCGATCGCCGGGGCGCGGCCGTGGATCGAGTGCATCCCGTACGTGTTCATGTAGTACGGGAAGCGCGACGAACAGCCGATCCCGGAGACGAACACGGTCCGCTCGCGGGGGATGTTCAGCTCCGGCATGAACTGCTGGATCGCCGCCAGGATGGCGTAGTCACCGCAGCCGGGGCACCAACGCACCTCCTGGTCGGACTTGAAGTCCTTGGCGGTGAGCTTGAGGGCGACGGGCTCAGACATTCTTCAGGACCTCTTCCAGCGTCGTCTCCAGCTCGGCGGCCGTGAACGGCAGGCCGCGGACCTGGTTGTAGCTGATCGCGTCGACCAGGTAGCGGCCCCGGATGACGTGGGCGAGCTGGCCCAGGTTCATCTCCGGGATGACCACCTTGTCGTAGGAGCGCAGCACCTCACCGAGGTTCGCCGGCATCGGGGCCAGGTGCCGCAGGTGCGCCTGGGCGATGGACAGGCCGCGCTGGCGGACGCCACGGCAGGCCGCGCCGATCGGCCCGTACGTCGAACCCCAGCCGAGCACCAGCACGCGGGCGTCGCCGTCCGGGTCCTCCACCTCGATGTCCGGCACCGGGATCGTCTCGATACGGGCGGCCCGGGTGCGGACCATGAAGTCGTGGTTCGCCGGGTCGTACGAGATGTCGCCGGTCTTGTCGGCCTTCTCCAGTCCGCCGATCCGGTGCTCCAGGCCCGGCGTGCCGGGGATGGCCCACGGACGGGCCAGGGTCTCCGGATCGCGCAGGTACGGCAGGAAGGTGGTGCCATCCTCGCCGTTGGGCGCGGTGGCGAAGTCGACGCGCAGGTCGGGCAGCGACTCGACGTCGGGCAGCAGCCACGGCTCGGAGCCGTTCGCCACGTAGTTGTCCGACAGCAGGATCACCGGCGTGCGGTACGTCAGCGCGATCCGCGCCGCCTCCAGCGCGGCGAAGAAGCAGTCCGACGGCGACTTCGGCGCGATCACCGCGACGGGCGCCTCGCCGTGCCGGCCGTACAGCGCCATGTTCAGGTCGGCCTGCTCGGTCTTGGTCGGCATGCCGGTCGACGGGCCGGCCCGCTGCACGTCCACGATCACCAACGGCAGCTCCAGCGCCACCGCGAGGGAGATCGTCTCGCTCTTGAGCGCCACACCCGGGCCGCTCGTGGTGGTCACACCGAGCGACCCGCCGTACGAGGCGCCCAGCGCCGCGCCGACCGCGGCGATCTCGTCCTCGGCCTGCATGGTCAGCACGCCGAACCGCTTGTGCTTGCTCAGCTCGTGCAGGATGTCCGACGCCGGCGTGATCGGGTACGCGCCGAGGAAGACCGGCAGGCCCGAGCGGACCCCGGCGGCGACCAGCCCCAGCGACAGGGCCGCGTTGCCGGTGATGTTGCGGTAGGTGCCCGGGTGCATCTTCGCCGGCTTGACCTCGTAGCGGACCGCGAAGTCCTCGGTGGTCTCGCCGAAGTTCCAGCCGGCCTTGAAGGCGGCGACGTTCGCGGCGACCAACTCCGGGCGCTTGGCGAACTTGGCCTCCAGGAAGCGCAGGGTCGACTCGTACGGCCGGGAGTACATCCACGAGAGCAGGCCGAGCGCGAACATGTTCTTGGACCGTTCGGCGTCCTTCTTGGACACCTGGTGTTCGGCCAGCGCGCCGACCGTCATCGACGTCAGTGCCACCGGGTGCACGACGTAGCCGGCCAGCGAGTCGTCGTCCAGCGGGCTGCTCTGGTAGCCGACCTTGGCCAGGTTGCGCTTGGTGAACTCGTCGGTGTTGACGATGATGTCCGCGCCGCGCGGCAGGTCGGCCAGGTTGGCCTTGAGGGCGGCCGGGTTCATCGCCACCAGCACGTTGGGCGCGTCACCCGGGGTGAGGATGTCGTAGTCGGCGAAGTGCACCTGGAAGCTCGAGACGCCCGGCAGCGTGCCGGCGGGGGCCCGGATCTCGGCGGGGAAGTTCGGCAGGGTGGAGATGTCGTTGCCGAGCTGCGCCGTCTCCGAGGTGAACCGGTCGCCGGTCAACTGCATGCCGTCGCCGGAGTCGCCGGCGAACCGGATGACCACCCGGTCGAGTTGACGGATCTGCTTGGTCACTGTGCCACCTTCGTTCGCGACTGCGGGCTCGCAAGCGCTGTCGTTCCCCACCCAGAGCCTACGTCGAACGGACCCCCGGGCCTCCCCGGAGGTCCGCCGACTGAGACCGGATCAACGCCGAAATTGCTGTGGAATGCGGGGTTTCGCCCCGCCCGCCGTAATTCAGATCACCGTCCGCCGGCCCGCGACGACCCCGGCCGGCGGCGGCCAGGGTCGTCGATCGATCAGTCGGTGGGCGGGGTCGGGGGCTCGCTCACCGGTCCGCCGAGCCGGCGCCGCAGCGAGGTGGTGGCCAGCGCGAGGGCCAGCACCACCAGCAGCGCGGAGACCGCGACCAGGATGACCGCGGTGCGCTGGACCGAGGTCATGCTGTCGTCGGTGGTGGCGCCCGCCGGCAGTACGCCCTGGGAGCCGGTCGGCGCGGGCGGCGAGACGACCGGCGTGGCCAGCGCCGCCGCCGCGGTGATCCGGAAACTCATCTGCAACCGCCGGGTCGCGCCGTTGCGTGGGTCGAGTTGACCGACCACGGCCCCGGACAGCGGCGCCTCCCGCTGGGCCTGTGGAGTCGCCTCCACCGGTAGCCGCAGCTCACGGGTCTCGCCAGCGGACAGCAGACCCGCGTCGCAGCGGGTACGGGACGCGTCGAGAGCCACGCAACCCGGCGGTGGGGCGGGCGCGCTCACCCCGGACGGCAGGACCACCTCCACCAGCCCGGTGGCGTCCACCGTGCCAGTGTTGCCCAGCCGCACCGCGAGGGTGCTCTGGGCGCCACTGATGTCGAACGCGACCTCGTCGGCGGCCAGTGAGATCCCGGGCACCGGCGGACCGGGCGGGAACAGCACCGCGAAGCCCTGGTCGTCAGCCACCTCGCCGGGTGTTCCCGGCACGTCCGCGACGACCCGCACCGAGCCGCTGAGTGGCATCCGCTCCCAGGCGTCGCCGGCGATCCGCAACCGGATCAGGCTGCTGAACCGGGTGCCCGCCTCGGTCGTCCACGCCCCGCAGCGGTACGCGCCGCCGCCCTCCTCGACGCACCCGTTCGTGCCGGCGTCACTCACACCGGCCGGCAGGGTGTACGACAGCCGGACCCGCTGCGCGGAGGTGCCGGTGTTCGTCACGGTGACCCGCAGCGTGGTGGTCGTGCTGGGCGCGTTCCAGTACGACTCCGGGAGGGAGACGTCCTCGGTGGTCACCTGCACGCCGAGAGGGCTCGGCGGCGGCGCCTGCGTGCCGCCCGGCGCGGGCGGGTTGACCGGTGGGACCGGGGGTGCGGGCGGCCCGGCCGTCGGCGGACGGGTGGCGCCGCCCGGGGCGGGAGCGCTGGTGACCGGCGGCGGAGGAACGGTGGTCGGCGGGGGCGCCGGCGGTGTGGTCTCCGGTGGGGGCGCGGTGGTCGGCGGTGCCGGGTCGGTGGGCTCGGGATCGCCGCCCGGATCTTCGGTCGGAATGGGTTCCTGCGGCGGGGTGGTCTCCGGATCCGGGTCGGGATCGGGCGCCGACTCCGTCACGGCGGTGACCGGGTGCGCGCGCGGTGCCGCCGCGCTGGCGAGGGCCGGTGCGACGGCCAGCGCCGCGAGCAGCCCGAGCGCGAGCGACGTTGCCAGTAGGGGGGTGGGATGCCGCCCTGCGGCCCAGCGATCGGGCGAAACCTTCACGCGGGCCATCTGTCCTCCGGTTGCAGGGGTAGGAGTCCAATACTCTTAATAGTTGCCCCGGTGCACTAGTCCCACCTGGAAACAAATCCGTAACGTGTTGGGGACGGTCCCTCCGGGGCGGGCGGTAGGCTCCGGACGTGACCGGTTACCTGGGCTCGTACGCGACGCTCGGGCTCTTGCTGCTCGTCAGTGTCCTGTTCTTTGTGACGGCGTTCTCGGCCAACCGGGTGTTACGTCCCGCCCGCCCGGCCGACCCGCTCGGTAAGCGGGCCAGCTACGAGTGCGGGCTCGACCCGGTCGGCGGGGACTGGGCGCAGATGCAGATCCGCTACTACGTCTACGCGTATCTCTACGTGCTGTTCGCGGTCGAGGCGGTGTTCCTCTTCCCGTGGGCGGTGGTCTTCGACCGACCCGGCTTCGGCCTGGTCACGGTGGTGGAGATGGCGCTCTTCGTGGCGGTGCTCGCCCTCGGCATCCTCTACGCCTGGCGCAGAAACATCCTCCGCTGGACCTGACCCACCAGCCGCGTTGATCATGAAGTTATCGTCCCGACACGCACGGCAGGGCAATAACTTCATGATCAACGGGGGTCGGGCGGGGTTGGGTTAGGCCAGGGCTCTTCTGGTGGCTCTGGGTGGGCGGTCGCCCCGGATCGAGGCCACCATGTCCAGCACTCGGCGGGTCGGCCCGACCTGGTGGGCCCGGAAGACGCGGGCGCCCAGCCAGGCCGAGACCGCCGTCGCGGCGAGCGTGCCCTCCAGGCGCTCGCCCACCGGAAGGTCGAGCGTCTCGCCGATGAAGTCCTTGTTGGAGAGCGCCACGAGCACCGGCCAGCCGGTCACGGTCAGCTCGCCCAGCCGGCGGGTGATCTCTAACGAGTGGCGGGTGTTCTTGCCGAAGTCGTGCGCCGGGTCGATGAGGATCCCGTCGGGGCGTACCCCCTCCGCCACCGCACGCTCGGCGAGCCCGGTCACCGTCGCGACCACGTCGGCGACCACGTCGTCGAAGGCGGCGCGGTGCGGCCTGGTCCGCGGGGTCAGGCCGCCGGCGTGCGAGCAGACCAGCCCGGCGCCGGTGCTCGCCGCGACCCGGGCGAGCGCCGGGTCGACGCCCGACCAGGTGTCGTTGAGCAGGTCCGCGCCGGCCGCCACGGCCTCCGTCGCCACCTCGGCGCGCCAGGTGTCGATGGAGATCACCACCTCCGGGAACGCGGACCGTACGGCGGCGATGGTGTCCACCGTGCGTCGGATCTCCTCGGTCACGTCCACCTCGGTACCCGGACCGGCCTTGACCCCGCCGATGTCGATGATCTCGGCGCCCTCGTCGACTGCCCGTTCGACCGCCCGGAGCGCGCTGTCCGCGGCGAAGGTGGCGCCCCGGTCGAAGAACGAGTCCGGCGTGCGGTTGACGATGGCCATCACCACCAGCTCACCCGGCGCGAACGTCCGCGAACCAAGCCGAAGTGCCCCGGCCATGCCGCCTCCCGCCTCCTGCGCGCCGTCGCCGCTGCTCCGGCCGCCACCGACGCTAGCCGGTCCGTACGGGCACGCGCGGGGCGGGCGTGGGCGTCGATGGCTGATCGGGGTGGTGGGGTCGCTACCGGCGGGCTGTCGTGCCACGATCAGTGCATGGGTCAGCTTCTGCTCCTCCTGGTCGTGGCGTTGACCGTCGCGGCTGTGGTTTTCGGCGTGACGGTGCTGGTCGGCGGGCGCGATCCCGGTCTCGCTCCGACGGAACCGGATTCGCAGGCCGTACCGCTGCCGGGCACCCGGCCGCTGCGCGAATCCGACGTCGGCGCGGTCCGCTTCGACACCGGTCTGCGTGGCTACCGGATGGCCCAGGTCGACCAGGCGATGCGCCGCGCCGCCTACGACATCGGCTACAAGTCCGAACTGATCGGCGTGTTGGAGGCGGAGGTTATCGCGCTGCGCGAGGGCCGGACCGACGACGCGGACGTGCTGCGCCGGGCGCGGGAGCAGTCCGCCGGTGCGGCGCCTGACGCCACGGCAGTCGAGCCCGCGGCCACCTCCTCGGCCGCCGACGCGGACGGCGTGGCACCGGCGACCGACCAGGCCGTGGACGCCGACGGCGTCACCCCGACCACGTCTTCGGCTGTGGATGCCGACGGTGTCGCCCCGGCCACCTCTTCGGTTGCGGATGCCGACGGTGTCGCCCCGGCCACCTCTTCGGCTGCGGATGCCGACGGTGTCGCCCCGGCCGCCGACGACGCGAGCGTCCGTACGCCCGCCGACGACGCACCGACCGGGGCCTCCCGGGGCGCCGGACAGCAGGGCGCGGTGGTCCGGTCGGAGTCGGCGTGACCGGCCCGGAGGGCGCCGATGCTCTCCGGGAGGCGGCCCAACCGGGCGCCGGCGAGGTGACCGCCACGGTCATCGTCAACGCGCCGGCACCCCGCGTCTTCGCCGCGCTGCTCGCCTGGGAACGGCAGTCCGACTGGATCCCGTTCACCCGGGTCCGGGTCGTCGAGGGCGACGGGCGCGAGGGCAGCCGGATCGAGGCGGTGACCACGCTCGGCCGGGCGACGCTGCGCGACGAGATGCTGGTGGTCCGGGTGGACGAGCCGTACGAGATCGGCGTGGTGCACCACGGCCAGGTGCTGCGCGGCCCAGGTGTCCTGCGCTGCACCGAACTCGGGCAGGCCCGTACCCAGGTCGTCTGGCACGAGTGGTTCCACCTGCCCGGCGGCGCGGCCGGCCGGCTGGCGTGGCCGGTGCTCTGGCCCGGTTCCAAGCTGGGCCTCACCCAGGCGCTCAAGAGGTTCGCGCGGCTGGTCGAGCAGGGCCGCCTGCCCTGACGGCGTCGTCGGCCGGTTGAGCATGGGCTGTCGGTGCGATGGCCTAGCGTGTGCGACGTGAGTGACCTGGTGATCGGCGCCGACGGGCTGGCCCGCTGCGCCTGGGGGGCGAGCACCCCCGACTATGCCGTCTACCACGACACCGAGTGGGGTCGGCCGCTGCACGGCGACGACGCGCTCTACGAGCGGATGACCCTGGAGGCCTTCCAGTCCGGCCTGTCGTGGCTGACCATCCTGCGCAAGCGGCCCAATTTCCGGCTGGCCTTCGACGAGTTCCACATCCCCACCGTCGCCGGCTACGACGACACGGACGTGACCCGGCTGCTCGCCGACGCCGGCATCGTCCGCAACCGGGCCAAGATCGAGGCGGCGATCGCCAACGCCCGCGCCGCCCTCGAACTGCCCGACGGGCTGTCCGCGCTGCTCTGGTCGTTCGCGCCGGAGCGGCGGCCGGCCCGTCCCGCCTCGTTCGCCGAGCTGGCGCCGATCACCGCCGAGTCGACGGCGATGGCCAAGGCACTCAAGAAGCGCGGCTTCCGGTTCGTCGGCCCCACCACGGCGTACGCCCTCATGCAGGCCACCGGGATGGTCGACGATCACATCGTCGGCTGTCACGTCACCCGCTGACTGCCGGCGTGATGGGATGGCAGGCATGACGACCGAGACCGCGTACCGGGCCGACGGGGCCGGCCACGCCGACGGGCCGGGCACCTGGGCCGTGCTGCTGCCCGCCGAGCGTTACGAGGCCGAGCGGCTCGTGCACCACGACTCGCTGAAGCTGACCGGCCTGACCGACGCGGGGCGGCCGGGCCCCGGCGACCGGGTGGCGGTGCTGGCCGACGCGCCGCCACGCCTGGTGGCCCTGGGCCGGGTCGCGGCGCCGACACAACGGCACCGTGAGGACCCGGACGACCCGCAGTCCCCGGTCGAGCCGGAGACGCTCGTGGTGGCGTACACCCGGCGGGCCTTCGACGAGCCGGTGCCGGCCGACCTGCTCACCCTCGACGGGCCGGTCACCGCACTGGATCCGGCGACCTTCCGGGCGCTGGCCGACCAGCTCGGACCGCCCCCGGCACGGCGTACCTGGCTGGTCAGCCTGGACCTGCCGATCGAGGCCGGCACGCCCGCCGAGGCGGTACGCCTGTTCTGGTCGTACGTGCAGGAGCTGGGGCCGCGTGAGCTGCCCGCCTTCGTCGCGCCGTCCGGCGACGAGCTGGCCATGCAGGCGTTCGTGCTCGGCGCGGAGGCCAACCAGGACCCGGAAGAGGACGACTAGAAGAGTTTGTCGAGGCGTCCGCGCCAGTCGGCGAGCACCGGGCCCGGGTCGGTGTCCAGCACCCGTTCCAGCAGCGTGGCGTAGACGTCCCGGAAGTCCGTCGTGTACTTCAGGTCCCCGTCGTCGAGGTCGGTGAGGCTGGGCGCGTCCCCGTGCCAGCCGCCGCGCACTCCCGCGCCAAGCAGCAGCATGTCGGACGCGGTGCCGTGGTCGGTGCCGTCGGAGGCGTTGGCCCGGACTCGGCGGCCGAACTCGGAGTAGACGGCCACCACCACCTTGCGGCCCGCCTCGGTGCGGCTCATCCGGTCGGCGAACCTGGTCAACGCCCGGTCGAGCTGACCCAGCAGCACGGCCTGCAACTGCTTCTCGTCGGCGTGCGTGTCGAAGCCGCCGAGCGAGACCGAGAAGGCCCGGGTGGACACCCCGGCCTCCACACACTGCGCTACCAGGTCGAGTTGCGCGTCCAGGGGCGTAGCGGCCCCTCCGGTGGCGGTGGCCGGAGCCTGGTCGCCGTCCGCGTCCGTCGTGTCCGGGTCGGCGGAGTCGCGGACCTCGCGGATCATCTCGTCCACCGAGCGCATGTCGGCGAAGCAGGCGGCGGCCCGGGCGCGGGCCGGCGACTCGCCCGCCTCGGCGGCGGAGAACGCCTTCAGCGTGTCCGCCGAGAGCCCCTTGGCGGCCTTGCGGTCGGTCACCGGGACGGCTGCGCCCGCGCTGCGCTCCCCGGCGAGCAGCGGCGGCAGCGCCGGCTCGAAGGAGACCGCCAGTCGGGGGTCGCCGCCCGCCCGGTCGAGCCAGCGGCCGAGCCAGCCGGTGGTGCCGGGCCGGTCCGGTTGCGCGGTGTGCCAGATGTCCATCGACCGGAAGTGGCTGCGGTCCGGCTTCGGGTAGCCGATTCCGCGCACGATCGCGAGTCCACCGGTCGACCAGCGCTTGTGCAGGCCCTCCAGCGCCGGGTTGAGGGCGAAGTCGTCGTCGAGGCGACGCACCTCGTTGTCGGGGTACGCCAGCTCGGGGCGGGCCGCCCGGTAGGCCGGGTCGCCGTACGGGATGACGGTGTTCAGGCCGTCGTTGCCGCCGTAGAGGGTCACCAGCACCAGCGTCTGTGACTGCGGGTCGCGGTCTCCGGCGGTGTCCAGCAGGTCCCGCAGGCTGTACGCGCCCGCGCCGGCGGCCAACGCGCCCGCGCCGACCACCCCGCTGGTGAGCAGGAACCTGCGTCGGGTCAGGGTGTCCATCTTCTCGACTCCTTCCGCTCAGCTGACGGTGTACTCGGGGCTGACCAGGCCGGCAGCCAGTAGTTTTCGAGGTTCGCCGGCCAGCGGGGTGAGGGCGGCCCGGGTACGGGCGCTCCACCCGTCGACGACCAGCAGCCGGGCCAGGGCGTCCGCCCGTCCGGCGGTGGGCGCGGCGGTCAGCCGGTCCAGCACGGCCGGGGTGGCCGCGGCGGCGAGCATCCCGGCCAGCCGGAGTCGGCCCTGTAGCGACGAGGTGGTCAGCCAGGCGGGGCCGGCCGGCCAGCCACCCACGCTGGGCGGTCGCAGCGGTACCTGGTCCAGCGCGTTCAACCCGCTCAGCAGTTGCTTGCGCTGCTGCTCGGGCAGCTCCTTGGGGCGGATGCCGAGCTGTCGCAGCGCGCCGACCATCCACTCCACGGGCTGCTTCACCAGCGTGCCGCGGGTCTGGGCGAAGGCCGGTGACGAGAACAGCGCCCGCAGGATGGCGATGGTGTCCGCGCCGGCCAGGCCGTCCGGCGTCGGGACGTCGGCGCCGGCGTAGCGGAACCAGAGCCGCCGGGCCACGAACGTCGCCGCCGCCGGTTGGGCGGCCAGCAGTCCGGCGTACGCCTCGGCGTCGAAACGGCCGTTCTGGCCGAGGATCGTCTTCTCCCCGGGGTCGTGTCGTTTGGCCTCGAAGCGGGCCACCCCGGTACGGCGGTCGACGGTCCAGCCGGTCAACGCCCGCGCGCCGGCCTTCACGTCGGCCTCGGTGTAGCCGCCGATGCCGAGGGTGAACAGCTCCATCAGCTCGCGCGCCAGGTTCTCGTTGGGCGCCTTACGGGTGTTCTTCTGCCCGTCCAGCCAGACGATCAGTGCCGGGTCGCGCACCATCGCGGCGACCAGGGGGGCCAACGGCCCGCGCCCGTGCCGGCGCAGCGTCTCCAACTGGCCCTGCATCATCCGCGCCGACTTGACCTTCTGGGCACTCGTCGCCCAGTGCCCGTGCCAGAAGAAGAGCAACTTCTCGGTGAGCCCGTCCTCGGCGGCGACCATCCGGTCCAGCCACCACAGGGTGACCTGCGCAAGTTGCTCCTTGCGCTGGGCGTTGGCCTTCTGCCGCTGCTCGCGGGTGGACTCCTTGGTCAGCGCGGCGTACGGGTCGGCGGGCAGGGCCGGCGGTGGCGTGGCCGCCGCGCCCCGGTCGGCTCGCCCCGGGGCGAGCAGGTTGTCCAGGGTCGCCGCCGGCCCGGCCCGTTCGGCCGCGTCCACCTCGTCGGCGGTCGGCCCGAAGGTGGCCCGACGCAGCAGGTGCGCCACCGCTTCACGATCGCTCATGGAAGCCGACGCTAGGCGGTCCGCGTACGAGGACGGTAAGGGCCGGGTGCGAATCGCGTTCAGTGTCCCTCGAAGACCGGTTTCTGCTTGGCGACGAAGGCGAGGGTGGCCGCCTTGTGGTCGGCGGTGGCGCCGCAGATGGCCTGGGCCTGGGCCTCGGCCGAGAGCGCGTCGGCGAGGGTGCCGGCGTCGGCGATCGAGAGCTGCCGCTTGATCGCCCCGTACGCGACGGTGGGGCCGGCGGCGAGTCGCGCGGCCAGTTCCTGCGCGGCCGGCAGCACCTGCTCGTCGTCGTCCATCAGCCGGGTGAGCAGCCCGAGCCGGCAGGCCTCCTCGGCGCGGACCGGTTCGGCCAACATCAGCAACTCGACGGCCTTGGCGTGGCCGACCAGTCGGGGCAGGGTCCAGGAGGCGCCGGTGTCGGCCGCCAGACCGACCTTGGCGAAGGCCATCAGGAAGCTGGTGCTCGGCCCGCCGATGCGGATGTCGGCCAGGAAGGCCAGCGACGCGCCCGCCCCGGCGGCCATCCCCCGCACGGCGGCCACCACCGGCTTGGGCAGGTTGGCCAGCCGGGCGGCGATCGGGTTGTAGTGCACCCGGACGGTGCCCAGCGGGTCGGTCGAGCCGTTCTCGAGCGTCGAGGTGTGCTCGCGCAGGTCCTGCCCGGCGCTGAAGGACCCACCCGCGCCGGCCAGCACGACCGCCCGGCAGGACCGGTCGGTCTCCAGCTCCGCCAGCGTGTCCCGCAGCGCCTCCTTCAGCGCGACGTCGAACGCGTTCATCGCCTGCGGCCGGTTCAGCGTGAGGGTGACGACGGCGTCGGTCCGGTCGACGAGCAACGGCTCGGTCACGTGTCTAACGACCCTTCTGTCGAACGATGCGGTTGCCGGCGTCGAGGCACTGCTCGACGTACCGGTCGGCGGCTGGACGCAGGCGGGCCGCGTGCCGGTCGAAGAAGCTGGCCGCGGCGGTGCCGGGCCAGCGCTCGGGCAGCAGCGCCGGGGGCAGCTGCGGGTCCCGGAACAGGAAGGTACGCCACGCGTGCACGAGCCGGAACCGGACGGCGTACGCCTCCTCGTCGCTGCTGCGCACGGTGACCGCGCTCAGGAGCGGGCGCTGGTCGGCGACGAACCGCTCGTACGCGCGGCCGATCTCGGCCAGGTCCCACGCCCGACGGACGACGCCCATCGCGCCCGGGGTACCGGAGAAGTGCGATGCGGTGAACCGTTCGAACCGGATGCCGGCCTCGGCCAGCAGCAGGTCGACGTCCTCGGCGGGGCGGGTCGCGACCCACGTCTGCTCGTCGAGGGTGCCGTAGCCGAGGAAGCTGAGGGTGGCGGCGAGTCGTTGCCGGTCCCGCCGGGAGCCCGGCGCGTCGAGGACGAGCAGATCGAACCGGCCGTCCCAGGTGACCCGGCCGGTCCGGTAGATCCGGGCCGCCGCCTCGTCGAGTCGTCGGGCGGCTTTTGGTGTGATCGAATATCCCGGTCCGGAGGCCAGCCGGAGCGGGTCGAGCCAGCCTTGACGCACCATCCGGGACACGGCGGTGCGAACGGCGGGCGGCGCGATTCCCAACGGCGCCAGTAGCTTGACCAGGGCGGCGACCGGTGCGCGGCCACCCCTCGGTCGGAGATGGTCGCCGTACAGGTCGAAGAGTGCCGACCGTGCCTGCATGACCGCACATTGTGACAGGCCTTCTCAAGATAAGCTAGATGCTGTTACATCAATGCTGCTCCGGTTTGGGTCCGGCGGTGTTCATCAGGGAAAATCGTCTGTCGACACCCCCGCGAGCGTTGCGGGTGGTCGTGACGAAGTGGCTGTGGGGCAACCCACCGACCCTGGTGTAGGTCTGAGGGGAGACAACATGGCGGCGATGAAGCCGCGGACGGGCGACGGTCCGCTGGAAGTCACCAAGGAGGGTCGGGGCATCGTCATGCGTGTCCCGCTGGAGGGCGGTGGCCGGCTCGTCGTCGAGATGACTCCCGACGAGGCCAACGCGCTCGGTGACGCGTTGAAGGCAGCCGCCGGCTGAGTGAGGGACGACCCGGACGGCGTACGCCGGTCGGAGCGTTTCTTGGACCCTGAGCCACCGGGAACGCCGGTGGCTCAGGGTCTTCATATCTGTGCGCGGGCATGGCCCGATCCACTTTGTGAAACTTCCTGGAGGTGCGGTTCCGCGTGCTCGCCATCCGTCCGCTCGCCGAGCCCGAACGGCTCGACGTCCTCGTCCTGCCCGTACGCCCCGCCGAAGCTGCGGCGGGAGGTGACGTCTCGGCGGAGCTGACGCCGACCGCGGTGACGCCGCCCGGCGATACCGCCGACGAGGCGGCCGTGCTGGTGCCGGCCGCCCGACTGAGCGGACGGGCCGGCGAGATCAGCACCCAGCTGCGTCCCGGGCGCGACCCCGGTCGGCTGGTGCTGCTGGGTATCGGCGACGGCGGGGAATCCTCCTGGCGGACGGCCGGCGCGGCCCTGGCCCGCTCTGTGTCAGATGAGACGCATATCACTATCGCCCTGCCGGCCGGTGTGACCGCGGCCGCCGTGCGCGGGCTGACCGAGGGCCTGCTGCTCGCCTCGTACCGGTTCCGGCTGACCGACGACGAGCCGCGCACGCTCGACGGCGTCGACCTGCTGGTCACCGACCCGGCGGCCCACGAGGACACGGTCGCCACCGCGCGGACCACCGCCGCGATGACCCGTCTCGCGCGCGACCTGACCAACACCCCCTCCTCGGTGAAGAACCCGCAGTGGTTCGCCGACCAGGTGGCCGCCGCCTCCGCGGACCTGCCGGACCTGCGCCTGACGGTCCGTGGTCCGGCCGAGCTGACCGCCGAGGGCTTCGGCGGGATCCTCGCCGTGGGCGGCGGCTCGGCCAGCGGCCCGCGCCTGCTGGAGATGGACTGGCATCCCGCGAACGCGCGCACCCACGTGGTGCTGGTCGGCAAGGGCATCACCTTCGACACCGGCGGCATCTCGATCAAGCCGGTGCCCGCCATGAAGCTGATGCGCAAGGACATGGCCGGGGCGGCGGCGGTCGTCGCCGCCACCCTCGGCGCGGCGGCGATGCGCCTGCCGATCCGCGTCACCACCCTGGCCCCGCTCGCCGAGAACATGGTCAGCGGCTCGGCGTTTCGTCCGGGCGACGTCATCCGGCACTACGGCGGGACGACCAGCGAGACCACCAACTCCGACGCCGAGGGCCGTCTGGTCCTCGCCGACGCGATCGCCTACGCGGTGCGGCAGCTCAAGCCCGACCTGCTCGTCGACCTCGCCACCCTCACCGGCGCCAACGCCGTTGCGCTGGGCAAGCGGACCGCCGCCCTCTACAGCGAGAACGACGACCTGGCCGCCGACGTGCTGAACGCGATCGAGGCGGCTGGCGAGGCGGCCTGGCGGATGCCGCTGCACGGCGACTACGTCGAGTACCTGGGCAGCGAGATCGCCGACCTCTACAGCGCGCCCACCCAGGGCGCCGGATCGGTCACGGCGGCGCTCTACCTCCGCGAGTTCACCGGCGACCTGCGGGACCGCTGGCTGCACCTGGACATGTCCGCCCCGTCCTGGGCGGACGGCGACCACGCGGAGTTGAGCCGGGGCGCGACGGGCTGGGGTGTCCGCTCGCTGCTGCGCTGGCTGGCCGCCGTCGACTGACGGTCAGCACTTCACCGCGGCGAGCACCCCGTGGCCGACCGGGAGCAGCGCGGGGATCCAGTGCTCCGACTCCCGCAGCGCCTTGATCGTCTCGCGGACCGTCACCGTCCCCGCGTCCCGGGCGGCAGGGTCGGCGATCCGGCCGCCGGCCAGCATCCCGTTGAGCGCGAGCACCCCGCCCGGACGCAGCAGCCGCAGCGCCGCCTCCACGAAGGCGTGGAACCCGGTGGCCTCGGCATCGACGAAGACGAGGTCGTACACCCCGTCGGCCAGTCGGGGCAGCACGTCCAACGCGCGGCCGGTGATGATGCGGGTACGGCCGCTGGCGAAGCCCGCCTCGGTGAAGATCCGTCGCGCGATCCGCTGGTGCTCCACCTCCACGTCGATGGTGGTGAGCACGCCGTCGGCCCGCATGCCGCGCAGCAGCCAGACGCCGCTCACGCCCGTACCGGTGCCGATCTCCACGACCGCGCGGGCGTTGCCGGCGGCGGCCAGCAGCCGCAACGCCGCCCCCGCTCCGGGTGTGACCGCGTCGAGGCCCACCTCGTGGGCCAGGCTGCGGGCGGTGCGGAGCACGAGATCCTCGGTCACGTACGACTCGGCGAACTGCTGAGCCTGGCTCGTCGAACTGCCGGAACCGGCGACCGTGGCGATGGGGCACCTCCGGGCGGCGCGTGGTGCGGGGGGCGGGTTGGCACTGTGAGCGTAGAGGCGACCGGCGCGAGGCGCAGCCGCGCCTCCGCCCTCTCCGCGATCACCGGAGGCAACCGCTGACTCCACCGCGCGCATCCGTGCAATCCTGGAAGCGGTATTCCGTCAGTCTCGACCGCGCCGAACCGTGGCCGGGCGAGGCCGCACGGGATCCGGGGGACGGACTGGGAGGCACCGACGTGACCGACGGCTGGGAATGGCGCCGGGACGGTGAGACTCCGGCTCCGGCACGCCCGCCGGGGGTAGGAGCCCCGCCGGAGGGGCCGCCGGACGCGCCGGGGAGCGGCACCGCGCCCTCGGCCGCCGACACCGCATCCACGGCCGAGCCCCCGAAAGTGTCGGACCCGAATCCGCCGCCCCCTACCGCTGGCGCGTCGCCGTGGTGGTCCGACGCGCTCGGCGATCCGTGGCGTGACCCGGCGGCCCCCACCGCGGTCGTGGTGCCTTCGGTGGTGCCCGCCGGTACCGAGCCGGAGCCGGTCACCGACCCGGACGCGCCCGGCCGACCGACGCTGCGACACCTGCTGCTCATCCCGGTGATCACCGCTCTGCTGGCCGGCACCCTCGGCGGCGCGCTGGGCTACGCGTTCGCGGTGCGTGGCGGCGCGGCCGGCCCGGTGCTCGGTGCGGCTGCCGCGGATCCACCGGCGTTGGCCCAGCGCAAGCCGGAGTCGCTGGCCGGGGTCGCCGGACGTGTGCTGCCCAGCGTGGTCACCATCCGTGTCAGCAGCCTCGGCGGGACCAGCGAGGGCTCGGGGTTCATCGCCAGCGCCGACGGGCACGTGATCACCAACGACCACGTGGTGGCCGGCAGCAGCGGCAAGGCCTCGGTGGTCTTCAACGACGGCAGCTCCGCTCCGGCGACCGTGGTCGGTCAGGACCCGGAGTCCGACATCGCGGTGATCAAGGTGAACCGGACGGGTCTGCGACCGGTGGAGTTCGGGGATTCCGACGCGCTGGCCGTCGGTGACCCGGTCCTCGCCGTGGGCTCACCCCTGTCGCTGGCCAACACGGTCACCGCCGGCATCGTGAGCGCCCTGGACCGGACGATGCAGGCCGGTGAGCCGGGCGGCCCGGTGCGCTACTACGCGGCGATCCAGACCGACGCCGCCGTCAACCACGGCAACTCGGGCGGCCCGCTCGTCGACGGCGCCGGCCGGGTGGTGGGCGTCAACTCCACCATCAAGTCGCTGGTGGCCGAGGGGCAGGAGGCCGGCAACATCGGTCTCGCCTTCGCCATCCCGATCAACCAGGCCAAGCGGGTCACCCAGGAGATCATCGGCACCGGCAAGGCCCGGCGTACGGTCATCGGCGCCCAGGTCGGCGGCCCGGGCGCGGGTGGGGGCGGCGGCGTACGACTGGCCGCCGTGGAGCCCTCCGGGCCGGCGGCCGGGGCCGGGCTCAAGGTCGGCGACGTGATCCTGAAGCTCGACGGACGGCCGATGACCGAGCCGACCGACCTGATCGCGCTGGTCCGCAAGTTCGCGCCGGGGTCGGTGGTGACCGTCGAGTTCCGGCGGGGAAACGCACGACGGAACACGTCGGTGACCCTCGCCGCGGATGCCAAGTGAACAGCGGGTCACCCCCTGCCGCAAAGCCGCCCGACGTGCGTAGTCTTGCTGCTGACGCCGAGAGGAGGCCCGCGGGATGTTCGAGAACCTGAACATGTGGGAAGTCGGGGCGCTGCTGCTCCTGGCGCTGTTGATCTTCGGTGACCGGTTGCCCGCCGTGATCAACGACGGCCTACGGCTGGTCCGTAACCTGCGGAACATGGCCCGCAACGCCACCGGCGACCTCAGTCGTGAGCTGGGCACCGACATCCAGCTCGAAGACCTGCACCCGAAGGCCTTCATCCGCAAGCACCTCCTCAGCGAGGAGGACGAGGCGGCGATCCGCAAGCCGCTACAGGGCGTCTACGACAACCTGCGCGCGGACGTCGACGGTGTGCACAACGAGCTGAAGGACGTGGCCAACGCCGCGGACCTGCGCTCGAACGGGACGCGACCCGGCACCGCCACCGGTACGCCCTCGGCGCCAGCGCCCCGGGTCAGCTACGACGACGCCACCTGATCCGACCCGGCACCTGAACGAACGCGCCCCGCAGGCCTCGGATGGCCGGCGGGGCGTTCGTCGTTGTGGTGCGGCTCAGCGCCCGGCGGGCTTGAGGCCGAGCGGCTTGCCGAGCAGCGACTCACGGCGCAGCGCGAGCCGGTCGGCGACGCCGCCGAGCGCCCGCGCGGCCGGGGACTCCGGCTCGGCCAGCACAATCGGGTTACCGGCGTCGCCGGCCTCGCGGACCCGGGTGTCCAGCGGGATCTGTCCCAGCAGCGGCACCTGGGCGCCGATGGTCCGGCTCAGCGACTCGGCGACCGCCGTGCCGCCACCGGACCCGAAGATCTCCATGCGGGATCCGTCCGGCAGTTCCAGCCAGGACATGTTCTCGATGACGCCGACAACCCGCTGGTGAGTCTGCAGGGCGATCGCCCCGGCCCGCTCCGCCACCTCGGCGGCGGCGGTCTGCGGGGTGGTGACGATCAGGATCTCCGAGTTGGGCAGGAGTTGGGCCAGCGAGATGGCCACATCGCCGGTGCCCGGCGGCAGGTCGAGCAGGAGCACGTCCAGGTCGCCCCAGTAGACGTCGGCGAGGAACTGCTGGAGCGCCCGGTGCAGCATCGGGCCACGCCACACCACGGCCGCGTTGCCCGAGGTGAACATGCCGATCGAGATCACCTTCACACCGTGCGACTGCGGCGGCATGATCATGTCTTCGACACGGGTGGGCCGGCCGTCCGCGCCGAGCATGCGGGGCACCGAGTGACCGTAGATGTCGGCGTCCACCACGCCCACCGAGAGCCCCCGGGCGGCGAGCGCCGCCGCCAGGTTGACCGTCACGCTGGACTTGCCGACGCCGCCCTTGCCGCTGGCCACCGCGTACACGCGGGTGCGCGAGCCGGGCTGGGCGAACGGGATGACCGGCTCCTCGCTCGCGCCGCCGCCGCGCAACTGCGCCTGTAGCGACTGCCGCTGCTCGGGGCTCATCACGCCAAAGTCGATCTCCACGCCGGCCACGCCCGGCACCGCCGCCACCGCGGCGGTGATGTCGGTGCGCAGCTTGTCCTTGAGCGGGCAGCCGGCGACGGTGAGCAGCAGCTCGACCCGGACGACGCCGTCCGCGCCGATCGTGGCGGAGCGGACCATGCCCAGCTCGGTGATAGGCCGGCGGATCTCCGGGTCGTTGACGGTGGCCAGGGCGGCCTGGATCGCGTCCTCGACGGTGCTCACGGGTGCTGACATGCCCGCAATGCTACGTCGCGGGGCATCCCGGCCGACCGCTGGCCGAGGGTGGTGTGAGCCAAACGATGAGCCTTCGTCAGCGCTCGGGCCGGGCGTCGCGGGCGTAGTCGCCGTCCAGGTCGTCGCGCGGCTCGTCCAGCCCCGGGCCGTCGGTCGACCGCTGGCCGCCCTTCTCCTGCTGCCGGCGCTCCAGGCGTCGCCGGCGCTGCCCCGCCTCGTCCAGCTCCTCGGCCAGGCGGGTCAGCTCGGAGCGGAGGAAGTCCCGGGTGGCCACCTCGCCGAGCGCGATCCGCAGCGCGGCGATCTCCCGGGCCAGGTACTCGGTGTCCGCCTTCTGGGCCGTGGCCCGCCGCCGGTCCTCCTCCAGGGCCAGCCGGTCCCGGTCGGCCTGCCGGTTCTGGGCCAGCAGGATCAGCGGCGCGGCGTAGCTGGCCTGCAACGACAGCACCAGCGTGAGGAAGGTGAAGGTGTACGGGTCGAAGCGCAACTCGGCCGGGGCGAGGGTGTTCCAGCCGAACCAGATCGCGATCACCACCGTCATGACGACGATGAAGTTCGCGGTCCCCATGCCCCGCGCGATCCCCTCCGACCAGCGGCCGAACGCCTCCGCGTCGAACCGGGGGAGGTTGATGCCCCGGGGCTCGCGGGGCTGGTCGAGCCGCTCCGTGCGCCGCTGCTCAGCCACCGTCGCCGTCCAGTACCGCGTCCGGGGTGCCCGGGGCGTTTACGGCGTCCCGGTCGCGCCAGTCCCGGGGCAGCGAGTGGTCCAGCACGTCGTCGACGGTGACCGCGCCGACCAACCGGTTGTTGCGGTCGATCACCGGCATGGCGACCAGGTCGTAGGTGGCCATCCGGCGGGTGATCTCCGGCAGCGGGGTGGTGGGACGCAACGGGTCGATGTCGTTGACCACCACCTTGCCCAGCAGGTCGGCCGGTGGCTCGCGCAGCAACGCCTGGAAGTGCACCATGCCCAGGTAGCGGCCGGTCGGCGTGTTCTGCGGCGCCCGGGTCACGAAGACCTGCGCGGCGACCGCGGGGGAGAGCTGCGGCTCACGGATCCGCGCCAGCGCCTCGGCCACGGTGGCGTCCGGCGGCAGGATGACCGGCTCCGAGGTCATCACACTGCCCGCCGTGCCCGGCGTGTACTTCAGGAGCTGGCGTACCGGGTCCGCCTCGTCCGGCTCCATCAGGTCCAGCAGGACGTCCTGCTCCGGCGGGGGCAGCTCGTTGAGCAGGTCGGCGGCGTCGTCCGGGTCCATCTCCTCCAGCACGTCGGCGGCCCGTTCCCGGTCCAGCGCGGCCAGGATCTCCACCTGGTCGTGCTCCGGCAGCTCGCTGAGCACGTCGGCCAGCCGCTCGTCGTTCAACGCGGCGGCCACCTCGTTGCGTCGGGCGTCCGGCAGGTCCTGCAGGGCGTTGGCGAGGTCGGCGGGGCGCATGTCCTCCAGGACGGCGAGCAGGTTCGCCGTACCCCGGTTGTCGGCGATGCCGCTGAGGCCGCGCACCCGGTCCCACTCGACCTGGTGCAGGTGGCCGCGGCGGCTGAGCCGGCCGGTCTGCTCGCGGACCGCGACCCGGGTCAGCGACCACTCGCCACCCCTGGTGCACTCCATGGCGACGTCCACCACCGCGCCGGGCTGGCCGCCCGGGTCGAGCTGTACGCGCCGGTCCAGCAGCTCCTGGAGCACCAGCAGCTCGTTCGGGCGCTTCTCGAAGCGTCGCAGGTTGAGCGTGCCGGAGCCGAGCACCACCGCGTCCGCGTCGATCGACGTGATGCGGTTGATGGAGAGAAAGATGCGCCGACGCATGGGCATCTCGGCGACCAGACCCACCACCTCGGGCGGACGCGTGGTCGCCCGCAGCCGTCCCACGGCGTCACGGACCCGGCCCACCTGGTCGCCGTTCGGATCGAAGACGGCGACTCCGGCGAGGCGGGCGATGTAGACCCGGGTCGGCGTACTCACGGGCACCAGCCTAAGCGCCTAGTGTTTATCAACATGTCGACCTTGGCCTACGAGATCGTGGACGTCTTCACCGACCGCCCGTTCGCCGGTAATCCGCTGGCCGTGGTGTTCGGCGCGGAAGGGCTGGCCACCGAGCAGATGCAGGCGCTCGCGCTGGAGTTCAACCTCTCCGAGACGGTGTTCGTGCTGCCACCTACGCAGGTCGGCGCCACCTACCGGGCCCGCATCTTCACGCCGGTCGAGGAGTTGCCGTTCGCCGGGCACCCCAGCGTCGGCGCGGCGGTCACCGCGAGCCGGCGTGGGATGTTCGGTGTGGGGCAGGTCACCCAGGAGTGCGGGGCCGGCGTGCTGCCGATCGAGGTGACGTCGTCCGGGGCGACGCTCACCGGAGGCGTCCCCACCCTCGGCCCCGAGTTGGACCCGGAGCCGCTGCTGGAGATCGCCGGGCTGGGCGCGGACGACCACGACCCCGCCGGGCCCGCTCCCCGGGTGGCCGGCTGCGGGCTGGAGTTCCCCTACCTGCCGGTCCACCCGGCCGCGGTGGCCCGCGCGCGGCTGAACCCGGCGGCGGCCGAACGGTTGGGGGTGGCGCACGTCAGCGTCTTCTCCTGGGACGCCGTCGCGCAAACCGCGCACGCTCGGGTCTTCGTGCCGGGGATCGGCGTCCCGGAGGACCCGGCGACCGGTTCGGCGGCCCTCGGGCTGGGCGTCTGGCTGGTGGCCAGCGGGCTGCTGCCGGCGGACGGGCTGTCGCACTATTCGGTGCGCCAGGGCGTGGAGATGGGCCGCCCGTCCGCGCTGGGCTGCACGGTGACCGCGGCGAACGGCGTGGCGGTCGGCGCGACCGTCGCCGGCCAGGTGATGCCGGTGGCCCGGGGCGAGATCGCCGTACCGCCGTTCGTGGGATGAGCGACGGCGTCGATGCGGGAGGATGCGGGTGTGACGGACGAGGACGCTGCCGGTGGCACGCCGCTGGTGGACGAGGCGATGAAGAAGGCCGCCGTGGCCTGGGTCAGCGTGTCCGGTGGGCCGGCGCTGGCGCTCTGGTGCGCCCCGCTGGAGGGCGCGCTCCTGGTGGTGAGCGGGCCGGGCGAGCAGGCGGCGCCGGGCCTCGCCGACGCGACCGAGGCGCAGGTCAGTCTGCGCGGTGACCACGGAGGGCGGATCGTCACCTGGCCGGCCCGGGTGACCCGGCTGGCGCCGGGCACCGAGGCGTGGGACACCGCCGCGCCGCTGGTGGCGGGCAAGCGCCTGAACGCGCCCGGTCCGACCACCGACCTGGTGGCCCGCTGGGTCGCCGACGGTTGCGCCCTGAACCGCCTCGCCCCGGCCGGCACGCCCCTGGCCGGTACGGAACTGCCGTCCGACGCGCAGACCGAGCCGCCCCGGGAGACTCCGGCGGTCCGCGCCACCCGCAAGCCGTTCCGCCTGCACCGGGTCCGTCGCCGCTGATCGGGTCAACTCCCCGCGACAGCGGCGGCAGTGACCTTGGCATCCACGAGGTCGAGCACCTCACGCAGCGCGACGAGCGTGGTGCCGCGCCACTGACGGTCGGCGTTGAAGACCATGTGCTCGGCCAGATCGGGCGCGGCCAGCCGGACCGCGGTCATGCCGGCCTGTTCGGCGCCGGTCAACTCCTGGCTGCCGCCGTCACCCACGTACAGGCAGGCGTCCGGCGTCAGCCCGAGTCGACGGCAGGCGGTCAGGTAGAGCGCGGCATCCGGCTTGCAGCATCCGACCTGTACGGAGAAGACCCGCACGTCGAGCAGGGGCGCGACGGGGAGTTGCGGCAGGAAGGCCGGCAGTTCGTGCGTACAGTCGCTGATCACGCCGGTGCGGACGCCTCGCTCGCGCAGCGCCGCCAACACCGGCACCGCGTCGGCGCGCAGCCGGGTGTCCGCGCGGATCGCGCGGTGCCGGGACACCACCGCCGCGCGCAGGGCCGGGTCACTCGGGTGTACGCCCGCCTGGGCGCAGACCCACCGCATGGTCGTCTCCGCGTCGCCGAGCCGACCGGTGGCGCGCTCGTAGTAGGTGCGGTTCAGCACCTCGCTCAGCGTCTCGCTGGGACAGCCGAGCAGTTCGGCGGTGCCGAGGTGCGCGGCGCCGCGCTGCACCGAACGGGTCAGCGTGCCGAAGAAGTCGAACAGCACCGCCTGGTAGCCGGCCATGGGGGAGCGCCTTTGCGGTCGAGGGTCGTCGGCGCGAACGCGCGTGATCGTAACGGAGTGCTGACGGTCCGTGCTGTCCGTGGTCGTGTGAAGATTGCTTCCCGTGTCCCCTCGACCGCCCCTGGACCCGTTGACCACCGGCGCGATCGGCCTGGCCGTCGTCGCCGTCTCGTCGTCCGCGCCGTTGATCGCGTACGCCGCCGCTCCGGCGCTGGCCATCGCGCTGTGGCGCAACCTGCTCGCGGTGGTCGTGCTGAGCCCGTTCTCGCTGACCCGCAGGCGCGGCGAGTTCCGTGCGCTCGCGGCGCCCACCGGCCGGCGGGAGGGTCTCTTCTGCGTGGTCTCCGGGATCGCGTTGGCCGCGCACTTCGCCACCTGGATGCCGAGCGTGCGGCTCACCTCGGTCGCGATGGCCACGGCCCTGGTCGCCACCCAGCCGGTCTGGCAGGGGCTGATCGCCCGCGCGCAGGGTCGCCGGCTGCCGCCGGTGGTGTGGACGGGGATCGCCGTGGCCGTCGGTGGAGCGGTCGTCGCCACCGGCGCGGACGTGGGTGTCTCCGGCAGAGCCGTCGCCGGCGACCTGCTGGCGGTGACCGGCGGCGTCTTCGCGGCCGTCTACACGGCCTTCGGTGAACGGGCCCGTGCGAGCATCAGCACCACCACCTACACGACCATCTGCTACGGCATCTGCGCGGTGATCCTGCTGGTCATCTGCCTGCTGGGCGGGATCCGCGTGGTCGGCTTCGACGGGCGTACCTGGCTGGCGATCCTGGCCCTGGTGGCGGGGGCCCAACTGCTCGGGCACTCGATGTTCAACTACGCCCTGCACAAGGTCTCGGCGACGACGGTGAGCGTGCTCATCCTGCTGGAGGTGCCCGGCGCGGCGCTGCTCGCCTGGCTCTGGCTGGACCAGGTGCCCCGCCCCTACGCGCTGGTGGGGATGATCCTGCTGCTCGTCGGCGTGGCGGTGGTGGTGCTGGGCGGCGCCCGCGCCGCTCGCCGCGCCACGCCGCCCACCCCGCTGCCCGCCGACGCCGCCCCGCTGGAGAGCTGAGGCTTGCTCACAGGTACGCCGCGAAGTGCTCCTCCACCACGTTTGTCAGTTGCTCACCGTCGAGCGTGCCGTCGACCCGGATCACCCGTACGCCCAGCCGTTCGGCCTGCGCCGCCGCGTCCGCCGCCACCAGGTCGTCGCGCGCCCACCTGTTGCGCAATGCCCGGTCCGGGTCACTGACCCCGGCGGCGACCGTGCGCGCGCGTGGCAGGGCGGCGATCTGGCGGGCGCGGAACTCGGCGGTGGGCACCAGCACCACCAACTGCCCTATCGATCCGACGACCGCCGCCACGAGTTCGGGGCGCAGCCCCCATCCCTCGGCCACGACGCGGCGGCCGGTCACGAGCGCGCTCAGGTCGTCCAGCACCCAGGCGAAACGGCGGGGGAAACCCGCGAGAGTGTCGGCGGCCATCTGGGCCGGGTCGGTGTGGACCCAGGTGGTGTCCGGGTCGGGCCCGGTGGGCGGTGCGCCGCGTCGGACCCGCTCGGCGATCCGCCGGTCGTCGTGGCCGCGGGCGTCGTGTCGGTCGTAGAGGTACGCGGTCAGGCCGTGTCGCAGGGCCAGGTTCACGGCGACCGTGGACTTGCCGGCCCACTGTCCACCACCGATCCAGAGGGCGTGCCGCGCGGTGGCTGTCGCATCGAATTCCATGGCTCGACCCTGACCGTCGCGCCAGCCAAGATCAAGTCTTGTTCTCGCCCACCCCGGGTGATGAAGTAAGGGGAGACGCCTCGCCCGGTGGCGCTGTCCAGGATCGCGAAGAGCTGCCGACCCTCAGGCGTCGTACGCCTCGATGACGCGGGTGGTCGGGGCGGCGTCCCCGAGGTCGGCGCGCAGCGCGGCACGCTCCGGATCGACGAGGAACGACTCGTACCCGGTGCGGGCCGCGAACGTGATCACGTGCACCTCGCTCCGCCCGTCGCTGCCGCGCAGCCGCCGTTCCAGCCGGCCGTCGTGCCGGCCGAGCAGGGCCAACACGGTGTCCTCGTACCGTTGCCCGGCGGTTTCGGCCCCGGCGGCGTACTCGACGATCGCGACAAGCGTCAGCATGGTGGCCACGCTACCCATCGATGCCGACGGCCGTGGCGCTGGCTTCCCAGAGCCGGGACGCGAGCTGTGGGTCCGCCGCCTTGCGGTACGGCCGACGCGGCCGGCGGTTGTAGTAGTAGCCGCCGCCGGCGAGCCGGGCCGGATCCTGGTTCGCGAGCCAGATGAGCGTCTCGGCCCCCTTCTCCGGGCTGCGGAACGGCATGAACCGCATGCCGAAGGCGACCAGCCGACTGTCGTTGGCGAACCGGGTCCGCACCACTCCCGGATGGAAGCTGTACGCGGAGATGCCCGGCCAGCGCCGTGCCGCCTCGGCGGCGAACAGGATGTTCGCCTGCTTGCTGGTGCCGTACGCGCCCATCGGGTGATAGGCGCGCAGCGGCCTGTTGAGGTCGTCCGGATCGAGCGCGCCGAAGCGGTGCGCCCCCGAGGCGGTCACCACCGTCCGGCCCACCCGGTCGGCCAGCATGTTGGTGAGCAGGAACGGAGCCAGGTGGTTGGCCTGGATCGACAGCTCGAAGCCGTCGACGGTGGTGAGCGGTTGGAGCGCGATGGCCCCGGCGTTGTTGGCCAGCACGTCGATCCGGTCGTACGCGTCGCGCAGCCGCTCGGCCAGCCCGCGTACGTCGTCGAGGACCGCGAAGTCGGCCCGGAACAGCTCCGGGCGCTCGCCGGCTGTCTCCCGTACGCGCTCCGCCGCGGCCTGCAGCCGGGCCGGGTCCCGCCCGACGAGCACCACCTGGTCGCCCCGGCAGGCGAAGGCCACCGCGGCGGCCATCCCGATGCCGGAGCTGGCACCCGTCACCACCACCAGCCGACGCCCAGTGAGATCTTCCACAGGTCCATTCACCGCGGTCATGGCGCGAGGTTACCGTGGCGTCACCACGCCCTTTGGGATCGTTAAGTTTTCCTCGGATTCAGGTGGCGTCGGCGTGCCCGCCGGTCGCTGGAAGGAGCACATCCATGGCCGCAGTCGGTCGTCCCCGCCGGTCGTGCCTGGCCGTACCGGGTTCCAGCGTCAAGATGCTCGGCAAGGCGCAGGGGCTCCCCGCCGACCAGGTCTTCCTCGACCTGGAGGACGCGGTGGCCCCGCTGGCCAAGCCGGAGGCGCGCAAGAACATCGTGGCCGCCCTCAACGACGGCGACTGGGCCGGCAAGACCCGGGTGGTACGGGTCAACGACCTGACCACCCCGTGGACGTACCGGGACGTCATCGAGGTGGTCGAGGGCGCCGGCGCGAACCTCGACTGCATCATGCTGCCGAAGGTGCAGGACGCCGGCCAGGTGCAATGGCTGGACCTGACGCTCACCCAGATCGAGAAGACGCTCGGCCTCGAGGTCGGCCGGATCGGCATCGAGGCGCAGATCGAGAACGCGGCCGGTCTGGTCAACGTGGACGCCATCGCGGCCGCCTCGCCCCGGGTCGAGACCATCATCTTCGGCCCGGCCGACTTCATGGCGTCGATCAACATGAGGTCGCTGGTGGTCGGCGGCTTGATCCCGGACTACCCGGGCGACCCGTACCACTACATCCTGATGCGGATCCTGATGGCCGCGCGGATGCACGACAAGCAGGCGATCGACGGCCCGTTCCTGCAGATCCGCGACGTGGACGCGTTCCGCGAGGTGGCCAAGCGCTCGGCGGCGCTGGGCTTCGACGGCAAGTGGGTGCTGCACCCGGGCCAGATCGACGCCGCCAACGAGATCTACCAGCCGGCGCAGGCCGACTACGACCACGCCGAGTTGATCCTCGACGCGTACGAGCACTACACCTCGGAGGCCGGCGGCAAGCTGGGCGCGGTCATGCTGGGCGACGAGATGATCGACGAGGCGTCCCGCAAGATGGCGCTGGTGATCGCCGCCAAGGGCCGCGCCGCCGGCATGAGCCGTACCTCGTCGTTCACCCCGCCGGCCGAGTGAGCGGCCGGGCCGGGTCGACCGCCGCCGGCCGTCGACCCGGTCCAGCATTCGGCGGTACGCCCCAACGGCGCACCGCCTCAGTAGCTGCTGCTGCTGTCGCTGCCGTTCGCGACCGCGAAGATGATGACGGCGACGTAGGCGGCGATCCCCAGCACCATCAGGGCGGTGACGATCCAGCCGACGATGATGCCGGCCTTCGCCATCCCCTCGCCGTCCTCGCCGCTGGCCCGGATCTGCTTCTGTGCGACGTGCCCGAGGATCGCCCCGATCGGCGCGGTGACGCCGCAGGACGTGAGGCCGACCAGGGCCAGCACCAGCGACGCGATGGCCAGCCCGTTGGTCTTGCGCGGGGCCGGGTAGCCGTAACCGGGGTACTGCGGCGGGTAACCCGGCGGCGCGTAACCGGGCGCGGGGTAACCGGGCGGCGCGTAACCGGGCACCGGCGCACCGGGTGGCAGCTTCGCGCCCGCGTACGGGTCGACCGGCGCGTACGGGTCTGCCGGCGCGTACGGGTCCACGGGACCGGGCTGGGCCGGCACCGGCTGACCGGTCACCAGCGTGGGGTCCGGTGGCGTGCTCGACGGCTGAGCCGACCAGGTGGGGTCGTTCCAGTCGCCGGGAGGCGGGGGATTGGTCATGCGTGATCTCCGTCGGCTCGGGTGCGCCGCCAGCGTAGCCAGGAGTAACCAAACCCGACGCCCCCGCTCCCGGGTGCCGCGTTGCCCGGGCCGGTCGTAACGGGCAGGATCCCTGGCATGGCAACTGACGCGCGTGCCGCGGACCGTTCCGGCAGCCGACCGCGACGGGACGTGA
This sequence comes from Micromonospora sp. NPDC005979, assembly GCF_040614415.1. Taxonomy (NCBI): domain Bacteria; kingdom Bacillati; phylum Actinomycetota; class Actinomycetes; order Micromonosporales; family Micromonosporaceae; genus Micromonospora; species Micromonospora sp. NPDC005979. The sequence goes on along the minus strand of NZ_JBEXUR010000003.1, from coordinate 257,236 downwards.
GCCGTCCGGGTGTGGCCCGGCGCGGTCGGGCGGCCACGTCGACCGGCGCGACCGGCGCCGACGAGCCGGTCGCGCTGCCCGATCCGGTGACCATGCGGCTCGACGGCCGGGTCGCCCTGGTGACGGGGGCGGGCAGCCCGGACGGGATCGGGTACGCCACCGCGCGGCGCCTCGCCGACCTGGGAGCGCGGGTCGCCATCGTGTCGACCACCCGACGCATCCACGAGCGGGCCGGTGAGCTGGGCGTGACCGGGTTCGTCGCGGACCTGACCGACGAGTCCGAGGTGGGCGCGCTGGCCGACGCGGTGGCCGAACAGCTGGGCGACGTCGAGGTTCTGGTCAACAACGCCGGCCTGGCGAGCCGGACCAGTCAGGGAGTGCTGCGGCCGGTCGCGCAGCTGACCTACGACGAGTGGCGCGGCGAGATCGACCGCAACCTGTCCACCGCGTTCCTGTGCAGCCGGGCCTTCATCGGCGGAATGGCCGAGCGGGGCTGGGGACGGATCGTCAACCTGGCGGCCACCGCCGGCCCGGTCAACGCCCTGCCCACCGAAGCCGCGTACGCCGCCGCGAAGGCCGGTGTCGTCGGGCTGACCCGCGCGCTCGCCATGGAGATGATCGCCGACGGGGTGACCGTGAACGCGGTCGCGCCGGGCACCATCTACACGGCGGCGTCCACGATGGCCGAGATCAAGCAGGGTCTGGGCACCCCGGTCGGCCGACCGGGCACCCCGGACGAGGTCGCCGCCGCGATCAGCTTCCTCTGCTCGCCGGCCGCGTCGTACATCACCGGTCAGATGCTCGTGGTGGACGGCGGCAACAGCGTCCGCGAGGCCCGGTTCCGTTGATCAGTAGCCGCGGCTGTCGCCGGTGTTCCCGAGGATGACGAGCGCCAGCCAGCCGCAGCAGGCCAACAGGGTCAGCGCGGTGAACACGTACCCGAGGATCAGGCCCCAGGTGGCGAGCTGGTCGCCCTCCTCGCCGCTGGTGCGGATCTGCCGCTTGGCCAGGTGACCGAGGACGGCGCCGGCCGGGGGGAACACGAAGGCGAACACCAGCGACAGGATCGCCAGCACGTTGGTGCCCCGACCGGGGCCGCCGGGCGGTGGGCCGTACTGGCCGTAGGGGCCCTGCGGCGGGTACGGCGGCTGCTGACTCCAGTGCGCCGGCTGGTGCGGCCCCTGCCGCTCGTACGGCGACGGCTCGTCGGCGGGTGGCCCGTACGGCGAGCGCTCCGGCGGCCCGAAGGACGACTCGTCCGGCGGTGGCGCGTAGGGCGACTGGCCGGCCGGCGGTGGCGCGTACGGCGACTGGTCCCGGGGTGGCTCGTAGGGTGACGGCGGCGGCTCGTCTCCCGGCGGGCCCGACGGCGGCGGCGGGTAGCTCACGGCTGTCCTCCTCCTGTCGGGTGCCGGAAAAGTCCTTCTTGCCGGACGGTACCCGTAGCGGTGAACCTTTTCACAGCGGTTGTGTGGACTGGTCACCTTGGCCTGACGGGCCGGGAGGCCGATACTTACCGAGCGTTCAGTTACCCACGAGTAGTGCGCTGATCCCCGGAGGCCGAGATGGCTCGACTCGCCCAGACGCCCGGCCTCACCGACGTGCAGCAGTCGATCCTGGAGACCGTCCGGGAGTTCGCCGACAAGGAGATCATCCCGCACGCCCAGCGGCTCGAACACGCCGATGAGTACCCCACCGACATCCTCGACGGGATGCGCGAGATGGGGTTGTTCGGTCTCACCATCGACGAGGAGTACGGCGGGCTCGGCGAATCGCTGCTCACGTACGCCCTCGTGGTGGAGCAGCTCTCCCGGGGCTGGATGTCGATCTCCGGCATCGTCAACACCCACTTCATCGTTGCGTACCTGATCTCCCAGCACGGCTCCGCCGAGCAGAAGGCCCGCCTGCTGCCGAAGATGGCGACGGGCGAGGTGCGCGGCGCGTTCTCGATGTCAGAACCGGAGACCGGCTCCGACGTCTCGGCGATCAAGTCCAGGGCCGTCCGCGACGGCGACACCTATGTCCTCAACGGACAGAAGATGTGGCTGACCAACGGCGCGTACTCATCGGTGGTCGCCACCCTGGTCAAGACCGACACCGGCGCCGACTCGGTGTACGGCAACATGAGCACGTTCCTGCTGGAGAAGGAGCCGGGTTTCGGCGAGACCGCGCCCGGCCTCACCATCCCGGGCCGGATCGAGAAGATGGGCTACAAGGGCGTCGAGACCACCGAGATGGTGCTCGACGGCGTGACCGTGCCCGACTCCGCGATCCTCGGCGGGGCCGACCAGGTGGGCCGCGGCTTCTACCAGATGATGGACGGCATCGAGGTCGGCCGGGTCAACGTCGCCGCCCGCGCCTGCGGCATCTCCATCCGGGCCTTCGAACTCGCCGTCGGCTACGCCCAGCAGCGCAAGACGTTCGGCCAGCCACTCGCCAAGCACCAGGCCATCGCCTTCAAGCTCGCCGAGATGGGCACGAAGATCGAGGCCGCGCACGCCCTCATGGTCAACGCCGCCCGACTCAAGGACGCCGGGCAGCGCAACGACGTCGAGGCCGGAATGGCCAAGCTGCTCGCCTCCGAGTACTGCGCCGAGGTCGTCCAGGAGGCGTTCCGCATCCACGGCGGCTACGGCTACTCCAAGGAGTACGAGATCGAGCGACTGATGCGCGAGGCGCCGTTCCTGCTGATCGGCGAGGGCACCTCGGAGATCCAGAAGACCATCATCAGCCGAGGCCTCCTAAAGGAATACAAGCTCTAACCCCCACCCCTGAATGCCGCGATCTTGCAGTTACTGCGGTGACAAAGGGCGCATAACTGGGCAGAACGCCAACCGAAACTGCAAGATCGCGGGGGAAACGCGGGTCAGGTCAGGCGGGTCAGGTTTGCGGCGGCGCGTTCGATGACGAGGCAGCGGTCCTCGACGTACTCCATGCCGGCTTCCTCGGCAATCTCGCGCGCCTCGGCCGACACGATGCCCAGTTGCAGCCAGACCGCCGGCGCGCCGATCGCCGCCGCGTCCCGCACCACCTGCACGGCGTCCGCGGCCGGCCGGAACACGTCCACCAGGTCGACCGGGTGCGGGATGTCCGCCAGCGACGCGTACGCCCGCTCGCCGAAGAGTTCGTCGACGCTCGGGTTGACCGGGATGATGCGCCAGCCGTACCGCTGCATCTGCAACGGGACGCTGTGCGCGGCCTTCAACGGGTCGCGGGACGCGCCCACGACGGCGATCACGGCGGAGTCGGCGAGGATCTGCTGAGCGGTACGCACCCGCCGACTGTAGCTCCGTCGCCCGCCGCAGGCAGGCGAGGAACACCTGCGCCGAAGGGCCCGACTGGCCGTCCCCAGCAGCCAGTCGGGCCCGGCCGGCGCTTCGCGCGGAGCGAGGCAGACCGGTTACGACGTGGGTTGCCGAGCCCCGGAACCCAGGGCTCGGCAACCCACGGCGGTCAGTCGGTCGTCGGGCTGGGGACCTGGTCGGGGCGCTCGGGAAGGGTGAACGGGCCGCCCTTGGTGGCCTTGCTCCCGGCCTTGTCGTAGCCGGCGGGCGGCGTCAGGTCGAAGTGGCTGAGGTTCGCATCCGTGCGAGGTAGCCACTCGAAGGTGCTGACCTCTGACCTGTCGGTCACCTTTCCGCTCTTGTCGGCGACCGTCTTGTACGGCAGGAACGAGGTCGAGTCCACCCACAGTTCTGCGGTGTAGGCCGCCGTCCCCGCCGTCAACCGCAGGTGCACGGTGTCGCGCCCGTCCACCTTCTCCTGCCCCACGATCTCCAATTTGCCCCGGGCGAGCCAGGTCCGGATGCTCGCCGCGTCGTTCGGCACGAAGACCGTGCCGGTCGCCTTGTCCGGCGAGTCGACAAACTCGAAGTACGTCCGCTCGAGATGGCTGATCTGGGTGCCACGGTATTTCCCGTCGGCGACGATCGTCACCAGCGTGGAGTCCGGGCTGCCGTCGCCCTGGAAGATGTCGACCCGGCGGCGCCCGGTCTGCTTGTCCTCCCAGGAGTCGATCGAGCCACCCCGATAGGTGTCGTGCACCTTCACGACGTAGTCGTCCGCCTTGCCCAGCGCGGCCTGGGTCTGGTTGCTGACGTAGGTGACATCGCCCAGCTGCGACGGGTGGGACCCGTCCGTCGAGCTGGCGACGCCGCCCGTCTGCCCGGTCCGGTGGTCGGCCGTGCCCAGCACGACACCGCCGGTGGCGAGTCCGGCCAGAGCGAAGGCGGTGGCGGCCGCGATCGCCGGACGGCGCAGATACCAGCGCTTCGCGGCCGGTCGTCGGTACGCGGTCCCGTTGAGGATCGCGTGCCGCATCCGGTCGGTCGCGTCCGTTCCAGGGCCGGTCAGGTCCTCGCGAAAGGCGACGAGCAGCTCGACGCCCGCGTTGTCAGATTCCACGTTGTCGTTCATCCGTTTTCCTCATTCGCAGCGGCGGACGGTGCGTAGTGGGCGGGCATCGCAAGGCGCAGGCGTGCCTTGGCCCGGTGAAGGCGGGAGCGGACGGTGCCCGGTGCCAGGCCGAGCGCGGAGGCCAGCTCCGCATAGTCCAGGCCGGCCCAGATGTGCAGCAGAAGCAGGTCACGTTGGTCGTGTGGCATCGCGGCGAGAGCGCCGGCCAGTGCCCGCGTGGCGGCCTCGGCGTCGAGCCGTTCGTCGGCCCGGTCGGCGAAGTTGTGCTGGCCGGAACCACTGAGTGGATCTCTGCCCGACTTCTCCAGTGCCCGCAGCCACCGCACCTCGGCGCGGTGGTAGTTCCGGAGCAGGTTGTTCAGGATGCCGAACAGCCACGGACGTGCATTGGGCATCGATGTGTCGTAACGGTCCCGTCGCGAGAACGCGATCAGGAACGTCTCGGCGACCAGATCCTCGGCGAGCTGCCGCCCGACCCGGCGGGAGCTGAAGTTGTACAGCCAACCGCCGTACCGCTCGAAGAGCTCCCCGAACAGTTCTGGCGCTCCCGTTACCAACAGCGAGTCGGAGCGCTCGGTCACAGTCATGTCCCGATGGCCCCCTGGTTCGACGGTGCGTTCATGCCCTGTTCTTGTCTGGCACCGCCGCCAGGTTCCGTCTTCGCGGTCCCACACCGTCGCGAGCGTCCCCGCGTCCTGCCGGCAGGTCGTCAGCGCCACGTGTCAGGGCGCACGGGGGAGGGTATCGCCGCAGTTCCGGGGGCTTTCCACCCGGCGCGGAAGGTCAGAGCAGGGTCAGTTGCTCGACGGCGAGAGCGGGCGGCGGCTCGGGCAGGCGGCGGTTGTCGCCCACCTCGCCCCGGAGCAGCCCGTGGCGACGGGAGGCGATCCGCACCCGGGCGGTCAGCTCCCGCTGGTACGCCTGCGGGGCGTACGCGCCCGAGCGGTACAGCTCGCGGTAACGGGTGACGAGGTGCGGGTGCTCCCGAGCGAGCCACTGGGCATACCACTCGCGGGCGCCAGGCCGCAGGTGCAGCGCCAGCGGGGTCACGCTCGTCGCTCCGGCGGCGGCGATCGCCGAGACCGTGGCGTCGATCGACTCCTCGCCGTCGCTGAGGCCGGGCAGGATCGGCGCCATCAGCACCCCGACGGAGAAGCCGGCGTCGGTGAGCCGGCGGACCGCGTCGAGCCGTCGGCTCGGGTGCGGCGTGCCCGGCTCGACGCCACGCCAGAGCCCGTCGTCGACGAAGCCCACCGAGAAGGAGATGCCGACGCTCGTCACCTCGGCCGCCTGACGCAGCAGGGGCAGGTCGCGCAGGATCAGCGTGCCCTTGGTGAGGATCGAGAACGGGTTGGCGAAGTCCCGCAGGGCCGCGATGATCTGCGGCATCAGCCGGTAACGACCCTCGGCACGCTGGTAGCAGTCGACGTTGGTGCCCATCGCGACGTGCGCGCCCCGCCACTTCGGCGCGGCCAGCTCGCGCCGTACCAACTCACCGGCGTTGACCTTGACGATCACCTGCCGGTCGAAGTCCACACCCGCGTCGAAGTCGAGGTAAGTGTGAGTGTTTCTCGCGAAACAGTAAGCACAAGCATGACTGCATCCACGGTACGGATTGATGGTCCACTCGAAGGGGACGCGGGACTGGCCCGGCACCCGGTTGAGGATGGACTTGGCCTGCACCTCGTGGAACGTCATCCCGGCGAACTCGGGGGTGTCGAAGGTGCGGACGACGGCGCCGGGCAGCGCCAGCGGCAGGGGTGGCGTCGCTGGCGCTGCCCTCTCGGGGTCTCCCTCGACCGGGGGAGCGGTGAGGTTGTCCCAGCGCATGGGCATTATTCGAACACGTGTACGAGGTCTGCGCAAGTGACCCGCCGGACACCCGTGCGTGATCGTCGCTCGCACGGGGGAGGATGGACCCATGGAGAGGTCGACCTTCGTCTACGACGGTGACTGCGCGTTCTGCACGACCTGTGCGGAGTTCATCGAACGCCGGATCCCGACCGGCGCGCGGGTGGTGCCCTGGCAGTTCGCCGACCTGGACGCGCTCGGCCTCACCGTGGCCGAGTGCGAGGAGGCCGTGCAGTGGGTCGGCGCGGACGGCTCCCGCGCCGCCGGCCCGGACGCCATCGCGAAGCTGCTGGCCGACAGCGGTCTGGTGTGGCGGGTGGCCGGCGCGGGTCTGCGGTTCCCGCCGGTGCGAGCGCTGGCCTGGCCGGTGTACCGCTGGGTGGCCCGCAACCGCCACCGCCTGCCGGGCGGCACGGCGGCCTGCTCGCTCCCGCAGGAGGCGCGGGAACGCCTCTACGGCCCGAGCGGTCGCCCGACCGCCGGCGCCTGATCACCCACCCGGGCCCGATCATCGAGCCGGGCCGGATCGGGCGGCGCGGACGTCGGCTCGGCGTCCACCGGGCCGCGTCCGGCGAGCCGGCGTGCCCACACCAGCGGTCGCACCCGCTCCAGGGGCAGGAAGCTGGTCATCGCGGCCAGGTGCGGCGCGAACGAGATCGTGATGGTCGCGATGGTCACCACGTGGAACGAGTAGAAGAAGCCGACCATGGCCACTCGCCAGCGGGCCGGTAACAGGAACACCACGGGGCTGAGCAGCTCGAAGGCCACGATGCCGAACTGGGCGACGATCAGCAGGTACGGCACCTGGGCGATGAGGTCGGCCAGGTCGGTGCCGCGTCGGATGATGGCCCGGGCCAGCACCGAGCCGGTCAGCCAGTCCAGACCGCCGAAGCGCAGCTTGGCCCAGGCGGCCAGGAAGTACGTGCAGATGACCGCGATCTGGGTGACGCGCAGGGCCCAGCCGCCGGCCTCCGTGCGGGTGGTGTCGCCGTGGCGGGCCCGGCCGGCGGTGGGCAGCACGGCCAGCGCGACGAGCAGGCCGAACCGGTCGTGGTCGACTTTTCCGTAGCTCATCGCGATGATCATCCACTCGAGGTACAGCGCGCAGACCGTCCAGCCGAGCAGCCGGGGTGCCCGGCCGGTCGCGGCGAGCAGGGCGGCGAGCAGGAGCCCCCAGAAGATCACCGCGACGACCGTCGGCGTCGGGGTCGGCAGCGGGAGCAGGCGGCCGATCAACAGCGGCTGGTACAGCTCGCCGGGCACGCTGGCTCTGGTGCGTACCCATGGGGTGAAGACCACCAGGTCGGCGGCGACGAAGAGGTAGATCAGGGTCCGGAACGCGGCGATCCGTCCGCGGGGCACCGCCTCGGTCAGCCAGCGGGTCACCGGGAGACCTGCCAGCTGACGACGGTCTCGTCGGTGTGCTGCCCGGTGGGCCGGCCGGCGCGGATGCCGTGCCAACGGATGACGATGCGGACCTCGACCAGCGCGGAGGCGTCCGGGTGACGTTCGGCGTACGCGTCGGCGACCTCGGCGAGCAGCGCGGGGTCGTCGGCGTACCGGTCCTGCTGGCCCTCGATCTCGGCGCGGCGGATGCCGGTCGCGTCCTGGTCGAGCTCGACCACCGCGCCGGCGCTGTTGACGCCCTCCACCCGGGTGTCCGGGGCGGGGGCGTTCGGCGGGTTCGAGGTGGCGTACATCCGGAACGGGCCGAATGGGAAGTCGTCGTCGCTACCCCAGAACGTGCCCAACAGCAGCAGGACGAGACCGAGTGCGGTCACGCCCAACCGGGTCGTGCGCCCACGGGTGGTCAGGGTCTCCATCGGGTGGTGACGATACGGGATCTACCGGCCGTCTCGGGTCCCACCGACGGTCAGTTCCGCCTGCCCGGGTCGGTGATCATGGGCGGCTGTCGGGATATGACGAAAGGCCGGACCCGAACCGGGCCCGGCCTTCGCGTGCCGTCGCGGGGACGGCTCAGTGGTTGTGCTCGGCCAGCTGCTTGCGGACGTCGTCCATGTCCAGAGCCTCGACCTGCTCGATCAGGTTCTCCAGGGCGGACTCGGGAAGGGCGCCCGGCTGGGCGAAGACGATGACGCCGTCGCGGATCGCCATGATCGTCGGGATCGACCGGATGTCGAACTTCGCGCCCAACTCCTGCTGGGCCTCGGTGTCGACCTTGCCGAACACGATGTTCTGGTGCTTCTCCGAGGAGCGCTCGTAGACCGGGGCGAACCGCTTGCACGGACCACACCAGTCGGCCCAGAAGTCGACCAGGACGATGCCGTCGTTGCCGGTCACCTCGTCGAAGTTCGCCGAGGTCAGCTCAACGGTTGCCATTGCACTCTCCGATCACCGCGGGTTGTCTGCGTCCCGTAGAACCAGGGCTGACCGTATCGAATTCCCGGGCCGGTGCGCGCGAAACGTGCGCGGGGCTGCGCGGGGACCCTGACGAGCATCGAGCGTTGTGAGTTCATCTCGTCCTGCGGAACGCAAGTGCATGACGCACTTGCGTGACCTGCGGTAATGGGAGCGTTTCCAGGGAGATCCACCCGATCGAGCGCTACGAATCGGTAACTTGAGCCCTGACAAGGAGGTATCCGGCCTGCGGAGATCGCTGATCAACCTAGCCTTCGTCACCGAGAGTAGTGTTACGAAAAGATAAATGTGACCGCGATCTCTGTTGAAGTTACGGCACCGTAGGGCAGAATTCCTCACATCAGAGCGTGGGCGGCGGGTGCCGGGGAGGGCCCCGCCGCTCATTGCGTCTCCCCCCGGGCGAGTGACCGGTGTGACATTTCCGCCGAGGTCCCGCCCCGACCGTCGCCTTAACCAGCGGTAAGGCATGCTGTGCCGAACTCCATCGCCGCCCGTCGAAGGGGACCAGGATGCAGTTCGGCCGCTACTACGAGGAGTTCGAGGTCGGCGCGGTCTACCGGCACTGGCCGGGCAAGACCGTCACCGAGTACGACGACCACCTCTTCTGCCTGCTCACGATGAACCACCATCCGCTGCACCTGGACGCGCACTACGCCGAGACGTCCAGCCAGTTCAGGCGCAACGTCGTGGTCGGCAACTACATCTACTCCCTGCTGCTCGGCATGTCGGTGCCCGATGTCAGCGGCAAGGCCATCGCCAACCTGGAGGTGGAGTCGCTGCGCCACGTGGCGCCCACCTTCCACGGCGACACCATCTACGGCGAGACGACGGTGCTCGACAAGCGGGAGTCCGGCTCCAAGCCCGACCGGGGCGTGGTCTCGGTGGAGACCCGGGGCTACAACCAGGACGGCACCATGGTCTGCGTCTTCCGCCGCCGGGTCATGGTCCCCAAGAAGGAGTACGCGGCCAGCGCCGTGCCGGACGGGGTGGACCCGGAGCGGCCCAGCTTCCCCACGCCGCGCTGAACGCGCCCGCCGGGTCGCACGCCGGAGCAGGGCACCATCGGGCAACAGGTTCTGGCGGTGGCGGCCCTGGTCCCGTTTTCGGGGCTTATGCTGACGCCGGAGGTTCCGATGAGCCACTCCGTCGCCGGAGAGCCGCCCTCTGCCGGCCGCCGTGCCGCACCCTTGACCACCGCCGTCTACTCCGCCGCCGAATGGGATCTGCTCACCAGCCTGCCCGCTCGGGTCCTCGTGGCCGCCGCCGCGCCCGGCGCCGGCCGCCCGGAGCGCGGGGTGGAGGCGAGCCTGGCCGGTCTGGACGCGGTGGCCGCCGGCCGAGGGTTCGACAGCGATCTGGTCCGTGCCGTGGTCGCCGCGATCTACGCCCGGCACGACGGCGCGCCGGCGCCCGCCGAGCGGCTCACCGATCTGGTGGACCTGCTGGCCGCGTGTCGGGCGGCGGCCCGGGTGCTGCGTCGGCGTGCCGATCCGGCCGACTCGGCGGCGTACCGCCAGTGGGTGCAGTCGGTCGCGGCCCGCGTCTGCCGGGCGGTGCCCGGCCTCGACGGGCATCCGGCCAGCCCGGCGGACCGGCGCTTCCTGGACCGGCTCGGTGACGCGCTCGGCCTGGGCTGAGATCGCGGGGCGCCGGGGTGGCCGTACTCTCTGATGACCGTGACCGACGACCAGCTTGAGGTGGGTGTGGGCCCCTGGCCGGGGGACCTGCCCGAGGATCCGCGCTACGACCCGCAACTGCTGGCCGAGGGCGATCGGCGCAACGTCGTCGACCGCTACCGCTACTGGCGGCACGAGGCGATCGTCGCCGACCTGGACCGGCGGCGGCACGGCTTCCACGTCGCCATCGAGAACTGGCAGCACGACTTCAACATCGGCACGGTGGTCCGCAACGCCAACGCGTTCAACGCCGCCGAGGTGCACATCGTCGGTCGGCGTCGGTGGAACCGACGCGGGGCGATGGTGACCGATCGCTACCAGCACGTCCGTCACCACGAGACGATCGAGGCGTTCGTCGCCTGGGCGGCGGAACGGCGGCTACCGGTGCTCGGCATCGACAACCTGCCCGGTTCCCGGCCGATCGAGACCGCCGTCCTGCCGCGTGACTGCGTGCTGCTGTTCGGCCAGGAGGGCCCCGGCCTGTCCGCGCCCGCGCGGGCCGCCTGCGCCCAGCTCCACTCCATCGCCCAGTACGGCTCCACGAGGTCCATCAACGCGGGAGTGGCCAGCGGCATCGCCATGCACGCGTGGATCCGGACGCACGCCGGCCCTCCGCCGGACTGACCGTCGCCCCAACGGCGCGATCGGCGTTCCGGCTTGACGTGCCGGCGCTACGGGGTGACGGTGGGGATGTGAGTGTCGCGGTGAGTTGTCCGAGATGCGGGGGCCCGGTACGGGCGCCGGATCTGATGCACACCGAGTCGAGGTGCCTGCGCTGCGGACCCGTGCCGCCGCTGCACGTGCCCGAACACATCGGGGCGGAGATCGTCGCGAGCGTGGTGGAACGGATCACCGCGGCTCCCGGTCCACCCGGGACACCGCTGTGGTGCCCGTGGCCGCTGCCGCCCGGTTGGACCCTCACCGGCGTGGCGTACGCCGGGGACGACCGCACCGGCGTGCGGGCGACGGCGGTGGCCTGCGCGGGGCCCGCGCCGCTCGACGACGGCCCGGCGGATCTGGTCTTCGTGGCCGAGGAACCGGGCGTGGGCCTGGGTACGCGACTCGCCGGCCTGGCCGGCCCCGATCCCGGACCGGAGCTCGCCGACGCGCTGACCGACCCCGGCCCCGGGCACCCCGAGCACGTCGGGCAGGCCAGGATCAGGGTCGGCGGGCACCCGACTCCACTGTGGTTGGTGAATTCTCCGACGGATCGAAGCGCGTACGCCGGCGAGGCTCGGGGAATGTGGCTACATGCGATAGCCTGGCCGGCGAGTGCGGGTCATCTGCTCGCGGAGGATGTCGTGTTACACGACCTGACCGAGTGGACTCCGCCCGAACTCGTGTACGGCGCACCGTCCCCGTACCTGTCCGGGAGAGCTTGACATCTCTTCCGGGTTGACGGAGAACGGACGCAGATATTCACTGTACGACACCACACTGATACTCTGGGTGCCGCTGCGGTAATGGGACCCGGCGCCGCGCGAGAGGATGGCCCGCCATGGTCAAGAAGGTCCTCACCTGGGCCGGAATCGCATTCTTGATCTTCTTCGTCGCCTATCGGCCAAACTCTGCGGCTGATGTGTTCAAGTCGCTGGGCGGCGGGATCATGGACATCGCCCAGGGGTTCGGCGACTTCTTCACCAGCCTCGTCGCCTAGCCGCCGATGGGCAGCCCCTCCGGTCCACCCTTCGACCCGGACGACCCCGACCGGGACCGTCGCGAGCGCGACACCGAGCCGATTCCGCGGATCGGGCCCGATGACGGCCCGGGCTACGGCGCCGGTGCCGGCCTGTCCGACGGGCCATCCCTTTCGGACGACGTCGGCTACGGTGACGGGCCCGGCTATGCCGGCGAAGGGCGGTCCGGTCGGGCCTGGATCCGCGATCCGGACCAGCCGCCGCAGATCTCCGAGGATGAGTTGGCGGGGCTGCGCGCCGACGCCATGGGGTCAACGCCCCGACGGGTCCTCCCGTTGGAGGACGAGCCCAGCTCGCTGGTCGCCCGTTACCTCTTTCCCACCGAGCGTTACCGGGGCGAGTGGAAGCGGCACTGGATCCACCTCACCAACCCGCTCCTGATCGGCGTCGCGGCGACCTTCGTGCTCGGTTACCTCTCCGGCTTCCTCGCCGGGCGGAGCGTGGGCGCGTTGACGACCATCGCGGTGCTGCTCTGGTTCGCCGTCATGGGCTGGGTGGCGTGGAAGGTCGCCGACTGGTGGTATGACCGGTTCATCCTGACCAACAAGCGGGTCATGGTGGTCAACGGGATCGTCACCCGCAAGGTCGCCATGATGCCGCTGGTCCGGGTCACCGACATGAAGTACGAGCAGACCCCGACCGGTCGGGCGCTCAACTACGGCACCTTCGTGCTGGAGTCCGCGGGCCAGGAGCAGGCGCTGCGGGAGATCAAGAATCTGCCCAACCCGAACGAGCTCTACCTACGGGTCGTCGAAGAGATGTACGAGCCGCAGGCGGTCGAGGCGCGGTTGGGCAAGGAGGCCGACGAGGCCAAGGCCGACGACGGCGCGTGAAGGTTTTCGTCCGAACATCGGAGCAAGTGCGCACCTTTCGTCATGGACCGAAACGCCGCTGACGTGGCACTCTTCCAGAACGGTTTGGGTGCGGAGGTGTGTGGTGGCGAGCAGGGATCCCCTGGAGGAGGAGTTTCGCGAGTTCGTCGCGGCTCGCTCCGCCGCCCTGCTTCGTACCGCGTATCTGCTCGCCGGCGACTGGGCGACAGCCGAGGACCTGCTCCAGACGGCGCTGACGAAGACCTACCTCGCGTGGAAGCGGCTCGGCGGGATCGAGGCGGTCGAGCCCTACGCCCGGCGTGTGATGGTCAACACGTCGACGAGTTGGTGGCGGCGGCGCTGGCACGGTGAGCGCCCCACTGAGGTGCTGCCCGAGCGCCCCGGCCTCGACGAGATCGAGCGGCAGCTCGACCGCGACCTGCTCTGGCGGCACCTCAAGGAGTTGCCCAGCCGGCAGCGGGCGGTGCTCGTCCTGCGCTACTACGAGGACCTGTCGGAAGCGCAGACGGCGGCCCTGTTGGACATCTCGCCGGGGACGGTGAAAAGCCAGGCATCCAGGGCGCTGGCCACGTTGCGCCGCCGCATGGGCGCCGACGCGCCGGATCTGGGCGCCGAGCCGACCGGGACCGGCACCGCCTCGCGACGCGGCCGCGACGCGGCTGCCCCCCGCTCCCGAGAGGCTGCCCGACCCGGCGGGACTGCCGAGACGGTCCCGTCCGGTTCGGTCGGAGGGATGGCCGCAGCCCGCCCTGCGGCAACGCCGCGTCCCGGCGTCGGTCGGGCCGCGCCCGGGCCGGTCGCGCCGCGCCCGTCCGCGCCCCATCCGATCGCCCCGGCGCTCGACCTGCCCAGCGCTTCGGTGGCCGTGCCTGTTGGCACCGGCCCCGGAGAGCAGCAGTGAAGGTCTTTCCGCGGCTCCCCGACAACCTCACGGGCGGCCTGCGGCGTCCTAATCAGGTGCGACGTGACCAGCTCGAAGGTGCGGTGCGGGAGGCTCTCTCGCGCCAGGTCGCCGTCACCCGTCCACTGACCGCCGACCCGGCCGGTCAGGCCATCCGACGCGCCAACCGGATCCGACGGCGGCGTGCCGGAGTCGGTATCGCGCTCGGGGTGGTCACCACCGTGCTGATCGGCGCCGGCATGACACACCTCTCCGGCGGCTCCGACCAGCAGGGGCCGCCCATCGTCGTCATCGGTGACCCGGACCTGTCGGCCCAACCGCTCGCCACGGCCAGCGCCGCCCCGCCTCCGACCTCGTCGAAGGCGCACGCCGACGTACTCTTCGCCGGCGCCTTGATCGACGCCGACGGCAAGCGTCTGGCGCTGCCCGGCGTCGGCCCCGCCGAACTCGCGCACCGGCTGCCCAACGGCACGGGTCTGCTGGTGGTCGGAGCGCCCACCGCCGCCGGGCGCTCCCTCTGGGTCGCCCAGGACGACGGCCTGGTGCAGGTGCTGCTGGCCGGCGCTGGTCAGATCGTTCTCGCCCCCGACGGCACGCAGGTCGCCTGGCGGGACGGCGAGGACCTGCTCGTGGCGGGAGTCGTCGGCACCCAGCTCATCGGCACGGTGCGTATCGCGGTCCCGGACAGCGCGCAACCCGTCCGGTTCGTCGGCAGCAGCCTGCTGGTCCGACTCGATCCGACCCGGCCGGGTCACGTCCTGTGGCGGCCCGGCGCGGACAAGCTGACCGAGGTGCCCGAGCAGGACACCCTGAACGTCTACGGTTCGCTGCCGGACGGGCGGCTGGTCAGCCAGGTGTCGGCGAACTCGGCGGACGAAACGTGCCTGGCGATCGTCGATCCGAAGCGGGCCACGAAAGCGGCACGTACCGCCTGCGGCAGCCACTTGAGCCCGGACGGCGTCGGCGGGATGTCCGACGACGGACGGTGGCTCCTGATGAACGGGAAGGTCGGGTCGACCGACCGCTCCCTGCTGGTCGACCTGGAGCGGCTGGGTACGACGCTGGACGCCGTACCCGTCGGCCCGGCGGTGAGCGGCACGGTCGCCTGGACGAGCGACTCGGACGTCGCGTACGTCGACAGCTCCGGCTGGCTGGTCCGGGTGAACGTCAAGCGGGTCCGTGGCGGCGAACAGGCCGAGCCGATGCCCGTGGCCGGCCTCGAGCCCGGCGACCGGCCGGTCCTGGTCAGCGGCTCCTGACGCCGCCGGGGGTCGGCCGGCTTGCCGGGCCGGGCGCCGGGGATCGCCGCCACCTACGCGAGTCTGCTTCGGGTCCGCTCGGTAGCGTCGGGGGGTGACCTCGCGTACCGGCTCCGCGCCCCGGATCGACCTGCACGCCCACTCGACCGCCAGCGACGGCACGCTGACGCCGGCCGACCTGGTGCGTGCCGGCGCGGACGCCGGTCTGGACGTGCTGGCCATCACCGACCACGACACCACGGCGGGATGGGCGCCGGCCGTACGGGCGTTGCCGCCCGGCCTGCTCCTGATCCGGGGCGCCGAGCTGTCCTGCCGCTGGGAGGGCGCGGATCCGGCGATCCCGCTGCACCTGCTGGCCTACCTGTTCGACCCGGAACACCCGGAGCTGGTAGCCGAGCTGGCTCGGGTGCGGGCCGCCCGCGAGGAGCGCGGTGAGCGGATCGTGGCGCTGCTGCGCGCCGACGGCATCGACGTGAGTTGGCCGGAGGTTCTCGCCGGCGCGGCCGGCGGGACGGTCGGTCGCCCGCACATCGCGCAGGCGCTGATCCGCGCCGGCCTGGTCGCCGACACCCGCGCGGCGTTCGGCCCGGACTGGCTGGGTGAGCGGTACCGGCTGCCGAAGGAGGACATCGACGTCTTCCGGGCGGTCCGGCTGGTCCGGGCCGCCGGGGGCGTACCGGTGTTCGCCCATCCCCGGGCCACCCGACGTGGCCGGGTGGTGCCCGACGAGCTGATCGCCGAGCTGGCCGCCGCCGGGCTGGCCGGGCTGGAGGCCGACCACGAGGACCACAGCCCGGCCGAACGGGCGCACGTCCGGGCGCTCGCCGCCGAGCTGGACCTTCTGGTCACCGGCTCCTCCGACTTCCACGGCACCCACAAGACCGTCCGGCTCGGCGCGTTCACCACCGGGGTCGAGGCGTACGAGCGAATCGTCGCCGCCGGGGTGACCGAGGTCGCTTCGGCCTGATCCGCGTATTTCGCCCACCGTGGCGCGGCTAGGTTGCTCACGTGGATCTGAAGCTGTTCGGCGAGGTTTTCGTGACCCTGCTGGTGATCACCGACCCCCCGGGCATGATGCCGATCTTCCTGGCGCTGACCGGGCCGCTGCCCGCGCGCGACCGTAACCGGGCGGCGTGGCAGGCCGTCGCGCTCGCTCTCGGTGTGATCGTGATCTTCGCGGTGGCCGGGCAGACGTTGCTCGACTACCTGCACGTGGACCTGCCCGCGTTGCAGGCCGCCGGTGGGCTGCTGCTCGTCCTGGTCGCCCTGGAGCTGCTGACCGGCAAGGCCGACGATCCCAGCCAGCAGGTCACCTCGAACATCGCGCTGGTGCCGCTGGGTACCCCGCTGCTGGCCGGACCGGGCGCCATCGTGGCGACCATGCTCTTCGTCCAGCAGGCCGACGGGTTCGGCGACTACACCGCGATCGCCGCGGCGATCCTCGCCGTCATGGTCGCCGTGTGGATCGTGCTGCGCTTCTCCGGCGGCATCGTCAAGATTCTGCGCCCCGGCGGCATCGAGGTACTGACCCGGATCGCCGGCCTGCTCCTTGCCGCGATCGCCGTCCAGCTCATCGCCGACGCGGTGGCCGCCTTCGTCACGCACTACGTGAACATGACCTGACCGGGACAGTCCGGATGTCGGGGGTTGATGGCAGGATCGCAGGCGTGCGACGAGCCTCTTCATCCGGACGATCCGCCGCTGGCGGTCGGACCCCTCAGCAGCGTCCCGGCGGCGCGGAGCAGCTCGGTTTCGAGGGGATGCCGGAGCGTCTGTTCGTCTGCACCCCGAGCAAACTCGGGACGTACGCCGACTGCCCCCGCCGCTACCGCTACTCCTACGTCGACCGTCCCACGCCGCAGAAGGGCCCGCCCTGGGCCCACAACTCGCTCGGCGCCAGCGTGCACACCGCCCTGAAGAACTGGTACGCGTTGCCCGCCGACCGGCGCCGCCCCGAGGCGTTGGCCACCCTGCTCAAGGGCACCTGGGTCCGTGAGGGCTACCGCGACGACGAGCAGGAGCGGGCCGCCTACCGGCGGGCGCTGAGCTGGCTGGAGGCGTACGTCGAGACGTTGGAGCCGGAGGCCGACCCGCTCGGTGTCGAGCGGGTGGTGGCGGTCAAGACCGCCGTCCTGGCCTTCAACGGCCGCACCGACCGCATCGACTCCCGGCCCGGTCCGGAGGGTCCGGAGCTGGTGATCGTCGACTACAAGACGGGCCGCACCGGGCTGGACGCCGACGACGCCCGGGGCTCGCAGGCGCTGGCTCTCTACGCGTACGCGGCCGAGCGGGTGTTCCGCCGGCCGTGCCGCCGGGTCGAGCTGCACCACCTGCCGACCGGCACGGTCGCCGGTCACGACCACACCGTCGAGTCGCTGGCCCGCCAGTTGTCCCGCGCGGAGGACACGGCCCGCGACATCATGGCCGCCGAGCGGGTCGTCGCCGACGGCGGTGACGCCGACGAGGCGTTCCCGGTCGCGCCCGGGCCGCGCTGCGGCTGGTGCGACTACCGGCGGCACTGTCCCACCGGGGCGCAGACCCCGGGCAAGGAGCCGTGGGCGGCGGTGGAACGAACCGTCGAGGGCTGATCGCGTCCGTCGGCCAACTCGACGCGGCGCGCGTGCGGTCAGCCGGCCAACGCCGTTCGATCGGCCGCGCGTTGCTTCGCGGCCTGAATCAACGGCCCCTCCAGGTAGCGACGGGGCACCGCGCCGAGCGCCAGTCGCAGCGCGCGAACGCTGAGATCCGCCGACAACTCGGTGGTGGGCAGCCCCAACCCGCCGTACATCCGCCGGGCCCACGGGGGAAGCAGCGCGAGCGCGGTTCCGGCGATCCCGAGGTACGCCCACCGTGGCGGACCGAGGTTGAGGCCCAGCCGGGCCGGCAGACCGAGCTTCCACGGCAGCGGTGGGGCGGTGAGGAACAGCGCCGTCTCGGCGGCTTCCCGGGTCATCCGCAGCTCCGGCCGAACGGCACGGTAGTAGTCCTGGACCTCGGCGGCGGTGCCCGGCACCGTGGCCGGGTCCAGCCCGACGAGGGCGGCCGACCGACGTTGCTCGGTGTAGTAGCCGTCCACCTCGTCATCGGTGAGCGGCAGACCGGCCCGGCGGGCGGTGCTGAGGAACGACTCGACCTCGGTGACGTGCACCCAGCGCAGCAGGGCCGGATCGTCGATCCGGAACTCCTCGCCGGTGGCGGGGTCGGTGGCCCGCAGTCGGGCGTGCAGTCGACGCAGCCGCGCGCCGGCCTGCTCCGCGTCGAGGGTCGTGCCGTAGACGGTGGTCTCCACGTAGGTGGCGGTGCGGACCAGCCTTCCCCACGCGTCCGTGCGGTAGTTGCTGTTCTGCGCGACGCCGGCCATGGCGCGCGGGTGCAACGCCTGGAGGTAGAGCGAGCGCAGGCCGGCGACGATCAGGATCGGCTCCTCGTGCACCTTCCACGTGACCGAACCCGGACCGAAGAGGCCGAGGTCATCGGAGTCCACCGACCAAGCGTGCCACGGCCGGCGCGTCGGTGCCGGCCAGCGCGGCCGGCCGGGGTTCCGGCGACGGGGAGCAAGTCAGCCGTCGGCGGCGCGGCGCGACTGACAGCTCGGGCAGAGACCCCAGAAGGTCACCTCCGCCTCGTCCACCTCGAAGCCGTGTGCGACGCCGGGATCCAGGCAGGGTGCGCTGCCCACCGCGCAGTCGATGTCGGCGATCTCGCCGCAGCCCCGGCAGACCACGTGGTGGTGGTTGTCGCCGACGCGTGCCTCGTACCGGGCGGGGCTGCCGGCCGGCTCGATCCGGCGGGACAACCCGGCCCTGCTCAGCGCCCCCAGCACGTCGTAGACCGCCTGGGTGGAGACGGAGTCGAGCCGTTCCCGGACCCGCCGGGTGATCTCGTCGACCTCCAGGTGGCCACCGTCGGCGAGGACATCCAGCACCGCCAGGCGCGGTCGGGTGACGCGCAGCCCCCGCGATCGCAGCAGTTCCTCACCTCTGGACACGCGCCAATGACAGCACGCGCGACCAGCGACGACAACAGTCGGCCGAGGGCGGTGGTCACGAACACAGCTCGTAGAGATCGATCCCGGCACTGAACCTCATCAGCGTCGTGCGCGTGTCTTTCGGGGGAGAGCCCGGGGACGACCGGCGGTTCGTACGTACGCTGGCGATCCCGGGACCGTGATCCGCCTGGAGGTGTCGATGTTCGAGAAGATCCTGGGTCTACCGACACACGTCTTCGTCGTGCACGCGATGGTGGTCTTCGTCCCCCTGCTGGCGGTGCTGGCCATCGCGTACGTGGGGCTGCCGCGCTGGCGGCACCGACTGGACTGGGCGCTGGGCATCCTCGCCCTGGTGACGCCGGTGACCGCCTTCGTGGCCGTCGAGTCCGGTGAGGCGTTCACCGACGCCCTGGTCGCCCGGGGCTACCAGGGGCAGATCCTCGACCAGATCTTCGAGCACTCGCGCTACGGCGACATCCTCTTCCGGATCGTGGTGCCGCTGGGGATCGTGGCCATCGCGCTGCTCGTGGCGACCAGCGGACACCCCCGGGTGCCACGGCTGCCGGCCCTGGTGACGCCGGTGCTCGCGGTGGCCGCCGTCGCGCTGTCGCTCGCTGCCCTGGTCTACGTCGCTCTGACCGGCCACTCCGGTGCCGAGGCCGTCTGGGGCACCACTCTCTGACGCCGCCGGCCGGTCGGGGGCGGCCGGTGGCGCGTTGGTCAGAAGAGGATCCGCGAGCAGAGCAGGCAGACGAGGGCCACCAACACCACGGCGGCAGCGGCCCCGAAACCGTAGGTGACCCGCTGCGACCGCTGCTCCGCCACGTCCAGGGCGGCCGTGTCCTGAGGTGGCAGGCGTCGCGGCGGCGCCGGCTCCAGGTGTACGGGGGGACGCCAGCCCGCCGGCGGCGGCACGCTCGGGGGTGGCCCCGCATACGCGTCGGTGCTTGGTGTGGCGGGCGGCGGTTGGTCCGCCGGGGGACCGTCGCCGGTCCCGGGCCGACGCCAGTAGTCGTCCGGGGTGCTGCCACCGCTGGGGGTCGTCACGCCGTCCGAGGCTACCAACGGAGCCGGCGGCCTGCGCTAGTGTTGCCGCTCGTGAGCACCGAGGACCCCGGCGCCGCGGTCGCGCGCGGCGATGACGACCGCACCGTCGACCTGAGCGACGACTTCGTGGTGCTGCCCGAGCAGACCTCGGACGACACCGACCACGGCTGGGGCGAGCGCAGCGGAGGCAACGACGACTGGCTCCTCGCCCAACGCCCTCCGCACTGGGACTGAACCCCGGACGGGATGGACCGCGCCCGGGGTTCAGTGGCGCATCGCCGACGTGGCGGCCTGCGGCCGAGCGGAATCAGGACGCCGAGCTTGCCGCCGCCTTGCCGCCGCCCGACCCACCGGACGACGAGGACGACCCGGACGACGAGGACCCGGACGACGACGAGGACGTTGAGGACGTCGACGACGACGAGCCGGAGTCCCCACCCGAGGACGAGGACGACTCGGACTTGGCCGGCTTGGTCGCGCCGCCGGCCGACGTCTCCGAGCCGGACGCGCGGGAGTCGGTGCGGTAGAAGCCCGAGCCCTTGAAGACGACGCCGACGGAGTTGAAGACCTTGCGCAGCCGCCCCTGACACGCCGGGCACTCGGTCAGCGGCTCGTCAGAGAAGGACTGCACCGCCTCGAGCTGGTGACCGCACGCGGTGCAGGCGTACTGGTACGTAGGCACGTTCTCCTCCGGTATCTGGACTCGGCCAGTTGGCACTCGACGTATTCGAGTGCCAATGGTGCGTCATTCGGGCCGGATTCGTCCAGCGGACGTGTGGGGCGCGACACCCTGCGCCGTGCCCGGGCCGTCATCAAGCGTACGCATTCCGCCGGTGGGGGTGACCACCGCGCGGACCGGACGGTCGTGCGGCTCGGTGGGCAGCGCCTCGACCAGCTCACCGTCGTGCAACGGGACCACGGTCAGGCTCGCCGTGGGCACCCGTGCCAGCGCCCGGTCGTAGGAGCCTCCGCCGCGGCCCAGCCGCCGGCCGTGGTGGTCGACGGCGAGCGCCGGCACGACCACCAGTTCCGCGCCGGAGACGGCGGCCACGCCGAGTCGGGGGCCGACCGGCTCCCGGATGCCCCGGCCGGCGGCGGCCAGCGCGTGCGGACCGGTGTACACCGCCCAGTCCAGGTCGAGATCCGCGCGGAGCACCGGAAGCAGCAACTCGCCCTCGGCCGGTAACGCCCCGCGCAACACCTCCGCGAGGTGGGCCCCGCCCGGCTCGGAGCCGACCGGCACGTACGCCGTCATCCGGCCCGGGCGCAGCCGGCGCACCAGGGCGACCAGCTCGGCCTGGACGCGCCGGGCGGCTGCGGCCCGCGCCACGTCGTCCAGGGTCCGACGGTGGGCGAGCAGCCGCACCCGGGTGTCCCGCTTCGTCACACGGGTCACTTCCGCTTCATCAGAAAAATCTGACACGCAACACTCCTGACGCAACGCCACTCCCACGGTTGCTCTGTGTCAGCATCGCAAGCAACGGAGGCGGAACTTCCGGGGGGACCGAGTGACGCTACGCGGGCGGTTGACGGCAGCCTTCCTCGTGGTGGTGCTCGGCCCGGTCCTGCTCGGTGCGTTCTTCGTCGCCTCGACCGTCACGGCCGTCGACCGCACCCGGTCCACCGAACGCCTCGCCGTGGCGGCGTCCGCGGTGCGTACCTCGGTCGACGCGCTCTGCCAGCAGCTCCGTGCCGCCGCCGACGCGGTCGCCCTCACCGGTGATCCGGCGGTCGTCGCCGGCCAGCTCATCGGCCGGGGGCTGGCCGCTGCGGTGCAGGTCAGCGACGTGGGGGGCCGGGTCACGTACGTCTCGCCGGGCGCGCCGCCGACACCCTGGCGGGACTGCTCCGAGCCGGTCACCGCGACGTCCGGTCCGGTCCGTGCGCTGGCGGCCCACGTCGACCGGCGGGACACGGCCGGCGCACTGCTGGGCAGTGTGGCCGCCGCGCAGTTCGTCGACCCGGCCTTCGTGGCCCGGCTGGCGGCCGTGAGCGGAGTCGCGGTCACGCTGCTCGACGGCGGCGCGAGCGCCGCCCGGTTCACCCACACCACCGAGTCCCGCGAGGTACGCGACGGGGTGCTGGCCGCCGCCGGCCACACCGCCGGCGGGCGGGTCACCGAAACCACGAAGGGCCGGTACGTGCGCCGGGTCGGACCGTCGGTGGGCCAGCCGCTGCCGCTGGTCCTGTCGGTGCCGAGCACCAGGCCACCGGGCCTGCACGTCACGCTGGCCGGCGTGGTCGTCCTGGCCGGGCTGCTCGCCGTGCTGACCGCGTGGCGGCTGGCCCGGGTGACCACCCGGCCCCTGGCGGAGCTGGCCGGTGCGGTCGACCGGGTGGCGCACGGCGACCTGACCGCCCGGGTGCCGGTGCGCGGCCGGGACGAGCTGGGCCGGCTCGCGGAGGCGTTCAACCGGATGACCCGCGAGACCGGTTCGTACGTCGCGGCGCTCACCAGCAGCCGTGACCAGCTCCGTGGGCACCTCGCGGTGCTCGGCGACACCCTGGCCAGCACCCACGATCTGCAACGCATCCTGCGGGTGATCCTGCACAGCGCCATCGCGGCCACCGGCGCCCGGGCCGGCGCGGTGCTGCTGGTGGAGAGCGGTGGGGTGCTGGTGGCACAGTGCAGTGAGGGTCTGGACGGGCGTTGGCCGGTCTCCGACCCGGACGGCCCGGAGACCCTGCGGGTGCCGGTCGGCGTCGGTGTGGTCGGCGCGGTGGCCGCGACCGGCGAGCCGCAGCGGGGACGCGTGGAACCCACCGAGCCGCCGACCGGCGAGCCGCGCTGCCGCACCTACGTGGCGGTCCCCTTCGCCGCGCCGGGCACGACCGGGCTCGGCAGCGGCGCGACGACCATCCCGGGCGGCACGACGATCATCCCGGGCGGCGAGCGGACCGCCGACGAGGCGGTCTCTCCGGCGGTGGCCCTCGGCGTGCTGGCGCTCTACGACCGGGTGGGCGCGGCCGAGTTCGACGACGACGACCTGGTCACCCTGCGGACCTTCGCCGGGCACGCGGCCGTCGCGGTCGAGAACGTGCGGGTCCACGAGGAGGCCCAGCGGCTCTCCCTCACCGACCCGCTCACCGGCCTGTGGAACTACCGCTACCTGCGCGAGTCGATCCGCCGGGAGGTCGAGCGGGCCAGCCGGTTCGGCCGGATGCTCAGCGTCCTCGCCCTCGACCTGGACCGCTTCAAGGACGTCAACGACACGTACGGGCACGCGGCAGGGGACACCGTGCTGGCGGAGTTCGCCCGGCGGGTACGCGGCGAGATCCGCGAGGTGGACCTGGCGTTCCGGCAGGGCGGGGAGGAGTTCGTGCTGCTCCTGCCGGAGACCGACGCCCGGGGCGCGGCGATCGTCGCGGAGCGGCTGGGCGCGGCGGTACGCGAGACGCCGATCGCCGTCGAGGCGTACGCGGGGCCGATCGTGGTGACCGTGTCGGTCGGCATCGCCGTCTACCCGGACCACGGCAGCACCGGGCGGGAGGTGCTGGAGGCCGCCGACGACGCCCTCTACGTGGCCAAGGCCGCCGGTCGGGACACCTACCGCGTCGCGGAGGTCCGCCCGGACGTGCCGAGGCGGGAGATTCCGGTGCCGGCCGGCGCGGTCAGCCCACCCGACGGGCTGCCGAGAGCCGGCCGGTCCGCGCAGGTCCCGCGGGAGCCGGGCGGCCACGCCCGGTCGGAGCCGGCTGCGGGCGTACCCGAATCGAACCGTCCGGGGCCCGCGCACGCGCGGCCGGAACCGGCGGACGGCCCGGTGGACGCCGCGCGAGCGGGTCCGGACGCGGCGCGGCCGGGGCCGGGCGGCGGCGCGTCTTCTGGGCCACACCCGCCGCGGCAGAGCCGTGGCCGATAGTCTCGCGGCATGTCGGAGCACTCAGCGAACCCCTCAGCGACGGTCGCCGCAACCGGCCGTCCCCTGGCGGTCAAGGCCGTCATCCCGGCCGCCGGACTGGCCACCCGCTTCCTGCCGGCCACCAAGGCGGTTCCCAAGGAGCTGCTGCCGGTCGTCGACCGACCGGTGCTGCAGTACATCGTCGAGGAGGCCGCCCAGGCCGGCATCGGTGACGTGTTGCTGATCACCGGTCGGGGTAAGACGTCGATGGTGGACCACTTCGACCGTCGCCCCGACCTGGAGACCAGGCTGGAGGAGAAGGGCGACGCCGAGCGCCTCGCGGCCGTGCGTCGGCCCGGTGAGCTGGCCGAGATCTACACCGTCCGGCAGCCGGAGCAGCTCGGGCTCGGGCACGCGATCGGGTACGCCGAGGCCCACGTCGGTGACCAGCCCTTCGCGGTGCTGCTCGGGGACGAGTTCGTGAAGCCGTCCGAGCCGCTGCTGCCGGCCATGCTGGAGTTGCAGGCCCGCACCGGCGGCGTGGTGCTCGCCTTCTTCGAGGTCGACCCGGCCGACACCAAGCGGTACGGCATCGCCTCGGTCGAGCCCGCCGAGGGCGACCTGACCGACATCGGCGAGGTCGTCAAGGTGACCGGCATGGTGGAGAAGCCGCAGCCGGAGGACGCGCCGAGCAACCTGGCCGTGCTGGGCCGGTACGTGCTGCCCGGCACGATCTTCGACGCGATCCGGCGGACCAAGCCGGGCAGCGGGGGCGAGATCCAGCTGACCGACGCGATGGAGTTGCTGCGCACCGAGGGCACCCCGGTACACGCGATCGTCTACCGGGGCACCCGCTACGACACCGGCATGCCGCTGGGCTACCTCCAGACGGTCGTGCAGATCGCCGCCGAGCGCGAGGACCTCGGCAGCGAGTTCCGCGCCTGGCTGGCCGACTTCGTCAAGGCCGACGCGGCAGGCGGATCTGGTACATGACCGCGACGGCCGACGCCGAGGCGGCCGCGAACGAGTTGACGCCGCTCGCCGACTACCTGGGCAGCGTGCTGCGCAGGTTACGAGCGCTGCCGCCACTCGACCTCGACCTCACCCAGGCGCACGGCAACGTCCTCGCCGACGACGTCGTCGCGCCGCACGCCTTCCCGGCCTTCGACCAGGCGGCCGTGGACGGGTACGCGGCCCGCTGGGAGGACATTTCCGGAGGGGGCCGGGGCCCGAGCTACGTCCCGGCCCCCTCCGGCACGCCCGGTGGGCGGACCATCCGGCTCAACGTGGTCGGCGACCTGGGCGCGGCGAGCTGGCGTCCGGTGCGGCTCACCCCGGGCGCGTGCTTCTCGGTGGCCGCCGGGGCGCCCCTGCCGGTCGCCGCGGACGTGGTGGTCCCGGTGGAGTGGACCGACCAGGGCATGGCCGCCGTCGAGATCTTCCGCACCCCCAAGCGGGGGTACGGCGTCCGCCGCGCCGGTGAGGAGCTGCCCGCCGGCACTCTGCTCGCCCGCGCCGGCACGTACGTCTCCCCGGCCCTCGTCGCCGTGTTCGCGGCCACCGGCATCGGCCACGTGGTGGTCCGGCCGAGTCCACGGGTGGTCATCGTGGCCACCGGGGACGAGCTGGTCGATGTGGGCCGGGGCAGCCAGCCCGGTCAGGTGGTGGACGCCAACTCGCACGCGCTGACCGCCGCCGCGGCCGAGGTGGGCGCGCTGGCGTACCGGGTGGGCATCTGCGACGACGACCCGGAGGGGCTGCGTGGCCTGCTGGAGGACCAGACCCTGCGGGCCGATCTGATCATCACCACCGGAGGGACCGGCACCGGCCCCGGTGACATGGTCCGGCGGATCCTGTCCCGCCGCGAGGGCGGCCGGGCCGGGCCGGTGACCTTCACCGACGTGGCGCTCTATCCCGGCACCGCCCTCGGGTTCGGCACGGTCGGCGCCGAGGAGGTGCCGGTGGTGTGCCTGCCCGGCGACCCGGGTGCCGCGCTGATCGGCTTCGAGGTGCTGGCTCGGCCGGCGATCCAACTGCTCGCCGGCGCGGAGCCGGTGTTCCGTCCCAGCGTCCGGGCACACCTGCTGGAGACCGTGTCGTCACCCGGCGGGCTGCGCGAGTTCCGGCCCGCACACGTCGCCGAGCGACGCGGCGGCGGTTACACCGTGCAACCGCTGCGTGGGGGGCCGTTCACCCTCTCCGGCCTGGCCGAGGCGAACGGGCTCCTGGTGCTCGGCGAGCGGGTCACCACCGCCGCCGCCGGCTCCACCGTGGACGTCCTGCTGCTGGACCGCCGTCGGTGAGATCCCCCGGACGGGACGTCGGGGGTCCACTTGCGCGCGAGGAGGTCCCGCGCGGGAGACTGTGCGGGTGAGTCTCTTCGGACCGGTCCGTGCGCCCGGCTGGCCGGCGGTGCTGGTCGACGGGCCGGTGCTGTTGCGCCCGTACCGGCGCTCCGACGCGGCGGCGTGGTCGCAGGTACGCCGGGCCAACCAGGCCTGGCTGGCCCCCTGGGAGTCGTCGCTGCCGGGCGGTTGGGACGAGCTGAACTCGCCGGCCGCGTTCCGGTGGGTGCACCGCGACCAGCGGCGCTCGGCCCGCGAGGGCGAGGGGATGCCCTTCGCGGTCTGCCTGCGTGAGGCCGACCGGGATCGGCTGGTCGGGCACCTCAACGTCGGCAGCATCGTGCGCCGCGCCTTCTGCTCCGGTTACGTCGGCTACTGGGTGGACGCCCGGGTGGCCGGGCAGGGTGTGATCCCGACCGCGCTCGCGCTCGCTGTGGACCACGCGTTCGGCCCGGGTGGACTCCACCGGATCGAGGTCAACATCCGGCCGGAGAACCGCCCGTCGCGGCGGGTGGTGGAGAAGTTGGGCTTCCGCGAGGAGTCGTACCACGTGCGCTACATGCACATCGACGGCGCGTGGCGTGACCACATCGGATACGCGATGACGAGCGAGGAGGTCGCCGCCGAGGGCGGTCTACTGGCCCGCTGGCACCGGATCCGCGCGACCGCGCGGTAACGACTGTCCCACGCACGGGATCGGCGCGGCGCTGCGGTATCCCGGTCGGTTCACCGTAACCTCAAGTAACTGCAAGCTGCGGCAAGCGCTCACCGCCCGGATGATCCACGCGCTCAGGCGTGATCGGTGGAAGATCCTGCGGTCGGGGAGCGGTTGCTCCGAATTCGGTGACGGGAGGGGTGAGGGTGCCGACCTCGGTGCTCCTCGCCGTCCTCGCCGCCGCCGGCCTGCTCGCCCTGGCCCCGGCGCTGGTTCGCCGGTACGACGCCACCGAGCGGCTGGTGGCGGAGCGGGCGCAGTCGACGGCGCGGGTGCTCCAACGCCGCCGGCGGCGTCGCACTGTGCCGGGACGGGCGCCCCTCCACCCGCCGCGCTCGCTTGTCGTCACCCTAAGTGAAGATACGACTACGGGAAAGTTGGCCGTACCGGTCTCCGCGCCCCCGGCGGCCCGTCGCTCCGGCCGGTTGCGCGCCGTGCCGCCGGCCTCGACGCGTTCCCGCCGCCGTCCACCGCGCCGGCAGCACACTCCCGCCGTGTACCGGCGACGCCGCGTGCTCGCCGCGCTGCTGCTGCTCAACGTCGTCGAGCTGATCGGCGTGCTGTTCGTCAGCCCCGGCTTCTGGATCGGCTTCTCGGTCACCTTCATGCTGCTGGCCCTGTACGTCGTACACCTGCGCAGGCGAGCCCTCGCCGCTCGCCGCCGGCGTCGCGCCCGGGCCCGGGAGGCGGCGTGGTTGGCCGCCCGCCAGGCCGAGGTCCGCCGCGAGCAGGCCCGTCGCGCGGCGGCCCGTCGGGAGGCGCAGCGTCGCCTCGCGGCCCAACGCGAGGGGGTACGCCGAGCCGCAATGGGCCTCGACCGCCCTGCGGACCTGCCGGCGGCGGTCAACGGCGGCTCGGTCTCGTACCGCCGCTCGGGTGGCCTGCGCGGCCGTCCCTACGAGGCCGGCCGGGGCGCCTGACCGCGTTGCCCCGCCCTGCCCGGCCGGTCTGGCGGCGGCCTGCCGGGTCTGGCGGCGGCCCTTGCCGGGCCTGGGGGCGCTTGATCGACTCGGCTTCCGGGAAGGCGCGGTGTCCGGGTGTCCGGGATACCCCGATTTTCGGGAAGGTGAGTGGATCTCGGGGCCTGCGGGGCGGCGCACCGGGGGTGGATTCGCGGCGGAGGCGGGCGACCTGTTAGCCTTGCTGCCGGCCCGCCCGGTGACAAGCCGGGTGGGACCGAAGCCGGTTCGCCGGTGGGGGGCTGTGGCGCAGACTGGTAGCGCACCTCGTTCGCATCGAGGGGGTCAGGGGTTCAAATCCCCTCAGCTCCACCAACAGAGCAAGGGCGGTTCTCGGGTGACCGAGAACCGCCCTTGCCGTATGCCATGGCTGTCGGGTCCTGCCGTCAGCTGACGGTGATGTCGCTGCACCACATGTACGTCTGGTCCATGTGCGACGCCTTCCACAGCACGAACAGGATGTGGTTCCCGCTGCGCGAGGACGGGATCGAGACGTTGAACGAGATGTTCTGCGCCGGCGCGTAGCGGCCGGTCGTCGCGATCAGGTCCAGGTTGCCCCAACCGAGTTTCTGGGTGGCCGGGTTGAACCCCTGCTTCGAAACGTAGACCTGGAAGAAGTCAGCGCCGTGGCTGGCCTGGTCGTACATCTGGACCGTCAGGTTGCGGCTGACGGGGGTCGACTTCCACGCTCCCGGCTGGTTGAGCGAGTCGTTCCGGGTGAGGGCGTTGCTGCACAGCTGCCCGTCCGGGGTGCGGGCCTGGAACTGGCCACCGAGACCGTCACGCAGCTGGCTCATCCAGTTCCACATGGTGTCGGGATTGGCCTGGAACGCCCGGTAACACATCGGGTCCTGCTGCTGCATGGCCGGGTTCGTGTGCTGGTTGCCCCAGGTCTTCCAACACTGGTACGCGCGGGTCGCCGGGTTGATGACGGTGCCGTGTGCCTGGGCCGCGCCGACCGAGGGCAGTGCGCCGGCCACCATGGCGAACAGCAGGACCAGCGCCTGGAGGGACCGACGGACGGTAGACCGGGGTCGCCCGCCGGATTGATCGGACTTGGTTGAACGCACGGTTCATCCTCCGTTCTCGGGGGTGATCGGGGTGGGAACGCTCCCAAACCCACTGTTACATCCATGTGTCTAAATATCAATGCTGATCTATCTAAAATGGGATATGAGGTGGTCAGAGTGGTCGCCACCGAGCGGGGAACGTGCTCAGAGGCCGGCTGCGGCGTCGTACCGGCGACGCTGGTCGGCCATCTCCGACTGGGTCAACGCCTCTTTGAGCGCCAACTCCTCGTACTTGTCCGGGAACATCTGGCGTAGTCGGTCGACGAACATGACATCGGCGGTCGCCTCCACCACCTGGATGCCCGGAGGGTTGGTGGACATGTCCATGATCAAAGGGCCGGCCAGCTTGACCGCCACGTCCCAGGGGCGTTTCTTCTCGGCGACTCCGCACAGGTGGAAGCCGTAGACCGTACGCACGTCGGTCAGCGCGGCGGCGTCGCTCGGCTCGTACCCGTAGACGCGGACCCCGCAGATCACCGGCGGCTTACCCTCGGTGGCCACCTGCTGGGCGCCGTGGCCGGCATGGTTGTGCTGCCCCGGGTCGGCCTGTTCGAGCGTCGTCCGCATCCGGGCGGTGATCTGGGCCTGTAGGTCCGCCGGCTTCGCGTCCTGGTCCGCCTGCCTGACCAGTACGACCGCGCCGGCCGACACCACCAGCAGGATCACCGCCACCCACACCAGCCGGTTCCGGTACCACCTGGCGGCATTCTCTGGGGACCTCATGATTGCCTCTCACCTCGTCGCCGGCTCCGGCGTCCTCACGGACCGGACGGGACCGGACGCCCCGGCGGGCACGTCGGCCTTCGGGGGCATGTGTCGGGGGTGCGTACGACGGGAACGGCGAGCTGTCCGTCGTCACGGAGATGGCCCGGCTGTGCGACAGGCGAGCGTCTGCCCAATCGGCGCGCTGCCGGCACTGCGCTGCTCCCGCGCTGGCCGTTTCCAGCGCGGTTGCCCCCGCGCTGCGGCGATACGAGCCATTCCAACACGTCTGGCACCACTGTGGCAACATCGACGTACATCATTGCAAAATCGGCAAGTTCGTCAGGCGAACCGTTCGGTCGTCACGGTGACCAGCCCATGCTGTCGCAGCAGGTTCGTCAGGTCGGCCAGGATCGCCGGCACCGCATCGGCCCCGCCGATACGCACCAGGGCCGTCACGTCGAGGCCCCAGGCGAGGGTGTGGCCGACCCGGCGCAGGTGCCAGCTGAACCGGGCACCACCGCTGTCGTGGCGACCGTCGGCGACCGACCCGGCGGTGCCGCCACCCGTCGTGCGCCATCTCCTCCGCAGCGCTGCCACCTGCTCCGCCCGCAGGTCCTTCGCGAACAGGACGCGGTACACCCGTTGTTCGGAAAAGCCGTCCGGCGGCCGGCTCGGACCGAGTCGTAGCGGCGCGGCCACCGCGATCGGTTGGTGGTCGCGGAAGTACGTCCGCAGCACGACCTCGGACGGCAGTTCGCCCCCGCCGAGGCGGCGGTAGGCGTCCGCTGCCTCGGCGGGGCCGGTGGGCACGACTCGGGCGAGGACGGCGGGGTCGGCGCGCAGGCCGAGGCTCAGCGCGGCGGAACTCCACCAGCCACCGCCCGGTGTCCAGCTCGCGCTCTGCAGGCCGGTGGCGCAGAAATCCTCCTGGCGGGTGAACTCCTCGACGAGGATGCCCGCGCCGATCGGGTCGCCCGGGGCGGGTAGGACCAGGTGGTAGTCCAGCGTGCGGCTCGGACGCGGCCGATCGATGATCACCCGCCCGATCCTGGGGCCACGACGGACCTCGGGCAAGAGCGGTCCACCCGCGTCGACCGTCCATAGCAGACCGGAGGCCGTCTGGATCAACGGCGTCGCTCATCGGACAGGCCGCAACCGTGAGGCCCTCTCAGGTGTGCATCTGGCATCAGTCGACGCCCGGGACCGCCCGGGATCCACACGGGGAGAAACGATGAAGCACACCGCTCGACGCAGGATGCTCGCCGGCACCGCCGCCGGACTGCTTGCCGCCTCGCTCGGCGTCGCCATGTCCGCGACGGCGACCGCCGCGCCCGCGAGGACCACCGCCAGCGCCTGCACCATCAGCACACTGCCCTACCCGACGGACACCTACCGCGCCGACGCGAGCGCGATCGACCCGTCGGGCCGCTTCGTCGCCGGCACGGGCCTGCGGGTCGGTGAGACCGAGAACCAGTACCTGCTGCTGGTCTGGGACAAGCAGCGGCTCACCGAGATCGTGGCGCCGGGCAACGGACTCGATCCGGTCGACGTCAACGAGAGCGGCACCGTGATCGCCAACGGCTGGGCGGAGAGCGGCATCGGACGGCCGTGGACCTACCGCGACGGCAAGCTCCAGCAGTTGCCGGTGCTGCCGTCCACCGGCATCTTCGTCACCGCCATCAACTCCGCGGGTGACATCGTCGGCTACGGCTCCGACATCGTGCCCGGCGAGTTCAGCGCCCTGCGCTGGCCGGCCGCCCGGCCGGGGACGGTCGAGGTGCTGGACGCCCCGGTCAACGCCCAGGCGACCGGCATCACGCCGAACGGGACCATCGTCGGTCAGGCGGGACCCTTCGGCGACTGGACCGGATGGGTCCGTCGCCCGAACGGCAAGGTCAAGCCGCTCGCGGTCGCCGGTGGTGGGTCGACGGTGGTCAACGCCGCCGCGGGCCACTGGGCGATCGGCCAGGTCTGGCTCGGCGGTGACAACCCGGCGAAGGTCCGGTGGGACCTCCGCAACGGATCGCACACGATCCTCGACCCGGAGGCGGGGCTCGACGACGTGAACGCCAAGGGCGTCGTGGTGGGCGGTGCCCTGGTCACCCGTGGCGCCACCTCCCGGGTCCTGCCGGGCGGCGGCAACGTCGGCGCGAAGGCCATCGCCGACACCGGTGCCATCGTCGGCTTCCGGAACGCCGACCGGGTGACCCCGGTCCGGTGGACCGGCTGCTGACCTGTCGAACGCGTGGGGCCGGTCCGATCATCGGGCCGGCCCCACCAGCACGTCAGGGCCGCCAGGAACCGGCGGTCGCGAACTGGTGCTGGTACTCCAGCACCCCCGACGTGTCGTGCACGTCGAACACCACGCTGCCGGTACGTCTGCTGCCCGCGGCCAGGTCGTTGCCGGCCGGGATCGGCTTGCCGCAGCCGGAGAAGGCACCCGTCACCGCGTTGGTCTCGGTGCCGTCCGCGGCGACCCACTGGAAGAAGAGCGGGTTCGCCGAGCCGGTGCCCCTGGTCACCGTCACCGTCACGTCCGCGATCACGAACATGCCCTCGTCGGGCTTCAGGCCGTACGTCTTGCAGGGCTTCGTGGCGGTGTGGAACTTCGTCACGGTGATCTCGACGGTGCCGCCGTTGTCGTCGATGACGAGAGTGTCCCCGACGGACATGTTCCGGGCCTTGGCGGAGGCGACGGATGGTACGGGCGAGGGCATGGCCCCGGCCGCCGGCTGCCCGGCGTCGCCGGTGACGCCGGGGGTGGGCAGCGCCTCGGTCACGTTGTTGGCGGCGTTCTTCGCGCCGATGACGACGGCCACGATGCCGCCGGCGCAGAACAGCAGGGCGAGCACGGCCGTCGTCACCGCGACGGCGACCACGGTCCGCTGCGACGTCGTCGTCGTCGGCGGGACGGGCGGCGGCAGCGTGAGCGGGTGGCCCGGCCCGTCGCCCTGCGGGTACGCGGCGCCGGAGTACGGCGGCGGGACCGGCTCGCTGCCCGCAGTCGACCAGGGGCTGGGCGTCGCCGGCGGAACCGTCGGGTCGGCGGCGGACCGCTGCGGTGTGGCCGGGAGCAGCGGCTCCGGACTCGGCTGCTGAAGGTCCTGCGGTCCGACGGGGGGCTGGGGGTGGGTCACCGTACTCCTTGACGCCTCGTACGTGCGGTTCGGGAACGCGCCGACGCTACCTCGCGGCGCCGGGCGGCCGGTCGGCACGCCGGCCCGCGTCCCACGGCCCCCGCAGCCCACGGCGGTGGCCAGCGTGGACGGTGGTGGTCAGCGCGGTGTGAGGACGGCAGCGGTGCGGACCAGGCCGTCGGCGACCACGAAGCGGCCGTGGATCGTGCTCGGCGGGTCCGCGACGCCCGCGGCCTCCGCCGCGCCCACCCGCGCCGGCGCGATCCGAGCGGTGAACGTGCCGGCGTCCGGGTCGATCTCCAGCCGGGCGTCGTGGAAGTCCAGCCAGGACCCGACGACCGGGTGCCAGACCTTGTAGACGGTCTCCTTGGCGCTGAAGAAGACGATCGGCCACCGGATGCCGGAGGGGAGTCGCGCGTAGTGCTCCTGCTCCTCGGGCAGCAGCACGAGTCGGCGTACCCCCGCATCGATCTCGCGGTGCTGCTCGGCGTCCATACCGACGGACCGCACGTCGGTGGCGCGCGCCGCGGCGGCGGCGCAGTAGCCGGCGGTGTGGGTGATGGCGCCCACCACGCCCGCCGGCCAGACCGGCGCCCGGTTGGCGGCACTGGGCACGGCCACCACCGGCAGGCCGAGGTCGGCCATGGCCCGGCGGGCACAGACCCGGCCGGCGGTGAAGTCCCGTCGACGGGTCTGCACCGCCTGGTCGCCGAGACACGCCCGCTCCGCGTCGAGGAGGTCGCCGGTCCAGTCGTCGGGCGCGGCGACCGCCACGGCGACCGTTGGCGGCAGGAGCTCACGCACGGCGGGGCCCTACCGACGGGTAGCGAGCAGGGGTTCTCTGGACCGTCAAATTTCCGACTCCCACGACCGGAGAAGGTACCGCAAAGATGTAACACCGGAGGGACGCGTCGCGCTCTCCATGATGGCTCCGGGGGGACCACCATCAAGAGCTGCCGAGTCCCGTGAGCATCTGAAGGAGCTGCGATGAGCGATGGCGCCGAACGGCCAGGGGGTCGGGCCGACGACCACGCACCCACGACCCCGGGCTGGAACTGCGGCTCCTGCGGCGACGAGTGGCCGTGTACGACGAAGCGCGACCGGCTGCTGGCGGAGTACGGGGGTGATCGCGCGATGCTCAGCGTCTACCTGGGCTCCTGTCTCGCCGCCGCCGCCGAGGATTTGCGGGCAGCGCCGGTGATGTCGTTGCAGGACCGCTTCATCGGTTGGCTGCCGCGGGGGACGCGACGAAGCTGAACCGCCGGTGGCCCCGCCCGACCGGGCGGGGCCACCGACGGGCACGGCCGACTCAGGGTCGCCGGGGCCGCCGGGTCAGAGCGAAGCCGACCACCCCGGCCACCGCGGCGAGCACGCCGCCGATGCCGGTCCAGATCCAGCGCGAGCCGAGATCCGGCAGCCAGTCCGTCAGCGAGGCACCCTCGTCGTCGGCCTCAGGCTCCGGCGTCGGTACGGCGTTGAGCACCGTGCCCGCCTTCGTGTTCGGCACCAGCGGTGCGGCCAGCTCGCCGTCATCGGCTGAGGCGCCCCGGTCGTCGACGACGCCGACCAGCAGGTCCACGTCGACGGGTGCGCCCAGGTCCGGTTCGGGCAGGTCGATGACCGAGAGCCGGACCACGTACGTGCCGGGCAGCGGATCGGCCGACCACGGTTCCGCCCAGGGACGGACCTCGCGCAGGGTGCAGCCCAACGCCACGCTGGACGCCTTGCCGTCCACCGTGGGCGTCTGCGCCCCGGCGGTGCACGCCTGCCGCCGGCGCAGCCCGTCGAACACGTCGATCGTCCACGTGGAGGCGCCGCTGCGTGCCTTCGGGAAGGTGACGGTAGCGCTGATCTCGTGGACCTGCCCGGCCGTCGCGGTGAACGACCAGTACAGGTGGTCGCCGACGGAGGCGTCCACGCGTACCGGTTGACCCGCGGTGATCGGCGTGGCGGTGAGGAACGAGGTGCCGGCCCGGGTCACGGCAGTGGCGCCGGGCGACGGGCTGGGGGCGGCCACGGCCGCCGCGGGCAGTAACGCGACCCCGCCGGCGGCGAGCAGCGCCGCCAGCGACCGGAACAGTGCCGTACGCATCAGTTCTCCCTCCAGGTGGCGACCCACCAGCGGGTGAGCAGGCCGGCGACCAGGCCGGTGAGCAGACCCGCCACGGTGAGCAGGGCGAGCAGGACCCAGCCACGGCCGAGATCGGGGCCGTCCGGGGCGCCGGCGGCGGCGACCACGTCGATGGTCAGCTCCACCGGCATGCCGGGCGTCGCCGCGGTGCCCGGGCGTGCGGCGAACGAGTTGCTGACCACCAGGCAGACGGTGGTGGGCTCGACGGTCGGCGTAGGGCTCGCCTCGGCGGCATCCTCGTCGGCGTCCTCCTCGTCCGCCGTGGCCGACCAGCGCAGGCCGGCGGAGAGCACGTCGGCACGGCCGCTGCCGGCGTCCGCGCCCCGCACCAGTTCCCGTCCGTCCGCCGCGGTGGCCCGCAGCAGCACCCCGTAGTCCCGGTTCACCGGCCGGTCCAGCGCCATGCTCACCGATGCGCGCAGCTCCTGACCGGGGCGTACGGGCACCCGGTAGTAGCGGTGCTCGGAGAACGACTCCCGGTCGGCGTACACCCCGGGGGCGAGCAGCGGCGCGGACCCGCAGGCGTCCGTGCCGCCGACCACGGTCGGCGCCCGGGTGTGGGTGTCGCCGGCCCGCTCGACGAGTTGCTTGATCCGGCCCGTCAGCTCGTCGGCGCTCTGTGCCGCGGTGTACGTGCCGCCGGTCGCCCCGGCGATGCACAGCAACTGCCGGCGTACCTTCTCGTCGGGTGCGAGGCCGAGCGTGTCGACGACCAGGCTGGTGCCCTGCGCGGCCAGTTCCCGGGCCACCTGACACGGGTCAGGCGGAGCGCAGGTGTCCTCCCCGTCGGTGATCAGCACGATCCGTCGGGTGGTGGTCCCGTTGCCCAGGTCCTGTGCGGCGGAGCGCAGTGCCAGCCCGACCGGGGTGAACCCGGTCGGCCGGAGTGTCGCGACCGCTGCCTTGGCCGCGGTCCGGTCGACCGGACCGACCGGCACGATCTGTTGGGTGTCCTGGCAGCCGACCTTCTTGTCCTTGCCCTGGTAGGTCGCGCCGAGCACCCGGATGCCGAGCTGGGTCTCTTCCGGTAGCGCGTCCACCACGTCGTTGAAGGCCTGCTGAGCCACCGAGATCCGGCTGCGTCCGTCGATGTCCGCCGCCCGCATCGAGCCGCTGACGTCGAGCACCAGCTCGACCCGGGGTGGCTCGGCCACCTGCTCCTCGTCGGCCGCCGCCGGGACTGGCCCGGTCAGCGCGGTGGTCGCCAGCAGTCCGAGAAGGACGGCCGCCGATCGTCTGAAGTTGATCACGGCCCGCAGTGTAGTGAGATCCACTTTGGAGGGCCGTCGGGGTGGTTGGTCGTTCTGCACGGCCGGAGCGTCCGCTTTGGGGGCGCTGGGTCCACGTCAGGTCACCCTCGGTCAACGGCCGGAGGATAGTCCTCGGCCCGGCCGGAATCGGTCGGAAATCCGACCCAAGTTGACCCGTTGTGCCGGTGGCGCGCGGTGGTTAAGCTCTTCATGCGCGCCCCAATCGCCCGCTTCCCCCGTGGCAGGCGATCGGGGCGCGCGTCTTTGTCTGGAACTTCGCAAGCGAGCATCGGGCCCGCACGCGTCACGCGTGCGGGCCCGATGTCCTTCGCGCTGAGCGGCGCGTCGCCTGCCGGTGCTTATATCCAGCGACCGTCGAGCCACATCCGGGCCAGCCAGTCCGAGTACGGGATCAGTTTGCCCACGAAGATCGGATAGAAGTAGGCGAAGCACAGCCCCACCAGCAGCACGTACGCCCCGGCCGCGATGCTGCCCACCAACCGTCGTTCGTAGCCGGCGTCGCCGGGCACCAGGGCTTTCGTCTCACCCACGTCACCCCCGGCCGGGGCGATCAACGCGCCCAGCACGTACACCACGGCGAGCACCAGGAAGGGCAGCGCGGGGGCCGCGTAGAACGAGAACATCGTCCGGCCGTCGAGGGCGAACCAGAACCAGGGCAGCAGACCCGCGGCCACGGTGAGCAGGATCGCGCCGGCCCGCCAGTCCCGACGGGCGATGCCCAACCAGACGAGCGCCACCAGAGCGGGCAGGAACGACCACCACAGCAGCGGAGTGCCCAGCAGCAGGATCTCCGAGGCGCAGGTCGGTGCGCCGCAGACGCCGTCCCCCGACCAGTGGAAGGCGACCGGGCGGCCGAGCAGCAGCCACTGCCACGGCCACGACTGGTACTTGTGGGGGTCGTCGAGCTGGGCGTGGAAACCGTACGCGGCGCGGTGGTACTCGTAGAGGTTGACCAGCGGGCCGATCACCGGGGTGTCGCTGAGTGACCCCGTCGGGTACGCCGACGACGTCGCCAGCCGGTAGTAGCCGTCGTCGCTCAGCAACCACCCCGACCAGGTCGCCAGGTAGGTGCCGACCATCAGCACCCCCGCCAGCACCAGCCAGGGCACCTCGTCGAGCAGGGTGTCCCGCCAGGGCCTGCGGACGCCGGCCGACCGGCGGAGCCCGACCTCCCAGAGGACCACGAAGAGGGCGAACACCGGCACGAAGTAGAGCGCGCTCCACTTGACCGCGCAGGCGCAGCCGATCAGCACCCCGGCGGCCAGCCGCCACCACGGCCACGTCCTCCAACCGGTCGACGGTCGGCCCGCGCGCCCGGGCAGGCTGGGG
The DNA here is from genome assembly GCF_040614415.1 of Micromonospora sp. NPDC005979. NCBI lineage: Bacteria > Bacillati > Actinomycetota > Actinomycetes > Micromonosporales > Micromonosporaceae > Micromonospora > Micromonospora sp. NPDC005979. The sequence goes on along the minus strand of NZ_JBEXUR010000003.1, from coordinate 219,685 downwards.
TCGAGGCCGTCGTCGAGCGCGCGTGCCCAGCGCCGACGCCGGGCGTCCCGGTCGAGTACCAGCGCGCCGAAGGCCGCCAGCACGAAGAACAGCAGGAAGATGTCGAGCAGCGCGGCGCGTGACAGCACCAGGTGGAAACCGTCCAACGCGAGCAGCAGGCCGGCCGCGCAGCCGAGTACCGTCGAGCGGAACAGCCGCCGGCCGATGCGGACCAGCAGCAGCACCGACAGCGTGCCGATCAGGGCCGCCGAGAACCGCCAGCCGAACTCCGGCGCGGTGGTGAACAGGTGCCCGCCGACGGAGACCTTCGAATCCGCGTCCTGGTAGCCGAAGGCCCACTCACCGATGCCGATCAGCCACTTGCCCAGTGGCGGGTGCACCACGTACGACGGGACGTTGTCCTTGTAGTTCCATTCGACGCCCCGGCTGATCAGCCCGTACGCGTCCTTGGCGTAGTACGTCTCGTCGAAGATCTTGCCCTTGGGACTGGACAGGCCGACGAAGCGCAGGATCGCCGCGATGGCCACCACCACGGCGGTGGCGAGCCACGAGTACGGGTCCATCCGGCTGTCGACGGTGGCGAACCGGCGACGGACCGCGGCGGACACACCCCCGCTGTCGCCGGGCGGCGTCGCCGCTTCCTGATGGGGGCTGGGCTCGCCCGACACCTCGACCGTTCCTGCCGGCTCGACGCTCGGGCTCTGCGCTGTCGACGCACTCGTCACCCGGCGATCGTAGGCTGCCAGGGTGTCCTGTGGCGCCCGTCGTCCCTGATACCGGTATTCGCTGTCGATGAAGGAGACAATGTCGTGGGTGAAATGTCCGAAGCTGGACGCCTGATCCTGCTCGGCGCCCCGCTCGGCAACCCCGCCGACGCCTCGGTCCGGTTCCGCGAGGTGCTGGCCAGCGCCGACGTGGTGGCCGCCGAGGACACCCGCCGCCTCACCCGGCTGGCTCGCGACCTCGACATCACCGTGGGAGGCCGCATCGTCTCCTACTTCGAGGGCAACGAGGAACGGCGTACGCCCGAACTCGTCGAGGTCATCCTCGGCGGGTACGCGGTGGCGCTGGTGACCGACGGCGGCATGCCGAGCGTCTCCGACCCGGGATACCGGCTGGTCCGAGCCGCGCTGGACGCTGGTGCGCCGGTCACCGTGGCCCCCGGGCCCAGCGCGGTGACCACCGCCCTCGCCGTCTCCGGGCTGCCCTGCGACCGGTTCTGCTTCGAGGGGTTCCTACCCCGGGCCGGAGGGGCCCGCCGGTCCCGCCTGCGCGCGCTCGCCGCCGAGGAGCGCACCCTCGTCTTCTTCGAGGCGCCGCACCGGATCGGCGCGGCGCTCACCGACCTGGCCGACACGTTCGGCGCGGACCGGCCGGCCGCGCTCTGCCGGGAGCTGACCAAGACGTACGAGGAGGTTCTCCGCCGTCCCCTCGGTGAGCTGGCCCGCTGGGCCTCGGAGACCGAGCCGCGCGGGGAGATCACCCTGGTGGTGGCCGGCGCGCCGGTGACTGCCGCGGAACGCCCCGACGACGAGACCCTGCGCGCCGCGGTCGCCGAGCGGGAGGCCGCCGGACGGTCCCGCCGGGACGCCATCACCGATGTCGCCACCGAGTACGCCCTACGCCGCCGCGAGGTCTACACGATCGTGCACAGCTGACCCGCCGCCGCGCTCACCAGGCGGCCGCCAGGAAGCCGAGGGTGATCAGCGTCGGGCCGGTGAGCGCGGCGGCCACCGCCCACCGACGGTGTCGCCGGCCGGGCAGCCGGGCCGACCCGGTCCACCGGACGATTCCGGCGGCGCAGCCGAGCACCACCACCAACCCGGGTAGCCAGCGCAGGTGTCGGCTCGCGCCGGTGTCGGCGTACGCGGTGCTGCCGTCCGGTCCGGTCATCCGGGCCCGGTGCGCGGTTCCGGGCGCGTCGCCCCCGGCGGGCACGCCGCTGACGCGTACGCCGGGTGCCAGGAACCGTCCCTCGTCCGCCGTGAACATCCCCCGGCAGCGCTGGTTGAGCCCGCCGCCGGCGCAGGAGTCGATCACCACGGTGCCGTCGCGCGCGTGCCCGACGGCGAGCCAGAACGGTCCCGCGCTGACCCAGGCGAAGAAGGCGGTGACCAGACTCAACAGCACCAGCACGGTCAGTCCGACCAGTGGGTCGGGCGGTGCGGCCGTCCGCGCGGTGGCGCGACGACCAGTCGCCGGGGTACGGGGCCGGGAACCGGGGTCCTCCCGTACCGGGGTGCCGTCCCAGTGCACCTCCTCGATCGGCGCCCAGAAGACACCGTCGCCGTCCGGCGGCTCCGTCCCGTCGGACCGGTGCGCGTTCCGGCCGCGGCTCTGCTGACGGACCGGCACCCGGCGCGGCACCGCGTCCACCGGGGCCCCGGTGGTCGGCTCCACCTCGGCCGTCGCCGCCTGACCCGGTTCGACAGCGGCGGGCGTCGCGCTCCCGGCCGCCGCCGTCCCGGCGTACGAACCACCCGGTGGCCTCTCGACGGACGAGCCGGACGCCGCCGTCTCTGCGGACGAGCCGGCCGGTGGTCTCCCGGCGGCCGGGCCCGGCGGGTGCGGCCGGGCCGGGCTGGGCGTGGGCGCCGTCGGGCTGGGGCGCGCCGGGGTCGGCGTCGGCGGCCGGGGGTTGGGGCTCGGCCGCGACCCGGCGCCGGCGTGTGGCGCGGGGCTCGGCGCGGCATCCGGCTGTGGCACCGGGCTCGGCGCGGGGTCCGGACGGGGAGCGGCGGTCGGTTCGGCGGCGGGCACCGGCCGGGGTTGGGGCGCGACCGCGCCGCCCCGGGACGCCTCGGACGCCCTGCCGGGCTCGTCGTCGACCGTCGGCCCGATGGGACGCTCGTCATGGTCCCGAGCCGCTCGTCTGCCAGTCACGAGGTTCATTGCACACCGGCAGTGGGGGCCGAACGGGCAGCTGGGCCGCGTGTCGGCGACAAATCGGACCAAAGGCCGAGGGGCTCAGCCCGGTCCGTCGACCCGTCACCCCCTATTGGTTCGCGGGCCCGCCGGACGGGTCACTAGGCTTGCTGCTCATGAGTCACGTTCTCGCGGCAGTGGCCTGGCCGTACGCCAACGGCCCCCGCCACATCGGCCACGTCTCCGGTTTCGGCGTTCCCTCCGACGTCTTCGCCCGGTACATGCGGATGGCCGGCCACGACGTGCTCATGGTCTCCGGCACCGACGAGCACGGCACCCCCATCCAGGTGCAGGCCGACGCCGACGGGGTCACCCCGCGCGAACTGGCCGACCGGTACAACAGGGTGATCGTGGAGGACCTGCACGGCCTCGGCCTCTCCTACGACCTGTTCACCCGCACCACCACCCGCAACCACTACGCCGTGGTGCAGGAGTTGTTCGAGGGGATGTACCGCAACGGCTACATCGTGCCCAAGACCACCATGGGCGCGATCTCGCCGTCGACCGGGCGCACCCTGCCCGACCGGTACATCGAGGGCACCTGCCCGATCTGCGGCTACGACAGCGCCCGCGGCGACCAGTGCGACAACTGCGGCAACCAGCTCGACCCGATCGACCTGATCGACCCGAAGTCGCGGATCAACGGCGAGACCCCGAAGTTCGTCGAGACCGAGCACTTCTTCCTGGACCTGCCCGCCCTGGCCGACGTGCTCCGGCAGTGGCTGGACACCCGCCAGGGGTGGCGGCCCAACGTGCTGCGGTTCTCCCGCAACCTGCTCGACGACCTCCAGCCCCGGGCGATCACCCGGGACCTGGAGTGGGGTGTGCCGATCCCGCTCGACGACTGGCGCGACCGCCCCGACAAGCGGATCTACGTGTGGTTCGACGCGGTGATCGGCTACCTGTCGGCCTCGATCGAGTGGGCCCGCCGCTCCGGCGACCCGGAGGCGTGGCGCAGGTGGTGGTCCGCCGACGGGCAGGGGAAGGATTCCCAGTCCTACTACTTCATGGGCAAGGACAACATCGTCTTCCACTCGGTGATCTGGCCGGCGCTGCTCTCCGGCTACTCCGGTGAGGGCTCCCGCGACGGTGAGCCGGGCGAGCTGGGCCGGCTCAACCTGCCCACCGAGGTGGTCTCCAGCGAGTACCTGACCATGGAGGGGCGCAAGTTCTCCTCGTCCCGCAAGGTGGTCATCTACGTCCGGGACTTCCTGGAGCGCTACGACGCCGACGCGCTGCGCTACTTCATCGCCGCCGCCGGGCCGGAGAGCAACGACACCGACTTCACCTGGGCGGAGTTCCTGCGCCGCAACAACGACGAGCTGGTCGCCGGCTGGGGCAACCTGGTCAACCGGTGCGTCTCGATGGCCGCGAAGAACTTCGGGGCCGTCCCGCCGGTCGACCCGGCCGGGCTCACCGAGGCCGACGAGGCGCTGCTCGCCGTCGCCCGGGCCGGCTTCGACACGGTCGGTGACCTGATCGGCCGGCACCGGCAGAAGCAGGCCATCGGTGAGGCCATGCGGGTGGTCGCCGAGGCGAACAAGTACCTCTCCGAGCAGGCGCCGTGGAAGCTCAAGGCCGAGGCCGACAAGCCCCGCCAGGGCACCATCCTGCACGTCGCCCTCCAGGTGGTCAGCGACGCCAACACGCTGCTCACCCCGTTCCTGCCGCACTCCGCGCAGAAGGTGTACGAGCTGCTCGGCGGCACCGGCGTACACGCGCCGATGCCCGTCATCGAGCAGGTCGACGACCTGGACGGGGGTCCGTCGTACCCGGTGCTCACCGGGGACTACACGGTGGGCGCGCGCTGGGAGTCGGTGCCGATCGAGACCGGCCGGCCGCTGACCGCGCCGACGCCGGTGTTCCGCAAGCTCGACCCGTCGATCGTCGACGAGGAGCTGGCCCGCCTGACCGGCTGAGCGTTTGGCGGCACGCGGCGGCACGTCCTGCCGCCGCGTGTCGTCAGAGCGCGTACCGGGTGTCCATGACCTGGTCCTCGGTGACCTCGACGCCCGGCGCCCAGGTCTCGTAGACGCCCCGGTCGTGGCACTGCGCGCCGGTGTCGACCACCGCCTGCGGGTCGGGGTGGCGCAACCGAAGCCGAAGCCAGCCGGCCTCCTCGCGCAACACCAGGCACGGCACGCCCCGCCAGGTGGCGAACCGGAGTCGGCGGGCCACCGCCTCCACCGGGTAGCGGGCCGCCCGGGTCATCGCGAGCACCCGGAAACCCCCGGGCAGGTCGGCCACCGCCTCGTACTCCGTGTCGCCGTAGAGGCCGACGAGCTGGGTGGAGCGTGGGGCGTCGCCGGTCGGCACGAACTCCTGGTCGGGGGAGAGGCCCGGGACCGCGGCCAGCAGGTGCCGCCACTGCGGGCCCACCATCCGTAGCCACGCGCGCTGCTCGGCCTGGTAGCTGTAGAGCACCACCTCCACCCCCTCGGCGGTGTACGCCAGCAGCGTCGCGTTCGCCGGCATCGGCAGGTCGGCGAAGTCCCGGGTCACGAACTCCGGGATGAGCTGGCCGTTGCTCGGCGCGAATCCGGTGCCCAGCACCGAGGGGCCCACGCGGTCCCGGGAGCTGAGCGCGGTCAGGCCCCGGTGCGCCTCGCCCGCCGGCACGTCGTAGTCACCCGCGTCCGCCGCCCGCCAGCGCAGCGCGTACGCCACGTCCGACCCGTCCCGCCCGACGTCCCCGTCGGTGCGCAGCACGGTGGTCGTCGCCGGCGTGCGCAGGTGCGCCACGTCGTGCTCCCGGTAGCAGAAGCCGTGCGGCAGCCAGCCCCGCACGTACCCGGCGAGCTGCCGCGCGGAGAGCATCTTCACCATGCGGGTTCCGCGCCGCACCACCGCCGAGGCGCGCACCGCGGCCAACACCGGGTCGCCCGCCGCGGACGGCTGCTGGCTGAGCTGGTGTATGTGCGACCAACCGTGCTCCCGGTGCGCCGGCAGCATCAGCGGCGTCTCCGGCTCCTCGGCCGCTTCGACTGCCCCGTGCACCGCGTTCACCTCGGTGACGTGCACGAACCGGTGCCACGGCAGGGCGCTGCCCGGGCGGGGGGCCCGTTCGAAGCCGGCGACCTCCTCGGCGCTGAACAGCTCGTACGCGGCGCCCCGGGCGATCTCCTCGGCCGGGTACACGTCCCCGCCGAACGCCACCCGCAGGCCGATCCGCTCGCCGGCCGCGTCGCTCGCGTGAGGTGTGACCGTCATTGCCGCGACGGTAGAGTCGCGCGGCGTAGTCGAGGTGAACGCCGGGTGGCGGGCGGATGGACGACGCCGGTGTGTGATGCTGTCGCTGATGAGCGAGCCGACTGAAACCCGCCGCGAGCGTGCCGCCCGGCGGGCCGGAGAGTTCCCGCCCGCCCCAGAGCCGCTGCCCCGGCCGGTGCTGGACAGCCACACCCACCTGGACATCACGGTGAGTGAGGCCGGCGTACCGGGTGGCGGACCGGCCGACGACCCGGTCGCCGCAGCCGTCGATCTGGCGGTCACCGTCGGGGTGGACCGGTTGGTCCAGGTGGGCGTGGACGTCGCGTCCTCGCGCTGGGGCGCGGACATCGCCGACCGGTACCGGGCCGTGCTGGCCACCGTGGCGCTGCACCCCAACGAGGCGCCCCGGCTGGCGGACCTCGACGAGGCGCTGCGGGAGATCGAGTCGTTGGCCGCCCGCGACCGGGTTCGGGGGATCGGCGAGACCGGAATGGACTTCTTCCGCACCGGCGACGAGGGGCGGGCCGCGCAGGAGGAGAGCTTCCGGGTCCACATCGCGATCGCCAAGCGGTACGGCAAGGCGCTCGTCATCCACGACCGGGACGCCCACGCGGACGTGCTGCGCATCCTCGACGACGCGGGCGCACCGGACACGGTGGTGCTGCACTGCTTCTCCGGCGACGCCGAGTTCGCCCGCGAGTGTGTGCGCCGTGGCTACCTGCTCAGCTTCGCCGGCACCGTCACCTTCGGCAGCGCCGCCGCCCTGCGCGAGGCCGCCGCGCTCACACCGCTGGACCAGATCCTGGTGGAGACCGACGCCCCCTACCTCACCCCGACTCCGCACCGGGGCCGGCCGAACGCGTCGTACCTGATTCCGCTGACCGTACGCGCCCTCGCCGAGACGACCGGCAGCGACCTGGACGAGCTGTGCGCGGCCATCTCCGCCAACGGCGAGCGGGCCTTCGGTCCGTGGTGAGCCTCCTCGGCCCGGCGGAGATCCGGGAACTCGCCACCCGGCTCGGCGTCGCGCCCACCAAGAAGCTGGGCCAGAACTTCGTGCACGACCCGAACACCGTCCGGCGGATCGTGAACGCCGCCGGCCTGACTCCCGACGACGTGGCGCTGGAGGTCGGCCCCGGCCTCGGCTCGCTCACCCTGGGACTGCTGCCGGTCGCCGGGCACGTGCACGCCGTGGAGATCGATCCCACGCTCGCGGCCGCGCTACCGGAGACCGCCGCGCGGCACGCCGGAGCGGACGCCGACCGACTCACCGTGCACCGCGCCGACGCGCTGCGCGTCACCGCCGCCGAGCTGGCCGACCCGCCGCCGACCGCGCTGGTCGCGAACCTGCCCTACAACGTCGCCGTGCCCGTGGTGCTGCACCTGCTCGCCGAGCTGCCCAGCCTGCGGCACGGCCTGGTCATGGTGCAGAAGGAGGTCGCCGACCGGCTCGTCGCCGGTCCCGGCTCCAAGGTGTACGGCATCCCGTCGGTCAAACTCGCCTGGTACGCCGACGCCCGCAGCGCCGGGCGGGTGCCGCCGAACGTGTTCTGGCCGGTCCCCAACGTCGACTCCGGTCTGGTCGCCTTCACCTGTCACGAGCCGCCCCGACCCGACGTACCCCGGAAGCGGGTCTTCGCCGTGGTGGACGCGGCGTTCGCGCAACGTCGCAAGACCCTGCGCGCGGCGCTCGCCGGCTGGGCCGGCGGCCCGGACCGGGCCGAGGCCGCCCTCACCGCCGCCGGCGTCGACCCCGGCGCCCGCGGCGAGTCGCTGACCGTGGAGCAGTTCGCGGCCATCGCCGCGTCGGCTCCGGCCGGTACGCCGGCCGCGAAGTAGGCTGGCGCCGTGCCCGCCCAGGACGCCGAGGAGCTGATCGTGGCCAAGCCGTTCGACATCCGCCTGCGCGTGCGGGACATCGCCCCGTGACCGAGGCCTGGCGACCGGACGACGAGGACGAGCGGCGCGGGGCCATCGGCCCGGTACGGGTACGGGTGCCCGCGAAGGTCAACCTGCACCTCGGGGTGGGGCCGCTGCGCCGCGACGGCTACCACGAGTTGAACACCGTCTACCACGCGATCTCCATCTACGACGAGCTGACCGCCCGCCGGGGCGACACGCTCGCCCTCACGATGGAGGGCGAGGGCACCGGCGAGCTTGCGCTGGACGACTCCAACCTGGTGATCCGGGCGGCACACGCCCTGGCCGGGTACGCCGGTGTCCTGCCGCACGCCCGGCTGCACCTGCGCAAGCAGATCCCCCTCGCCGGTGGGCTGGCCGGCGGAAGCGCCGACGCGGCCGCCGCGCTGGTGGCCTGCGACGCGCTCTGGGGCACCGGCCTGTCCCGCGACGAGCTGGCCGGGATCGCCGCCGACCTCGGCTCGGACGTGCCGTTCCTCGTCTACGGGGGCACCGCGCTGGGCACCGGGCGCGGCGAGGCGGTCAGCCCGGTGCTGGTCCGGCCGACGTCCTGGCACTGGGTGGTGGCGATCGCCGACGGCGGTCTGTCCACGCCGGCCGCGTACCGGGAGCTGGACCGGCTGCGCGACTCCGGTACCGCCAGCACACCGCTGGGCAGCACCGACGCCCTGCTCGGTGCGCTGCGCCAGCGCGACCCCCGGGTCCTCGCCCGTACGCTCGGCAACGACCTCCAGGATGCGGCGCTCGCGATGCGCCCCGCGTTGGCCGACACCCTGAAGGCCGGCGAGGCTGCCGGCGCGCTCACCGGCATCGTCTCCGGCTCCGGCCCCACCTGCGTCTTCCTCGCCACCGACGCCGCCGACGCCGAACGGATCGCCGCCGAGCTGACCAGCGCCGGCGTCTGCCGGGAGGCGCGGGTCGCACACGGCCCGGTGGCGGGCGCGCGCGTCGTCTGACGTCGCTCCCCGGCCGGCGCGGCCGGCCGGGGCGTCCGGCCGGGGCGTCCGCGTACCCTTGGGTCAGGCGTCCCGAGGTGCCCGCCGGCACCCGGACGCCTTGATCTTGAAGGGTGGAACGTGGCCAACATCGTCAACCTGGACCGGGTGTCCAAGGGGTACGGCGCCGCCGGGCGGCTGCTCACGGACGTCTCGCTCGGCCTGGACGACGCCGACCGGATCGGTGTGGTCGGCCTCAACGGCGCCGGCAAGTCCACCCTGCTGCGGCTGCTCACCAAGCAGGAGGACCCCGACGACGGCCGGGTCACCCACCGTCGCGACCTGCGCGTGCTCTGGCTGCCGCAGCAGCTCACCCTCGCCCCCGAAGCCACCGTCCGGGACGTGGTGCTCGGCACCGCCTGGCTGGGCGAGGGCATGGGCGCCGAGCACGAGTGGGCTGGCGACGCCGGTGTCCGCAACATCCTCGACGGCCTCGGCATGCCGCACCTCGGCCTCGACCAGCCGGTCGGCCCGATGTCCGGTGGTGAACGGCGACGGGTGGCGCTCGCCGCGCTGCTCGTCCGCGACGCGGACCTGTTGATCCTCGACGAGCCCACCAACCACCTCGACGTCGGCGGTGTCGACTGGCTGGCCCGGCACCTCGTCGGCCGCAAGGGCGCCCTCGTCGTGGTCACCCACGACCGGTGGTTCCTGGACGCCGTCTGCACCACCACCTGGGAGGTCGCCGACCAGACCGTCCGGGCGTACGAGGGTGGCTTCGCCGCCTGGACCCTCGCCCGCGTCGAGCGGGAGCGCGTCGCCGCCGCCGTCGAGGCCCGCCGGCAGAACCTGCTCCGTAAGGAGATCGCCTGGCTGCGGCGTGGCCCACCCGCCCGCACCTCCAAGCCGCAGTTCCGCATCGACGCCGCCAACGCGCTGATCGCCGACGTGCCGCCGGCCCGCGACACCATGTCGTTGCAGCGCATGGCCGTCTCCCGCCTCGGCAAGCAGGTGTACGAGCTCACGGACGTCGAGCTGCACGCCGGGCCGAAGGAGATCCTGCGCGACGCCACCTGGCTGATCGGCCCCGGTGACCGGATCGCCATTCTCGGCGCCAACGGCGCCGGCAAGACCACGCTGCTGCGGATGCTCGCCGGCATCACCCGGCCCGACGGGGGCCGCCTCACCACCGGCTCCACGGTCCGACCGGCGTTCCTGTCCCAGGAACTCGTCGAGCTGCCCGGACACCTGCGGGTGCTCGAAGCCGTCGAGGAGGTCGCCCGCCGCGTGCAGCTCGGCGACCGTGAGGTCTCCGCCGCGCAGCTCGCCGAGGTCTTCGGCTTCGACGACCGCCGGCTCTGGACGCCGGTCAGCGACCTCTCCGGCGGTGAGCGCCGCCGGTTGCAGATGCTGCGGCTGCTCGCCGGTGAGCCCAACGTGCTGCTCTTCGACGAGCCGACGAACGACCTGGACACCGACACCCTGGCCGCGCTCGAAGACCTGCTCGACTCGTGGCCGGGCACGATCATCGTGGCGAGCCACGACCGCTACCTGATCGAACGCGTCACCGACACCGCGTACGGGATGTTCGGCGACGGCCGGCTGGTGCACCTGCCCGGTGGCGTCGACGAGTACCTCGCCCGGACCGCCGAGCGGGCCGGCTCCACCCGGGCGGGCGGCACCCCGACCGCCGCGCCCACCGGCCCGGCCACGAGCGGCATGTCCGCCGCCGAGGTGCGCCAGGCCCGCAAGGAGCTGACCCGCCTCGAACGGCAACTCGGCAAGCTCGACCAGCGCGAGGTGACCCTGCTCGACCAACTCGCCGCCGACGCCACCGACTACGCCCGGGTCGCCGAGCTGGACACCCAGCTCAAGGACCTGCGCGCCGAACGGGAACGGATCGAGGAGAGCTGGATGACCCTGGCCGAGGAGCTGCCCGAGGGCTGACCTGCCCGGGCACGCCGGCGCGGGGGCCGTGTGCGGCGTCACACCGGCTCATGCGGGACAATCATCGGCGACACCTCACCCCACGGCGTTGGAGACCCAGACATGGCCCACACCCCCATCAACCACCCCGCGCGGCCGATCTACCGGGCGATCGGCGGGCTGATCGGTCTGTACCTGGTGGTCTTCGGTGTGCTCGGCATCATCGCGAGCGCCGGCAACGAGGTCCTCGCGCAGGATGACACCCGCGTCCTCGGTCAGGGCACCAACCTCGGCTTCTCGCTGCTCAGCGTGCTGCTCGGGCTCGTCGTCCTGGTCGGCGCCGCGCTCGGCCGCAACATCGACGTGGCGGTCAACCAGTGGATGGCGTACGCCCTGATGGTGATCGGCCTCGGCGGTCTCGCGTTCATCCGTACCGAGGCCAACATCTTCAACTTCAGCGTCGTCACGGTGATGGTGCTGCTCTCGGCCTCCCTGGTGCTGCTCATGGCCGGCATGTACGGCAAGGTCGGCACGGACGAGGAGGCGGAGGCGTTCCAGAAGGCTCGGCTCGTTCTCTGAGTTCTTCTTGGTTGCTTTCGTGGTTGCGGCCGTGGGTTTTCGCCGGAGCCCGAGCTGCTCCGGGCGGTCAGGCTTGATCCCTGCGCAGCTCGGGCTCCGGCGAAAACCTGACCTGGTCCAGCCATTCGGCGGACCGTTCCGGCTTCCTGGTTCTTCGGACAGCCGGGTCTGCCCTGGGTGACAATCCTCCTGAAACGGTCGAACTCAGGTGGATGGGGTCTCGGGTATGCCGCACTTTCCGGTCAACCATCCGGCACGGCCGCTCTACCGGGTGCTCTCCGGGCTGATCGGCGTGTACATCCTGGTCTTCGGCGTCTGGGGAGTGGCCGAGACGATCGGGGACCCGCTCTTCGCCCGCAGCAGCACCTGGGCCCTCGGACTACGGACCAACCTGGCCTTCTCGCTCGCCTCCGTGGTCTTCGGAGTCGTCCTGATCATCGGGGCGTCCCGGCGCACCAACCTCGGCCACTACATGAACCTCACCGCCGGGGTGGTGTTCCTGGTGACCAGCATCCTGATGATGTCCGTGCTGCAGACCGACGCGAACTTCCTCAACTTCTCGATGTCGACCGTGGTCGTGTCGATGCTGTTCGGGCTGATCCTGCTCGGCACCGGCCTCTACGACAAGGTCGGCCCGGCGGAGCACGCCGAGGCCGAGTTGGAACGCCGCAAACACCCGGTGGCGGACGCGCACCGGAGCTGAGACGGGGTCAGTGCCGGCGCGCGGTGATCAGGGTGGGTTTCGCCTCCAGGTGCGACAACCCGTTCCACGCCATGTTGACCAGGTGCGCCGCGACCGTCTCCTTGCGCGGCTTGCGCACCTCCAGCCACCAGCGGCCGGTCAACGCGACCATGCCCACCAGCGCCTGCGAATAGAGCTCGGCGAGCTTCGGGTCGTACCCCCGGCTCTTGAACTCAGCGCCGAGGATGTGCTCGACCTGGTGGGCGACGTCGTTCATCACGCTGCTGAACGTGGCCGTGCCGGACATCAGCGGCGACTCGCGGACCAGCACCCGGAACCCGCTCGTCTCCTCCTCGATGTAGCCCAGCAGGGCCAGCGCCGCCTGCTCCAACAACTCCCGCGGATGCCCAGCCGTCAGCGCTGTGGTGATCCGGTCCAGCAGGGCCCGGACCTCCCGGTCGACCACGACCGCGTAGAGCCCTTCCTTGCCGCCGAAGTGCTCGTAGACGACCGGCTTGGAGACCTTGGCGCGGGCCGCCACCTCCTCGATCGAGGTGGCGTCGAAACCGCGCTCGGCGAACAGTTGCCGGCCGATCGCGATCAACTGCTCCCGGCGCTGCGCCGCCGACATGCGTACCCGGGACGTGGGCTTGGGTTTCGCCGCCGTGGCCGGCGTCGGCCGCCGGCCGGCCGGCTCGTCACTCGCCTCGGGCATGTCGCCGCCTCGCTGGCGCTCCGTCACGCCCTGCCGTGGGATGGTGTCTCCGCTGTGCCCGTTCACGTCGTCGCCTCACTGGCGGGCGGCCGGACCGCCCTGCCGTGCCGTGCGACCAAACCCGGATCGGGCCCGGCCCTCGTTCGCCGAGCCGTCCGGTCCCCCCGCGTCGCTCGGTCATCCGGCCATCCTGCCAGGCGGGATCCCGTGGCACCGCCCGGTTTACCGGGGTGCGACCGGCTTCACGAGCTTGGCCGCGAGGCGCTCGGGCTTGGGCCAGCGCACCTGCGATGCCGCGCCGACCTTCTCGAACAGCCAGATCACCCGCGCCGAGATGTCCACCTGACCCCGCAGCACACCGTGCCGCGCGCTGGTCGGGTCGGCGTGGTGCAGGTTGTGCCAGCTCTCACCGAACGACAGGATCGCCAGCGGCCAGAAGTTCGACGCGCGGTCTCCCTGACGCATCGCGAACGGACGCTCGCCGTACACGTGGCAGACCGAGTTGATCGCCCAGGTGACGTGGTGCAGAAGGCCTACCCGGACCAGCCCGGCCCAGAAGAACGCGGTGAGCGCGCCCTGCCAGGACCAGGTCACCAGGCCCCCGATCAGCGCCGGGCCGAGCAACGAGACGGCCACCAGCGCGGGGAAGAGCCGGTCCACCCGGCTGATGTCCCGGTCGGCGATCAGGTCCGGAGCGAAACGCTCCCGGTTGGACAACTCGCGGCGGAACAGCCAGCCCACGTGGGCGTGGAACAGGCCCCGGGTCAGCGCCCAGACGTTCGTGCCGAACCGCCATGGCGAGTGCGGGTCACCCTCCAGATCGGAGAACGCGTGGTGCCGTCGGTGGTCGGCCACCCACTGGATGATCTCGCCCTGCACCGCCAGCGAACCCGCGACCGCCAGGGTCACCCGCAGCCACCGCTTGGCCTTGAACGAGCCGTGCGTGAAGTAGCGGTGGAAACCCACCGTGATGCCGAGCCCGGAGACCACGTACCAGACCAGGCCGATGATCACGTCCGTCCAGCCCAGCCAGCCGCCCCAGGCGACGGGCACGGCGACCAGCAGCGCGACGAAGGGGATCACGACGAACGCCCACAGAGCAGCCAGGATCCCGGGGGACTGGGTGCCGTCGGTGAGCGGTTTCGGGCCGGGGCCGGTGGTGTTGGGTTCGAGCATGGTGGTGGACATGACACCTCGCAGGGGGGACGGGGAAAAGATCACTAACCTACGCCTACGTCACCGTAACTTACGGTCCGGTAGATCGCACGAGGAACTTTCGAAGACACCGTCGTACGCCCGTACCAAACTGCTGGTCATGACCGATTCGCTCGCCGTCGAGGTGGCTCGCGTGCGCACCGGTGCACAGCTGTCCGTCGCGCGGATCCAGGCTCGCTGCGGCATCGGGCGCAGCCGTCTCCAGCGTCTCCTGAGCGGGGTGCCGCCACCGCCTCGAACGCGGCGCACGAACGCCACGGACGAGCGCGCGGCCCCCGAGTGTCGTGGACGATGGAGGGGATCATGAAGGATATGAGTGCTGGCGTCGGCGGGGTCGGGCGTTAAGGTGTAGCGGCGGGACGCGCTCCTGCCGCGTCGTCCTTCGTGACGATGCGATCGGCCGTGGTGTAATTGGCAACACCCGGGTCTTTGGTACCCGTATTTCAGGTTCGAACCCTGGCGGCCGAGCTGTCCCTATAAGTCCGCTTTAGGTTCTCCTGGGGGTAAGAGGGAACCGTGCCGGGCCTCGTGGTTAGCATGGCCGCGAGAGTGTCCGCCGTCCCGACGGGAGCCACGTCGTGCCCCAGCCCCACCTTCGTACCGTCGTCGTACTCGCCGCCGGTGAGGGCAAGCGGATGAAGTCGACACTGCCCAAGGTGCTGCACCCCCTGCTCGGTCGTACCCTGCTGGGCCACGTGTTGAGCGCGGCCGCGCCGCTGGCCGCCGACCGGACCGTCGTCGTGGTGGGTCACGGCGCCGACCAGGTTCGTGCGCACCTCACCGAGATCGCCCCCGACGCCACGCCCGTCCTGCAGGCCGAGCAGCTCGGCACCGGGCACGCCGTGCGGATCGCGCTGGCCGCCGTGCCGGAGGGCGCCGGCACCGTCGTGGTGATCAACGGAGACGTGCCGTTGCTGCGCCCGGAGACCGTGGGCGCGCTGGTGACCGCGCACGAGGAGGCCGCTGCGGCGGCCACCGTGCTGGCCGCCGAGGTGCCCGACCCGACCGGGCTGGGGCGGATCGTCCGGGACGCCAACGGCCGGCTGGAGCAGATCGTCGAGGAGCGCGACGCCGACGCGACGCAGCGCGCGATCCGCGAGATCAACGCCGGCATCTACGCCTTCGACGCGGCCCGGCTGCGCGACGCCCTGGGCAAGCTCTCCACGGACAACGACCAGGGCGAGGAGTACCTGACCGACGTGTTCGGCCTGCTCCGCTCCGCCGGCGAGCCGGTCGCGGTGCACGTGGCCGTCGACCATGTCGAGACGCTGGGCTGCAACGACCGGGTGGAGTTGGCGTCGCTGCGCCGGCTGCTGCGGGACCGGGTCAACGAGGCGTGGATGCGTACCGGAGTGAGTCTGCTCGACCCGGTGACCACCTGGATCGACGTGACGGTGGCTCTGGACCGCGACGCGGTGGTCGACCAGAACACCCAGCTGCGTGGTGCCACGGTGGTCGGCGCGGGCGCGCTGGTCGGGCCGGACGTCACGCTTGTCGACACCATCGTCGGCGAGGGCGCGTCGGTGGTACGCAGCCACGCGGTCGGCGCCGAGGTGGGCGCGGGCGCGAGTGTCGGGCCCTACGCGTACCTGCGGCCTGCCGCGCGCCTCGCGGACAAGGCGAAGGTCGGCACGTTCGTCGAGGTGAAGAACTCCGAGATCGGGGCGGGCTCGAAGGTGCCGCACCTGACCTACGTGGGTGACGCGACGATCGGCGAGCAGAGCAACATCGGCGCCGCGTCGGTCTTCGTGAACTACGACGGGGTCAACAAGCACCGTACGGTGATCGGCAGCCACGCCCGGACTGGCGCGGACAACATGTTCGTGGCGCCGGTCGAGGTGGGCGACGGCGCGTACACGGCGGCCGGTTCGGTGATCGTGGACGACGTGCCGCCGGGCGCGATGGGTGTCGCCCGGGCGCGGCAGCGCAACATCGAGGGCTGGGTGGTGATGCGGCGGGCCGGTACGGCGGCGGCCGAGGCCGCGCAGCGTGCCCGCGACGCGAAGGGTGCGCAGCGATCCGGCGACGCGAAGGGTGCGCAGCGATCCGGCGACGCGAAGGGTGCGTCGGAGGCGGCCGGGACCGCAAGTGACAGTGAGGCAATGCACGGGCGGGCCGAGACGGTGGGCGGTGCGTCCGGCGCGGGAGATACTGCAACCGAATAGTCCCCGACCCACCACCACCGGGCCGGGAACCGCCGACAAACGGGAGCAGACGGGCCCATGGGCAGCATCGTCGCCGAAAACCGCAAGAGCCTGATGCTCTTCTCCGGACGGGGTTTCCCGGAGTTGGCCAAGGAGATCGGCGAGGTGCTCGGCGTGGCACCGACGCCGGCTGACGCGTACGAGTTCGCCAACGGCGAGATCTTCGTACGGTTCAAGGATTCGGTGCGTGGTTCGGACGCCTTCGTGGTGCAGTCCGTGACGCACGGAGTGAACACCTGGGTCATGGAGACCCTGATCATGGTCGACGCGTTGAAGCGCGGTTCGGCGAAGCGGATCACCGTGGTGCTGCCGTTCTACCCGTACGCGCGGCAGGACAAGAAGCACCGTGGCCGGGAGCCGATCTCGGCCCGCCTGGTGGCGGACCTGCTGAAGACCGCCGGTGCGAACCGGATCCTCACGGTCGACCTGCACACCGCGCAGATCCAGGGCTTCTTCGACGGGCCGGTGGACCACCTCTTCGCGATGGACGTGCTCGCCGAGTACGTGGAGCACAGGTACGCGGGTCGGCCGATGACCGTGGTGGCGCCGGATTCGGGCCGGGTGCGGGTGGCCGAGCGGTGGACCGACCGGCTGGGCGGCTGCCCGTTGGCGTTCATCCACAAGACCCGTGACCCGATGAAGCCGAACCAGGTGGTGGCCAACCGGGTGGTCGGTGAGGTGGAGGGTCGGGTCTGCCTGATCGTCGACGACATGATCGACACGGGTGGGACGATCACGAAGGCGGCGGACATCCTCAAGGAGTCGGGGGCGGCGGAGATCGTGGTGGCGTCCACCCACGCGCTCCTGTCCGACCCGGCCACGGAGCGGTTGAAGAACAGCCCGATCAGCGAGGTCGTGGTGACCAACACGCTGCCGTTGCCGCCCGAGAAGCAGCTCGACAAGTTGACCGTCCTGTCGATCGCGCCGCTGCTGGCGCGGGCGATCCGCGAGGTGTTCGACGACGGCTCGGTGACCACCCTGTTCGGTGGTCTGAGCTGAACCGGGTCAGGTCCGGCCGGCAGAGCTGACAAACTGGTCGAAACGGGCTGATCCGCCAGCGGGAAACACCGCCGGCGGATCAGTCCGGTGCCGTGACCGGGGACTGCCGGAAACCTGGGAATTGGCTCGGGTAGACTGGTGCGGTTGCCACGGCGAGGGTGCCCGGCGGGCCGCTGAAGAGCGCCGCACGGAGGCACCGTCATCGACGCGGTGCTCCGGGCAGTCGTTCATGACGCATGAGCCCCAGCGAGCCCCTCGCCCCAGCACCGCCAGACGACAAGCCGCCGCAGCGAAGCATCAGGAGTTTCCCCGTGTCCGAGGTAAAGATCAGCGCCGAGCCCCGCACCGAGTTCGGCAAGGGTGGTGCCCGTCGTACCCGCCGGGCCGGCAAGGTGCCCGCCGTGCTGTACGGCCACGGCGAGAAGCCCAAGCACATCGCGCTGCCGTCGCGGGAGTTCGCCGCCGCGATCCGCAAGGGTGGCGCCAACCAGCTCTTCGCGATCGACATCACCGACGGCACCCAGGTGCTGGCGCTGCCGAAGGCGATCCAGCGTGACCCGATCAAGGACACCTTCGAGCACGTGGACCTGCTGCTGGTCCGCCGCGGCGAGAAGGTCACCGTCGAGGTCCCGGTTCAGCTGACCGGTGAGGCCGCGAAGGACACCCTGATCGTGCACGACCACGACACCCTCTCGGTGACCGCCGATGCCACCAAGGTTCCGGACCACCTGGAGGCGTCGATCGAGGGTGCCGAGGCGGGCACCACGATCACCGCCGCCGACGTCGAGCTGCCCTCCGGCGTGGAGCTGGCCGCCGACTCCGAGCTGCCGGTCGCCTCGGTGACCGCCGCGCCGACGGCGGAGCAGCTCGAGGCGACGCTGCCCGAGGTCGAGACGGCCACCGACGAGGCCGAGGCCGAGGTCGGCGAGACCACCGAGGGCTCCGAGGGCGCGGACGCCCCGGCCGCCGAGGGCGACGAGAACACCGAGGCGCGTACCGAGGCCTGATCGGTTCGTACTCTGCTGGCAGGCGTCCCCGAGCTTCGGGGGCGCCTGTCGGTGTATCGGGAGTCGGCGCAGACGTTTTGAGGGGCGGATCGTGACGGACGAGGCGGGACCGTGGCTGGTGGTCGGCCTGGGCAACCCGGGGCGGGAGTACGCCGGGAACCGGCACAATGTCGGTTTCATGGTGGCCGAGCTGCTGGCGGGGCGTGTCGGCGCGCGGTTCGGTCGGCACAAGCGGGCGGTGGCCGAGGTCGCGGAGGGGCGGCTGGGGTTCGGTGGTCCGAAGCTGGTGCTGGTGAAGCCACTGACGTACATGAACCTCTCCGGTGGGCCGGTGGCGGCGCTGTCGCAGTTCTACAAGGTGCCTCCGGCGCAGGTGGTCGCGGTGCACGACGAGCTGGACATCGAGTTCGGCCAGGTGCGAATCAAGTTCGGTGGCGGCGAGGGCGGGCACAACGGTCTGCGTTCGATGTCGAAGTCGTTGGGCACGAAGGACTACGTCCGGGTGCGGTTCGGGGTGGGTCGCCCGCCGGGGCGGCAGGATCCGGCGGACTTCGTGCTGTCGGATTTCGGCGCGGCGGAGCGCAAGGAGCTCGATTTCCTGGTGGACCGGGCTGCCGACGTGGTGGAGTCGGTGATCGTCAAGGGCGTGGAGCCGACCCAGAACCTGTATCACGGGGGTTGAGTCGGGCGGTGCGTACCGGATTGGAAACGCCGGGCCGGTAGTCTGCGCCTTTCGGCGTGCCGTGACCGGCGACGCGGGTCGCGGCCGATCGGTGCGTGCGGGCACGGCCGCGGCGAGGCGACGGGAGCGGGCAGATGGGCAGTCCTCCGATGATCGACGGGGCGTTCGCCCGGTGGTTGGCCTCCCGGGCCGGTCAGGCGCTGCTGGACCTGCGTACGGAGATGGGCTTCTCGGACACCGGGGCGCTGAAGTCGGCCGGGGACAAGGTGTCGCACGACCTGATCCGCACGGAGTTGGCGCGGTGGCGGCCGGGGGACGCGGTGCTCTCCGAGGAGGACGAGGGCTCGCGGTTGGCCTGGGCGGCGGAGGTGAACGCCGGGGCGGTGTCCCGTCTGACCGCGGACCGGGTCTGGATCATCGACCCGTTGGACGGCACCCGCGAGTTCGCCGAGGAGGGCCGCTCGGACTGGGCGGTGCACGTGGCGCTCTGGGCGCGGAGCGCGCCGAGCCCGCACGGGCTGGTCGCCGGTGCGGTGGGGTTGCCGGCGCAGCACCGGGTGTTGGGCACCGACTATCCACCGGCGTACCCGCCGATGACGGTCGAGGCGGCGACGGCTGGTGAGCGCAAGATCCGTCTGGCGGCGAGTCGGAGTCGACCGCCGGTGTTCCTCACCGACCTGGCCGAGGATGTGGGCGCGCACCTGGTGCCGATGGGTTCCGCCGGGGCGAAGATCGCCGCGGTGGTGACCGGCGAGGTGGACGCGTACATCCATGCCGGCGGGCAGTACGAGTGGGACTCGGCGGCGCCGGTGGCTGTGGCGACGGCCACCGGACTGCACGCTTCCCGGATCGACGGTTCTGCGCTTCGATACAACGAGGCGGATCCGCGCCTGCCGGACCTGCTGGTCTGTCGCAAGGATCTCGCCAGCCGGTTGCTTGCAGCGCTGCAGAGGCATTCCGGGTAGCCTGAGCGCACTTCTTGACATGTCCGACCGGAAAGGTCTGGAAATCGGATGAGCGAGCGAGTGTCATGACCTCCCCCGCGGCCTACCGCGTCTCCCACCTGGACGCCCTCGAGGCGGAGAGCATCTTCGTGATGCGTGAGGTTGTCGCCGAGATGGAACGTCCGGTGCTGCTCTTCTCCGGCGGCAAGGACTCGATCGTCATGCTGCGGTTGGCGCAGAAGGCGTTCGCTCCGGCCAACATCCCCTTCCCCGTCATGCACGTCGACACCGGGCACAACTTCCCCGAGGTGCTCGAATACCGCGATCAGCGGGTCGCCGAGATGGGGTTGCAGCTCGTGGTGGCGAGCGTGCCGGAGGCCCTGACCAGCGGGCTGGTCCGGGAGTCGGGCGACGGCATGCGCAACCGGATCCAGACGCCCGTGCTGCTGGACGCGGTGGAGAAGCACCGCTTCGACGCGCTGTTCGGTGGCGCCCGCCGGGACGAGGAGAAGGCACGGGCCAAGGAGCGGGTGTTCAGCTTCCGCGACGAGTTCGGCCAGTGGGACCCGAAGAACCAGCGTCCGGAGCTGTGGTCGCTCTACAACGGCCGGCACCACCCGGGCGAGTCGATCCGGGTCTTCCCGCTGTCCAACTGGACCGAGCTGGACGTCTGGCACTACATCGCCAGCGAGCGCATCCCGCTGCCGTCGATCTACTACGCGCACGAGCGTGAGGTGATCGAGCGCGAGGGCATGCTCTACGCGGTCAACGAGTTCTTCCGGCCGCGCGCCGGCGAGGAGCGGTTCAAGGCCCAGGTGCGGTACCGCACCGTCGGCGACGCCTCCTGCACCGCGGCCGTCCGCTCGGACGCGGACACCGTGGAGAAGGTCATCGAGGAGGTGGCGGCCACCCGGATCACCGAGCGGGGCGCGACCCGTGGTGACGACCGGGTCAGCGAGGCCGCCATGGAGGACCGTAAGCGGGAGGGCTACTTCTGATGAGCACCGAGATCATGGCCCCGGCCGCCGGCGCCGAGACCGCGCCCGAGGCGCGGGCGATGGACCTGCTGCGGTTCGCGACCGCCGGCAGCGTGGACGACGGCAAGTCGACCCTGATCGGCCGGCTGCTGTACGACACCAAGTCGCTCTTCATCGACCAGTTGGAGGCGGTGGAGGCGGTCAGCGCGGCCCGGGGCGACGAGTACACCAACCTCGCGCTGCTCACCGACGGCCTGCGCGCCGAGCGGGAGCAGGGCATCACGATCGACGTGGCGTACCGCTACTTCGCCACGCCCCGGCGCAAGTTCATCATCGCGGACACTCCCGGGCACATCCAGTACACCCGGAACATGGTCACCGGCGCTTCCACGGCCGACCTGGCGTTGATCCTGGTGGACGCGCGCAAGGGCCTGGTGGAGCAGTCCCGCCGGCACGCGTTCCTCTGCTCGCTGCTGCGGGTGCCGCACCTGGTCCTGTGCGTCAACAAGATGGACCTGGTGGACTGGTCGCAGGAGGTCTACGAGCGGATCGCCGACGAGTTCACCGCGTTCGCCGCGAAGCTCGATGTACCGGACCTGACGGTGGTGCCGATCTCCGCGCTGCGGGGCGACAACATCGTGGCCCGGTCGGAGAACATGCCGTGGTACGAGGGCCCGTCGCTGCTGCACCACCTGGAGCGGGTGCACATCGCCAGTGACCGCAACCTGGTCGACGTCCGGTTCCCGGTGCAGTACGTGATCCGTCCGCAGTCGACCACGGTCACCGACTACCGGGGCTACGCCGGTCAGGTCGCCTCGGGCGTGCTCAAGCCGGGCGACGAGGTGATGGTGCTGCCGTCCGGCTTCACCAGCCGGATCGCCGCCGTCGAGACCGCCGACGGGCCGGTCGCGGAGGCGTTCCCGCCCATGTCGGTGACGGTACGGCTGGCCGACGAGATCGACATCTCCCGGGGCGACATGATCTGCCGGCCGAACAACGCGCCCGCCGTCGCCCAGGACATCGAGGCGATGGTCTGCTGGATGGACGAGACGGCCCCGCTGCGGGTCGGTGGCCGGTACGCGATCAAGCACACCACCCGTTCGGCACGGGCGATCGTGCGCGGGCTGCACTACCGGTTGGACATCAACTCGCTGCACCGTGACGAGTCGGCGGACGAGCTGCGGCTCAACGAGATCGGTCGGGTCCGGCTGCGCACGACGGTGCCGTTGCTGGCCGACGAGTACCGCCGCAACCGTACGACGGGCGGCTTCGTCATCATCGACGAGACCACCAACCGCACGGTAGGCGCCGCCATGATCGTCGAAGCCGCCTAACCCGCTCCGCGCGCCCGCTCGCGCCGCCAAGATCGCGCTCGATCCATGAAGTAGTGGCCTCCCCGAATGGGAAGGCCACTACTTCCATGAACAAGCACGATCATCCCGCCTCACCCCCGAACCGCCGGTTGATCAAGAGGTTTGCGTCAGTCCGAGCGCGGATTTTGACGCAAACCTCTTGATCACCGAGTCGACGACAGGAGGTTAGGGCAGGCGGGTTGCGCCGGGGGAGGGCAGGACCGGGGTCGTGGTGGGGGGCGTGTAATCGCGCTCGGCGTAGGCGATTGCGACTGCGTCGGCCACCGCTTCGACGCGGTCGGTCTCGACCAGGGCGAGGACGCAGCCACCGAATCCGCCGCCCGTCATGCGCGCGCCCAACGCGCCGGCCGACAGCGCCGCCTCGACCGCCGTGTCGATCTCCGGCACGGTGATCTCGAAGTCGTCGCGCATCGAGACGTGCGAGGCGGTGAGTAGCGGGCCGATGTCCCGGACCCGGCCGGCGCGCAACAGCGCGACGGTGTCGAGCACGCGCTGGTCCTCGGTGACCACGTGCCGGACCCGGCGTCGGGTCTCGGCGTCGTCGAGCCGGGCCAGGGCGGCGTCGAGCTCGTCGACGGTCACGTCGCGCAGCGCGGGCACCCCGAGCGCCTTGGCGGCGGCCTCGCAGGAGCGGCGGCGGGCGGCGTACTCACCATCGGCGTGCCGGTGCGGCGCGCGGCTGTCGACGACCAGCACGGTCAGCCCGGCGGCGTCCAGGTCGAACGGGATGTGCTCGACGGACTCGTCGCGGCAGTCGAGGAAGAGCGCGTGCCCGGCGCGGCAGCGGATCACCGCGGACTGGTCCATGATGCCGGTCGGCGCGCCCACGTAGACGTTCTCCGCCCGCTGCGCCAGCCGGGGCTGCCGTTCGGCGGGCAGCTCCAGCCCCGCGAGGTCGAGCAGGGCGGCGAGCACGGCGGACTCGAGCGCGGCCGACGAGGAGAGCCCGGAACCCAGCGGCACGTCGGAGGCGATGGCCAGCCGGGCGCCGGGCACCGCGTGGCCGGCGTCGCGCAGCGCCCAGACCACCCCGGCCACGTACGCGCCCCAGCCGGTCACCCGGCCGGGCTCGGCCACGTCGTCCGCGTCGAACGTGATCGTCTCGCCGGAGAGCTCGGACCAGACCGTCCAACGTTCGTCGTCCCGCCGGTCGGCGGCGACCACGGTACGCATGGGAAGCGCGAACGGCAGCACGAAACCGTCGTTGTAGTCGGTGTGCTCGCCGATCAGGTTGACCCGACCGGGCGCGGCCCAGAGGCCGGCGGCGGAGGCGTCGTACCGATCGGTGAAGCCGGCGGCGGCCCGCTCGGCGACGTCACCGGTGGGGCTGGTCATGGTGCCTCCTTCGCGACTGCGGGGCCCGCAAGCCCGGCTCACTCCTCGCGCTCACGACTGCTCCAGGACGTGCGCGCGGTAGAAGGCCCAGGCGTCGCCGACCATGTCGTGCAGGGTGGGCTTGCGCGGCACCCAACCCAGCTCGTCGCGGGCCAGCGCGGACGAGGCGACCAGTTCGGCCGGGTCGCCCTCGCGGCGCGGCGCCACCTCGACCGGGAGCTGGTGGCCGGTGACCTCGCGGACCACGTCGACCACTTGGCGGTTGGTGAAGCCGTTTCCGTTGCCGAGGTTGTAGATGCGGTGCTGGCCCGCGCTGGCGGCGTCCAGCGCGAGCAGGTGCGCGCGGGCGAGGTCGGCGACGTGGATGTAGTCGCGTACGCAGGTGCCGTCCACGGTCGGGTAGTCGTCGCCGAAGAGTTGGAGCTTCTCCCGCCGGCCGGCCGCGACCTCCAGGGCGATCGGGATGAGGTGTGTCTCCGGGTCGTGCCGCTCGCCGAGCGCGACGTCGCCGGCGAGGTGCGCTCCGGCCACGTTGAAGTAGCGCAGGGACACGGCGGCCAGCCCGTGTGCGGCGGCCTCGGAGGTGAGCGCCATGTCGACCGCGAGCTTGGTGGCGCCGTACGTGTTGGTGGGCGCCTTGACCGCGGTCTCGGTGATCGGCAGCTCGGTGGGGTTGCCGTAGACGGCGGCGGTGGAGGAGAAGACCATCCGGGGCACCCGGGCGGCCCGGACCGCGTTGATCAGGGCGAGCGTGCCGACCGTGTTGTTCTCCCAGTACAGCTCGGGTTTCACCATCGACTCGCCGGCGGCGATGAGGGCGGCGAAGTGCAGCACCCCGTCGAAGCCGGCGTCGGGGGTGAGGACCCGGGCGGCGTCGTGAATGGACGCCTCGACGTGCGTCGCGTCCGGGGCGAGCGCCTCGCGGTGACCGGTGCGCAGGTCGTCCAGGACCACGACCTGGTGGCCGGCGTCGAGCAGCATCCGGGTCACCACGCTGCCGATGAAGCCGGCACCCCCGGTGACGAGCAGTTTCACGTCGTTGCCTCCTGCCTGGCCCGCCGGGACGTGGCCCTTGGTGATCACCCTACGGCGGCGCTCGGGAGCGGTGTGGATCGCGCCGTACGCCATTCCATCATAATCTCTCACGTTTAAACAGAGCCGAACATCTCCGGTGCGGTGGGCACCCGGTGTCTACCATCTCTTTCATGCGGGAAGCAGCCCGTTCCGGGCTCCGGCGGCGGGTGCGGAAACGGTCCCGCCGTGACCCCGGGCCGCTCGCGCGGGCCGTCGCCCGGATGCTGGTGCGCACCGCCGACGGCGCGACCCGCCTCGTCACCGATCTGCTCGGTACCGGCCCGGCGGCCGGCCGGGAACGCATCTCCGAGGCCGAGCTACGGGACCTCGTGGCGGTCAACACGGTGCTCGACCCGGACGAGCGGCGGATCATCGACGAGGTGCTGGTGGCCGGGGCGAGCCTCGTCCGCGAAGTGATGATGCCCCGCACCGAGGTGGTCTTCCTGCCGGCCCGGCTGACCATCGCCGAGGCCGCCCGGCTGGTACGGGCCGAGACGCACTCCCGTTACCCGGTCACCGACGGCACCCAGGACGACGTGGTCGGGTTCGTGCACCTGCGGGACGTGCTGCTCCGCCCGGACGCCGACCCCTGCGCCACCGTGGGCGAGCTGACCCGCGAGGTCAAGCAGGTGCCGGGGAGCAAGCGGGTCCTGGCCGCGCTGACCGAGATGCGCCGGGAAGGGCACCACCTGGCGGTGGTGGTCGACGAGTACGGCGGAACCGCCGGCATCGTCACCCTGGAGGACCTGATCGAGGAACTCGTCGGAGAGATCCACGACGGGTACGGCAGGCCGCCCGAACCGAGCCACGCCGGCCTGCCGGCCGTGGTCGACGGCCGGCTCAACCTCGCCGACTTCGCCGAGCGGACCGGTGTGGCGCTCCCCGCCGGTCCGTACGAGACCGTCGGCGGGTACGTGATGGCCGTCCTGGGCCGCCTGCCGCTGACCGGCGACGAGGTGCCGGTGCCCGGCGAGTCGCTGGACGGCGGCGGGCCCGATCCGGCGGCGCCGGCCGACGGTTGGCTGCTGCGCGTACTGGCCCTGGACGGACGCCGGGTCGCCCGGCTCGCGGTGACGGCGGCCCGGATGCCGGAGCAGCGGCGCGATCCCGCCGTCGGCCATCAGCGCGAGGCGGACCGGGGCGCGGGACAGCAGCGGGGCACCGCGGTCGGGCCGGGCCCACGGCCGGGGACGGGCGGGCCACGCGAGGTCAGCGCCCCGACACCGGCTGGCCGGGGCCGACGCGCCGGCCCGTCATGACGGCTCCGCATGCTTGCTGACAGAATTATCGTCATGCCCGACGTTCCCGAGCGACCCCGCGTCTTCTCCGGCATCCAGCCGACGGCCGACTCGTTCCACCTCGGCAACTACCTGGGAGCCGTGCGGCACTGGGTGGCCCTGCAGGACACCCACGACGCGTTCTACTGCGTGGTGGACCTGCACGCGATCACCGCCGGTCACGATCCGGCGGTGCTGCGCCAGCGGACCAGGGTGGCGGCCGCCCAGCTCTTCGCGGTCGGTATCGATCCGGACCGCAGCACCCTGTTCGTACAGTCGCAGGTGCCCGAGCACCCGCAGTTGGCCTGGGTGCTCGGCTGCATCACCGGGTTCGGCGAGGCCAGCCGGATGACCCAGTTCAAGGACAAGTCCCAGAAGCAGGGCAACGAGCGGGCCAGCGTCGGGCTGTTCACCTACCCGGTCCTGCAGGCCGCCGACATCCTGCTCTACCAGGCCAACGCGGTGCCGGTCGGCGAGGACCAGCGTCAGCACCTGGAACTCTCCCGCGACCTGGCCCAGCGGTTCAACTCGCTGTTCGGCGCGACGTTCACGATCCCCGCGCCGCACATCGTCAAGGACACCGCGAAGATCACCGACCTGCAGGACCCGACGGCCAAGATGTCCAAGTCGTCGTCCTCGCCGGCCGGCATCATCGACCTGCTGGAAGACCCGGCCCGCTCGGCGAAGAAGATCCGCTCCGCGGTGACCGACACCGGTCGGGAGATCGTCTTCGACGCCGAGACCAAGCCGGGCGTGTCCAACCTGTTGACCATCTACTCGGCGCTCAGCGGGCGTGGCATCGACGACCTGGTGTCCGCGTTCGCGGGTCGCGGCTACGGCGACCTCAAGAAGGAGCTGGCCGATCAGGTGGCGGAGTTCGTCCGTCCCATCCAGGAGCGCACGCGCACGTACCTCGACGACCCCGCCCAACTGGACAAGCTGCTCGCGGCCGGCGCGGAGAAGGCCCGGTCCGTGGCCGGCGAGACGCTGCGGTCCGCGTACGAGCGGGTCGGTTTCTTCCCGCCGGTGCGCGGCGAATAGCGCTGCGGGGACGGGTGGGCGAGTCGGTGGCCGACGTGGCGGCACGGAGCGTGGATCGCAGTGGCGGGGTGCCACCGTCGGGCGACACCGTGCAGATCGGCATCGCGGTGGACATCCCGGAGCCGTGGGGGGCGCAGCTCACCCGGCGACGGGTCGAGGCGGGTGATCCCCTCGCGGTGCCCGCGCACGTGACGCTGCTCGGTCCGACCGAGATCCCGACCGACGAGCTGCCCGGCATCGAGCGGCACCTCGCCACGGTGGCCGCCGCGCATCTGCCGTTCACGCTGCACCTGCGCGGGACCGGCACGTTCCGGCCGGTGACCCAGGTGGTGTTCGTCGCGGTGGCCGCCGGCATCAGCGAATGCGAGTTGCTGGCCGCGGCCATCGCGGCCGCGCCGGGCCTGCACCGCCAGACCCGCTTCCCGTACCATCCGCACGTCACCGTCGCGCATGACGTCGCTCCGGAGGCGTTGGACAAGGTGTACGAGGATCTGGCCGACTTCTCCGCGATGTTCGAGGTCGACGCGTTCACCCTGTTCTCGCACAGTGGGCCGGCCCGGTGGCAGCCCCGCCGGGACTTCCGCCTCGGCGACTGACGTTCGGCGGCGCGCCGGCTGGCGAGCGGTCTTGTACTGGTTGCCGGGACGGCGGCGGGAGATCGGCGAGGATGATCGCGTGAACGTGATCGGCCGGATCGAGGCGGGCATCGACCGCTGGGTGGGTGCCGCGCGGGCCCGGTCGGGCCTGTTCGACCACGTGTGGCGTGCCGGGACGCTCTACGCCGACGTGTTGGCAGGAAGGCTCGCCGCGGCGATCGCGTACTACGGCTTCTTCGCCGTCTTCGCTCTCGCTCTGGTCGCGTACTCCGTCTTCGGCGCGATCCTGGAGGACAACGACGAGGTCAGCGAGGCGGCGTCCGGGTTCCTGAAGGAGAACCTGCCGTTCCTGGACGCGCAGCAGATCGCGAACTCCAGCGGGACGGTCGGTGTGGTCGGCCTGGTCATCCTCGTGTTCACCGGCATCGGCTGGGTGGAGGCGATCCGCTCCTCGCAGCGGCTGATGTACGCGCTCAACCAGCAGCCCGGCAACCTCGTGGTCCGGCGGCTGGTCGACCTCGGGGTGATGATCGGCGTCTTCGTGCTGCTCGGCCTCTCGGTGGCGGCGGTGGACGCGTTGGAATCGCTGCTGCGCTTCCTGCTGCGCAGCACCGGGTCGGTCGGCCTGACCACCGTCAGCGCCGTCCTCAGCGTGCTGGTCAACGCGGTGCTCGCCACCGCGCTGCTGCTCGCGGTGCCCCGGCTGCGAATGAGCCGGTCCCGGCTGCGTCCGGTGGTGCTGCTGGTCGCGGTCGGCATCACGCTGCTCAACACGCTCGGGCGGTACTACGTGGTGCGCACCGAGCGAAACCCGGCGTACACCGTGGTGGCCGGCGCGGTCGGTCTGCTGCTCTACCTCTACCTGCTGAACCAACTGGTGCTGTTCGGCGCGGCGCTGCTCGCGACCAGCCGGAGTGGGCGCGTGGTAGACCTGGCGGAGGGCGCTCCCGCGGTGGATGTCGACGAGGACACCGACCCCGGCGCTCCGGGCGGTGCGGGGTGAGGGTGGAGATGTCCGACGTGCTGATCACCGTCGACCAGGACTCGCCGGTGCCGCCGTACGAGCAGATCCGTGTGCAGCTCGCCGAGCTGATCGGCGACGGCCGGTTGCCGGTGGGCAACCGCCTGCCCACCGTCCGGCAGCTCGCGGCCGACCTGCGACTGGCCGCGAACACGGTGGCGCGGGCCTACCGGGAGCTGGAGGCGGCCGGCCTGTTGCAGACCCGGGGACGCAACGGCACCTTCGTCGCGCCCGGGAGGGACGACGCCGTCGACCGGCTGCACCGGGTCGCCGTCGAGTACGCCGCCGAGGCGCGGCGGCTCGGCGTGTCCCCGGACCGTGCGGTCGCTCTCGTGCGGGCCGCCCTGGACGCCACCCGACACGACTGAGCCGACCGGTCTCTCATCGGCCGCCGGACGGGCGGTAACTGAACAGAACGCCACCGGCGCTCACGTTCGCGGACCATGATGAGCCCGTGGGCGCACTCATGACACTGGACCTGCCGGCCGACTCGCCGATGCTCGGCCTGCCGTGGATCATCACCTTCGGGCCGCTCGGTGACCTGGACGAGTGGGAGCCGGTGGTCTGCGGGCCGTACGAGCGGCCGCACGCGTTGGCGTTGGCCGAGGCGGTGGTGGCCGAGGAACAGTTGATGGCAGTGGTGGAACCGCTGCTGCCGGCGCTGTCGGCCGACGAGATCCGCAGCGAGATCGCCGCCGCCCAGGTGGCCGCCGAGGACGAGGCCCGGCAGGTCGAGGGGGCCGACCTGTACGGGGACTTCGAGGACGTGATCGACGAGGAGTTGGACGCGGCAGCCGACGAGGCGGGTCACGGCGAGCCCGCCGAGCCGCCGGACGAGGCCGAGGTGCGTGCCGGCTTCACCCGGATCGCGGCGCTGCTCACCGCGAAGTGACCCGACCGTCGGTCGGGGGCCCGGGGCCGGAGCGCACCACGGGCGTCACACGAACACCGGCGCCGCGCGGAATCCGTTCCGCGTGGCGCCGGTGCACCTCACCCCCCACCACAAGGGGCCGGCAAGCCCAGTCGCCCGTTGGCGCGGGGCACGACGGACGACCGGGTCGAGATTGGCTTACCCGCTCAGCGCCGTTCGAACCAGGCGGCCGCGTCGACGGGCAGCAGTTGGTCGGTGAGCGGCGCGCTCGCCACGACGGGCGGGCCGTACCCGTCGACCGCCACGGGCGCCGCGCTGAGGTTGACGACGCAGGTCAGCACGGTGTCACCCGCGCTGCGGGAGAACGCCAACACGCCCGGCTCGGTCTGTGACCAGGTGACCTCGCCGGCGTCCGCGGCCAGCGCCGGATGCTCGCGGCGGATGCGCAGGGCCGCCCGGTACAGCTCCAGCGTCGAGCCCGGGGTGCCGGCCTGCGTGTCGACCGACAGGGCGCGCCAGGTCGCCGGGGCGGGCAGCCAGCTCAGCTCGCTGCCGGCCGGGCCGAAGCCGTACGGCGCCAGCTCTCCGCTCCACGGAATCGGCACCCGGCAGCCGTCGCGGCTCTCCCCGGTACGCAGGAACGCCGGATCCTGCCGTAGCTCGTCGGGGAGGTCGAGAACCTCGGGCAGGCCCAACTCCTCACCCTGGTAGAGGTAGGCGGAGCCGGGGAGCGCGAGCATCAACAGACTGGCGGCGCGCGCCCGGCGCAGTCCGTCGGGGCCGTCACCGTAGCGGGTGACGTGTCGCTGCTTGTCGTGGTTGGACAGCACCCAGGTGGTGGGCCCGCCGACCACCGTCGCTTCGGCGAGCGCGGTGTCGATCACCTTGCGGAACGAGTCGGCCGACCAGGTGGCGTCGAGGAAGTCGAAGCTGAACGCCTGGTGCAGCTCGTCCGGGCCGATGTAGCGGGCCAGTCGCTGTGGCGTCTCGGCCCACGCCTCGGCCACCGCCATCCGACCGCCCGGGTAGCTGTCCAGGATGGGCCGCCACGCACGGTAGATCTCGTGCACCTCGTCCTGGTCGAAGTACGGCAGCCGCGCCCTGCCGAGCAGGTCGACCTGGCGCTGCCCGGTCGTCGCCGTGCTGAAGCCAACGTCCGGCAGCCCTTCGGCCTTGATCATGCCGTGGGCCACGTCGACGCGGAAGCCGTCCACGCCCCGGTCCAGCCAGAACCGCAGCACGTCCTCGAACTCGGCGCGAACCTCCGGGTGCCGCCAGTTCAGGTCCGGCTGGGCCGGGTCGAACAGGTGCAGGTACCACTGGCCGTCGGCGACCCGGGTCCAGGCGGGGCCGCCGAAGATGCTCTCCCAGTCGTTGGGGGGCAGTTCGCCGTGCGCGCCCTTGCCGTCGGCGAAGAGGTAGCGGGCCCGCTCGGGCGACCCCGGACCGGCGGCGAGTGCGTCGACGAACCAGCGGTGCGCGCTGGACGTGTGGTTGGGCACCAGGTCGACGATGATCCGCAGGCCGAGGGCGTGTGCGTCGGTGGTCATCGCGTCGAAGTCGGCGAGCGTGCCGAACATCTCATCGACGTCCCGGTAGTCGGCGACGTCGTACCCGCCGTCGACCATCGGGGAGGTGTAGAAGGGGGTCAGCCAGAGCGCGTCCACCCCGAGGTCGCGCAGGTACGGCAGACGCTCGCGGATGCCCTCCAGGTCGCCGACGCCGTCACCGTTGCTGTCGGCGAAGCTGCGCACGTAGACCTGGTAGACGACCGCGGAGCGCCACCAGTCGTCGTCGGCGCGGGGCAGGGTGGTGGTGCTGACGGTCATTGGTGATGTTTCCCCGTCTGTCTCAGGCTCGGGCGCGGCTGTGTGAGCAATATGCCGCCCGCCTTTGCAAGAGTCAAGCAGATCTTGCGTAAGGAAACCGCACGGCGGCCGGGGCCACTGCGGTGGAGCCGCGGACGACCAGTTCGGGTCGGAACAGGTACTCGGAGTGCGGGGCGCCGTGCCCGTTGATCTCGTCCACCAGGGCCCGGACCGCGGCCACCGCCATCGCGGTCACCGGTTGCCGCACGGTGGTCAGCGGCGGGTCGGTGAAGGCCATCAGCGGCGAGTCGTCGTAGCCAACCACCGAGAGGTCGCCCGGAACGGACAGGCCGCGTTGCCGGGCCGCCCGCACCGCGCCGAGCGCCATGAGGTCGGAGCCGCAGACCAGTCCGGTGACGCCACGGTCGAGCAGCCGGCCGGCCGCCGCCTCGCCACCCTCCACACCGAACAGCGTCAGCTCGGCCAGGGGGGCGAGATCGGCCTCGGCGATGCCGGCCAGCCGGGTCATCGCCGCCCGCCAGCCGGCCACCCTGCGCCGCACCGGCACGAACCGGTCCGGGCCGGTGATCAGGCCGATCCGCCGGTGCCCGAGGGCGACGAGGTGGGCCACCGCCAGGTCGGCGGCCTCCCGGTCGTCGCAGGAGACGAAGGGCGCCGCGACGTCGGGGACGTATCCATTGATCATCACGACCGGCAGCGGTCGGGCGATCAATGCCCGGTAGCGGTCGTGGTTGGCGGCGGTGTCGGCGTGCCGGCCGGAGACGAAGACGATTCCGGAGACCTGCCGGTCCAGCAGCATCTCCACGTATTCGTCCTCGGTCACGCCGCCGGCGGTCTGGGTGCAGAGCACCGGGGTGAACCCACTCTGCGCCAGTGTCGACTCGATGACCTGCGCGAACGCCGGGAAGATCGGGTTGTCCAGCTCCGGCACCACCAGACCGACCAGGCCGGCGCTGCGCTTGCGCAGTCGCGCCGGTCGCTCGTAGCCGAGTACGTCGAGGGCGGTGAGAACGGCCTGTCGGGTCTCCGGTGCCACGCCGGGGCGGTCGTTGAGCACCCGCGACACCGTGGCCTCGCTGACTTCGGCCTGTTGGGCGATGTCGGACAGTCGAGCGCGCATGGCGGCACTTTAGCCCACCGGCAAGTTCTTGCGGGGCTCTCTGCAAGCCCTTCCATTGTCTGCAACGTCTTGCTAACGTCCCCGCAACATACGAGGGCGACAGCGCAATATCGCTGCGCCGATCAGCAAGAAATTCCAGCTTTCCACTGGCGGTTCCGTCCTTCCCCCGGCCGACCGCCATGACGACAGGAGTACCGATGCGCATCCGTACCGCGGGTGTGGTTGCCGTTCTCGGCCTGGCGCTCGCCGCCTCCGGCTGCGGTGGCGAGAGCGACGAGCCGGCCACGAAGGAAACCCCCACGGCAGCCGGCGGCAAACTGGTGATCTGGGCCGACGACAAGCGGACCGCGGCGCTCAAGCCGTTCGCCGAGAAGTTCGGCCAGGAGAACGGCGTCACCGTCGAGGTGCAGGCCGTCCCGAACGAGGACCTCCAGAACAACTTCGTCACCGTGTCGAGCCAGGGCGGCGGTCCGGACGTGGTGATCGGCGCGCACGACTGGATCGGCAACCTGGTCCAGAACGGCGCCATCGATCCGGTGCAGCTGCCCGCCGAACAGAAGGCCGCCTTCAGCGAGAGCGCCGTCAAGGCCGTCACGTTCAACGGCCAGCTCTACGGCGTGCCCTACGCCCAGGAGAACCTGGCGCTGATCCGCAACACCGACCTGGCCCCCGAGGCCCCGAAGACGATCGAGGACCTGGTCGCCACCGGCAAGCAGCTCAAGGCGCAGAAGAAGGTCACCGAGACGCTCTGCCTCCAGGTCGGACAGAAGGGCGACGCGTACCACATCTACCCGCTGTACGCCTCGGCCGGCGGTTACCTCTTCGGCACCACCGCGAACGGGGACTACGACCCGAAGGACCTCGGCGTCGGCAAGCCGGAGTCGATCGCCGCGTTCAAGAAGATCGCCGCGCTCGGCGAGAAGGGCGAGGGCGTGTTGAAGCGCTCCATCGCCGATACCAACGCGACCGCCACCTTCACCGGCAAGAAGTGCGCCTTCCTGATCTCCGGGCCGTGGGCCACCGCCGACGTGAAGAAGGCCGGCATCGCGTACGACATCTCCGCCGTACCCGGCTTCGCCGGCGGCAAGGCGGCCGCTCCGTTCATCGGCGTCCAGTCCTTCTACGTGGCCGCCAAGGGCAAGAACAAGGCGCTCGCCCAGGAGTTCGTCGTCAACCACGTCGCCAAGCCGGAGCTGGCGGTGGCGCTCTACCAGGCCGACCCGCGTCCGCCGGCGCTGACCGCCGCGCTGGACCAGGTCAAGGGCAGCGACCCGGACCTCGCCAAGTTCATCGAGGCCGGCAGGAACGGTCAGGTGCTCCCGGCCATCCCGGCCATGGCCGCGATCTGGGACCCGTTCGGCAAGGCGGAGGCCGCCGTCATCGGCGGCGCCGACCCCACCAGCACGGTCACCGCGGCCGGCCGGACGATCGCCGGTTCGATCAAGTAATGAGTACGCCGTCGTCCGGCCCGGGGACTGCCCAGCAGGCTCCGGGCCGGGGACCCGTGGGCACCGGGTCCCCGCGCACGTCCCGTACCGCGCGGAACCACGCGCCGATCACCGCAGCCGGCCTCGCCGCGAAGGTGATCCTGCTCGGCCTGGTGGCCGGGATCGCGATCTGGGCGGCGTTCCCGCTCGTGCAGGCCGAACAGTGGATCGGGCTGGCGGTGCTGGCGCTGACCACCGCCGCGCTGTTCTACCTGTACGCGGGCCGCCGGCACGTCCCGGCGAAGTACCTCGTCCCGGGCACGCTCCTCCTGATCGCCTTCCAGATCGTGCCGGTCCTCTACACCGCGAGCACGGCCTTCACCAACTTCGGCGACGGCCACCGGGGCAGCAAGGAGGACGCGATCGTCGCGATCCAGAGCAGTTCGGTGCGGCAGGTCGCGGGCGCCGCCCAGTACCCGATGTCCGTCGCCACGAAGGGCGACCCCGCCGCCGGCGCCCTGGTCTTCCTGGTCACCGACCCGGCGACCGGCACCGTCTCCGTCGGCGACAGCGGCGGTCTGCGTCCGCTCGACCCCGGCGCGGTCACCGTCGCCCCCGGTGGCAAGGTCACCGCGGCCGACGGCTACACCGTGCTGAACGTCGGCCAGGCCAGCGCCCGCAGCAGGGACATCACCGACCTGGTGGTGCCGACCGCCGGCGGCGCGCTGCGCTCGTCCGGCCTGTCTCGGGCGTACGAGGGCAGGGCCGTGCGGGCGTACGACGCGGGCTGCGACTGCGTCCGGGACAGTGAGAGCGGCCGGACCTGGACCGCGGACGGCGAGGCCGGCGTGTTCGTCGCCGCCGACGGCGAGCGCCTGGCCCAGGGGTGGAAGGTGAACGTCGGGCTGTCCAACTTCACCCGGGTACTCACCGACGAGCGGATCTCCGGGCCGTTCCTCGGCACGCTGGTCTGGAACTTCGCCTTCGCGATCGGCTCCACCGGCGGCACGTTCGTCCTCGGTCTGCTGATCGCGCTCGCGCTGCACTCGCCCCGGATGCGGGGCACCAACCTCTACCGGATGCTGCTGATCCTGCCGTACGCCATGCCGTCGTTCGCGATGCTGCTGGTCTGGCGGGACATGTTCAACACCGACTTCGGGCTGATCAACAACCTGTTCGGGCTCGGCGTCGACTGGTTCGGTCAGGACTGGACGGCCCGCGCCGCGGTGATCCTGGTGCAGCTCTGGCTCGGCTACCCGTACATGTTCCTGGTGGCCACCGGCGCGCTCCAGGCCATCCCGCGGGAGTTGACCGAGGCCACCTCGGTCGACGGGGCCTCACCCTGGCAGTCCTTCCGCGCGGTCACCCTGCCGCTGCTGCTGGTCGCGCTCTCGCCGCTGCTGATCTCGTCGTTCGCGTTCAACTTCAACAACTTCAACGCGATCTACCTGACCACCGAGGGTGCGCCGTTCCCGGCGGACAACCCCAGCAATGGCGCCACCGACCTGCTGATCACCTACACGTATCGGCTGGCGTTCGGTGGGCAGGCGGCACAGTTCGGCTTCGCCGCGGCGATCTCGCTGTTCATCTTCGCCATCGTCGCCGTGGTGTCGGCGATCAGCTTCCGGCGGACCCGTCAACAGGAGGAGGTGTACGCGTGACCACGCCCATCAACCCGAGACGGCGGAACCGTTGGTTCGCCCAGGTCGGTTGGCGGCACCTGGTCGGACTGCTCGGCGTGCTGTTCAGCCTCTTCCCGCTCGTGTTCGTCGTCTCGGCGGCGCTCAATCCGCTCGGCACCCTCTCGTCCACCGAGTTGGTGCCGACCGCCGGGGTGTCGTTCGAGAACTTCGGGGACCTGTTCGCGCGTACCGAGTTCGCCCACTGGTTCCTGAACTCGCTGCTCATCGCCGGCGGCGCCTCGTTCGCCTCGGTGTTCCTCTCGGCGCTCGCGGCGTACGCCTTCTCCCGGATGCGGTTCCAGGGTCGACGGGTGGGGCTGCTGTCGTTGCTGTTGATCCAGATGTTTCCGCAGTTCCTGGCGATCGTGGCGATCTTCCTGATCTTCGGCACGATCACCGACCTGTGGCCGGCCGTCGGCTTCAACACCCCGTGGGGCCTGCTGCTGCTCTACCTGGGTGGTGCGCTGGGGGTGAACACCTGGCTGATGAAGGGCTTCTTCGACACCCTGCCCCGGGAGCTGGACGAGTCCGCCACCGTGGACGGCGCGTCGCACGCGCAGGTCTTCTTCCGGATCATGCTGCCGTTGGTGGCGCCGATCCTCGCGGTGACCGGGCTGCTCGCCTTCATCAACACCATCAACGAGTTCCTGATGGCGAGCGTCTTCCTCACCGACACGGACGCCAAGACCCTCGCGGTCGGCATGCGGGGCATGTTGCAGGGCGCCGAGCGGAACACCAACTTCGGGATCTTCGCGGCCGGCACCCTGCTCACGGCGATCCCGACCGTGCTGGTGTTCCAGTTCCTCCAGCGCTTCATCGTCTCCGGCCTCACCTCCGGCGCGGTGAAGGGGTGAGCCCTTCGACGCGCCGATCGACCGACCCCACTACTACAAACTGTCGTTGATAGGGGAGGATGGGCGGCGTGGAAGCACTGCGACTCATCCTCCTCTATGTCCATCTGATCGGCTTCGCCCTGCTGCTCGGCGGCTCGATCGCCCAGTACGTCAGCGGGAAGCTGCGGATCAACCCCGCCATGCTCTGGGGCGCCGTGATCCAGTTGCTGACCGGTCTCGGGCTCTCCGCGCCCCTGCGCGGTGGCGGTGACGACGAGCCGAACCCGGCGAAACTTGTGACGAAGTTGGTGATCGCGCTGCTGATCTTCGTCATGGTCTTCTTCTCCCGTAAGCGGGACGTGGTCAACCGTGGCCACTTCCTCGCGATCGTCGGCCTGACCCTGGTGAACGCGGCGGTGGCGGTCTTTTGGCGGTAGCGTCCGAGGGGGGAACCGCACCCCGGAAACCGGACTTCGGCGACACCTGGGGGCTCGGTTAGCAGCACGAAGAGTGACGTGCCCCACGCAAGGGTTACACCCGGGTAACAGGCACTCAACAGTCGTGCACGATTGTCGGCCGGTGGGTGGGCGCGGGCGTACGCTCCCGTCCGTAACGTGGGACAGCCGGCGGCACACCCGCAGGTCGGCTGATGGGCTGCCACCGCACTAGGCGCGGTGTGCAATGGGAAGGAGACGTCTTGCGCTCGGTGCGTGGGATGCGGATCGCCTCGATCCTCGCGGCAGGTGGGCTCGTGCTCAGCGCCGCCGCGTGTGGCGAGGCCCCGGATGATGACAACAACGCCGGCAGTGGCGCCAAGAAGTTCAGCGCCTGCATGGTGACCGACGTCGGCGGCATCGACGACAAGTCGTTCAACACCTCGGCCTGGAAGGGCCTCCAGGAGGCCAAGGCCGCCAACGACAACATCGACATCAAGTACGTCGCGTCGAAGGCCGAGGCCGACTACGAGCCCAACCTGACGCAGTACGTCAACCAGAAGTGCGACTTCATCCTGGCGGTCGGTGGCCTGATGGCCAACGCCACCTCCAAGATCGCCAAGGCGAACCCGAACCAGCAGTTCGGCATCGTCGACGCCAAGCCGGGTGACGCCAACATCTACCCGATGCAGTTCGACACCGCCCAGGCCGCGTTCCAGGCCGGTTACCTCGCCGCCGGGATGAGCAAGTCCGGCAAGGTGGGCACCTACGGTGGTCTGCCGATCCCGCCGGTGACGATCTTCATGGACGGCTTCGTCGACGGCGTGGCGTACTACAACACCACCAAGAAGAAGAACGTCCAGGCGCTGGGCTGGAACAAGGAGACCCAGAAGGGCTCCTTCACCAACGACTTCGCCAAGCAGGACGAGGGCAAGAAGGTCTCCGACGCGCTGGTCGCCCAGGGCGCGGACATCATCATGCCGGTCGCCGGCGGCTCCGGCCTCGGCACCACCGCGGCGGCCAAGGCCTCGGGCGGTAAGTACAACACCATCTGGGTGGACGTCGACGGCTGCGAGAGCACCCCGGACTGCGCCGCGATCATCACCACCGTGGTGAAGAACATCCCGGAGGCCGTCAAGGAGGCCGTGGTCAAGGCCGCCGGTGGCGAGAAGCTGCAGGCCAACCCCGGCTTCGTCGGCACCCTGGCCAACACCGGTGTCTCGATCGCCCCGTACCACGACTTCGACGGCAAGGTTCCGGCCGAGCTGAAGTCCGAGGTCGACAAGATCAAGGCGGACATCGCCGCCGGCACCATCACCGTCACCTCGAAGGCTCAGCCGACCAAGTGACGTCCGGCGGACCTCTCCGGTGAGATCATCGGGGGGTCTGCGGGGCACAGGTACGACCGATCGGCCGCTTCGGCCCCGCGGGTGACCGTGGGGGTCGGGGCGGCCGATCGCGCACCGCGTCGGCCAGGCCGCTCCGGTCCGCTCGACGGCAGCTAGGCTGCACCATCGCTCGCACTCCAGGAGGTTGCGCTGAGACTCGAACTGCGCGGCATCACCAAGCGGTTCGGTGATCTGGTCGCCAACGACCACATCGATCTGACGGTGGAGCCTGGAGAGATCCACGCCCTGCTCGGCGAGAACGGCGCGGGCAAGTCGACCCTGATGAACGTGCTCTACGGGCTCTATCAGCCCGACGAGGGCGAGATTCTGGTCGACGGCACGCCGCTGCGGCTGAAGGGCCCGTCCGACGCCATCGCGGCCGGGATCGGCATGGTGCACCAGCACTTCATGCTGGTGCCGGTGTTCACCGTCGCCGAGAACATCATGCTCGGCGCCGAGCAGGTCCGGGGCGGCATCGCCGGCTTCCTGGACCGGCGGCGGGCCCGGCGCGAGGTCACGGAGGTGTCCGAGCGCTACAACCTGCGGGTCGACCCCGACGCGGTGATCGAGGACCTGCCGGTCGGCATCCAGCAGCGTGTGGAGATCGTCAAGGCCCTCACCCGCGACGTCGACCTGCTCATCCTGGACGAGCCGACCGCGGTGCTCACCCCGCAGGAGACCGACGAGCTGTTGACGGTCATGCGGTCGCTCAAGGCGGCCGGTAAGTCGATCGTCTTCATCACCCACAAGCTGGGCGAGGTCAAGGCGATCGCCGACCGGATCACGGTGATCCGACGCGGGAAGACGGTCGGCACGGCCTCGCCGGAGACCAGCCGCGACGA
Source organism: Micromonospora sp. NPDC005979 (assembly GCF_040614415.1). NCBI lineage: Bacteria > Bacillati > Actinomycetota > Actinomycetes > Micromonosporales > Micromonosporaceae > Micromonospora > Micromonospora sp. NPDC005979. Next base: position 180,622 of record NZ_JBEXUR010000003.1, on the reverse strand, counting down.
GCTGGCCGCGCTGATGGTGGGCCGCAGCGTGCGCCTCACGGTCGACAAGTCGCCGGCCACGCCGGGCGAGCCGGTGCTGGAGGTGGCCGGGCTGGTCGTCGACGACGACCGGCAGATCCGGGCGGTCGACGGCGTGGACCTGACCGTACGCGCGGGTGAGGTGCTCGGCGTGGCGGGCGTGCAGGGCAACGGCCAGACGGAGCTGATCGAGGCGATCATGGGTCTGCGCCCGGTGCTGGCCGGCACGGTCAGCCTGGGCGGTGACCGGATCGACGGCTGGACGCCCAAGCGGGTGCTCCGGGCCGGCGTCGGCTACGTGCCCGAGGACCGCAGCGTGGACGGCCTGGTCAAGGAGTTCAGCGTCGCCGAGAACCTGGTGCTGGACATCTACGACCGGCCACCCTTCGGTAGCGGGCTCGCCCTGAAGCCGGACGCCATCGCCAGCTCAGCGAAGGAGCGGATCGAGCAGTTCGACGTCCGCACCTCATCGGCGGACGCGGCGGTGGGCACCCTCTCCGGTGGCAACCAGCAGAAGGTGATCGTGGCGCGGGAGCTGTCCCGGCCGCTGAAGCTCTTCATCGCCGCCCAACCCACCCGTGGCGTGGACGTCGGGTCGATCGAGTTCATCCACAGCCAGATCATCCACGAGCGGGACATCGGCACCGCCGTGATGGTGGTGTCCAGCGAGCTGGACGAGGTGGTCGGGCTGGCCGATCGGATCGCGGTGATGTACCGCGGACGGATCATCGGCATCGTCGGCCCGGACACCCCGCGTGAGGAGATCGGCCTGTTGATGGCCGGCATCCACCCGGACGCGGCGGGCGCGGGCGCGCCGGCCGAGCCCGACGCGACCACCGCCGGCACCGCAGCCCAGCCCGGCACGGCTACCTCTGGTGGCGCGGCCGACGGGGGTCCGGCGCGCGCCGACGGCCCCGCGAGCGAGGACGAGGCATGACCAACCCCAATCCGCAGTCGGGCTCTCCGGACAAGGAGCCGGCGAGCGAGGCGCAGGCGGCCCAGAACGCCCTCGGCAACACCGAGCGGGCCGGCACGACCACGACGGAGAAGACGCCGGAGCCGAAGCCGTCCCTGGGCCGGCTCTTCCTGGACAACCTCTGGGCGGCCAACACCTTCACGGTGACCCTGTTGTCGCTGGTGCTGGCGATCGTCGTCGGCGCGGTGCTGATGGTCGTCTCCGACCCGGACGTGCTGCACACCTACACCTACATCACCGCCCGCCCCTCGGACGCGTTCAGTTCGAGCTGGACGCTGGTGAGCGAGGCGTACGCGAACCTGTTCAAGGGCTCGATCTTCGACCCCGAGGCGTTCTCCGGCTGGGTGAACGGCAGCAACGGCTGGCAGGCCGTGCTCGCGCCGATCTCCGAGACGCTGACGTACGCCGCTCCGCTGGTCTTCACCGGCCTGGCGGTGGCGCTGGCCTTCCGTGGCGGCCTGTTCAACATCGGCGCGCAGGGTCAGGCGACCGTCGGCGTCATCCTGGCCGCACTGGCCGGCTTCCTGCTGCCGCTGCCGCCCGGCCTGCACCTGCTGGTGGCGGTGCTCGCCGGCGCGTTGGGCGGGGCGATCTGGGGCTTCATCCCGGGCATCCTCAAGGCTCGCGCGGGCGCCCACGAGGTGATCAACACGATCATGCTCAACTACGTCGCCACGTACTTCCTGACCTGGCTCATCGTGCAGAACGGCGTACAGGACCCGACCCGGACCGACGCGATCAGCAAGGCGGTGGACACCTCCGCGCAGCTACCCCGTCTGCTCGGTGACAACCTGCGGGTGCACGCCGGCATCCTGCTCGCCGTGCTGGCCACCTGGGCGGTCGCCTGGCTGCTCAACCGGTCCACCCTCGGCTTCGAGTTGCGGGCGGTCGGCGCCAACCCGGACGCCGCGCGGACGGCCGGCATCAGCGTGACCCGGACGTACATCCTGATCATGGTTTCCTCCGGGATCCTGGCCGGTCTCGGCGGCTCGAACATGGTGCTCGGCTCCACCGCCAGCGCGTTGACGCCGCTGGTGGTGGCGCAGATCGGCTTCGACGGCATCCTGGTGGCGCTGCTGGGCCGGGTGAAGCCGTGGGGAGTGCTGCTCGCCGCGCTGCTGTTCGGTGCGCTTCAGGCCGGTGGTAACCGGATGCAGTCGTACTCCGGCATCTCGCTGGAGCTGGTGACCGTGCTCCAGGCGCTGATCGTCATCTTCATCGCCGCACCCGCCCTGGTGAAGGCGATCTTCCAGCTCCGGGCCGCACGGGCCGCCCGGTTGCAGACGAGCCTGGCGAAGGGCTGGTAACGCATGTCCACCATGGCTGTCCCCGACGTCGCGGTCGGCGTCGACGAGGGTTTCTGGACCCGGACCCGCAAGGTCGGCCTCACGCTGACGGCGCTCGGCCTGCTGGCGGCGGTGCTGTTCGGGGCTCTCGCCACCGACCAGCAGGCCCGGTTCACGCTCAGCGACGACGCGGCCGGCGCCGCCTTGGAGATCAACGGCACGATCGGCGCGATCCTGTTCGGGATCATCACGATCGCCGCCGGCGCGGCCCTGCTCGCCGGGGTGCCGAAGCGCTGGTTCCTGCCGGTGCTCGGCGTCGGGCTGGTCGCCTTCGTGCTCTCCTTCCTCTGCTGGCAGGTCTCCGCCGCGCCGACCGGGCAGAACTTCATGCCGCTGGTCAACATCATCCGGGGCACGTTCATCCTGGCCCTGCCGCTGATCTTCGGCGCGCTCGCCGGTGTGCTCTGCGAGCGGTCCGGCGTGGTCAACGTGGCAATCGAGGGGCAGTTGCTGATGGGCGCGTTCAGCGGCGCCCTGTTCGGCAGCCTCTCCGGCAACGTCTGGGTGGGCCTGGTCGCCGCCGCCATCGGTGGCGCGTTCATCTCGCTGCTGCTGGCCGTCTTCGCCATCCGCTACCTGGTGGACCAGGTCGTCATGGGCATCGTGCTGAACCTGCTCGCGGTCGGCGTCACCGGCTTCCTCTACGAGCGGCTGATGCAGACCGACGCGGAGAAGTACAACAGCGCGCCGCGCTTCAGCAACTGGGAGATCCCGCTGCTCAAGGACATCCCGGTGCTTGGTCCGGCGCTGTTCCGCGGCAACATCTTCCTCTACCTTGGCCTGCTGCTGGTGCTGGTGATCCACATCGGGCTGTTCCGCACCCGGTGGGGGCTGCGGACCCGGTCGGTGGGCGAGCACCCGATCGCCGCCGACACGCTGGGCGTCAAGGTGCTCCGGCTGCGTTACCGCAACGTGCTGCTGGCCGGTGTGGTCGCCGGCATCGGTGGCGCGTCGTACACGCTGGCGCTCTACTCGTTCACCAAGAACATGATCGGCGGCAAGGGCTTCATCGCGCTGGCCGCGCTCATCTTCGGTCGGTGGAACCCGACCGGGGCGCTGCTCGCCGCGCTCTTCTTCGGCTTCGCCGACCAGCTCGCCACCTACCTGAGCGCGATCAACAGCTCGATCCCCAGCCAGTTCCTGGCCATGCTGCCGTACCTGGCGACGATCCTGGCGGTCGCCGGCCTGGTCGGCCGGGTCCGGGCGCCCGCCGCCGACGGCAAGCCGTACATCAAGGGCTGACACCCACCCTCGTTCTGTTGATCAAGAGGTTTGCGTCAGGAACATCACCGATCCTGACGCAAACCCCTTGATCACCGCTGCGAGGGTTGGGGGTTTTTCCGGAGAATGGTGCTATGAGCGACATTGACTGGGCGCGGTTGCGCGCTGCCGCCGTTGAGGCGATGCGGCACGCGTACGCCCCGTACTCGACCTTTCCCGTCGGCGCGGCCGCGCTGGTCGACGACGGTCGTGTGGTGGTCGGATGCAACGTGGAGAACGCCGCGTACGGCGTGACGCTCTGCGCCGAGTGCGGAGTGGTGTCCAGCCTGCACGCCACCGGTGGCGGCCGGCTCGTCGCGCTCTCCTGCGTCGACGCCACCGGCGAGCCGCTGATGCCGTGCGGCCGGTGCCGGCAACTGCTCTGGGAGAACGGCGGTCCGGAGTGCCTCATCGAGACGAAGACCCGCCCGCTGCGGATGGCCGAGCTGCTGCCGCACGCCTTCGGCGTGGAGGACCTGGAGGCGGTCACCGGTGAGACGCCGGTGCCGGTCGTCCCGGAGCGGCTGGCCGCCTGGCGCGGTCGCGGCACCGTCTTCGTGCACCCGGACATGTCCGCCGGGCAGCAGGTCTGGACGGCGTACTGGGAGCGGTCGGCCGGGGACGACGCGGGCGCCGAGACCGGTGTGCTGGAGGAGGCGCCGAGCTGGGATGATCCCGCCGAGGCGATCACCTGGGGGATGGCCCGGACGCCCCGGGTCGTCGTGGTGGACGAGACCGGCACGATCTTCTGGGCGGGTGAGGGGGAGCCGCCTCTGGAGATCCCGGTTCGGTGGTCCGCTGCTTGAGGTTGGGGGATTGGGCCGACCGTGCCCGGCTCCGGGCGGTCAGGCTTGATCCCTCCGCCGGGCACGGTCGGCCCAATCCCGACCTGGTCGCCGGCCGTGGGTCGGTTTCCCCAGAGAACTAGGAAGATCTTTCTGATGAGTAGTGGTTTTGCTGCTGTTGATGTTATTCGGGTCAAGCGGGACGGGGGTGTGCTGTCGGACGCGCAGATCGACTGGGTGATGGACGCGTACACCCGGGGGGTCGTCGCCGACGAGCAGATGTCGGCGCTGGCCATGGCCATTTTGCTCAACGGCATGACCGGCCCGGAGATCGCCCGGTGGACCGCCGCGATGATCGCCAGCGGTGAGCGGCTCGACCTCTCGGCCGTCCGGCGTCCCACCGTCGACAAGCACTCGACCGGCGGCGTCGGTGACAAGATCACCCTGCCGCTCACCCCGTTGGTGGCCGCCTGCGGCGCGGCCGTTCCGCAGCTCAGCGGTCGCGGTCTCGGGCACACCGGCGGCACGCTGGACAAGCTGGAGTCCATTCCGGGCTGGCGGGCCGCGCTGACCAACGACGAGTTCATCAGCCAGCTCGGCGAGGTCGGTGCGGTGATCTGCGCGGCGGGCGCGGGGCTGGCTCCCGCCGACCGCAAGCTCTATGCCTTGCGCGACGTGACCGGCACCGTCGAGGCGATCCCGTTGATCGCCAGCTCGATCATGAGCAAGAAGATCGCCGAGGGTACCGGCGCGCTGGTTCTCGACGTCAAGGTCGGCTCGGGCGCCTTCATGAAGTCCGTCGACCAGGCGCGTGAGCTGGCCCGCACCATGGTGGAGCTGGGTGGCGCGCACGGCGTCCGGACGGTCGCCCTGCTCACCGACATGTCGACCCCGCTCGGCCTGGCCATCGGCAACGCCGTCGAGGTGACCGAGTCGGTCGAGGTGCTGGCCGGTGGCGGCCCCGCCGACGTGGTGGAGCTGACCCTCGCGCTGGCCCGGGAGATGCTCGACGCCGCCGGCCTGCCGGACGCCGACCCGGAGGCCGCCCTGCACGACGGGCGGGCGATGGACTCCTGGCGGGCGATGATCCGGGCGCAGGGCGGCGACCCGGACGCGCCCATGCCGGCCGCCCGCGAGGTCGAGGTGGTCCGGGCCGACCGGGACGGATACGTCGCGGCCGTCGACGCGTACGCCATGGGGGTTGCGGCCTGGCGGCTCGGCGCGGGCCGGGCCCGCAAGGAGGACCCGGTCAGCGTGCCGGCCGGTGTGGTGTTGCACCGGCGGCCGGGCGACGCGGTGCGGGCCGGCGACCCTCTGTACGAGCTGCGTGCGGAGGATTCGACCCGAATTCCGGCGGCTCTGGCGGAGGCAAGTCGCGCGGTGCACATTGCGCCGACCGCGCCGAGCGCGGCACCGCTGGTCATCGAGCGGATCGGCTGACCGAGCCGGGGTCGGGCCGGCGTGGTGCCAGTCACCTGGGAGCGCTATTGTCGCAGGCCAAAGGCGTCGCGTGCAGACAGGAAGTTGCCCCGTGACCGTACCTGCCCCCGACCCGCGCGAGGTGCGCGATGCGAGCCTGGACGAGCTGTCCCGGCTCGGTCTGCCGCTGCCGCCAGCCCAGTTTCCGCTCGTGTGGGAGCCGGGTGACGCGATCGAGCTGCGTCCCCGGGCCGAGATCGAGGCCCGGATCGCCGTGCTGCACCTCATCCTGGCCCGCTGCTTCGGGATGCCCCCGCAGGCGGCGATGAGCTGGCTGCTCGGCTCGCACCTGGTCGAGATGGTCACCCCGCCCGAGTGGCAGTTCGTGATGGGCGGCAAGGGTGACCACCGCTCGTTCGTGCTGCACCACGACGCGCTCTTCGCGCTGGCCTGGGTGCTGGGGTTGAGCAAGCAGCTCGACCCCACCCTCGCGGTGGACGAACGGCTGGTCGAGCGGCTGCCGCACATCGCCGAGGGGGAGACCTTCGGGCGCTGGCAGTCCCGCATCCTCGCCGCGCCGCAGCATCCGGCCGACGCGGCGGCCCTGCTCGACCTGCACTACTGCCTGGACTGGGCGTACCTGGAGTCCGAGCGCAACGGTCGCCCCCTGCCGGGCCTGGTCGACGCCAACGCGATCGGGCAGCGGCGCTGGGCGCTGGAGTGGGCGGTGATCCTGCGCGGGCCGTACCACGACGAGCCGCCCGGCTGGGAAGAGGTCGACCTCTCGACCTGAGGTCAGCGGGGCCGGTAGGCGTCCAGCCGGACCGCCACGGACACCCGGACGGGCTCGGGCAGCGCGGCCAGCCGTTCGGCGAGCGCGCCCGGGTCGGTGTGCCAGGCGCTCGGACCCATCCCGACCAGCGTGGCGATCTCCGGCCGGGTCAGGGTCAGCTCCGCACGGTGCACCGTCGAGCTGACCGGCGTGAAGTGCCCGCCCAGGGTGGCGGTCACCCGGTCGGCCTTGTCCGGGTCCACCCGGAGCAGGCGCAGGGCGTCCACCAACTCGGTGAGGTGCTCGTCGGCGGGCGTCACCACCAGCAGCGTCCCGGCGCGGTCGAGCACCCGGTGGAACTCCGGACCGTTGCGCGGGGCGAACACGTTCAGCAGCACGGCCGCCACGCCGTCGGCCAGGGGCAACCGCTGCCAGGTGTCGGCGAGGGCCGCGGCCGCCCGGGGGTGCGCCCGCGCCGCGCGTCGCAGCGCCGGCTTGGAGACGTCCAGGGCCAGACCCACGGCGTCCGGCAGCGCCGCCAGCACCGCGCCGAGGTACCGGCCCGTGCCCGCGCCGGCATCCACCACCAGGGGGTACGCGTCAGAGCCCGCGGCCGGCTGTTCGGACCGTACCCCGGTGGTTTCGTCCTTTGCTCTGCTTCCCTCCACGCGACAGTACGGTGCGGAAAGTGTTGCGTCGGTGGAAGCAGAGCAAAGGGCGGGCGGAGCGGCGCCGGCCGAGGTGGGGGCGGGCGGAGCGGCGGCGGCCGAGGTGGGGGCGGGCGGAGCGGCGCCGGCCGAGGTGGGGGCGGGCGGAGCGGCGGCGGTCGGCGGCGCGGGAGTCGCGCGCAGGCGCGCGACGGCCTCCGTCGCGGCGGCGGCGAGCGCCGTCGAGATGATGTCGTAGTGGCCGGCGGCCTGGAACTCCGCGCGTGCGGCGACCATCTCGGCGCTGTCGCCGACGTGCGGGGCCCGACCGGTGAGCAGGTTCACGTAGCCCTGACGCGCGACGTCGAAGGTGTGCCGGCGTGGACAGCGCAGCGCACGGGTATTGCCGGCGGTCGTCTCGGCCAGCGGTTCGCCGCAGACCGGGCAGCTCAGCCGGTCGAGAATGTGCGGGTCCACGTCAGGCCTCCAGACCCCGGCGGGGACGGGGCGCGCGGCTCTGCGCGAGGTGGTCGACGACCCGGTGGGTGAACGCGCCGAGCGCCTCGACCTCGGCCGGGGTGAGCAGGTCGAGGAAGTGCTGCCGGACGGCGGTCACGTGGCCGGGCGCGGCGGCCTCGATGGCGTTCCGGCCGGCCGGGGTGAGCACGACGATCGCGCCGCGGGCGTCGTCCGGGCACTCCTCCCGGGTCACCAGGCCGCGCTGCTGCATCCGGGTCAGGTGGTGCGAGAGTCGACTGCGGGACCAGAGCATCCGGTCCGCCAGCTCGCTGAGACGCAGCCGGCCCTGCGGCGTTTCGGAGAGGTCGGAGAGCACGTCGTAGTCCGGCTCGGACAGACCGGCGTCCTGGGTCAGCTCCCGGGCCAGTTCCAGGTCGAGCAGGCGACGCATCCGGCGGTAGCCCCGCCAGGCGCGGTCCTGGCGTTCGTCCAGCCAGCGGGTCGCTTCCACGCCGCTCACCCTAACGCCTTGGTTGACATGTCATCGAATCGGCTCCTACGGTCGATGACATGTCAACCAAACTGTGGGACCTCTTCGGCGCCCGTGGACGCGGCGTGCTCGTCACCCTGCGCCGCGACGGCCGACCCCAACTGTCGAACCTCGACTACCTGGCCGAACCCGGGCTGATCCGCTGCTCCACCACAGGCGACCGGGCCAAGGTGCGCAACCTGCGCCGGGACCCCCGGGCCAGCTTCCACGTGACCACGCCGGACGGCGGCGCGTACGCGGTCGCCGAGGGAACCGTGACGCTCACCGAGCCGGCAGCGGCAACCGGCGACGCCGAGGTCGACGAACTGGTCGAGGTCTACCGGGGGATCCGCGGCGACCACCCGGACTGGGCGGACTACCGCGCCGCGATGGTGGCCGACGGGCGGGTGGTCCTGCGACTCGCCGTCGACCGCGTCTACGGCTGGCTCGGATGAGCGGCTGGCGTGGCCCGACCCTGGCAGGTGACTAGGGTCTGGGCATGGTCGCAACTATCCGGTACGAGGACATCGTCAAGGTCCCGAAGGCGCTGCTGCACGATCATCTCGACGGCGGGCTGCGTCCCGCGACGATCGTCGAGTTGGCGGCCGAGGCGGGGCACGAGCTGCCCACCACCGACCCCGAGGCGCTCGGACGCTGGTTCTCCGAGGCTGCCGACTCGGGGTCGCTGGAACGCTACCTGGAGACGTTCGCGCACACCGTGGCGGTCATGCAGACCGGACCGGCGCTGCGCCGGGTGGCACGCGAGTGCGCGCTGGACCTGGCCGCCGACGGCGTCGTCTACGCCGAGGTCCGCTTCGCTCCCGAGCAGCACCTGGAGCGGGACCTGACCCTGGACGAGGTCGTCGAGGCCGTGCTGGCCGGGTTCGCCGAGGGAACCGCCCAGGCCGTCGAGGCGGGCCTCACCATCCGGGTGGGCACGCTGCTCACCGCCATGCGGCACGCGGCTCGCTCGCAGGAGATCGCCGAGCTGGCCGTACGGCACCGGGACGCCGGCGTGGTCGGCTTCGACATCGCCGGCGCGGAGGCGGGCTTCCCGCCCACCCGCCACCTGGACGCCTTCGAATACCTCCAGCGGGAGAACTTCCACTTCACCATCCACGCCGGTGAGGCGTTCGGGCTGCCGTCGATCTGGCAGGCGATCCAGTGGTGCGGCGCGGACCGGCTCGGTCACGGCGTACGGATCGTGGACGACATCGCCCCGAACGGCACGCTCGGTCGGCTGGCCGCGTACGTCCGGGACAAGCGGATTCCCCTGGAGTTGTGCCCGTCGTCGAACGTGCAGACCGGTGCCGTGGCCTCGATCGCCGAGCACCCGATCGGTCTGCTGCGGGACCTGCGGTTCCGGGCCACCGTCAACACCGACAACCGGCTGATGAGCGGCACGTCCATGTCGCGGGAGATGTCGCTGCTGGTGGAGACGTTCGGCTACGGCTGGCGCGAGTTGCAGTGGTTCACCATCAACGCGATGAAGAGCGCCTTCATCCCGTTCGACGAGCGGCTGCGGATCATCGACGAGGTGATCAAGCCGGCGTACGCCAAGCTGCTGGCCTGATCTCGTCAGCCGTGCGGGTGGTCCTGCCGGTGGTGGGTGTGGTGGCCGGCGAGCAGTCCGGCCACCCGGCGCAGCACCTCCCGGGCCCGGGCCGCCTCGGCGCCCAACCCCGTCTGGCGGCGCAGCACCTCGGGTTCGGCCCGCAGCAGGGCCACGCCGCGCCGGACCAGCACCCGGGGCGCCTTGCGCTGCTCGGACAGGTCCCGGGCCAGCCGGCGCAGGAACGTAGCTCCGCGCGGGCGGCGCAGCGCGTACGCCCCGGCGAGCAGCCCGCGACGCCGGCACTCCTCGACGATCTCGGCGGCGAAAATCCCTTCGGCCACGAAAAGTGGCGATCCGTCGACATCAAATGGCCGGGTGGCTACCCGTCGATCCGCGCCGATCGCATAAACCGGCACATCGGCACGTCCCTCGCGGGCCAGTCGCGCAATCGTTTCGACGGCCGTCGAGGCGTCCCAGGACTGCGGCGATTCCCAATCGACCTGGCCGTTTCGTCGCGGCAACGTAGGGTCATCGCCGTCTTTGTAGAAGTCGTCAAGGCACAGCACAGGTAAGCCGGTTTGCTGCGCTATGTACGACTTTCCGGAGCCTGAGGGGCCGGCGAGCAGGACAACGCGGTGGGGAAGATCCATTACCTTCAGTTACTCCGGCCAGACGGACTGCTATCAAATCGCATCAACATCTCATCACACTCTCGGCCGGTGACAACCTGGGCTTTCTTCTTGTCGAGCGGCGTGATGGAATCTCGGGGGTCCGACCCGCCGGGTCGGTCGCTGGGCGTTGCCCGGGGCAACGCGTTTCAAGCTGTAATCGCGAGGGCGGTGACGTGAGCAAACGGCCAAAGACGGCGGGCTCCTTCCTGTCGCGACTGCGCCGGCCGGCCAGTCGACTCCGGGACATGCCGATCTGGTCCAAGCTCGGTCTCATCATGATCGTGCCGACCATCGCCACGGTCGTTGTGGGCACCAGTGGTCTCGTCGACCACCTGGAGACGCTCAACAATGCCAACCGGGCCGGCGACCTGGCCAATCTGTCGAGCTACTCGGGTGACCTGGTCGACAAGCTCCAGGACGAGCGGACCTCCGCCGTCCTGCTGCTTCAGGCGACCGGGACGCAGCCGAAGGCGCAGTACCAGGAGGCCTACAACCGGGCGAACAGCCGGGTCGACCAGGCCATGTCCCCCTACCGGCAGCAGCGGGGTGACGTCGAGGACCTGCCGGGCAGCCTCGAGGGCGTGCTGGGCGGCATCGACCAGAGCCTCAAGGACCTGCCGGGCGTCCGCAGCCAGGTGTTCAACGGCAAGCTCAAGCTCGCCGAGGCCGTCCAGGCGTACGAGGGTCTGATCAACGACCTGCTCGCCATCCGGGACTCGGCCACCCAGCTCGCCGGCAACAACGAGCTGAGCGACCGGATGCGGGCCGCGGCGGCGGTCGCCCGGGAGAAGGAGTTCCTCTCGCTCCGGCGGGTCGTCGTGCACCGCGCGCTCGGCGTGCAGGGTGGTCAGCGACTGACCCCGGCGCTGCGCACCGACTACATCGCCAGCGGCACCGGTCAGCAGCAGGCGTTGCAGAGCTTCAAGGCGGTGGCCAGCCCCGACGAGGCGAAGTTCCACGACCAGACCGTCGCCGGCGGTGACCGGCGCGAGGCGCAGAACTACATCGGCTGGATCGACGGCAACACGACCGGCGACATGCGCGGCGCTCCGTTCGGCCCGGACCAGTGGGAATCGGCCATGACGGCCAACGCCAAGCTGATCCGCGCCGTCGAGACGAAGCTCGACGGTGACGTGGTCGCCGAGGCCGACAACATCCGGTCGGACGTCCAGCGCCAGGTGTTCCTGGAGACCGGCCTGCTGCTCAGCATGCTGCTGCTGGCCATCCTCTTCGCGTACCTGGTCGCCCGCTCGATGGCCCGGTCCCTGCGCGAGCTGCGCCAGGGTGCCCTCTCGGTCGCCCAGTACGGCCTGCCGCAGGCGGTGGCCCGACTGCGCGACCCGCAGGTCGTCGGGCAGCTCTCCCCGGTGCAGCTGGCCAACCAGATCGCCGAGCCGCTGCCGGTCCGGAGCAAGGACGAGTTCGGTCAGGTGACCGAGGCGTTCAACGCCGTCCACCTCGAAGCCGTCCGCACGGCCGCCGAGCAGGCGGCGCTGCGCGCCTCCGTCGCGACCATGTTCGTCAACCTGGCCCGCCGTTCGCAGATCCTGGTCGACCGCCTCATCGGGCACCTCGACCGGCTGGAGCGCGGCGAGGAGGACCCGGACCGGCTGGCCGAGCTGTTCCAGCTCGACCACCTGGCCACCCGGATGCGGCGCAACGACGAGAACCTGCTCGTACTCGCCGGCGCCGACTCCACCCGCGTGCAGCGCGAGCCGGCGGCGCTCATCGACGTGCTGCGCGCCGCGCAGTCCGAGGTCGAGCACTACACCCGCATCGAGTTCGGCGTCATCGACCGGGACATCGAGGTCGCGGCGCACGCGGTCAACGACCTCGTGCACCTCGTCGCCGAGCTGTTCGACAACGCCACCGCGTTCTCTCCTCCGGACTCGCAGGTCATGGTCGAGGCCCGCCGGGTCGGTGACCGCGCCTCGCTCTACGTGGAGGACCGCGGCATCGGCATCAGCCGCGAGCAGCTGCACGAGCTCAACGACAAGCTCGCGACGCCGCCCCAGGTGGACGTGGCCGTCTCCCGCATGATGGGCCTGGTCGTGGTCGCCCGCCTGGCGTCGCGGCACGCCGTGCGCGTCGAGCTGCGTCCCGGGTCCGACCGTGGCACGGTCGCCGACGTGACCATGCCCACCTCGGTGCTGGTGCCCCGGGCGCTCTCCGGCCGGGTCCAGCAGCCGCCGGCCCTGCCCGCCGCCGGCCCGCAGTCCACCCCGCCGTCGCCGGTCCTCGGCGCGCTGCCCGCGCTGGGCAACGGGTCGCGCCCCGGCGAGTCCGGCAACCAGGTCACCCTCGGCGGTCGGCCATTCGACCCGGCAACGCGCAACGGTGCCGGTACGCCCGCCAACACCGGCGCGTACCGCTCGATGCCCGCCTGGTCGGACCTGACCGGCGCGAGCGCGACGAACGGCGTCAACGGCGGCGACGGGTTCACCCCGCGCTCGGCCAACGGGCAGTCCATCGACCCACTGCCGCAGCGTCGGGCCGGCGACGAGCCGAACGGCGGCCAGCAGCCGACCATCCCCCGGCAGCTGCCCAGCAGCCCGGAGGCCCGGCCGTACTCCGCGCCGCCGGTCTCCGCCCAGCCCTACTCCGGCGCGCCGGTCTCCGCCTCGCCCGCGTCCGGCCAGCCGTACTCCGGCCAGCCCTACTCGGGTGCGCCGTACGGCGGTCCGCCGGTGTCCGCCGCGCCCGTCTCGGCCTCTCCGGCCTCCGGTCAGCCGTACTCGGCGCCCCCGGTCTCCGGCCAGTCGTTCAGCGGCTTCACCCCCCGGTCCGCCCCGCCCGCACCGGCGCCCAGCACCCCGGCGCCGCCGGCCTGGCCGCCGGTTCCCGGCGGCGAGCGGGACACGCAGACTCCGCCGGTGCCCGAGCGGCTCGCCGCCGCCCTGGACATGACGACGGAGCTGCCCCGGGTGCCGCGCCCCGGCGAGCAGCCGACCACCGCGGCCCAGCCGCCGGCTCCCGCGCCGCAGGCGTCGCCGCGCGCTCCGCAGGCGCCGTCGATGCCGGCCGCGCCGGCCCAGACGTCGTCGGCCCGCCCGGCACCGCAGCAGCCGCAGGCCCAGAACCGCCAGCGGTACGCGGACGAGACCATGGAGCTGCCGATCTTCCGGGAGCTCGAGTCCGCCTGGTTCCGTACCCGCCGGCCGGGTTCGGAGGAGACCGGCCCCACGCCGTCGACCAACGGCGGCGACGCGACCCAGCAGTTCGCCACGGTCGATGCCACCGGTCGGGCAGTCAAGACACCACCCGGAACGACAGGTAACACACCGATGGCAGACACTCCGACGGCCGGAGGAGCGCCGCGGGACAACGGGTCGACAGCGAACGGTGGCGCACGCCCCGACCTCGCCGAGGGCCTACCGAACCGCCGGCCCCAATCGCCGAGCAACGGCTGGCAGACCGCCGCCGACGACGGCTGGCGTGCCGCCTCGGCAGCGGCCAGCGCGGCGCCGGTGAACGAGACCACCACGACCGGCCTGCCCAAGCGCAAGCCGATGGCGCAGCTGGTGCCGGGCGCGGTGGAGAAGCCCGTCACCTCGGTCCAGCGGCGCTCCCCGGAGGCGGTCCGTGGCCTGCTCTCCGCCTACCATCGGGGCGTGCAGCGAGGGCGTAGCACCTCGGACAACCCGACCAGCCCGGAGGAGACTCCGGGAGGGCAGCAATCCTCGCAGTCTGGCTCAGGCTCAGCGGCCGGGAGCGGGCAGAAGGAGCAAGAAGGATGACAACTACGCAGGATCTTGGTTGGCTGCTGGCCAACTTCGCCGATCGGGTGCCGGGTGTCGCGCACGCGGTCGCCGTCTCGGCGGACGGCCTGCTCCTCGCGTCGTCACGGGACCTGCCGCGGGACCGGGCAGACCAGCTCGCCGCGATCGCGTCCGGTCTGGTCAGCCTGACCCAGGGAGCGGCCCGCTGCTTCGAGGGAGGCGCGGTGCTGCAGACCGTCGTGGAGATGGACAATGGCTTCCTGTTCCTGATGTCCATCTCGGATGGTTCGTCCTTCGCCGTGCTGGCGGCCCGCAGCTCCGACGTCGGGCAGGTCGGCTACGAGATGGCGCTACTGGTCGACCGGGTGGGCGACGCCCTGACCCCGCAGCCGCGCGCGGCCGCGGGCATGCTGGGCTGACGTCTCGCCGATCGTGCGGTCGGCGCAACTGATACGAGAAGAACGACGAGTTCCACCGGTGGGAGCCGGTACGGGGTGCGAAGGAGGTGAGCGGCGACATGTCCGATCGTGACGAACCGACCGGAGCGTTGGTCCGTCCATACGCCGTGACCCGTGGTCGAACCCGTCCCCGGCTCGACATCGCGCTGGAGGCGCTCGTCGAGACGACGGTGCGCGGCCGGGCCACTGCCAATGGCAGCGGCGGCCAGGGCCGCGAACACCAGTACATCGCCGCGCTGTGTGACGGACGCGTGCAATCGCTCGCGGAGATCGCGGCGCGGATGCAGCTGCCGCTCGGTGTGGCCCGGGTGCTCATCGCCGACATGGCGACGGACGGCCTGGTCGCGGTCCACGAGCCGACCATCCTGGACGACTCCGACGACGCGGTGGGCACTGAACTGCTGGAGAGGGTGCTGAGTGGACTTCGCAGGCTCTGACATGTCGCACCGCCCACCGACCCCGAGTGGGCGCGTGACGTCGGCGAAGATCGTTATCGCCGGTGGATTCGGCGTCGGTAAGACGACGCTGGTCGGCTCGGTCTCGGAGATCACGCCGCTGACCACCGAGGCCATCATGACCTCGGCCGGCGTGGGCGTCGACGACACCCGGCAGGTGCCGGGCAAGACGACGACCACGGTGGCCATGGACTTCGGCCGGATCTCGATCGACCGTGACCTGATCCTGTACCTGTTCGGTACGCCGGGTCAGACCCGATTCTGGTTCATGTGGGACGAACTGGTGCGGGGTGCGATCGGTGCGGTCGTGCTGGTGGATACCCGCCGGTTGGCCGACTGCTTCGCGGCGATCGACTTCTTCGAGCACCGGCGGCTGCCGTACCTGGTGGCCATCAACTGCTTCGACGGGATGCAGTACCACGACCCGCAGGACGTCCGGGACGCCTTGGCGATCTCGAGCGACGTGCCGGTGGTGGCCTGCGACGCCCGTAACCGGGAGTCGACCAAGCACGTGCTGATCTCGCTCGTCGAGTACGTGCTCACCATGCGTCGTACCCGCGCCGTCGCCCCGGCCTGACCGGGAGGCTTCCGCGCCCGGTGGTGGCCCTGGCCGCCACCGGGCGTCGAGTGCGCCCTGAGGCGGGGGCCACCTGCTACCTCGCGCCCTTTGCTCTGCTTCAGCGGAGGAAACACCGAGTGTCCGACTACCGGACGTCAGGTGTTTCCTGGGTTGAAGCAGAGCAAAGGGCTATTCGCATACCCCCGTCCGCCCGCTGAGGTGGCCCATGAGCGGTTGCGTCGCTACCGACCTACCGCTTGCGCCAGCCCTCGCGGTTCCAGCCCGCACAGCGGCGTTGAGCACTGGGCCGCCCCGGGTGACGCGTGGGGCGTGCTGGCAGACGTCTTCCGCCCTCCGTCTGACGGCGGAGGGCGGAGGGCGGAACGCGACTCAGATGTCAGTGACGCTCAGGACTGGTAGCCGGCCGAACGGTACTCGTACTCGCGGTCGTCGTCGCGGTCCCCGTGGTCGCGGCTGAAGTCCCAGCCACCGGCGGCCTCGCGGCCGGGACGACCGCCCACCGCGAACCCGCCGATCTCCTGACCGCGACGCCAGCCACGGAAGTAGCCGGTGGTGTTCTCCGCGAGGCTCGCCGCGTCCCGCACGATCCGGAGTGGACGCTCCTCGCGCAGCGGGGAACCCGGGACCAGGTTGGCCTGCGGAACGCGCTTCGGCAGGCCGGCGTTGGTCTCGGCGCCGACCGCGGGGCGGGCGGCCTGCTCGGCGGCCTGCCATCCGGTGTCGGCGGTGGTCGACCAGTCCAGGTCGGACTCGTCCTCGCCGTGGCCCACGAACCAGGCGGACTTGGCCTGCGCGAAGATCAGCAGGTCGCCGTCACCCTCGTCGGCGACCGGCGGCGGCCGGTGCTCGACCGGGGGCGGCGGGCGGTGCTCGGTGGCCCGCTCGACGAGCGGTGCCGGACGGCTGTTGCGGTTGGCCTGCTCACGGTCGACCAGCCGCAACGGCGGAGTGTCCAGGCGAGGCTCGCCCGAGGGCGGGTTGAGCCCCTCGCGCAGCGCCCGGTCGGCCAGCGGCGGCGGCTCGACCAGCCGCAGCATGGGAGGCTCCTGGGGCAGGTCGTCGGCCAGCCAGGGCGGAGTGACCCGCCCGTCGGCCCGACCCGGGTCCGTCGGGGCTTCGACGCCACGGCTGTTGCCGTACGGGTAGGCGACCGGGTTGTTCGGCGAGCTGTCGGCCGGGTCCTCCGGGTTGTTGACCAGAGGCCAGTTCGCCCGGGAGCCCGGCGGCGCGGACAACTCCTGCTCCGGCCGGGGAGCGGGCACCGGGATGCTGAGGTCGGTGACGCTGAACCCACCGGTGGGTGGGTCCTGGACCGACGGCCGCTGCGGGTGGCTCTGCCGTTCGCCGTTGGTCTTCGGGCGGGGCGGGATGACCGTGCGCTGCCGCTCGGCCCGAGCGCTGTTGATGGCGGCGGTGGTCAGCGTGGGCCGGAACGGCTCGCCCGCCTCAGCCGGTGGCACCGCGCCGCGCTGGGCCGGCGCGATCGGGGTGATTCCCGGTGGCGGGGGCGGGGGCGACGAAACCGGCCGGTTGGTCGGGCCGTCGATCCGGCTCGGGAGTGGTTCGGCACGACCGGGTGGCGCGGACACCGGCGGGCCGGCCACGGCGGCCGGTGCGACCGGGGCGGGCGCGACCGGTGGCGGGGTGACCGGAGCGGGTGCGACCGGCGGCGGCCCGAGGGGTCGAGGCGAGGCCAGGGGGGAGTTCCCCGGGGCGGGCTCCGGCCGGCTGCGTCGGCCACCGACGGGCGTGGGCTCGGCGGGGGTGGGGGTCGGTCGGACGGGACGCAGGCCGGTGCCCGCGCCCGTGCCGGCGAGACCGGTCAGCTCGCCGACGGTCTCGCCGCGTCGGGCGGCGGCCCGGCGGCCGGGCGCCGGCGCGGGGGTGCTGACGCGGGCGCTGAGCGCGCTCACCAGCGCCTCGCAGCCCGCGTCGCAGGCCCGTACGGAGGCGACGGCCTGCCGGACCGTCTCGGCCACGGCGGAGGTGAGCGCCCGGTTGACGGCGGCGCGACGTGGCGTCTCCGAGATGGCGACCCGCAGCGCGGTGACCGCTTCGTTGATCTCCTCGGCGTCGGCGACCCCGTCCGCCGCGAGGTGAGCGGCGATGGCGTCCGCGGCGACGGAGACCTCGCGGCCACGGGCGATGGTGCCGCCGAGCATGCCGGGCTCGGGCAGTGCGTCCAGCACGGCCAGCGACACCGGTTCGGCCGGGTCCGGGTACGCGCGCAGCGCCGCCGGATAAAGCTCCCGCAGCACCTCGCGCAGCGCTACGGCGGCGGAGTGCCGCCCACTGGCCAGGGCGGCGTGGGCGGCGAGTACCTGCTTGTAGCCGGCGAGGTCCCGGGGAGCCGGCAGTGTGACGGCGGAGAGAGCGCCGGCCTGCAACGCGCGGGCCAGGCCGACGGCCCGGCGCTCGGCCGGGGGTGACTGCATCTCCTCCAGGGAGTCGTCGTCGGCGAAGCGCTCGGCGAAGTCGTCCACCGAGTCGTCGTCGGCGATCGCCAGGGGCCGACCCGCCGCGCTCAACAGCGAGGTGACCGTGTGGTCGTCGCTGTCGGCGGCGATGGCCGCACCGCTCGGCCCGCCCGACCGCTCCACGAGCAGCGCGACGAGCTGGGCGTAGCCAGCCGCGTCGTCGCCGATCTCGCAGACATGCAGCAGACGGCCTGCGTCGTCGACCACAGCGGACGTCAGCGTCGAGCCGGCCGAGGCCGGTCGGTCAGCCGGATCCGCCGAGGCCAGACCGCAGTACACGCGCACGAGCGCCACGGCGTCGTCCTCCCTCCGGGACAGGTCTTCCTACTGCCAGCAACTGATGCTCCCCGGTACGGGTCAGTCGCGCCAGTCCACCACCGCAGAGATCTTGCCGACAATGGTGCGCCAACCCAAACTCGCGGTTTGTGCCCCGATCTTCTTCAGCCGTCGCCGGCCCATGAAGGCGCCGATGCCGCCGTTGGCCGTGGCGCGGAGCGCCTCGTCCAGGTCGTCGAGGCTGGAGCCGGCGGAGAGCATGTCCAGGACCGCAGGCAGGCGCAACGCGTACGACAGGTCGCGGGCGACCTCGCCGGCCTCGATCAGCAGGGTCGAGTCCCAGGTGTCGTGGCCGCCCCGCAGGTTCTCCACGACGAGGTCGAGTTCGTAGGTGTCCTCGTCGAGCGGCACGATGTCGGCCGGCTCCACCCGTTCGGCCAATTCATTCCAGCTGTCCAGTTGGGACAGATCGTTGGGCGCGCCGGATCGGACGAAACTGACCAGCGACTCGGGGGTCTTGAACAGCAGCAGCTTGCCCCGGTGACTGAGGAAGACGGGCACCTCCTCGTCGTCCGCCTCGTCGGTGGCGTCCTCGTCCTCGTCGACGGTCGCGTCGGTGTCCGCGTCGGCGTCGCCGTCGCGGCGACGACGCGAGGACTTCTCTTCCTCGTCGGCGTCGGCGAACTCCTCGGCCAGCTCCTCGTCGAGGATGACGACCGTCTCGTCGTCCTCGTCCTCGATGACCTGGCGGCGGGCGAGGAACGGGTCGTCCTGGTCGCGCTCGGTCACGTCGGTCGGGGTCAGCGAGCCGGCCGTCCGGTAGGCGCGCAGCGTGAAGCCGGTACCCGCCGGTAGCGCGATCTCCACCGGGTCGATCCGCAGCTCTTCCCAGAGCGACCTGTCGACCGCCGCGCGGGGGGTGTCGTCGGCCTCGTCGGCCTCGTCTGGCTCGGCCGGGCCGGTGGTGTCGTCGAGCTCGGGCTCGTCGGCGTCGGGCCGTTGGGGCGACTGGCGGGCCACGCTGACCTCCGTGTGCTTCGGGTTGCCCACCCACCGGGGTCTCCGACCGGCGAGTGACTCTGGGCACATACCCTAGTCGGCGACTCGGGAAGCCCGGAGCCCGCACCCCGGTGCCCGGCCGAGGAACGTCTCGTACCTGCGGGTGCGCGATGGTGGCGGACCGGCCGCCGGACAAGTAGCGTAGCTACGCATGAAGGCCCAGTCGCTGCACGGTCACCTCGACGCCCTTCTGCTCGCCGTCCTCGAACAGGGGGCGCTGCACGGCTACGCCATCATCGAGTCCCTGCGGGCGCGCAGCGACGGCAGCCTCGACCTGCCCACCGGCACGATCTATCCGGCGCTGCGCAGGCTGGAGCGGGCCGGGCACGTGGCGAGCACCTGGAGCACCGTCAACGGTCGGGAGCGGCGGACGTACCAGCTCACCGACTCCGGCCGCCGCGCACTGGCCGGGGAGCGGGCCGGATGGCAGGAGTTCCGGGTGACGGTCGGCCGGTTCCTCGACCCCGGCGGCCCGCCCGTCACCCCCGCCTGAACGGCGACCGGGTCAGCGGGCGGTGGCCCGCACCCAGCCGCGCGCCGCGCGGCTCAGCGAGAAGTTCGCCGCACCCACCACCACCATGCCGACGATCATCGGCGGCCAGGTCAGCGCCGCGTCCCACAGGTCGATCGACCACACGAAGAGGGCGCCACCGGCCGCCATACCGAGGGCCAGCGTGCCGGTCAGGCCGATGCCCACCGCTCGCTGCGCCACCGCCAGGTGAGGTCGTGACGACCGTGCGCTCGCCCAGATCACCAGCAGGCCGGTCACCGCGAGCAGCAGCCCGCCGACCCAGATCCAGTCGACCGAGGCGGACAGCAGCCGGTAGGCCGCGGGCGGTTGCGGACCGGCGCTCCAGCTCGACCCGCGCCACGTGAGGTCGCCGGCGGCCACCAGGACCCCGGCCACGGCCAGCATCCGCAGGGAGAGGCCGCGCAGGGCGGCCACCGCCAGCTCCGCCTGCCAGGAGGGCAACACCTGCGCCGGCGCGCCGAACTCGGCCACCGCCCGGCGCTGCGCCTCCGTGGGCGGCACGCCCCTTTCGCGGTACGCGTCGACGGCGTCCAGCAGGTCGGAACGCGCCTCGGTCAACAGCTCGGACTTCAACCGCGCCGGGCCCTGCAACCGGGAGCCCAGGTCCCGCAGGTGCTCCTCGACCAGGAAGTCGTCCGCATGCCGCATGCCACCACCCTGCCACGGGGGCGCGAGCGTCCACGTCGGGGAGAACCCTGGTCCGTCCCCGAGACAGCTCAGGGCGCGAACGCCAGGTACCCGCGCTCCGCCGCTGCCTGGAGAAGCCACTGGTCCCGGTACCAGCCGGGGACGGCGACCAACTCGGCGTGCTGGCCCCGCTGGATCACCCGACCGCCGTCGAGGACGACGATCTCGTCGAGGCCGGCCAGCCCGCTGAGCCGGTGACTGATCAGCAGGACCGAGTGCCCGGCGGGCGTGGCGGCGAGGGCGGAGGCGAGCACCGCGTCGGCGGCGGCCGGGTCCAGCCCCTCGGTGGGCTCGTCGAGCACCAGCACCGGCGGCGTGGCGAGCAGGGCCCGGGCGAGCGCGAGCCGCTGCCGCTGACCACCGGAGAGCTGACCGCCCTCCTCGCCGACCAGGGTGTCCCAGCCGGCCGGCTGGGCGTGGACCCAGTCCAGCAGGCCGGCGGCCCTCATCGCCCCGGTCAGCTCGGCCTCGCTCGCGCCGGCCCGGCCGAGCAGCAGGTTCTCCCGGACGGTGGCGTGGAAGACGTACGCCTCGGCGAGCAGCCCGCCCGCGACCCGGGGCAACTCCTCCTCGCCGTACGCGGACAGGTCGCGGTCGGCCAGGGTGACGTGGCCGGCGGTGGGGCGGACCGCACCGGTCAGCACCGCGGCCAGGGTGCTCTTGCCGGCGCCGCTCGGGCCGACGACAGCGATGCGCCGGCCGGCGGGCAGGTCCAGGCTGACCCGGTCCAACGCCGGCGCGGCGCCGGTCCGGTACCGCACGCTCACCTCGGCGAAGCGCAGGTCGTGCGGGCCGGACGGTTCCACCCCGGCGGCGGAGGGCGAGTGGGCGGGCGGGGCGGCGTCGAGGAGGGCGGCGACCCGGGCCAGGCCGGGCCGCAACTGGGTCCACTGCCGGGCCGCCGAGACAAGGGCCAGCGCCACCTCCACGGCGGCGAGGGTGCCGACGGCCAGCACCCCGACGAGGACACCCCGTACGTCGGCGGCCAACGCGACCAGCACCACGGCGGCGGCGGTCAGCCCGGCGACCAGCACCCCGACCGCGTCCACCGCGAAGCCGGTGGCCGCCAACCGGCGTTCCAGGCGAGCCAGGTGGGCGGCCCGCTGCTCGGCGGCGCGCAGCGCGGCGTCGGTCGCTCCGAACGCGGCCAGGTCGGCGGCGCCGTGGGTGAGGTCGACGGCGTCGGTGGCCAACGCGCCACGCAGTGGCGCCACCTCGGCCGCGCTGCGTCGGGTGACCACGGTGGCCAGCGCCGGCAGCGCCACACCGGCGACGACCAAGCCGACGGCGAGCACACCGGCGGCCGGTGGGGAGATCAGTACCGCCCCGAACACCGCCAGCACCCCGACCAGGGCCGCCGCCGCGCCGGGCACCAGGACCCGCAGCAGCAGGTCCTGGACCGCCTCGACGTCGGAGACCAGCCGGCTCAGGACGTCCCCCGAGCGGTGCCCGGTCTGGCGACGGGCCGCGAGGGTGGCGAAGACCCGGGCCCGCACGTCGGTGATCATGCGGAGGACCGCGTCGTGCCCGGCGAGCCGTTCGGCGTACCGGAAGACACCCCGGCTGATGGCGAGGGCCCGGACCGCGACGATCGCCACCGTGAGGCGGTCCAGTGGGGGCCGGCCGGCGGCGCTCATCAGCAGCCACGTGGCGGTGGCCATCAGGGCGAGACCCGCGAACTCGGTGGCGGCGGCGAGCAGCCCGGCGCCGGCCAGGCGACCCAGGTACGGGCGGGCCAGCCGCAGTACGGCACGCTCGGCGGCGACCCGCCCGGTCGGTACGGCGTCGGCCTCCGGCGCGGGGTCCACCGGCTCTGGCACGGTGTTCATCGGGCCACCTTCGGAGTCGGCTCGGGCGTCAACTCGGTGACCCGCCCGTCCTCGACGCGCAGGACGCGGTCGGCGTCGGCCAGCAGCGCCGGTCGGTGCGCGACCAGCAGCGCGGTCCGGCCCGCGACCAGCCGGCGGGTGGCGTCGAGCACCACCGCCTCACTGGCCGTGTCCAGCCGCGCGGTGGGCTCGTCGAGCAGCACCACCGGCGCGTCCCGCAGGAACGCACGGGCCAGCGCCACCCGCTGCCGCTGCCCGCTGGAGAGTCCGTGGCCGCGCTCGCCGAGCAGCGTGTCGAGGCCGTCGGGCAGGCCGGCGACCACGTCGTCCAGGGCCGCGTCCCGCACCGCGGTGGCGACCGCCTCTGCTCGGGTGTCCGGAGCGCCGAGCCGGATGTTGTCGGTCAGCGAGGCGGCGAACAGGTGGGCGCGCTGCGGTACCCAGGCGAGCTGTCGACGCCAGGCGTCCACGTCGGCGGTGGCGAGGTCGATACCGTCCACGGTGACCCGGCCGTCGGTCGGCGTCACGAAGCCGAGCAGCAGACCGAGCAGGGTGCTCTTGCCGGCGCCGCTGGGCCCGATGACGGCGATCCGTTCGCCGGGCCGGATGGTCAGGGTCACGTCGCGCAGCGCGGTGGTCCGTTCGTACGCCACGGTCACGGCCTCGAGGTGGATCTCACCGCGCCCGTCGGGGACGGCCGCGCCCTCGGCGGCGCGGGGGGTGGCCGGCGCGGCGGAGACGGTGAGCGCCTCGTCCAGCGCCGTCAGCCCCTCCATGCTGGCGTGGAAACGGCTGCCGGCCGCCCGCAGGGGCAGGTACGCCTCCGGGGTGAGCAGCAGCACCAGCAGCGCGGTGTGCAGGGCCAGCCCGCCGCCGAGCAGCCGGATGCCGACCGGCACCGCGACCAGCGCCACCGAGAGGGTGGCGACGAGTTCCAGCACCAGCGCGGAGAGGAACGCGATCCGCAGCGTCTTCATGGTGGCGACCCGGTGCCCGTCGGCCATCCGGCGCACCACCTCGGTCTGTGCCCGGGCCCGACCGAACGCCCGCAGGGTCGGCAGCCCGGCGACCATGTCCAGGAAGTGCCCGCCCAGCAGGGCGAGCCGCCGCCACTGCCGCTCGGTGGCGGCCTGCGCCTGCCAGCCCAGCAGCGCGCCGAAGACCGGGATCAGCGGCAGCGTCAACGCGATGATCAGCGCCGAGCTCCAGTCGGCGAGGACGATCCGCGCCAGCACCGCCACCGGCACCGTCACGCTGAGCACCAGCTGCGGCAGGTATCCGGTGAAGTACGCGTCCAGCGCGTCCAACCCGCGCCCGGTGAGGGTGGCCAGCTCGCCGGCCCGCTGCCCCGCCACCCAGCCCGGCCCGTGCCGGCCCACCGCGCCGAGCAGGTCGGCCCGCAGGGTGGCCTTGACCGTGGCGGCGACCCGCGCGGACACCGTGCCCTGCGCCCAGACCAGCGCCGAACGGGCGGCGACGGCGAGCACGAAACCCGCCAGCGCCGGCCGGTTCAGGCGCCCGTCGAAGGCGGTGGCCAGCACCGCCGCCAGGGCGGTGGCCTGCGCGACGATCAACGCGGCGGCGGCCACGCCGAGGAGCGCGAGCACGACGAGATCGCGCCGGGCCGCGGGGACCCGGCGCAGCAGACGCGGGTCGAACGGGCGGCGGTTCACCAGTACACCGGTGCCCTACCGTCGGTCCGTCCCCGGAAAACCCACCAGCACATCGCCTGGAAGCCTAGTAGGGCCGGCAGCAGCGGCAGCGCCACCCAGCCGAGTAGGCGCAACGTCGGCGCGCTCGCGGCGGCGTCGGCCACCGTCAGCGAGGCGCCCGGGTCGGCCGTGGACACCAGCACGTAGGGCCACAGGGCCGCGCCGACCAGCGCCACCGGCAGCGCCAGCGCCGCGCCGGTGGCGACCAGGGCCCACCCCGGCCGCCGCCGCGCCAGCGCCGTCCGGGCCGCCAGCAGCGCCCCCACCAGCAACACCGGCAGGAGTACGGCCACCGCCGGTCGCTGAACGGCGTCGCGTACCCGGTCGGAGAGCAGGGCGACGACGGTGGCGAGGCCGACCGCGGCGAGTGCCACCGGCACCAGCCGGCGGGCCGTGCGTCCGGCCGCGGCGGCGGCGTCGGATGGCAGGCGCAGCGTGAGGAACGTCGCACCGTGCACCGCGACGAGGGCGAGCATGGCCAGCCCGGCGGCGGCGGCGAACGGGGTGGCCAGGTGAGACACACCGGCGACGTGCCCGTCGGCCTGGCGGGGTACGCCCTGCAGCAGCGCGGCCAGCACCACGCCCCAACCCAGCGCGGCGAGGGCGCTCCCGACGACGATCACGCGGTCCCAGCGGGCGCGGATCCGCTCGTCGCCCGGTCGGCTGCGCAGTTGCACCCCGGCGGTGACCAGGACGACCCCGACCAGCGCGCCGGCGACCGCCGGATAGCAGCCGGCGAGCAGTTCGCCCTCCAGCACCGGGAAGGCGCCGAACAGGATGCCCACGGCGGCGACCAGCCAGACCTCGTTGCCGAGGAAGAACGGCCCGAGTGCGGTGAGCGCGGCCCGCCGTCCGGCCGGGGTGCCTCCCCGGGCGAGCAGCAGTCCGACGCCGTAGTCGTAGCCGGCGAGCACGAGGTAGCTGGCGAAGAAGAGGCCGAGCAGGGCGTACCAGGCGAGGTCCACGGGTGATCTCCTCAGGCGAGCACGGGTTCCGGCTGGGCCGGTTCGGTGGGTGGGGCCGGCGGGCGGCCGAGAGCCGGGTCGGCGGCGCCGCGGCCCGCGTGCCGGGCGAGCAGCACCCAGTTGGTGACGGCGAGGGTGCCCAGCAGCAGGCTGAAGCCGATCAGCGAGGTGAGCATCACCGGTGCCCCGACCCCGGAGACGGCCTGTTCGGTGGGGAGCAGCCCGTACGCCACCCAGGGCTGGCGGCCGACCTCCCGGGCGATCCAGCCGAGGATCACCGCGACGAACGGCAGCGGCGCGCCGAGCAGGATCAGCCAGAGCGGGAAGCGCAGCCGGATGATCCAGTCCCGGAAGAGCAGCGGCAGCAGGAACCAGACACAGCCGAGCGTGAAGCCGATCAGGATCATGAAGCCCAGCCCGACGCTGGCCAGGGTCGGCGGGGTGTAGTCGCCGGGGCCGAACCGCGTCGTCCACTCGCCGATCAGCGCCTGCGCCTCAGGACTGTTCCCGCCGAACTTCGTCGGCTGTACGGCGCCGACCGGCCCGAACTGCGCGAACCCGAAGCCCTGCACGAGGCTGATCGCCAGCGCCGCGGTGACCAGGCCGATCCGCAGTGAGGTGCGGAAGAGCGCGAAGTCGGGCGTACGTCGGATCAGGTGCCACGCGCTGACCGCCGCCATCAGCATCCCGCCGACCAGGAGCGCGGCGGACACCACGTGCCCGAACGCCATGCCGAGACTGGGATTGGTGACCAGCGCGCCGAAGTCGGTGAGGTGGGCGATGCCGTCGCGGACCTCGTACCCGACGGGGTGTTGCAGCCAGGAGTTCGCCACCATGATCCAGAAGGCCGAGGCGTACGCGGTGAGCGCCACCCCCCAGAGCAGCGCCAGGTGGACGCCCTTGCCGAGTCGGTGCCAGCCGAAGATCCACATGCCGAGGAACGTGGACTCCAGGAAGAACGCCACGAGTGTCTCGATCGCCAGCGGGGCGCCGAAGACGTTGCCGACGTAGCGCGACAGGCCGCTCCAGTTCAGCCCGAACTGGAACTCCATCACGATGCCGGTGGCGATGCCGAGCACGTAGTTGATCACGTAGAGCTGGCCCCAGAACCGGGTCAGTCGCTCCCACTTCGGATTGCCGGTGAGCACCCAGGCGGTCTGCATCCCGACCAGCAGGGTGACCAGCCCGAGCGTGACGACCACGAACAGGAAGTGGATCGACGTGGTGGTGGCGAACTGCAGGCGAGCGAGGAGCAGCGTGTCCATGGCCGGCTCTTTCGTAGCTGTTGGCTCCCTTGTCGTAGTAACCCTACACGTAGCTTGCCTACACGTCAGATCTACTACGCCGCGTCGTAGGTAATGGTGCGACGCGGCGTAGTAGCTGTGGGGTTCGGGGCGGTGGAACTGTCCGCTGGGCGAGTGCCCGTGCACCGGATGCCCGGCGGGGGCGGAGTGGTCGCATGGCCTCCTTTGCTCTGCTTCAACCGACGCAACACCTGCGGGCCGTGGGTGTTGCCTCGGTTGAAGCAGAGCAAAGGAGGCGAGGCGTAATTGCCCGCCCGCCTCGTCCGACACTCGGATCGGGCCGCCGACTCAGTGATCGGCCTTCAGCCGGCCGTGGGGCGATGCCGGGCCAGGGCGCGGCGTCGGGCGGGTGGGCGCGTCAGCTCAGGAAGAGCGTCACCGGGAGAGCGACCAGGGTGGTGGCAACGGCGAGGGCCGCAGCGCCGAGCACCCGGGGCGGCCGGTCGCTGACCAGCAGGCGCTGCACCCGTACGTCCAGGTCCCGGTCGCCCAGGCCCAGCGCGCCGGCCGGAGTGACCCGGTGCCCGGCGGCCGCGAAGCGACGCAGCGCACCCGCCAGCGGGGCCTCGGCGTGCAGCTCGCGGGCCTTGTCGTCGGCGCGCATCTCGACCAGCAGGGCGACCCGCTCGTGCGCGTCACGCACCCAGCCGAACCACGGCAGCGCCCGGCAGAGCGCGGTGAACGGCAGCAGCACCAGGTCGTGCCGTTCGTGGGCGTGGGCGCGTTCGTGCGAGAGCACGGCGGCCAGCTCGGCCCGGTCCAGCAGGCTCAGCGTGCCCGCGCTGACCACCACCTGCGGCTTCACCCCGGGCAGGCAGTACGCGGCGGCGCTCGGATGGTCCAGGACGAGCGCCCCCGGGGCGGCCGGGTCGTCCCGGGCCACCAGGGTGAGCAGGTCCCGGTGCCGGCGCTGGGCGCGGATCGTGCCGTGGATGCTGCGGACGGTCGTGGTGACCAGCACCGCGCCGATGCCGAAGCCCACCCCGACGCCGGCGAGGTGCAGCGCCGTCACACCGATCGGCAGGGTGCCGTGGGCGAGATCGCTGGTCAGGGCGAGCAGGGCGCTCCCGGTGGGCCGGTCGTACGCGGCCAGCCCGAGCGCCATCGGCAGCCCCATCGCGGAGAGGCCCAACGCCAACCCGACAGCCTGCCAGCAGACGATCGCCACCCGCGGGCTGCGCCACGTCCAGGTGGAACGGGCCAGCACCTGCGCGCTCAGATAGCAGGCCAGCATGGTGGCGGCGAAGTGCACGGCGTAGGCCATGGCGGGCCTACCGCTCCGCTGTCTCGTCGGCCGGCCGTCGGCCCGCCGGCGGATCAACGCGGTCCATCAGCCCGGCCTCGCCGCCCGTCGCACCCGGCCCGGCCAGCCCGGCCTCGCTACCGAGGGCCGCCCGCAGCACCTCGGCCTCGGTGCCGGTCACCGATCGGGCGAAGCGCACCAGCGCCGCGTCCCGGCTGCCGCCCAGATCGAGGGCATCGAGCATGAGCTGGGCGATGTGCGCCTCGCGGCTGGCCGCCGGCCGGTACCGCCAGGCGCGACCCTCCCGCTCACGCTGCACCATGCCTTTGCCGGCGAGCCGGTCGAGGACGGTCATCACCGTCGTGTACGCCAGTTCGCGGCCATCGAGCGCGTCGGCGACCTCGCGCACGGTCACACCGTCTGACGTGCCCGGGACCACGTCCCACAGCACGTCCATCACCGCACGCTCAAGATCGCCCAACCGAGTCACAACCCAATCCTACCCCCGGTAGTAGATCCCCTGGACCCCCGCCCGTCCCAGCCAGCGGAGGCCCCCAAGATCCGCACAAGAACAGGGATGTCGCTGCCTCCAGCGTGTCGGAGGCAGCAACATCCCGGAAGTTGCGCGGATCATGATCGCCCCGACCACGCGGAGCGACACGGGCACACCGCTGACCGGCAACTGAACGTCGGGCGGGACCCGCAAGGTGCCCCACCCGACGGGCCGGGCCCACGTCAGGTTTTCCGGGGGAGTCCGCCCACGCAGGGATCAAGCCTGACCGCCCGGAGTGGGCGGGCTCCCCCGGAAAACCAAGAGGCCGAACCGATCACACCCCCTTGGGGTGCCACACCGTCTTCGTCTCCAGCAGCGTCGTCATCCGGGTCACGCCCGGATCGGCGGTCCAGTCGTGGTCGGCCGGGGCCGGCCGGAGCACCCGCTTCAGGTTCTCGGCCGCCTTGACCTCCAGCTCGGTGGCGAACGACGCGTCGGTCACCCCGGTCAGGTCGATCGCGTTGACGTCCAGGTGCGAGGCCAACGTGGGCGCGGTCTCGGTGATCGCGCCGGTCAGGATGTTGACCACGCCGCCGGGCAGGTCGGACGTCGCCAGCACCTCGGCCAGCGTCACCGCCGCCAGCGGTTCGGACGGCGACGCCGCCACGACCACCGTGTTACCGGTGACGATCGCCGGGGCGATCACGCTGACCAGGCCGAGCAGCGCCGGACGTTCCGGGGCGATTACCGCGACCACGCCGGTCGGCTCGGGCGCGGAGAGGTTGAAGTACGGGCCGGCGACCGGGTTCGCGCCGCCGTACACCTGGGCGAGCTTGTCGGCCCAGCCGGCGTACCAGACCCAGCGGTCCACGGCCGCGTCCACCTCGTCGCCTCCGATGCCCAGCGCGACGAACTGTTCGCGGCGACCCTCCAGCATCTCGGCGGCCCGGTAGAGGATCTGACCCCGGTTGTACGCGGTCGCGCCGGCCCAGCCCTTCACGGCGGCGCGGGCGGCGACCACCGCGTCCCGGGCGTCCTTGCGGGAGGCCAGTGACACATTCGAGGACTGCACGAGATACGACCGTCCCGACTCGCTGCGCGGGAACTTCCCGCCGATGAAGAGCTTGTACGTCTTGCGTACCGCGACCCGCTCAGACATTGAGGTACCCCTCCAGCCCGTGCCGGCCGCCCTCGCGACCGTAGCCCGACTCCTTGTAGCCGCCGAACGGCGAGGTGGGGTCGAACTTGTTGAACGTGTTGGCCCAGACCACGCCGGCGCGCAGCCGGTCGGCCATCCACAGGATGCGGGAGCCCTTGTCGGTCCAGATCCCGGCCGACAGCCCGTACGGCGTGTTGTTGGCCTTCTCCACGGCCTCGGCCGGCGTGCGGAAGGTGAGCACCGACAGCACCGGCCCGAAGATCTCCTCGCGGGCGATGCGGTGTGCCTGGGTGACCCCGGTGAAGATGGTGGGCGCGAACCAGAAGCCCCGGTCGGGCAGCTCGCACGGTGCCGACCAGCGCTCGGCGCCCTCGGCGGAGCCGGCGTCGGACAGCTCGCGGATCCGCTCCAACTGGGCGGCGGAGTTGATGGCCCCGACGTCGGTGTTCTTGTCCAGCGGGTCGCCGACGCGGAGCTGGGCCATCCGCCGCTTGAGCGACTCCAGCACGCGGTCGGCGACGTTCTCCTGGACGAGGAGGCGCGAGCCAGCACAGCAGACGTGCCCCTGGTTGAAGAAGATGCCGTTGACGATGCCCTCGACGGCCTGGTCGATGGGCGCGTCGTCGAAGACGATGTTGGCGGCCTTGCCGCCCAGCTCCAGGGTCAGCTTCTTGCGGGTGCCGGCGACCGACCGGGCGATGGCCCGGCCGACCTCGGTCGAGCCGGTGAAGGCGACCTTGTCCACGCCGGGGTGCTCGACCAGCGCGCGGCCGGTGTCGCCGGCGCCGGTGACGATGTTGACCACGCCGGCCGGCAGGTCGGCCTGCTGGCAGATCTCGGCGAACAGCAGCGCGGTCAGCGGGGTGGTCTCGGCGGGCTTGAGCACCACCGTGTTGCCCGCGGCCAGCGCCGGGGCGATCTTCCACGCCAGCATGAGCAGGGGGAAGTTCCAGGGAATGACCTGCGCGGCCACGCCGATCGGCCGGGGGTCGGGGCCGAAGCCGGCGTGCTCCAGCTTGTCGGCCCAGCCGGCGTAGTAGAAGAAGTGCGCGGCGACCAGCGGCAGGTCGACGTCGCGGGACTCCTTGATCGGCTTGCCGTTGTCCAGCGACTCCAGGACGGCCAGCTCGCGGGAGCGCTCCTGGATGAGCCGGGCGATCCGGAACAGGTACTTCGCCCGGTCGCGGCCGGACATCGGACCCCAGACCTTGTCGTACGCCTTGCGGGCGGCCTTGACCGCACGCTCCACGTCCTCGGCGTCGGCCTCGGCGACCTCGGCCAGCACCTCCTCGGAGGCGGGGTTGATCGACTTGAAGCTGCCGCCGCTGGTCGGGTCGACGAACGTGCCGTCGATGAACAGCCCGTACGCGGGCTTGAGGTCCACCACCGAGCGGGACTCGGGGGCGGGGGCGTATTCGAACATCGGCTATCAGTCCAGGGTGAAGTAGTCGGGACCGGAGTAGGTGCCGGTCGTCAGCTTGGTGCGCTGCATCAGCAGGTCGTTGAGCAGGCTGGACGCGCCAAAGCGGAACCAGTCCGGGTCGAGCCAGTCCGGGCCGACGGTCTCGTTGACCATCACCAGGTACTTGATCGCGTCCTTGGTGGTCTTGATGCCGCCGGCGGGCTTCACGCCCACCTGCCGTCCGGTCGCCTCGCGGAAGTCGCGGACGGCCTCCAGCATGACCAGGGTCACCGGCAGCGTCGCCGCGACCGGGACCTTGCCGGTGGACGTCTTGATGAAGTCGCCGCCGGCCAGCATGGCCAGCCAGGACGCCCGGCGGACGTTGTCGTAGGTGGCCAGCTCGCCGGTCTCCAGGATCACCTTCAGGTGGGCGTCCCCGCACGCCTCCTTGGTGGCCACGATCTCGTCGTAGACCTCCTGGTACCGGCCGGCCAGGAACGCGCCGCGGTTGATCACCATGTCGATCTCGTCGGCGCCGGCCTCGACTGCGGCCCGGACGTCGGCGAGCTTGATCTCCAACGGCGCCTGACCGGACGGGAAGGCCGTCGCCACGCTGGCCAGGTGCACGCCAGAGCCGCGCAGCACCTCCGCGACGTACGGGACCATCGCCGGGTAGACGCAGACCGCGCCGACGTGCGGGCACGTCAGGTCGGCCGGGTCCGGGCGCAGCGCCTTCGCGGCCAGCGCGCGCACCTTGCCGGGGGTGTCCGCGCCCTCCAGGGTGGTCAGGTCGACCATGCGGATCGCCAGGTCGATCGCCTGGGCCTTGGCGGTGGTCTTGATGGAGCGGGTGCCGAGCTGTGCCGCCCGCTGCTCCGCGCCGACCTGGTCCACGCCGGGCAGGCCGTGCAGGAAGGTCCGCAGAGCGGTCTCGGATCGTCCCAGCTCGGAGAGGTCCGACCGGGCCGACGTCGTTGTCGCCGTCATGCCGAGAAGTCTACGCACGGAACCGCTGAGTGATCTTGGTCACGGCGGCTGCGGGCGTGAGCGAGGTCGCCGGTCCGCCCGCACCCCCACCGGCACGCCGACCGGACGGGTAGGTTGAGCGATCGTGGACGTACACGTCATTGACCACCCGCTGGCCCAGTCCCGGCTGACCGCCATGCGGGACGCGCGCACCGACTCCTCGACGTTCCGGGCGGCGCTGCACGAACTGACCACCATGCTGGTGTACGAGGCGGCGCGCACCTTCCCCGTCGAGCGGTACCCGGTGCAGACGCCGGTCACCGGCACCGAGGGCACCCGGCTGGCGAACCCGCCGTTGCTGGTGCCGGTGCTGCGGGCCGGCCTGGGCATGGCGGATGCCGCGCTCGGCCTGCTGCCCGAGTCCTCGATGGGCTTCGTCGGCCTGGCCCGCGACGAGGAGACCTACGAGCCGCGCGCCTACATGGAGTCGCTGCCCCGGGAACTCGCCGGCCTGCCGGTGCTGGTCCTCGACCCGATGCTGGCCACCGGCGGCTCGCTGGAGCACTCCTGCCGGCTGCTGGCCGACCGGGGCTGCACCGACATCACCGTGCTCTGCGTGCTCGCCGCGCCGGTCGGCATCGAGCGGCTGGAGCGGTCCGGCCTGCCGCTGCGCCTGGTCACCGCCTCGATCGACGAGGGCCTCAACGACAAGATGTTCATCGTCCCCGGGCTCGGCGACGCCGGCGACCGCCAGTTCGGTGGCATGCCCCGGTTCTGAGCGTGCCACCCGGTCGGTGCCAGGTCCGGCGGGTCCGCGCGCGGTGGTGCGCGGACCCGCTACCGTCTCCGGCCATGACTGGTGTTGCGCTCGCCGAGGAGCTGCTGCTCCTCGCCTACGACGACTCGACCGGCAAGGCGACCATGCCGCGGATCAGCCTGGACCTGGGCATGGCTGCCGCGGTGCTGGTCGAGCTGGCACTGGCCGGCCGGATCGCGTATGCGGACGGGTCGTTGACCGTGGTCGACCCGACGCCCACCGGCGAGCCGGTGACCGACGAGGTGCTCGCCCGGATCGCCGCCGACACCCCGCACACCCCGGCGTCGTGGGTGCAGCGCCTGCGCCACGGCCTGCGCGACAAGATCCTCGGTGACCTGTGCGCCCAGGGTGTCGTCCGCGATGTCGACGAGACCGAACTGGGTTTCATCCACGTACACCGCTACCCGGTGGTGGACACCTCGGTCGAGGCGGACACCCGCCGGCGGCTCGCCGAGGCGCTGGCCGGCGCGGCGGCCCCGGACGAGCGGACCGCCGCCCTCGCCACCCTGGTCGTCGTGCTGCGGATGGAGTCCGCGCTGGGCGTCAGCGGCGAGGAGGCCGCCACCGCCCGGCGCCGGTTGGAGGAGATCGCCACCGGCGCGGGCTTCTCCGGTCAGGTGAGCACCGACGACTCGGTCGTCCGCCCGTCGGTCGGCCTGGTCGTCGCCGCCCTGGCCATCGCGGTCGACCAGGCACTCGGCAAGCGCGCCTGACCGTCGGGGCCAGCCACCTCCGCTGCTCCCTTTGCTCTGCTTCAACCCACGCAACACAAACGGCTGCCGGCTGTTGCCTCCGCTGAAGCAGAGCAAAGGGAGCGGGACAGGTGGGTGGGGCGGTCGCGGTCAGATGCCGAGCGCGGCGGCGACGTCGGCGCGCAGCCGCGCGACCGCCGCGCCGGCCCGGCTCCGGGCGGCGGCGACATCGCCGTCGGGCACCGGCTCCACAACTTCGAGGTACGCCTTGAGCTTGGGCTCGGTCCCCGAGGGGCGAATCACCACCCGGGCCGTCGCGGTACGCAGGATCACCACGTCCGACTCGGGCAGCAGGTCCCGGACACTGTCGACCGGTTGGTCCAGCAGCGTGCTCGGGGTGGCCGTCCGGATCCGGGCCATCGCGTCGGCGATCTCCCGCAGGTCGTCGACCCGGACGGAGAGCTGGTCGGTCTGGTGTACGCCGAACTCGGCGGCCAGCTCGTCCAGCCGGTCGGTCAGCGTCCGACCCTGCGCCTTGAGGCCGGCGGCCAGCTCGGCCACCGTCAGCGCGGCCGTGATGCCGTCCTTGTCCCGGACGTGCTCCGGGGCGACGCAGTAACCGAGCGCCTCCTCGTAACCGAAGACCAGCGGTGCGCTTCCGCCGCCCGCCCGCACGATCCACTTGAAGCCCGTCAGCGTCTCGTCGTAGGGCAGACCCCGCGCCGCGCACATCGCCCTAAGCAGCGACGACGAGACGATGGTGGTGGCGTAGAGCCCGGTCACGCCGCGCCGCATCAGGTGGTCGGCGAGCAGCACACCCACCTCGTCGCCGCGCAACATCCGCCAGCCCGGTCCGGCCCCGCCCTCGCGGACGACCACGGCGCAGCGGTCGGCGTCCGGGTCGTTGGCGATGGCGAGGTCCGCGCCGGTGGAGTCGGCCAGCGCGATCAGCCGGTCGACGGCCCCCGGTTCCTCCGGGTTCGGGAACGAGACGGTGGGGAACGCCGGGTCCGGCTCCGCCTGGTCGGGCACCACGCCGGGGACCGGGAAACCGGCCCTCGCGAACGCGGCGGTGAGCACCGCCGCGCCCACCCCGTGTAGAGGGGTGTACGCCACGGACAGGTCCCGTGGCCCGCCCGGGTCGATCACGGCGGTGGCCCGCTCGACGTACGCGGCGACGAGGTCGTCACCGAGCACCTCGCCGGCCCGCCCCAGCGGCACCTGGGTCAGCGGGCCGACCGCCCGGATGGCGGCCTCGATGCCGGCGTCGACCGGCGGCACGATCTGCGCACCGGCGCCCAGCTCTCCACCCAGCTCCGCGCCGAGGTAGACCTTGTAGCCGTTGTCCTGAGGTGGATTGTGGCTGGCGGTGACCATCACGCCGGCCACCGCGCCCAGTTGACGCACCGCGTACGCGAGGACCGGGGTGGGTAGCGGGCGGGGGAGCAGCAGCGCCGCCCGGCCGGCGCCGGTCGCCACCTGGGCGGTGCGTTCGGCGAACTGGCGGGAGCCGCGCCGGGCGTCGTACCCGATCACCAGCGGGCCGGTGCCACCCTGGGCCGCGAGCCACGTGACCAGGCCGGCGGCGGCCTGGGTGACCACGGCGAGGTTCATGCCGTTCGGGCCGGCGCGCAGCGGACCGCGCAGGCCGGCCGTGCCGAAGGTCAGCGGGCCGGCGAACCGGTCGGCCAGCTCCGGGGCGCTCGCCGGGAGCCCGTCGAGCACCGCCGTCAGCTCGTCCCGGCTGGCCGGGTCGGGATCGTCGGCCAGCCAGCGCCGAGCCTGCTCGCGAATGTCGTCGATGTCAATTGTGTCCGCCGCCATGCCCCTTGATAGCACGGCGGCGGATCACCGCTGTCGGTTCCCTCCGGCTCAGCCGTTTCCGGTGAGCTGGAACGTCTTCACCATCTCGTCGAAGATCGGCTTGCTCTCGGCGAACGCGTCCTCGGTGGCGGAGAGGTAGAACGAGTACGACTTGCCGTCCTTGACGACCGCGCGCCACACCCCGTGGCGCATCTCGCCACCGGAGCCGCAGGTGTACTCGAATTCGACGCCCGGGCTGCCCGCCAACTGCTGCTCGGCGATGGCCACCTGCTCGTACGGCTTCTTGCAGTTGGTGCTCTTGGTACGGAGGAAGTTCTGCGCGCTCTCCGCCCAGCGGGTGGGCGTCCCGGTCCACTTCTCGGTGAGGATCCGGATCTTGCG
Organism: Micromonospora sp. NPDC005979; assembly: GCF_040614415.1. NCBI lineage: Bacteria > Bacillati > Actinomycetota > Actinomycetes > Micromonosporales > Micromonosporaceae > Micromonospora > Micromonospora sp. NPDC005979. Next base: position 145,155 of record NZ_JBEXUR010000003.1, on the reverse strand, counting down.
ACCGTCGTCCTCCGGGTCGATGTAGTCGGTGTACGAGCCGCCGGTGGCCTTCTTCCAACCCTTCGGCACCATCACCTGGACGCCGCGGGCCGTGTGCTCCTGCATCTCGACGGCCGGGCCCGCCGGGGCGGACGGGGTCGGCTGCGCCTGCGGGGTGCTCGGTGGCGGGTCGTCCCCGCTGGACAGCGCCACGATGCTGATCAGCAGCAGCACGGCCAGGCCACCGGCTGCGGCGAGCTGGACCTTGCGCGGCCAGCCCTTCACCGTGGTGACGAGTTGACCACCGGTCGCGCGGACCTTGTCCAGGGCACCGCCGCCGCCGGCGGCCGGGGGTGGCGTCGTCGTCCAGGGCTGGCCGGTGCCCGGAACGGACCACTGGTTGCCGCCGCCGTAGGTGCCGCCGATGCGCTGGGTGGCCTCGGGTGCCCCGTAACCGACCTGCTGGGTGGCCTCGGGCCGGTTGCCGTAGGTGACCCGCTGGGTCGCGTCGGGGTGCGCTCCGGCGTCCACCCGCTGGGTGGCGTCCGCGCTACCGCCGTAGGTGCGCCCGGCGGCGGGGCGACCCGCGCCGGGCATCGCGCCGGTGGGCGTGTGCAGCGGGCCGGCGAGCGCGTCGGCGCTGGTCTCGTCGAGGGCCGCGGCGGCGGCCGCGCCGGCCGGCTGCGGGCGTTCGCCCCGGCGCAGCGCGGCCAACCGGTCGGTCAGCGACTCGTCCGGGGCGAGCATGGCCCGGCCACCGATCTGGTTGTCCGGCTTCGACTCCGGCTGGGCCGGCGCGTGGACGGGCGCCGGACGCTGCTGCACCGGCACCACGGCGTACGGGTCGGTGACCGAGTGCACGGCGGTGGCGGTGCTGCCCAGCGGGCCGGCGAGCAGCTCCCGCAGCATCCCCCGGGAGGTGTGCACGTCCAGCCGGCGGGCCGGGTCCTTCTCCAGCAGGCCCATCAGCACCCGGGTCAGCGGGCCGCTGCGCTGCGGCGGGGCCGGCGGGTCCTCGACGACGGCGTGCATCGTCTCGATCGGGTCGCCCTTGTCGAACGGCGGACGCCCCTCGACGGCCGTGTAGAGCGTCACACCCAGCGAGAAGAGGTCGCTCGGCGGACCGAACTCCTGGCCCATGGCCCGCTCGGGCGAGATGAAGTGCGGGGAGCCGAGCACCATGCCGGGCGTGGTGAGCTGCACGTCGGTGGGCATCCGGGCGACACCGAAGTCGGTCAGCACGCAGCGGCCGTCGGAGCAGATCAGCACGTTGGCCGGCTTGACGTCGCGGTGCAGGACGCCGATGGCGTGCGCGACCTCCAGCGCGCCGAGCAGCGCGATGCCGATCTTGGCGACCGCGCGGGGCGCGACCGGGCCGTCCTCGATGACCATGTCGGCGAGGCTGCGGGCGTCCAGCAGCTCCATCACGATCCACGGCCGACCGGCCTCGGTGACCACGTCGTACACCTGCACCACGGCGGGATGCTGGATGGCGGCGGCGGCGCGGGCCTCGCGCAGCGTCCGCTCGTACATGGCGTCGCGGTCGCTGGGCGCCAGGCCCGGGGGCAGGACAACCTCCTTCACCGCCACGTCGCGGCGCAACAGGGTGTCTGTGGCACGCCAGACCGTGCCCATGCCGCCGTTGCCCACCGCGGACCGCAGCGAGTACCGGTCACCGATGGTGGTGCCGGGCGCTGCTCGTCCGCTGGCGGGACTTACCTGTCCGCCGCTCCACGTCGGGATCTGAGTCACAGAAAAGCCACCGGGGGAAATCGAGGGGGGCTGGGACACAACCCCCCTATCTTGCTGGTTCCGACGCCCGATGCGAAAGCCGACGCGGCGGACGTTTACCGAAGTCGACAGATCGTGCCCGACCGTTCACCTCCCGTCGACCGGTCGGGACGCACTGTGCGGTATCCCTCACCCGACCTCGAGCCGGGGCGACCTACCATCCGAAGGATGAGCGAACGGCGGTCAAGCGAGTCCGGTTATCCGATCAAGGGCGTCTACACGGCGGCCGACCTTCCGGAGGACCTGGACTCCCGGCTGGGCGGCCCGGGCGAGTTCCCGTACACCCGGGGGGTGTACCCCACGATGTACACCTCCCGTCCGTGGACCATGCGCCAGTACGCCGGCTTCGGCACCGCCACCGAGTCCAACGCGCGGTACCACCAACTGTTGCGGGCGGGCACGACCGGTCTCTCCGTCGCCTTCGACCTGCCGACCCAGATGGGGTACGACTCCGACGACCCGATCGCCCACGGCGAGGTCGGCAAGGTCGGTGTGGCCATCGACTCCATCGAGGACATGCGGCTGCTCTTCGCCGACATCCCGTTGGACCGGGTCTCCACCTCGATGACCATCAACGCTCCCGGGTCGGTGCTGCTGCTGCTCTACCAGCTCGTCGCGGAGGAGAACGGGGTCGCCGGCTCGGCGCTCAACGGCACCATCCAGAACGACATCCTCAAGGAGTACATCGCCCGGGGGACGTACATCTTCCCGCCGAAGCCGTCGCTGCGCCTGGTGGCCGACACCTTCGCGTACTGCCGCAAGGAGGTGCCGAAGTGGAACACGATCTCCATCTCCGGCTACCACATGGCCGAGGCCGGCGCGACGCCCGCGCAGGAGATCGCGTTCACCCTGGCCAACGGCGTGGAGTACGTGCGGGCGGCGTTGGCCGCGGGTCTCGCTGTGGACGACTTCGCCCCCCGGCTCTCGTTCTTCTTCGTGGCCCGCACCACGCTGTTGGAGGAGGTGGCGAAGTTCCGCGCCGCCCGGCGGATCTGGGCCCGGCTCATGCGTGACGACTTCGGGGCCCGGGATCCGAAGTCGATGATGCTGCGTTTTCACACCCAGACCGCCGGTGTGCAACTCACCGCCCAGCAGCCGGAGGTGAACCTGGTCCGGGTCGCGGTGCAGGGCCTGGCCGCGGTCCTCGGCGGCACGCAGTCGCTGCACACCAACAGCTTCGACGAGGCGATCGCGCTGCCCACCGAGAAGGCGGCCCGGCTCGCGCTGCGCACCCAGCAGGTGCTGGCGTACGAGACGGACCTGACCGCCACCGTCGACCCGTTCGCCGGCTCGTACGTGGTGGAGGCGATGACCGCCGAGATCGAGGCCGCCGCCGTGGAGTTGATGGAGCGGGTGGCCGACCACGGCTCCGCGGTCGACGCGATCGAGGCCGGGTTCCAGAAGCGGGAGATCGAGCAGTCCGCGTACCGGATCGCCCAGGAGATCGACTCCAGCGAGCGGGTGGTGGTGGGGCTCAACCGGTTCACGGTCGACGAGGAGGAGCCGTACGAGCCGTTGCGGGTCGACCCGGCGATCGAGGCGACGCAGGCTGAGCGGTTGGCCCGGCTGCGCGCCGGGCGGGACGCCGAGGCGGTGACGCGGGCCCTCGCCGACCTACGGGCCGCCGCCGAGGGTTCGGACAACGTGCTGTACCCGATGCGGGAGGCGCTGCGGGCCCGGGCCACGGTGGGCGAGGTCTGCGGCACGCTGCGCGAGGTGTGGGGGCAGTACCGGCCCACCGACCGGTTCTGACGCGACCGGCCCGGTTCTGACGCGACCGCCCTCCGGGTGTGTCCGCCCGGCTCCGGGGGTACGCCGACAGGTGGGCCGGAACGCACACGGTGTGCGGTCGGCGTCGGCGAGATTATGTGAGCGTCCTTGTCCGGCCCGTTGCGGAGCGTGGTCGTCTTATTGTCGGAGTGTCAGTTCATCACCCCGACTAATGCGACAATTCGCAGCGTAGGTCCGGGGGTGGTATCGCGACTCCTGGCCGCCCGGGTCGGTTACGCGTTGTAGGAGGTGAGGGGGCGGATGGCAGCGTTCGAACGCGATCTACCTGCGGTCCCGCACCTCGACGAGCGCGCTCAGCAGGGCATACGTGACGCTACGCGGTCTGATCATCACCGTAACGAGGTTGCGCAGCGTCACCGTCGGAGGTCTAGGCTGTCTGCTGTCCCCGATGATCCATCCATCTCTAGTGATCGAGAATTCGACGTGACGAGTGCGTTGACGCTGCCCACCGGCGGCCAGCTGGCGTCGTCCTGGCTGGAGACTCCGCCCGGGTCCCAGCCCCTGCCCCGCGACCTGGACCACCTGCTCGCTCTTCGGGTACCCGGGCTCATCGCCACGCGCCGTCACCTCCACTCGCACCCCGAGTTGTCCGGTACGGAGTTCGAGACGGCGGCCCTGATCGCCCGGGAACTCTCCCTGGCGGGCCTGAACCCCCGGCTGCTGCCCAAGGGCAACGGCGTGATCTGTGACGTCAACGGTCGTCCGGACGGCCCGGTCATCGCGCTGCGCGCCGACATCGACGCCCTGCCGCTCGACGACCCGAAGGACGTGCCGTACCGCTCCACCGTCGAGGGCGTCTGCCACGCCTGCGGCCACGACGTGCACACCTCGATCCTGCTCGGCGTCGGCATGCTGCTGGCCCAGCTCGCCGACCTCGGCGAGCTGGACGGCCGGGTCCGGCTCATCTTCCAGCCCGCCGAGGAGATCCTGCCCTGCGGGTCGTTGGAGGTCATCGAGGCCGGCGGCCTGGACGACGTGGTGCAGATCTTCGCGCTGCACTGCGACCCGAACCTGCCGGTGGGCCAGGTGGGCCTGCGCGTCGGCCCGATCACGGCGGCCGCCGACAACGTCACCGTCCGGCTCTCCGGGCCGGGCGGGCACACCGCCCGTCCGCACCTGACCGTCGACCTGGTCGACGCGCTCGGCCGGCTGGTCACCGAGGTTCCGGCCCTGGTCAGCCGTCGGGTGCCGGCCAACAGCGGGCTGCTGCTGGTGTTCGGCCACGCCTCGGCCGGCACCCGTTACAACGTCATTCCCTCCGAGGCGTGCGCCTCGGGCACCCTGCGGGTGATGGACCGGGACACCTGGGAGCAGGCTCCCAAGATCGTGGCTCAGGTGGTGCGGGACGTGATCGCCCCCACCGGCGCGACGGTCGACCTGGAGTACCTGCGCGGCCGGCCGCCGGTCAGCAACGACTCGCGGGCCATCCAGGTGCTGACCGCCGCCACCAGCGCCGCGCTGGGACCGGACGGCGTCGCCGAGACGCCGCAGAGCATGGGCGGCGAGGACTTCTCCTGGTACCTGGAGTACGTCCCCGGCGCCCTCGCCCGACTCGGCGTGGGCCGGATCGGCCCCAACGTCGACCTGCACCGCGCGTCCTTCGACGTGGACGAGCGGGCCATCCCGGCCGGCGTACGCGTCATGGTGCAGACCGCGCTGCGGGCACTTGCGGCGGCGCGCTGACCTCGGCGACCTGCGCCGGCGACCGGCGTCGCCGGCGCAGCGCCAGCAGCAGGACCGCCAGGGGTACGCCGACCGCCACCAGCCATGGCAGCAGCGCGCCCAGGACGGTGAGCAGGATGGCCATCGAGGTGACGAACGCCCCCCAGCCGCCCCTGAGCCCGACCAGGAAGCCGGTCTCGGCCTTCTCCTCGCTGGCCTCCGCCGCCGGCCCGGCCAGCGACACCGTGATCGTGGACAGCGCGGTCAGGTCGGCCAGCCGACGCTTCTTGGCCTCCAGCGAGGCCAGGTCCGCCTCCCGGCGACCCAGCTCGTTCTCCAGGGACACCAGGTCGGAGATCGAGTTGGCGCGGGCGAGCAACCGTCGCGCGCTCTCCACGCGCGCCCGCTGCGTGACGATCCGGGCCTCCAGGTCGACGGTCTCCTCCGTGACGTCCTGGGTGTTGATCTCGCGGCTCTGCTGTCGACCGAGCTTCGCGACCTCCTCCACCACCGCGCCGAACTTGGCCGCCGGCACCCGCAACTCCAGCTCGGCCACCGCGTCGGCCTCGGCGCTGCGCCGCTGGTCCCCGCCGACGAAACCACCCGCCCGGGTGACCATCGCGCTGACCTCGCGGGCCGCCGCGTCCACATCGGTCACCTGCACCCGCATCGTTCCGGTGTAGATGATCGCCCGCTGGTCGACCCGCAGATCGGGAGCGCCGGCCCCGGCGGTCCCCGCCGCTTCCGCGCCGCTGCCCTTGTCGAGCGCGCCCTGGGGGGCCTGGGCCGCCGGAGCCGCCGAATCCGCTGATCCGCTGTCGCCGGCGCTGCACCCCGCGAGGGCCAGCGCCGCCGCAAGTGTTCCCGCCGCCAGGAGTGCCCACCGGCGTCGTCCTCTCCGTCCGTCCATCCCCGCTCCCATCGTCGTCAGCTTCAGTGGCGATAGTTCGGACGCGACGCGCCCACCGCCTGGTTCCGGCAGACTGCGCTGAGGACATCACGATTCGATAAGCCGAGGAGTCACGATGCGACTCACCAAGTACGCCCACTCCTGTGTGCGGGTGGAACACGACGGCGGAGTGCTCGTGGTCGATCCCGGAGTGTTCAGCGATCCCGCGACGGCGCTCGACGGCGCGGACGCGGTGCTCGTCACCCACGAGCACCCCGACCACCTCGACCCGGCCGCGGTGCGCCTCCAGCTCGACCGGAGGCCGTTCCCGATCTACGGGCCCGCCGCGCTCGCCGATGCCCTGGGCGACGCGGCCGAGGCGCTGTGCCCCGTCGAGCCCGGTGAGTCGTTCACCGCAGCCGGGGTCGCGGTCGGCGCGTACGGGGGACGCCACGCGGTCATCCACCCCGACATCCCGGTGATCGACAACATCGGTTACCTCATCAACGACGTGGTCTACCACCCCGGCGACTCGCTCGTCGTACCGCAGGAGACGCCTGTCGACACGCTCCTCGCGCCGATCCACGCCCCCTGGTCGAAGTTCTCCGAGGTGCTCGACTTCATCCGGGCGGTCGCCCCCCGCCGCGCGTACGCCGTGCACGACGCCCTGCTCAACCACAACGGGCTGGGCGTGCTCAACCGGCAGTTCGCGGCGATGTCCGGCACCGAGTACCAGCGTCTGGAGCCCGGCACCCGGGTGGACGTCTGACGCGATGCCCGGCCCCTCCACGGAGCTGGTGCGGCAGCTCTACCGCACCCCACCGGACCGGTTCGTGGCCGCCCGGGACGCCGCGGTGGCCGAGGCCCGGCGAGCTGGGGACCCGACCACCGCCCGGCAACTGGCCCGGCTGCGCCGCCCCACCGTCGCCGCCTGGCTGGTCAACCTGCTCGCCATCGAACGACCCGACCTGGTGGCCGACCTGGTCGGTCTCGCCGACGCGCTACGGGCAGCCCAGCGGGAGCTGCGCGGCCCCCGACTGCGGGAGTTGTCGGCCCAGCGCCGTGCGGTGGTCGCGGCCCTGGTCGCCGAGGTCCGCACGCTCGCCGCGGCGGAGCCCGAGGCGCCACCGGCCGGCCGGCTGCCGCTGGCCGAGGTGGAGGCGACCCTGAACGCCGCGCTCTCCGACGCCGATGTCGCCGAGCAGGTACGCGCGGGGCGTCTGCTCCGCTCGGCCACCTACGCCGGTTTCGGCGAGGTGCCCCGACCGCAGTTGCGACTGGTCACCGGCGACGAAGAGGAGCCACCGGCTCGACAGCCGGGTGCCCAGCGCGAGAGCCCGGAGCCGCATCGCCGTACCGACCGGGCCGGGGAACGTGCGGCGCAGGCCGAGCGGGCGGCGCAGCGAGTGGCCCGGGCCGAGCGGGCCCGCCGCCGTCGGGCACTCGACCGCGAGTTGGACCGTTCCCGCGCCGACCAGCAGCGGGCCGAGGACGAGCTGGCCGAGGCGGTCGGGCAGGAGCGCGACGGGGTCGCCGTACTCGATGGGATCGAGACGGAGCTGGCCGAGTTGGAACGTCGGCGCGCGGTGGCGGAACAGGACCTGAGCCGGGCCAAGCTGGCCCGGCGGGCGGCCGAACGGGCGGTGACCGTGGCCCGCCGCCGGGCGGGCGAGGTCGAGGCGGCCGTCGAGGCGTTGGTGGCCGAAGAGGGGGATGCGGACGCGGGCGGTGGGGCGGCAGACTGACATCGATGGACGACGACGAGTGGGTGGGCCGCCTGCGGGCGGCCGTCCCCGAGCCGCGAGCGCGGATGGCGTCCGGATGACGCCGGAGCAGCTCGCCGCCGCCAGCAAACCCGCCGTCCTCGACCTCGGCGACGGGTTCAGCAGGTGTCCGAGCACGCTGCGCCGGGCCCGGCTGCTCGGCATCTCCGGCTGGGCCTTCTACATCAGCGGTCGGGCCGGGGCGCTCGGCGACGTACGCGCGGAGACGGCCGCCGCGGCGATCGGCTTCGTCGCGCCGGACGCCGTCGCGGACGGCTGGGACGCTGCCGCCCGGGTCCTGCCGCCGGTCGAGGTGGCCGCCGCGAGTCTCGCCGAGTGCTGCCGGTGGGGGACGGAGATGCTGGGCGTGCTACCCGGGATCGAGCGCCTGGCCGACCTCGTCGAGCGGGCGGTCGCCGCCGCCGACACCAGCGGCATGCCGCTCTTCGCCGCGTGGCGGGCCATGCCGCTGCCGGACCACTCTCCGGGCGCCCGGAGCGCGGCCGGGCTGCGACTGCTGCGGGAACACTTCACGGGCGCCTACCTGCTGGCGGTACGGGCCGCCGGTATGACCCCGCTGGAGGCGGTGTTGGCCGGGCCCGAGGGCGAGGCCGGCGCGGTGGCGTGCGGCTGGCCGCCGCCGTACCCCGCGGTCGGGCCGTTGGTGCGTCGGCGGCTGTGGGCGGAGGCGGTGACCGACCGGTTGGCCGCGCCCGCGTTCGCGGCGCTCGGCCCCGCCGACGGCACCGAGCTGGTGGAGCTGCTGCACCACACCCGTGCCGGCCTCACCTGAACGGCCCGAGTAGCGGATGCGAAGAGGTGGAAGTGTAGAACATCTCGTTCTACACTTTGTTCATGGAACGCATCGGAGTCCGGGAGCTCAACCAGAACACCAGTCAGGTACTGGCGCGGGTGAGCGGTGGCGAGACGGTCGAGATCACCGACCGTGGTCACCCGATCGCCCGACTCGTCCCGGTGAGCGACGACAGGTCGATGCTCGCCAAACTGGTGGCGTCCGGCCGTGCCGTCGCCCCCACCGGCGGAGGGCCGGTACCCCTTCCACCAAAGCTGGGCGACGGGGAAGTCGACGTGGCGGCCACGCTCACCGCGATGCGGGACGAGGAACGCTGGTGATCTATCTCGATTCGGCCGCCGTCGTGAAGTTGGTCAGGCAGGAGGCGTGCAGTGCCGACCTCGTCTCCTGGCTCAACACCCACCCCGACGTGCCGCTGGTCTCCTCCGCCCTTGTCGAGGTGGAGGTGCCCCGAGCCCTGCGCCGATCCGCTCCGCAGGCGTTGGTCGGGGTGCCCGCAGCCGTCGGACGGCTCTTTCGACTGGAGATCGACGGCACGATCCGCGCCACCGCGGCCGCGTTCGCCGAACCGATGCTCCGCAGTCTCGATGCCATCCACCTGGCCACCGCCCAGGTCCTGACCAACGAGTCCGGCACCGCACTCGTCGCCTTCGTCACCTACGATCGCCGGCTGCTCGAATGCGCCAAGGAAGCAGGATTGCCCGTGGCGAGCCCCGGCCAGAACTGATTCACGGTTCCGTACACCGGCCCGGCGGAAAATGGGCGGCGCGCTCGGTCGTCGGCTGCCAGGATCTCCTGCCGTGACCCTTCCCGCCGGCTGGACCACGCGCCGGCCCACCCTCGACGACGTCCCGGCGATCCTCGCGGTAGTGCACGCCGCCGACACCTTCGCCGTCGGCCATCCCGACTTCGACGCCGAGGATGTCGAGCAGGCGCTGACCGCGCCCTACTTCGACCCGAGCCGGGACTCCTGGCTCGCGCTCGACCCGGACGACACCGTCGTCGCCTGGGCGACGGTGGACAACCCGACCGGGGTCGGCCGGGAGTTCGTGGAGGTCTACGTCGACCCCGAGCGGGCCGCCACCCTTCGTGCGCCGCTGCTTGCCCGGCAGCTCGACCGGGTCGCCGAGCGCGCCGCGGAGCGGGGGTTGTCGACGCTCACCGTCCGCTGCGCGGTGTTCGCCCCGGAGCGCGACTGGGACCGGGACCTGCGGGCCGCGGGCTTCACCCTGGCCAAGCGGTACGTGCGGATGCGCCGCCCGCTGGCCGACCTGCCCGCCGAGCCGGCGATGCCGCCGGGCGTGACGGTACGGCCGGTCCACTCCGACGACGAGGCCGAGCTGCGGGAGTTCCACCGGATCCACGACGCCGCCTTCGGCGACACCCCGGACCACGAGCCGCTGTCGTACGAGCGGTGGCGGGCCCGCATCGGTGACGTGACCGCCTGGGACGAGTGGTTCGTCGCCGAGGTCGACGGGGTGCTCGCCGGCGCGTTGCAGTCCTCGGACCAGGCGCTCGACCGGCAGGAGGGCTGGGTGAAGAGTCTGTCGGTGCTGCCCGCGTACCGCCGCAGGGGTGTCGGTGCGGCGCTGCTGCGCCGCGCGTTCGCCCGCTACGCCGACAAGGGCCGGCAGTTCGCCGGCCTCGGCGTGGACCTCACCAACCCGATGGCCCCGGTGTCGCTCTACCGATCGGTGGGCCTGCGGGAGACCGGGTGGACCGACATGTACGAGCGGGTCGTCCCGGCCGCCGGTGTGTGATTGACGACCCCGGCCGGGCCCGACGGGCGTCCGGATCGGCGCCGGTTGCAGACTGGGGGCGTGGGATACGCGCTACGGGGACGCGGTGCCGGTGGGGCGGGACCGCAGCTCGGTGACGTAGTCGTCCGGCGCGCCCGCCTTCTCGGCGGCGTTCGCGATCTCGGACAGGTACCACGACGTCGGCAGGCCGCCCTCGTACCCGTCGAACACGTAGATCCACGCCGTGACGTCGCCGTCGAGGGTGGAGATCCGTACGTGCAGCTTGCGGTAGGTGCCGGCGGTCACGCCCTCGATCTCGTCGAGCTGCGCCGCGTCGTACGGGTGGATGTCGTAGATCGCCACGAACACCCGGTCGCCGGGGGACTCGACGACGGTGCTGACCGCACCCTCCCAGCCGATCACGTCCTCCCCGGCGAAGGTCAGCCGCCACCCCTCCAGCCAGCCGGTGCCGACCATCGGGGAGTGCGGGCAGTAGGCCCGCATCCGGGACGGATCGAGGTTTGAGCCGTAGGCGGCGTGATGACCCACGGCGATGACGATAGCCCGGCGGATGGGTGGGGGAGAATACGACTGTGCGTGTCGGATGCGCTCGGGAGAAGAAAGTCACTGTGAGCACAAGCGAAGGGCGAACGTGGTGAGCGCGAGGAGTGCAGCGCAGCGGAGCCCCGCAGTCGCGAGCGAGAGGATGGCGCTGTGAGCCGGATCGTGATCATCGGCGGGGGGCCGGCCGGGTACGAGGCGGCACTGGTCGCCGCCCAACTGGATGCCGATGTCACCGTGGTCGAGGCCGACGGCGCGGGCGGGGCCTGCGTGCTCTCCGACTGCGTGCCGTCGAAGACCTTCATCGCCAGCTCCCAGGTGGTCACCGGCTACCGGGACACCGAGGAGTTCGGGGTGCACTCGGACGGCCTGGAGGCAGTGACCGTCGACGCGCAGGCCGTGCACGCGAGGGTGAAGCGGCTGGCGTTGGCGCAGTCCGCCGACATCCACGCCAAGCTGCTCAAGGCGGGTGTCACCTTCGTGGCCGGCACCGCCCGCCTCGGCGAGGACGCGCTCGGGCACACCCACCGCGTCATCGTCACGCCCGCCGACGGCGGCGAGGAGTACCCGATCGACGCGTCCACCGTGCTGGTCGCCACCGGCTCGACGCCCCGGCAGTTGCCCACCGCCGTACCGGACGGCGAGCGCATCCTGACCTGGCGTCAGGTGTACGACCTGGCGGAGCTGCCGGAGCACCTGATCGTGGTCGGCTCGGGCGTGACCGGCGCCGAGTTCGCCAGCGCGTACCTCGCGATGGGGGTGGAGGTCACCCTGGTCTCCAGCCGCGACCGGGTGATGCCGCACGAGGACGCCGACGCGGCGTCGGCCATCGAGCGGGTCTTCCGTAACCGGGGCATGAACATCCTCAACAACTCCCGGGCCGACGCGGTGCGGCGAACCGCCGACGGGGTCGAGGTGGAGCTGTCCGACGGGCGCCGGGTCACGGGTTCGCACGCTCTCATCGCGGTCGGCTCGATCCCGAACACCGCCGACCTCGGCCTGGCCGAGTACGGCGTGGAGCTGGGCCGGGGCGGTTACGTCACGGTCGACCGGGTCTCCCGGACGAACGTGCCCGGCATCTACGCCGCCGGTGATTGCACCGGCGTGCTGCTGCTGGCGAGTGTGGCCGCCATGCAGGGTCGGATCGCCATGTGGCACGCCCTCGGCGAGGCCGTCCGCCCGCTGCGGCTGCGGACCGTGGCCGCGAACGTCTTCACCGACCCGGAGCTGGCCACGGTCGGCGTCTCACAGGACGAGGTCGACGCGGGCCGGGTGCCGGCCCGGCAGGTGATGCTGCCGCTGTCCGGCAACGCCCGGGCCAAGATGGACGACCTGTCCGACGGCTTCGTGAAGTTGTTCTGCCGCCCGGCGAGCGGTCAGGTGATCGGCGGCGTGGTGGTCGCCCCGAAGGCCAGCGAGCTGATCTTGCCCATCACGATGGCCGTGGAGAACAATCTGACGGTCAACGAGCTGGCCCAGACGATCACCATCTACCCGAGCCTCTCCGGCTCCATCACCGAGTCCGCCCGCCAGCTCATGCTCCACGAGCTGGAGTAACCCCCTCCCATCCTCGTCGATCATGGACTTGTGGTGGCCGTCCTGCGGTGTTACACCCCTTTTGTGGGGCACCACAACTCCATGATCGACAGGTGTACGCCGGACCTGGGTCACCGCGACCGTCGCCAGGACGGCTACCTCGGTGAGGATCAGGAGGCGTTCGGCCAGGCCGATGAGGAGGCGGTCGCCGGGGTAGGCGGACCAGACCATCGCCGCCGACAGGGCCAGGCTCAGCACGACCAGCGCGCGTAGCGTCCTGGCGGTGGGCGTCAAATCGGGGCGACGCGCGAGCAGCCAACCGCCGATCGGCAGGGCCAGGAAGGCGACCACCGACGCGTACCGGTGCACGTAGGCGGATGCGGTCATGGCGGTGCCCGGCTCGTTAGTCGGCACCACGGCGGCCAGCAGCAGCCCCACCACCCACGCGCCGAGCAGCAACTCCACCGCCCGTCCGGCGCGGCGCAGCCCGTACATCAGTGCCGCGGTGGCGAGCGCCAGCACCACCATGGCGACGTCGATGACACCGCCCCGGTCGGAGACGGCGAAGTCGCTGATGGTCAGCGCCCACGGGTTGAGGTCGTCGTTGACTTCCAGGTGGCCGATCACGGTGAGCAGCGCCGCCACGGCGATCCCGCCGAGCGCCAGCAGGCCGGTACTCCGGGTTAGAGGCATGCCTCAGCCTGTCGCCGCGAACACCCCAGCCAGATCCGGGAAGCCCACCGACCCGGCCCCCAAAACCCACCCCTAGAGGCCGGTTCCCACGAGATCCGGGGGTCAGTCGACGGGGACTTCGGCGGCGGTACGGGCGTGGCGGGCGCTGACCAGGGTCATCGCCCAGCCGGCCGCCGCGAAACCGGCCGCCGCGGCGGCGGCGATGACGGCCAACCGCCAGGCCGACTCGGTGAGCGCGGTGCCGCCCAGGTGCCCGATCAGCGCGCCGTAGCTGGCCCAGCCCAACGCGGCGATCATCTCGTAGAGCGCGAAGAGCCGGTACGGGTAGCGGCTGCGCCCGGCCGAGAAGCAGGCCGCCATCCGTCCGCCCGGCACGAACCGGCAGAGCAGGATGACCATCGGGCCGGGTTGTCGGAGACCCTGGGTGACCCGGCTGGCGACGCGGCGGGCGCGGCTGAGCTCCGCGTGCCGGGGTGCCCGCCGGTCCGGGGCGAGACGGCCGAGCAGGTAGCAGGCCAGGTCGCCGGCGAAGACGCCGAGCGCGCCGACGGCGATGGTGACCGGCAGGCTGAGGCCGCCGTACACGGTCAGCGCGCCACTGGTGATCATGACGATCTGGGTGGGGATGACGGGTACGAAGGCGTCGGCGACGAGGAGCCCGAGCAGCACCAGGTACGCCCACGTCGGCGACGCGACGTCAGTCAGTAGTTCGGGCACGCCTGCCACCTCGCCGGATGCGGCCGATTGGGTGTCTTGAGCCTGACGGCATGGCCGGCGTCACGGTGGACGGGCCCGGGGCGTCGTGACCGCCGACACCACAGGGCCACCCTGTTCCAACGAGGCAGGCGTCCCGCTGGTGACGGTTTCAGCGTGGCCCGAGGTGGTCGCCGGATCGGTGTACGTCGGCGTACCGTGGTCGGCGCGGCCCAGCACGTCGGGTCCCCCGTTCCTGACGATGCGGGCCGCTCAGGGCCGCCGGCGGGTCCCGCGCCGGCGGCCCGCCACTCTTCCCGCCGCCGCAAATCCGGGTGCGTCCACGATCGCCCGACGGGTAGCGTCGCGGCATGCGCAGCGCGGTAGTGATGACGACGACGCCGGGTGTCCCCGGCGTGCCGCGCTGACGTAACCACCGTCGACCAGGCCCGGGGCGATCCGCCCCCGAGGGCCGTTCGGCGTTCGGTGTCCAGGTCGCCTCCGGGTCGTACCCGATCCAGGAGCCCGACATGATCGACCACCGTAGGCTCGGCCGTGAGCTGGACCTGTTCGTCTCCGACCCGCTGGCCGGCGCCGGCCTGCCAATCTGGTTGCCGGCCGGCGCCGCCGCCCGGCACGCCGTCGAGGAGTACGTCCGGGAGTTGGAGCGCCGCTCCGGCCACCAGCACGTCTACTCGCCGCCGCTGGGTAAGCGGGAACTCTTCGAGCTCTCCGGCCATCTCGGCTACTTCGCCGACGACATGTTCCCGCCGCTGCGGCTGAGCGCCGACGACGAGTTCGTGCTCCGGCCGGCGCTCTGCCCGCACCACGCGTTGGTGTTCCGCGCCCGGGGCCGCTCCTACCGGGAGCTGCCGCTGCGCGTCGCGGAGCTGGGCGGGATGTACCGCTCGGAGCGTTCCGGGGTGCTCGGCGGCTTGTCCCGGGTACGCGCCATCTCCCTCAACGACGCGCACATCTTCTGCGCTCCGGAGCAGGTCGGCGCGGAGGTCGTCGAGATCCTCGGGCTGATCCGCGCCGCGCACGCCGCGCTCGGCGTACGCCCGGCGGGGTTCCGGCTGTCGCTGCGCGGACCGGGCGGGAAGTACGTCGGCGACGACGCCCAGTGGATCCGCGCCGAGGACCTGCTGCGGGGCGCGCTGGCCGGGGTGGAGTACGTCGAGGCGCCGGGCGAGGCCGCCTTCTACGGCCCGAAGATCGACATCCAGATCGTCGACGCGGCCGGCCGGGAGTCGACCATCTCCACCATCCAGGTGGACTTCGACAAGCCGGAGCGGTTCGACCTGTCGTACACCGACTCCGACGGCAGCCGGCGTCGGCCGGTGATGCTGCACCGCAGCCTGGTCGGCAGCATGGAACGGCTGTTCGCGTACCTCATCGAGGCGCACGAGGGCGCGTTCCCGGCCTGGTACGCGCCCGTCCAGTTGGTGGTGCTGCCGGTGGACGACGGGCAGGCCGACGCGGCTGCCGACCTGGCCCGGCGGGCCGTCGACGCCGGGCTGCGGGTCGAGGTTGACGCCGCCGGCTCGCTGGGCGCCCGGGTCCGGGACGCGGCCCGCCGCCGCGTCCCGTACCTCGGGGTCCTGGGTGCCCGGGAGGCCGCAGCCGGCGCGCTCGCCCTCCGGCTGCGCGACGGCCGTGCCCTGGCTCCGATGCCGGCCGCCGCCGCGCTCGCCCTGATCGGCGGGCAGGTCGCCGCCCGCTCGGCGGATCTGCTCCCGGACTGACACGCTAGACCGACGCCGGTTGAGCGTTGGCGTCCGACTCCTCGTCGATCACCGCGCCGGTGAACTGCGAGCGGTAGAGCCGGTGGTACGCGCCGTGGGCGGCGAGCAACTGCTCGTGGGTGCCCTGCTCGACGATGCGACCCTCCTCCATCATCAGGATCAGGTCGGCGTCCCGGATGGTGGAGAGCCGGTGCGCGATGACGAAGCTCGTCCGGTCGGAGCGCAGCGCCGCCATCGCCCGTTGGAGCAGCACCTCGGTGCGGGTGTCCACCGAGCTGGTGGCCTCGTCGAGGATGAGCAGGGACGGCTCGGCGAGGAACGCCCGGGCGATGGTGATGAGCTGCTTCTCGCCGGCGCTGACGTTGCTGCCCTCCTCGTCGATGACCGTGTCGTAGCCGTCGGGCAGGCTGCGCACGAACCGGTCCACGAAGGTGGCCTGGGCCGCGGCGAGGATCTCCTCCTCGGTGGCGTCGGGTCGGCCGTAGGCGATGTTGTCGCGGATGGTCCCGCCGAACAGCCAGGTGTCCTGGAGCACCATGCCGATCCGGCCACGCAGGTCGTCGCGGCGCATCGTGGTGATGTCCACCCCGTCGAGCGTGATCCGTCCGGCGTCCAGCTCGTAGAAGCGCATGATCAGGTTGACCAGGGTGGTCTTGCCGGCACCGGTCGGCCCGACGATCGCGACCGTGTGCCCCGGCTCGGCGACCAGCGACAGGTCGTCGATCAGGGGCTTGTCCGGCGTGTACCGGAAGGAGACGTGCTCGAACTCGACCCGGCCGTGCGGGTCGACGACCCGGGCCGGCTGCACCGGGTCGGGGCTCTGCTCGTCGGCGTCGAGCACCGCGAAGACCCGCTCGGCCGACGCCACCCCGGACTGGAGCAGGTTCGCCATCGACGCGAGCTGGGTGAGCGGCTGGGTGAACTGGCGGGAGTACTGGATGAACGCCTGCACGTCACCCAGGCTCATCGCCCCGGAGGCCACCCGCAGCCCGCCGACCACGGCGATGGCCACGTAGCTCAGGTTCCCGATGAACATCATCGACGGCATGATGATCCCGGAGATGAACTGCGCGCCGAAGCTCGCCCGGAACAGTTCCTCGTTCTTGGCGTGGAAGGCGGCCTCCACCTCGCGCTGCCGGCCGAAGACCTTCACCAGCTCGTGCCCGGTGTACGCCTCCTCGATCTGGCCGTTCAACGCGCCGGTGTGCGTCCACTGCGCGATGAACTGCTTCTGCGACCGCTTGGCGATGCGTTGGGTGACCAGCACCGACAGGGGCACCGCGACGAGCGCCACCAGGGCCAGCAACGGCGAGATCCAGAACATCACGGCCAGCACGCCGATCACGGTCAGCAGCGAGGTGAGCAGCTGGCTGAGGGTCTGCTGGAGGCTGGTGGAGATGTTGTCGATGTCGTTCGTGACCCGGCTGAGCAGCTCACCGCGGGGCTGCCGGTCGAAGTAGGGCAGTGGCAGTCGGTTGAGCTTCTCCTCCACCTCGGCGCGCAGCCGCAGAACCGTGCGCTGGACCACCCCGTTGAGCAGCCAGCCCTGCCACCACGACAGCACGCTCGACGCCAGGTAGAGCCCGAGCGCCAACAGCAGCACCCGGCGCAGCGCGTCGAAGTCGATGCCCACCCCGGGCGCCACGTCCATCCGGGCCAGCATGTCGGCGAAGCTCTCGTTGCCGCTGGCCCGCGCCGCGGCGACGGCCTGGTCGGCGGTGGTGCCCGCCGGCAGTTGCCGACCGATCACCCCGCTGAAGATGAGATCGGTGGCGTGGCCCAGGATCTTCGGACCGGCCACGCTGAAACCGACGCTCACCACGGCGAGGGTGATGATCGCGCCCAGGTGCAGTCGGTGCGGGCGCAGCCGGCCGAGCAACCGTCGGGCCGACGGTCCGAAGTTCATCGACTTCTCGGCGGGCATCCCCGCGCTCATCCAGGGCGGGCCGCCGCCCGGTCGGCCCGCCGGCAGGCGCTTCGGCGTCTGCCCGCCGCCGCCGGGCTGCTGCGCGGCTCCGCCGCCGGGCTGCTGCGCGGCTCCGCCGCCGGGCTGCGCGGCCTCGCCGGTCGGCGTCCGCGGGTCGCCGGCCGGCTTCTGACTGGGTACGGCCGCGGCGCGCGGCTCGTTCTGCTCGCTCACGCCGCCACCTCCGCCGTCTGCTGGGAGGCCACGATCTCGGCGTACGTCGGGCAGGTCTCCAACAACTCCGCGTGTCGTCCCACTCCGACGACCCCTCCGTTCTCGAGCACGATGATCTGGTCGGCGTCGACGATCGTGGACACCCGCTGGGCCACGATCACCACTGCGGACTGCGCGGTGACCGGCCGCAGCGCCGCCCGCAGCCGGGCGTCGGTGCCGAGGTCCAGCGCGGAGAACGAGTCGTCGAACAGGTAGATCTCCGGCCGCCGGACCAGTGCCCGGGCGATGGCCAGGCGTTGCCGCTGCCCGCCGGAGACGGTGCTGCCGCCCTGCGCGATCGGCGCGTCCAGCCCGCCGGGCATCTGGGCCACGAAGTCCCGGGCCTGGGCGATCTCCAACGCCGCCCACAGCTCCTCGTCGGTGGCGTCCGGGTTGCCGTAGCGCAGGTTGCTGGCGACCGTGCCGGTAAACAGGTACGGCCGCTGCGGCACCAACCCGATCCGTCGCCACAGCTCGTCGGGTTCCAACTCGCGTACGTCGACCCCGTCGACAAGCACCGCGCCGTCGGTCACGTCAACCAGGCGCGGGACGAGCGACAGCAGAGTCGTCTTGCCGGCGCCGGTGCTGCCGATGATCGCCGTCGTGGTGCCGGCGGCGGCGCGGAAGGAGATGTCCCGCAGCACCGGCTCGACCGCGCCCGGGTACTGGAACCGCACCCCGCGCAGCTCCAGCTCGGCCCGGCTGGTCAGCTCGGTGACCGGCGTGGCGGCGGGGACCACCGAGGAGTCGGTGTCCAGCACCTCGACGATGCGTTCGGCGCACACGGCTGCCCGGGGCACCATCATCAGCATGAAGGTGGCCATCATGACGGCCATCAGGATCTGCATCAGGTACGCCAGGAAGGCGGTGAGCGCGCCGATCTGGATCGCGCCGGAGTCGACCCGCTGCGCGCCGAACCAGAGCACCGCCACGCTGGACACGTTGAGCACCAACATGACCACTGGGAAGATCAACGCCAACAACCGTCCGGTACGCAGGGCGGTGGCGGTCAGGTCGGCGTTGGCGACACCGAAGCGTTCCGTCTCGTACGGCTCGCGGACGAACGCGCGGACCACCCGGATACCGGTGATCTGCTCGCGCAGCACCCGGTTGACCGTGTCGATCCGGGTCTGCATGAGCCGGAAGCCCGGCACCATCCGGCGGATGATCGCGCTCAGCGCGACGGCCAGCACCGGCACGCTGACCAGCATCAGCCAGGAGAGCCCGATGTCCTCGCGCAGTGCCATGACCACCCCACCGACGCTCATGATCGGTGCGGCGACCAGCATGGTGCAGCTCATCAGTACGAGCATCTGCACCTGTTGGACGTCGTTGGTGTTGCGGGTGATGAGCGACGGCGCCCCGAACCGGGCCACCTCGCGGGCGGAGAAGCTGTTGACGTGCGAGAACAGCCGGGCGCGGACGTCCCGGCCGAAGCCCATGGCGACCTGCGCGCCCAGGTAGACGGCCGCGATCGAGCAGACGATCTGAATCAGACTGACCAGCAGCATCCAGCCACCGATGTGCACGATGTAGCCGGTGTCGCCCCGGGCCACACCCTTGTCGATGATGTCCGCGTTGAGGCTGGGCAGGTAGAGCGAGGCCATGGTGCCCACGAACTGGAGCAGCACCACCGCCAACAGCGGTCTGGAGTACGGGCGCAGTTGGCCGCGTAACAGTCGGGTCAGCACGACGTTTCCTCCGCGTCGGTGGGTCGTCCGGTCATCTGCGGGTCGTGGCCGCTGCCGATGACTTCGAGTAGGAACTCCCGGATCACCTGGGCCTTCGCCGGGTCGGCGTCGACAGAGGTGAGCGGGCGTCCGGAGTGCATGAGAGCGCCGAGTGCGGCCACCCGCTCCCGGCCGGCGGGGGTGATGACGAGTCGGATGCTGCGCCGGTCGCTGTCGTCGCGCTGGCGCTCGACCAGGCCGTCGCGTTCGAGGGTGTCGACGATGCCGGTCAGGGTCGCCGGGCGGACGAACCCCTTCTCGGCGACCTGGCGGTGGGGCAGCTCGCCGTGTCGGGCGAGCGTCATCAGGGTGATCATGCCGGCCTGGGTGAGGCCGTGCTCCTCGGCGAGGAAGCGGTTCCAGCGCTGTCCGACGAGGTGCCCGGCCACGACCAGTAGTCGTCCCAGCGGCACATCCTGGAGGGTGATGAGTTCCACGAGAGCAGATTAGCCCCCTGATAGTCAGGGGCCAAACGAAATAGCCGCAGCGGTGGTGACGAACACGAGTTGCAGGATCGTGCGCTGACCCAGCGGGGTGACCGGGCGTCCGGCGAGGGCCAGCCTCCGGCGTGCGGCCGAGACGTTCGCCGGGAACATCGCGAGCATGAGCAGGCCGAGCCCGGCCGCGGCGAGGCGGGCGGTCGTCGGGATCAGCAGCCCGGCCGCCCCGACCAGCTCCAGTGCGCCGGTGAGAGTGACCAGCAGGTCCGAGCGGGGTAGTCGGGGCGGGACCATCGCGATCAGGTCGGCGCGGCGTCGGCCCACGAAGTGCGCCATGCCGGTCAGCACGAACATCAGGGCCAGTCCGACCCGCAGCGCGGGATGCCAGCCGTCGAGCGCGGAGACGCCGGCCAGGCCGGCCAGGCGAGCCAGTGCGCTGCCGACGATCAGGGTGATCAGGGGTGCCATCGGAATCCTCCTCGCGGAAACTTGTCGGTGACAAGATTGCGGTGGTCGGTGGCATCTTGTCAATGACAAGATTAGGATTCGGGCGTGACCGAGACGCGCGCGTACCACCACGGCGACCTTCGCCGCGCCCTGCTCACCGCGGCGCTGGAGGCGATCGAGGAGGTCGGACCAACCGCGCTGAGCCTGCGCGACCTGGCTCGTCGGGCCGGTGTCTCGCACGCCGCGCCCACCCACCACTTCGGTGACAAGGCGGGGCTGCTCACCGTCCTCGCCACGGAGGGCTTCGACCGGCTGGCGCAGGCGCTGGTCGCCGCCGGCGACGACCTACTGACGGCCGGCGTCGCGTACGTGGACTTCGCCGTGGCGCACCGCGCCTACTTCGAGGTGATGTTCCGGCCCGAGCTGCACCGGGTCGACGACCCCGAGCTGACCGCCGCACGCGAGCGCGCCGGCGTGGCACTCCGCTCAGGGGTGGCCGCCCGTGGCGCATCCGACGACACCGACCGGGACTCGCTCGCCGCCTGGTCCATCGCCCACGGCTTCGCCACCCTCTGGCTGGCCGGCGCACTGCCAGAACGGGTAGGCGAAGACCCCCGCAAGGCAGCCCGAGAAGTCCTCGCCCGCCTAACCCCTAACCCCAGCCCCACCCCACCTCGACCCCGTTGATCATGAAGTTATTGCCATGACACGCCGCCGACGTGGGTGGCAATAACTTCATGATCAACGCGGGAAGGCGGGAGGGCGGGAGGGGCGGGGCGGGTCGGTGTTGGTTACCAGCTGGTGGGGAGGGGCATTCCTTCGGTGTAGCCGGCGGCGCTCTGGACACCGACTATCGCCCGCTCGTGGAACTGCGTCAGGTTGCGGGCGCCGGCGTAGGTGAAGGCGCTCCGTACGCCGGCGATGATCTCGTCGATCAGGTCCTCGACGCCGGGGCGGTGCGGGTCCAGGTACATCCGGGCCGAGGAGATGCCCTCCTCGAACACGGCCTTGCGAGCGCGGTCGTACGGGCTGTCGTCGGCCGTACGGGCGCTGACCGCCCGCGCCGAGGCCATCCCGAAGCTCTCCTTGTACCGCCGCCCGTCCGGTTCGGTGTAGAGGTCACCGGGGGACTCGTAGGTGCCGGCGAACCAGGAGCCGATCATCACGTTCGACGCGCCGGCGGCGAGCGCGAGCGCCACGTCGCGGGGGTGGCGCACGCCGCCGTCGGCCCAGACGTGCCGGCCCAGCTGCCGGGCGGCCGTCGAGCAGTCGAGGACGGCGGAGAACTGCGGCCGGCCCACGCCGGTCATCATCCGGGTGGTGCACATCGCGCCCGGGCCGACACCGACCTTGATGATGTCCGCGCCGGCCTCGACCAGGTCGCGTACGCCTTCGGCGGTGACCACGTTGCCGGCCGCCACCGGTACGCCCGGGTCCAGCTTGCGGACCGCCTGCAACGCCGAGATCATCCGTGCCTGGTGGCCGTGCGCGGTGTCCACGACCAGCGTGTCCACCCCGGCTTCGAGCAGCGCGGCGGCCTTGCCGGTGACGTCGCCGTTGATGCCGACCGCCGCCGCGACGCGGAGCCGACCCCGGTCGTCCACGGCCGGCGTGTAGAGGGTGGCCCGCAGTGCGCCCTGCCGGGTGAGCACCCCGACCAGCCGACCGTCGGCGTCCACCACCGGAGCGAGTCGACGTCGGCCGGCGGAGAGCCGGTCGAAGCCGGTACGCGGGTCCGCGTCCGCCGGCACGGTGTGCAGCTCGGTCGACATGACGTGTCGCAGCTGGGCGAACCGGTCCACGCCCACGGTGTCCGCCTCGGTGACCACGCCCATCGGCCGGCCTGCCTCGTCGACCACGATCACCGCGCCGTGTGACCGCTTGGGCAGCAGGTGGATCGCGTCGCCGACGGTCTCGGTCGGGCCCAGGGTGATGGGCGTGTCGTAGACCAGGTGCCGCTGCTTGACCCAGGAGACGACGTTCGCCACGACCTCGATGGGGATGTCCTGCGGGATCACCGTGATCGCGCCCCGCCGGGCCACCGTCTCGGCCATCCGCCGGCCGGCGACCGCCGTCATGTTCGACACCACCAGCGGGATGGTGGTGCCCGTGCCGTCGCCGGTGGACAGGTCCACGTCGAGGCGGGAGCCGAGGTCGGAGCGGGCCGGCGCCATGAAGACGTCGGTGTAGGTCAGGTCGTGCGCGGGAGCCGCGCCGGAAAGGAACCGCACCCGGCCATCATTCCCGCCCACGGCCGCCCGCGCCCACCTCGGTGCGGCAAACCACTCCCACCGAGCCCCGCCCGCCCGGACAAACGAAAGGAAGGGCCCCCTCTTATGCACCAGGCGTTAACAAGGTGCCCTTCCTTTCAGGAGATGGTGCAGATGGGCGCACCTGCCGTGATCACGGCTCCGACCTCGGCGGCGAGTCCGCTGACCGTGCCCGCCTTGTGGGCGTGCAGCGGCTGCTCCATCTTCATCGCCTCGAGCACCACCACCAGGTCGCCCTCGGCCACCGTGTCGCCGTCGGCGACCGCGATCTTGACGATGGTGCCCTGCATCGGGGAGGTGAGCGCGTCGCCGCCGACCGGTACGCCGGCCTTTGCGCCGCCCCCGCGCCGGGTCGGCTTGCGGGAGGCGGTGGAGGCTGTGGTCGTACTCCCGCCGAAGCCGGCGGGGAGGCTGACCTCGATGCGCTTGCCGCCGACCTCGACCACGACGGTGTCGCGTTCGGCCGGCGCGTCGGCGGCGCCGGCGGCGGCGGCGAACGGCGGCACGGTGTTGTGGAACTCGGTCTCGATCCACCGGGTGTGCACGGTGAACGGCTCGGCGGTGAACGCCTCGTCCCGTACGACGAGCCGATGGAACGGCAGCGCGGTGGCCATGCCGTCGACGACCATCTCGTCGAGGGCGCGGCGGGCGCGCTCCAGCGCCTCGGTGCGCGTCTCACCGATGATGATCACCTTGGCGAGCAGCGAGTCGAAGTTGCCGCCGATCACGTCGCCGGCCGAGATGCCGGTGTCGACCCGCACGCCCGGGCCGCTGGGCAGGCGCAGGGCCGTGACGGTGCCGGGCGCGGGGAGGAAGTTGCGGCCCGGGTCCTCGCCGTTGATCCGGAACTCGATGGCGTGCCCGCGCGGTGTCGGGTCCTCGGTGATCCGCAGCTTCTCGCCGTCGGCGATCCGGAACTGCTCGCGGACCAGGTCGATGCCGGCGGTCTCCTCGGTGACCGGGTGCTCGACCTGGAGTCGCGTGTTGACTTCCAGGAAGGAGATCGTGCCGTCCTTGCCAACCAGGTACTCCACCGTGCCGGCGCCGTGGTAGCCGGCCTCGCGGCAGATCGCCTTGGCGCTGTCGTGGATCTGGGCGCGCTGGGCGTCGGTGAGGAACGGCGCGGGAGCCTCCTCCACGAGCTTCTGGTGCCGGCGCTGCAACGAGCAGTCCCGGGTGCCCACCACGATCACGTTGCCGTGCTGGTCGGCGAGGACCTGCGCCTCGACGTGGCGGGGCTGGTCCAGGTAGCGCTCGACGAAGCACTCGCCCCGACCGAACGCCGCGACGGCCTCGCGGGTGGCCGACTCGAAGAGCTGGGGGATCTCCTCCATGGTGCGGGCGACCTTCAGGCCCCGACCGCCGCCGCCGAAGGCCGCCTTGATGGCGACCGGCAGGCCGTGGTCGACGGCGAACGCCATCACCTCGTCCGGGCTGCCCACCGGGTCCGGGGTGCCGGGGACGAGCGGCGCGCCGGCGCGCTGGGCGATGTGCCGGGCGGTCACCTTGTCGCCCAGGTCGCGGATCGCCTGCGGGGTCGGGCCGATCCAGGTCAGCCCGGCGTCGATGACGGCCTGGGCGAAGTCGGCGTTCTCGCTGAGAAACCCATAACCCGGGTGTACGGCGTCCGCGCCGGCCCGGGCGGCCACGTCGAGCAACTTGTCGATGCGCAGGTACGTGTCGGTCGCGCTGTCCCCGCCGAGCGCGTACGCCTCGTCCGCGAGCGTGGCGTGCAGGGCGTCGCGGTCGGAGTCCGCGTACACGGCGACGCTGCCCAGGCCGGCGTCACGACAGGCGCGGATGACCCGGACGGCGATTTCGCCGCGGTTGGCGATCAGTACCTTGCGCACCTTCGTGGCTCCTCCCGGCAGGTTACTGACGGGGAGTGTATCGGCCGGCCCGGGCGGCCCCTAACGATCGCTCAGTGTGGGATGGGGCACTGGTTTAGTCAAACTTGGCTATTACGCTTGTCTGGTGTCTGCGACTCGGATGATGATCCTCGGCCTGGTGCGGTGGATGCAGCCCGTACACGGCTACGACGTGCGCCGCGAGCTGCTGAGCTGGAGCGCCGACAAGTGGGCGAACGTGCAGCCCGGCTCGATCTACCACGCGCTGCGCAAACTCACCGAGGAGGGGCTGCTGCGGGCCGTCGCCACCGAGCAGGTCGGCGCCCGTCCGGCCCGTACGACCTACGAGGTCACGCCGAAGGGGGACGACGAGTTCGAGACCCTGCTGCGCAACTTCTGGTGGAACTTCACCGAGCCCGTCGACCCCTTCACCGCGGCCTTCTCGTTCCTGCCCGCGATGCCCCGCTCCGAGGCGGCGGCGGCGCTGCGCAACCGGGCCAACCTGCTGCGGGCCGGCATGGAGTCGATGCGTGCCTCGCTTCAGTCGGACTGGGTGCGTAACACCAAGCCGGTGCACGTCAGTTGGATGTTCGAGTTGTGGTCGGCGCGGGCGGAGGCGGAGCTGGGCTGGTGTGAGCGGATCGCCGACCGGATCGAGTCCGGAGTGTCGTACCTGCCTGCTGAACTGCGGGACGCCGAGGGTTGGTCGGGCCCGCGGGAGGGCGAGGAGCGGTTCGACCGCGACGCGAAATAATCAACGTTGACTACAAACGCTATATCGCGTTAGCCTGCTGTCGGCACAGCGGGGGAGTGCGCCGTCCGGCGTCGTCCCACTCGACGGCCGGCCCATTGGGCCGACCGCCACACGACGGCCGGCGCGGCCGGCCCGACCGACCAGGAGCAGAAATGATCGAGACCAGGGGGCTGCGGAAGTCGTTCCGCTCCCGCGCGGGTCGAGAGACGAAGACGGTGGACGCCGTGCGCGGCGTCAACCTCGAGGTCGCCGAGGGCGAGATCTTCGGCTTCCTCGGCCCGAACGGCGCCGGCAAGACCACCACGCTGCGGATGCTCGCCACGCTGATCGAGCCTGACGGTGGCGAGGCCACCATCGCGGGGGCCGACCTGCGCAAGGACCCGGCGGAGGTTCGCCGCCGCATCGGGTACGTGCCGCAGGGCGGCAGCACCTGGGACGAGTCGACCGCCCGCGAGGAGCTGGTCCTGCACGCCCGGATGTACGGCATCGGCAAGGCCGACGCGCAGCAGCGCGCCGTCCGCGCCCTGGAGGCTTTCCAGCTCACCGAGTACGCCGACCGCAAGTGCAAGACCTACTCCGGTGGCCAGCGTCGACGGGTCGAGATCGCGCTCGGCATCATCCACGAGCCGAAGATCGTCTTCCTGGACGAGCCGACCACCGGCCTCGACCCGCAGAGCCGCGCCCACATGTGGGACGAGATCCGGCGACTGCGCAGCGACGGGATGACCGTCTTCATCACCACGCACTACCTCGACGAGGCTGACGCCCTCTGCGACCGCATCGCGATCATGGACAACGGCGAGGTCGTCGCCGAGGGCACGCCGGCCGAACTCAAGCGGGAGATCTCCGGCGACGTGGTGCTCGTCGGCCTCGACGTGGCCGCCACCCCGCAGGCCGCGAAGGCGCTCGACGGCGAGGCGTACGTCAACAAGCTGGAGACCGCCGACGAGGGCGGCCTGCGGCTCTACGTCGACGAGGGCGCGACCGCCATTCCCCAGGTGCTACGCCGCCTCGACCACGCCGGGCTCGAGCTGCGCTCGATCGAGCTGCACCGGCCCAGCCTGGACGACGTCTTCCTGACCAAGACCGGCCGCTCGCTGCGCGAGTCCTGACCCCCGGAGAGACGACTCATGAAATTCGCCCGCGACACGTGGCTGATCTTCCAGCGGCAGATCCAACTACTGCTGCGCAACCCGGTCTGGGTCTTCGTCGGCGTGTTCCAGCCGGTGATGTACCTGCTGCTCTTCGCCCCCCTGCTCAAGCCGGCCCTGAACGCGCCCACCCAGGCCGCCGCCTACAAGATCTTCGTACCCGGTCTGCTGGTGCTGCTCGCCATCTTCGGCGGCCTCTTCCAGGGCTTCGGCCTGATCGCCGAACTGCGCGCCGGCGTCATCGAACGCTCCCGGGTCACCCCGATCAGCCGCCTGGCACTGCTGCTCGGCCGCTCCCTGCGCGACGTGGTCTCACTCGTCGTGCAGGCCGTCATCATCACCCTGCTGGCGCTCCTTTTCGACCTGCGGGTGTTCATCGGTGACCTGCTGCTGGCGTACCTGATGCTCGCCCTCATCGCGCTGATGACCTCGGCCGTCTCCTACGGCGTCGCACTCAAGGTCAAGAGCGAGGACGCGCTGGCCCCGCTGATGAACACCGTGGCGCAGCCGGTGCTGCTGCTCTCCGGCATCCTGCTGCCGCTGACCTTCGCGCCCGGCTGGCTGCAGGGCATCGCCGACTGGAACCCGTTCTCCTGGGCGGTCGACGGCACCCGGGCGCTGTTCGCCGGTGACCTGGGCAGCGACAAGGTCTGGCAGGGCCTGACCATCACCGCGGTCCTCGCCGCGCTGGGCGTCTTCTGGGCCGCCCGCCAGTTCGCCCGCAGCGTCCGCTGACGCTCGCCCCGGGGCGCGGGCTTCGGCTCGCCCCGGGGCGCGGGCTTCGGCTTGATCGACTCGGGTTCCTGGAAGTTGGGGTGTCCTACGGCGTGGGATGCCGCGACTTCCAGGAACCCGAGTCGATCACAGCGCCGCTCAGCGCACCCGGGCGAGGGTGAGGCCGTCGGCGATGGGCAGCATCACCGGGTCCACCCGTACGTCGGCCAGCACCTCGTCGTTGAACGCCGCGATCGCCCGGTCGTTGACGTCCTGCGGCGCGACCACCCGCCCGCCGCGCAGCACGTTGTCGACGGCGATCACCCCGCCCGGCCGCATTCGCGGCACCAGCTCGGCCC
The DNA here is from genome assembly GCF_040614415.1 of Micromonospora sp. NPDC005979. NCBI lineage: Bacteria > Bacillati > Actinomycetota > Actinomycetes > Micromonosporales > Micromonosporaceae > Micromonospora > Micromonospora sp. NPDC005979. Next base: position 117,608 of record NZ_JBEXUR010000003.1, on the reverse strand, counting down.
AGTAGACCGGGTACCCGGTCTTGTCGGCGTCGATGAACGCGAAGTCCAGGTGGCGCTCCTGCGGCAACTCCCGCAACGTGTCGCCGGCCGGGCCGATACGCAGGTCGATACGGTCCTGCACCCCGGCGCGGGACCAGTAGCGCCGGGCGATCCCGGTGTACTCCTCGGAGATGTCGAAGCAGGTCAGCCGCCCTCCCTCGGGCAAGCCCCGGGCGATGGCCAGCGCCGACAGGCCGGTGAACGTGCCGACCTCAACGGCCTGCCGTACGTCGAGCAGCCGGGTCAGGAACGTCAGGAACGCGGCCTGCTCCGGTGCCACCTGCATGCTGGCGTGCTCCGGCAGCACCGACCGGGTCTCCTCGGCCAGATCTCGAATGATCGCGTCCGGCGGCGCGCCGTGCGCGACCAGGTAGGCGTGCAACTCGTCGGTCAGCGGGATCGACTTCGTGGTCATGAATGGACGTTACCGAGCGGCTCGACCGATTGGCCGCCCGGCGCGACCTTTGTCCACAGGTCCGTGATCTGCAGCCCCAGTTCCGCCAGTAGCCGACGCAGCAACGGCATCGACAACCCGACGACGGTCCCCGGGTCACCCTCGATGCGCTCCACGAACGGCCCGCCCAACCCGTCGATGGTGAACGCGCCCGCCACCGCCAACGGCTCGCCGGTGGCGACGTACGCGGCGATCTCGTCGTCACTGATGTCGGCAAAGTGGACGACCGTCGAGGCGACCGCCTCCGCCCGCCGCCCGGCGTCACCGTCGATCAGGCAGTGTCCGCTGTGCAGGACCCCACTGCGCCCCCGCATCCGCAACCAACGACGGGTGGCGTCCGCCGCGTCGGTCGGCTTGCCGAGAATCTCCCCGTCGAACGCGAGCACCGAGTCACACCCGATGACCAGGGTCCGCTGGTCCTTGTCCGTGCTGGTGCTGTGCGGCGTGGTGGCGAGGTTCAGCCGGGCGAGCACCGCTTCTGCCTTGAGCCGTGCCAACTCCAGGCACAGATCCTCGGCCCGATCGGTCACGACCAGAGATTCGTCCACCCCGCTCACCAGCACGTCCGGCTCGATGCCGGCGGCTCGGAGTAACTTCCGACGAGCAGGGCTGGCAGAGGCGAGCACGAGGCGCAGCGGCAGAGTGTCAGACACCAGCCCGACGTTACCGGCCCGCCACGCCCGACACCCATTTCCGCCCCTCGGCACCCTGCCCGCGCCCTTGATCCACTCCACATCGCCGATATCGCGCTATCAACGCACAGGAACACCCCCACATCGCCGACGTGGAGTCGATCGAGGGCCGCTCGCTGCCGTGATCCACTCGGGTTCCTTGAAACTGGGGCATCCCACGCCACCGGACCCCCCGATTTCAAGGAACCCGAGTCGATCGAGGCGCCCGGCCCGCCTAGCGGCTGATTCTGGGCGGCGGATCGTCGCCGCGCCGCCGACGCCGTGCCACCAAGGCCCACCCAGCCCCGACGGCGACGATGACGCCAAGGGTGGCAAAGCCACGAACCGTCGAGCCGGCATTGTCGTCCGGCCGAGCATCGGCCGTGCCGGCTGGCGCGCTCACCGATTCAAACCCCAGCGGAGGTACGTCCGCCGTCAGTGCCGCCACAAGATCAATCACGCCGTACCCGTACTCGTCGTCCCGGCCGGGCGGCCCTTTGTCAACGGCTGTGGCCGTAAGCCGGTGGGCCACTTCCTGCGCCGGCAGGTAGGGATACTTTGACCTGATCAACGCCGCCGCCCCGGCCACAATCGCCGTTGCATCAGAGGTGCCAGTACCCTTGCGGTACTTGCCGTCAATGCTCGTGCTGTAAATGTCAACTGCAGGTGCTACCACATCAATTTCGGGACCGGTTACAGAGATGTCTGCATGATTCCCATCGCGACCTACCCCTCCGACCGCGATGACTGCGTCCTCTGATGCCGGATAACCAACGACAGCATCCTCTGGCTTGTTGCCGGCGGCCGCGACCAGAACGACGTCAGCAGCAAGTGCTGCTTTGATCGATCGCTGCAATGGGATCCCGGCGCCACCGACCGAAGAGATGCAAATCACGTCTGCCCCGTTGCGAACAGCATAATCAACGCCGGCTGCTAGGGCGTCGGGTTCCCCCTGGCCGTCACTGGAGGTGTCGCGTATCGGTAAAATCTTTGCGTCTGGTGCCATGCCTAGGGCGCCCAGAGCGTCTCCTCGTCCGTGGGCGGCGATTAATCCGGCCATGCCAGTGCCGTGGCTGTTCTGGTCATTCTTGCCGTCGCCGTCTCCGGATATTAAATCGATGCCATCCAGCAAATTTCTGTCTAGATCGGGATGAGGTTGAACGCCCGTGTCCGGAACTGCGACAACAATCCCCGCCCCTCGGGTAATCCGTTGGGCGTCGCGGACTTTGAGGTAATTCAGGTGCCACTGATCTGCCCGGACTAGTTCCGCCTCGGTGGGTTCTAAGGTTAGCTGGTTGGCTGCCCGGTGCGCGAACGGGGACGTCGGCGCGATTAGGGTCACAGAGACAGCCAAAACTGCCAATCTCTGCCGAATAAAGTACGTCACCGATCGAGGCCGATGGCAGGTCCTGGGTCAGATGGCCCGGGCTCGTCCGGCGAGCGGACGACTGGGCTTACACCCTTCTCGGTCTCCCAAGGATGGTCGGGGTCCCAAGTTACCCCATTCCTGTCGCCCTCTCTTTCGGTTGTACGGCCGGGGGGAGAGTGGGCGCCGAAATTGCTCCCCAAGCCGGGGGTGCCGCCACCGATGGGCGGCAAGCCTTGTGCTCCGGCAACGCCTCGGCCGCTGCCCGGTCGCGTACCGGCACCGCCGGTCGGCGTGGTCCCGGCGCCGCCGCCGCCGATTACGCCGCCGATTGGATTTACCTTGCGGGCGGAATTGCCTCCAGGCGAAGGTGAGTTAGCCCAGAAGCCAGGCGCGGCGCCAATTATGCCGTTAGTTGGCGTAGGTCTAGGCGGTGGAACGTGTGGAACCCCGCTGTTAGATCCCCTAGTGGGCCGTTCCATGCTGTTCGCTTGCCCTTGCGGCGGCAGGAGTGGGCGGGCGAGCGAGCTGGGCGATATTTGAGCCGGGCCGTAGCCGGTGGTTGGGCTATTCGATGTGACGCCCTGCACTCCTGTGTTTATCGAAGTTGGCGCGGTGCCGGGCCCAGCGCTGCCGAGTACTGGTCCAACTCCACCGGCGGATTGAGTAGTATTCGTCTTGGTCGCAACATTCGGCGAGAGCTGCGGCGCGGTGGTATCCGGCGTAACGGGGAAGGGAACAATCGGCGGAATCGTTGGGACCGGAGCAGAGTCGTAGGCGTCTGTGGTGGACGGATCTCGTCGTAACCGTGGCGGTGGGGGTGGGGGTTTTTGGAGGGTGGCTTGGGCTTGTTGTAGTTCGCCACTCAGGCTGAACATCATTGCCCGCGCCTGCACGTTCAGCCGTTCGAGGTCGCCGTCCGTCACGGGTGACTCGACGACCCGGTTGCCCATGACCGCCTTGGGGTCGGCGGCGGTGGCCTCGTACGCCCGCTTCTGTTGGAGCTTTGTCGCGTACTCCTCGTGGAGCTTGCGGAGCTCGGCACGGGTGGTGCCGATGGCCTGGGTGGCGGCGGACAGCGCGGTGTAGTTGGCGGCGGCGGCGTCGTGGGTGTGTCGCACCTTGGCGATGAGGTCGTCGAGTTGGGCGAGGTACGTGCCGGAGGCGGCGCTGGTTTCCGGGGGCCAGGCTTCGGCGAGGCCCCGCCGGTACTCCTGAAGTCGGCCGAGGTGGATCTGGGCGAGGTCGCAGACCTTGCGCCAGCCGGCGACCTGTTTCCAGTGGTTGGTGGTGTCGTGGTCCTGGAGGCACGCCCACATGCTGTTGAGGTCCATCAGGTGCCAGTCGGTCTGGCTTGAGGTGCGGCCGCCACCACGCTCGATCATGGGAGGACCACCGGCCTTTCGCTGTCGGGGCCGGTGGGGTCGCTCAGTGTCGGCGTCCGGCTGCCGGGCAGGACGGTTCCCGGGTCGGCGAGGGCATGTTGGACGTCCACGGCGCGGGCGGCGGAGAAGGCGTCGCTGTCGGCGTACTGGGTGGCGACCCGGTCGGCGACGGCGGCCAGGTGGCCGGTGGCGCCGCGGACGGCGTACACCATGTCGGTCGTGGCCTGCTGCGTCTCGTGGTGGGCGTGCAGGAAGGTGACCAGTTCGACGAACGCGTCGCAGGGGTTGGGCACCTTCGCGGACATGTCTTCGGCGATGTACGGCAGGTGGGGCGCGTAGTTGCTCTCGACCTCGGCGGCGAGCCGGTCGGCGAACTCGCGGAGTTGACGGATGTCGGCCTCGATGCCGCCGTAGCCGTGCAGCCAGGGTGCCGGCTGGTCCTCTTCGGGGATCATCGACCCTCCCTGTCCGTCACCGCACCGTTTCCCTCAGTGAGGTTAACGGCTACGCGCCATCCTGGCAGCCCCCGGAATGGGAACCGGGGTCAGCGAGGCAGACCGGAGGCGCGCCAGGTGTCGGGGCGGACCGGCCGGCCGCTGCGCGCCCAGGCGGACGTGGGCGCCGGCGCGGGTGCGGTGGCCGGTCGGGACCGCACGATGACCGCCCCGACCAGGGCGGCCAACTCCTCGGCGGTGGGAACGCCGCGGACGACCCGGAACAGCGGCTCTTCGGCAGGCATGCCGCCAGGGTACGCGGCCCGAAGTCACGTCACACGCACAGTGGCGTGCCGGCGGTGTGACGGTCGGCGGGTCCGGGTACCGTCTCAGCGATGTCGAACGCGCTTCCCCAACTCGTCGCTGACCGATACCGGCTTCTGTCGCCGCTCGGCCAGGGTGGCATGGGTCGGGTGTGGAAGGCGCGCGACGAGGTGTTGCACCGCGACGTCGCCATCAAGGAGTTGGTGCCGCCGCCCGGCCTCACCGACGAGGAACGCCGCGAGATGCGGGAGCGGTCGCTGCGCGAGGCGCGGGCCATCGCCCGACTCAACCACGTCAACGTGGTACGCATCTTCGACGTCCTGCGCACCGACGGCGACCCGTGGATCGTCATGGAGTACGTGGCGTCGAAGTCGTTGCAGGACACCCTCGCCGAGGACGGGCCCGTGTCGGTGGCCCGCACGATCGAGATCGGCCTGGGCGTGTTGGGCGCGCTGAACGCGGCCCACAAGGCGGGCGTCATGCACCGCGACGTCAAGCCGGGCAACGTGCTGCTGGGCGACGACGGCCGGGTCGTGTTGACCGATTTCGGTCTCGCCACGATCCCCGGTGACCCGAATGTCACCCGTACCGGCATGGTGCTCGGTTCGCCCGCGTACATCTCGCCGGAGCGGGCCCGCGAGGGCACCGCGGGTCCGGAGGCCGATCTGTGGTCTTTGGGCGCGACGCTGTACGCGGCGGTGGAGGGCAAGTCGCCGTACGCGCGGCCGTCCGCGATCGCCACGCTCGCCGCCTTGGCCACCGAGCCGATGCCGCCGCCGAAGAACGCCGGACCGCTCAAGGCGGTGCTCACCGGGCTGCTCCAGAAGGACCCGAACGAGCGGATCACCGCCGAGGTGGCGGAGCGGCTGCTGCGCCGCGCCGCCGGGAAGCGGGCGCGGGGGATCTCACTGCTCGACGGCGTACGCCGGCCGGGGCCGAACGGTCCACGGGAGCCGCGTCCGCCGCTCGTCCCGGCACCGCGTCCCGCCGAGGAGGTCACCGACCGCCCGGCGTCGCCGCCTGCTCCGCGTACCTCGGGACCGGTAGCCGTTGCCGCGTCCGGCCCGGCGGTCGCCGACGCGACGCCGACGGAGGTCGTGCCGGCCGGCGCGGACGCCGAGCCGACGGCCACGGTCCCGGCCGAGCCGACCGCGACGATCGACCGCCCGGTGTCGCCAGCGGCCGACCCGACCGCCGTGGTGTCCGCCGGGGGCGATGCCGGCGGCGACGGTACGCCGGCGGGCGACGACGAGCCGACGGCCGTCGACGGCCCGCCGCCGGTCGCGCCGGAGCAGCGCAAACCCTCGACGCCCACGTCGGTCATGCCGCCGGTGGGTCCGGCCGGGCGCGCGGCGGTGCCGCAGTTCGAGGGTACGAAGCCGAACAACACCCGCCGGAACGTGCTGATCGGGGCGCTGGTGGCCCTGCTGCTGGTCGGCCTCGTGGTGATCGTGCCGATGCTGACCAAGGGCGACGACAACGAGAGCCCGCAGGCCGACCCGACGACCGGGGCGGCCGCGACGTCGGCCCCGGCGCAGTCCTCCGCTCCGGCGGCGCCTCCGGCCCCCACAGGCGCACCGAGTGCGACGCCCTCGGCCACGCCGTCGGCCGACCCGAATGCGCTGCCGGCCGGCTGGAAGCTGTACGAGGGGCCGACCTTCTCCATCCCGCTTCCACCCGGCTGGAGCGGCCGTCAGACCGGCTCGGACACGGCCGTCTTCAACCAGTCCGGCGGGCCCGGCAAGATGCTGGTCCAGTGGACCCCCAGCCCGAAGAAGGACGCGGTCGTCGACTGGAAGGGCCAAGAACCGTACCGTCGGGGTCTGGTCAGCAACTACCAGTTGGTGGGCAGCATCAAGGCCTGCGACTGGTATCGGACCTGCGCCGACTGGGAGTGGTTGGAGACCCGGGACAACACCCGCATCCACGTGCGCAACCGGGGCTTCGTAACCGCCAGCAACCGGGGCTTCGCCATCCGGTGGGAGATCGCGGAGAAGGACTGGCAGGCAAACCTCGCCAACTTCGACCAGATAGTCAAGGGCTTCAAGCCCGACCGGGTCAACTGACCGGCCTTCCGTACCTGCGCGAACCTCTCTCGCATGTTCTTGCGTCGTTTGGGGTATCTGATCTCCAACGACGGAGGGAGGTGCGACATGGGTTACCGATACAGGAACGCCCGGCCCCGGCTGGCACTGTGGATGCTCGTCGCACTCGGCGATGTGGCACTGCTGCTGATCAGCGTTGGGCTTCCGGTACTCGTCGCGCTGTTCGGCGTCGTCGCCATCGCCGTTGGTGCGGTGGGCGTCCGGCGGCTCAGCCGGCGGGACGCGGTCGTCCGCGAGGACGCTCCGGTGATGGTGCCGGCGATGAGCCGACGGCGGGCCTGACCCGTACGCGGTGGCGTGGCGGCAGCCGGACCGATTGTCGACCGTGAGGTGACCGTCGATCCCGCTGCCGCCAACCGCCCGATCAGGTGTTGTTGGCCAGCGCGATCAGTCGGCTCCGGTCGCCGTTCCAGTAGTTGCGGTCCACGTTGCCGCTGATCCCGGAGACGGCGCCGCTGCTGGTGTACTGCCAGAAGCTCCACACCGGCGCGCCGGCCGGCAGGGCGCCCGGGGTGCTCGACCAGCGGGCCAGCCAGAGCGGGTGGTTGGCCCACGGGCCGGTCCAGCTGCCCGTGCATTGGTTCCACCAGCTCGTGGTGGTGTAGATGACCGCGTACCGGCCGGTGCGCGAGCGGTAGGTGTTCAGGAAGTCCTGCACCCAGTTGCGCATGCCGGTCGTGCTGAGGCCGTAGCAGTAGCCGCCGCTGTACGGGTTCGCCTCGATGTCCAGCGCGGCCGGCAGGGTGCGGCTGTCCGCCGACCAGGCGCCACCGTTGGACGCCAGGTAGTTCGCCTGGGTGGAGCCGGCGGAGATGTTCGGTCGGGCGAAGTGGTACGCCCCGCGGATCACCCCGGCGTTGTACGAGTTGACGTAGTTCGCGTTGAACGCGGAGTCCTTGACGCTGGTGCCCTCGGTCGCCTTGATGAAGGCGAACTCGATGCCCGCGTTGCGGACGCTGGTCCAGTTGATGCTGCCCTGGTAGTGGGACACGTCGACGCCGGCGGTGGTGGCCGCCGCCGCCGGACCGGCGGTCGCGACCAGGACGGCCGCCGCGGTGGCGAGGACGGTGAGGCCGGCCGCGAGCGCGCGGCGCAGCGATGATCGGGTACGGGCCATGAGTGCCTCCAGGGACGGCGGTCTATTGACGCCCATCTTTGGAGGTAAGTGCCCTTGATCGCAAGGGCTCTTGAAGAAAGTTTCATCGACGAGTGTCCGTCGCCCCGCTGTCCGGCTGTGGGTGGCTCAGTCCAGCATGGCCGGGTCGAGCTGCCAGCGGAACGGCTCGACCAGGGTCAACGTCTCGCCGGCCTTGGCGACCTGGTCCTCGACGTAGTGCTCGCCGTCAAGCCGGTACAGGCGCAGCGAGTGACCGTCGCCGTCCTGCTCGACCAGCAGGTACCAGGGGATTCGCGCGATCGCGTAGAGCTGCATCTTGAGTAGGCGATCGGCCGCTGCATTGCCGGGCGAAACGACCTCACCGACCAAGGAAACCCGGCCTGCGTCGAGAAAGGTGCCTTCGTCGTCGACGTCAGTGACCACGAGATCCGGGATGGCGACTCGATCGATGCCGAGCCGGACATTGATTGCGTCGTAGACCAGCAAGCCGTGCGGTTCTGCTGCCGCCTCGATACTGTTCGCCAGCCGACGTGACACGCGTTGGTGCCGTCGACTCGGGGCAGGGCTCACCAGCAGGCTCCCGTCGAGCAGCTCGATCCGGTCAGGCGTCTCGCCCAGGGCGAAGTAGTCGGCCTCGGTCCAGAGGCCGATGTGCGGCTCCAGGGGCGCTGCGCTCACCTGCGTCCACCTTCCGCATCCCTCGCCACCCGATCAGTCTCACAGGATACGAGCCGGTGCCTCGGGAGCGACACGGAACGCCGCCGGTAGGCTCGCGCCCCATGATGTCGATCGACGGACTGGGCGAGATGTGGGACACGCTGTTCGGCGCGCAGCCGGACCCGCCCCCGCTGCTGGTGTTGATCACCGCGGCCGTCGCGCTGGTGGTGGTGTCCACCCGGCTGCCGTGGCGGATCGCCCGCAACGCCATCACCATCGCTCATGAGGGCGGGCACGCGCTCGTCGCTCTGCTCACCGGCCGCAAGCTGCGTGGCATTCGGCTGCACTCGGACACGTCCGGGCTGACGCTCTCCGCCGGTCGGCCCACCGGGCCGGGCATGATCCTGACCCTGCTCGCCGGGTACGTCGCCCCGCCGCTGATCGGGTTGGCCGGCGCCTGGCTGCTCGGCGGTAACCGGATCACCCTGCTGCTCTGGGTCGCGGTGGCGCTGCTGCTCGCCATGCTGGTGATGATCCGCAATGCGTTCGGTGTGGTGTCGCTGCTGGTCACCGGGGCGCTGGTGTTCGCCGTCTCGTGGTACGCGACGCCGCAGGTGCAGGCCGCGTTCGCGTACACCGGGGTGTGGTTCCTGCTGCTCGGCGGGGTGCGGCCGGTGGTGGAGCTGCAACGCCTGCGCTCGCGTGGCCGGATGCCCGCCTCGGACGCCGACCAGCTCGCCGGGCTGACCCCGTTCCCGGCGTTCTTCTGGGTCACGTTCTTCGCCCTGGTCAACCTGGTCGCCCTGGTAGCCGGCGCCCTACTGCTGACCGGCCCCATCCTCACCAACGCCGGCCTAACCCTCTAAGCCCCGGGCCCCTCCCCGTCGATCATGGAGTTGTGGTGGGCTACCAAAGCCGCAATCCCTTTGCATTCGGGCACCATGACTCCATGATCGACGGGGTACGGCGGGACGGCGGGCAGAATGGGCCCATGCGATACGTGATCATCGGGGCGGGCGCGGTCGGCGGGACCATCGGCGTACGGCTGGCGCAGGCCGACCGGGACGTGACCCTGGTGGCCCGCGGCGCGCACCTGGACGCGGTCCGGGAGCGCGGCCTGACGCTGCGGCAGCCCGACGGCGACGTGACCGCCCGGCTCGCCGCCGTCGACGGCCCGGATGACCGGCCGCTGCCGGCCGACACGGTGCTGATGCTCACCGTCAAGTCGCAGGACACCGAGGCCGCGCTGGCGACGTGGGTGGACGCCCCGGTCGCCGGCGGTGGTACGGCCGGCGAGAGACTGCCGCTGGTCACCGCGCAGAACGGGGTGGCGAACGAGCGGGCCGCCCTGCGGCTCTTCGCCGACGTGCACCCGGTCTGCGTCTGGCTGCCGGCCACCCACCTGGACCCGGGCGTGGTGGTGGCGAACGGACACCCGCACCCCGGCATGCTCCACATCGGCCGTTATCCGGGCGGCGCCGACGACACCGACCGGGCGATCGCCGCCGACCTGACCGCCGCCGGCTTCGTCGCGCCGGTTCGCGAGGACGTGCTGCGCTGGAAGTACGGCAAGCTGCTCAGCAACCTCGGCAACGGCCTTCAGGCGCTGCTCGGGGAGGACATCCCGGACGCTCTTGTCGAGCGGGTACGCGCCGAGGGCGTCGCCGCGCTCGCCGCCGCCGGTATCCCACACACCTCCCCGGCGGAGGAGCGGGCCGAACGCGGTGACCTGGTCCAGCAGCGCCCGGTCGGCGGCGCCGACCGGTCCGGCGGCTCCACCTGGCAGAGCCTCGCCCGAGGCACCGGCTCGACCGAGGTCGACCACCTCAACGGCGAGGTCGCGCTGCTCGGCCGGCTGCACGACGTACCGACGCCCGCCAACGTGGCCGTGCAGCGGGCGGTACGGAGAGCGACCCGGCAGCGGATCGCGGCCGGCGCGTTCCCGCTCGCCGAGCTGGAGAAGATGATCGCCTGAACCGGGCAACCGGAGGCCCCGCACGGCGCGTGTTCCCTGCGACCGACACGGGGAGGTAACGGGTGCCGGACGTCGACGGGTTCGACGAGTTCTACCGGGGGAGCCGACAACGGCTGCTCGGTTTCGTCTACGCCCTCACCGGCGACCGGGTCGAGGCCCAGGACGCGGTGCAGGAGGCGTACATCCGGGCCTGGCAGCGGTGGTCGACGATCAGCGGGTACGACGACCCGGAGGCCTGGGTACGGGTGGTGGCCAGCCGCGTCGCCGTCAGCCGGTGGCGCAGCCTGCGCAGTCGCGCCCGGGCGTACCTGCGGCACGGGGCGACCGAGAGCGTCCCCGGGCCGGGCACCGACACCGTCGAGGTGGTCGCCGCGCTGCGTCGGCTGCCCGAGGAGCAGCGTGTCGCCATCGCCCTGTACTACCTGGTCGGCATGCCGGTCGCCGAGGTGGCGCGGGAGACCGCCGCCCCGGTCGGCACGGTCAAGGCCCGACTTTCCCGGGGGCGTACCGCGCTCGCCGGCCTGCTCGCCGTCTCTGATCTGGAGGAGGCCACCGATGCATGACGACCCGACATTCGTCGATCGGATCCAGCGCGACCTGAATGACGTGCAGTGGCCGGAGCCGCAGGAGATCCGGGCCCGTGCCCGGCACCGCAGCCGTCGTACGGTCGCGCTGGCGACTGTCGCGGTCCTCGCGGCGGCGACGGGCCCGGCGTACGCCCTGACGGAACGCACCTCGGCGCCGCCCCCTGCCGCCGCCCTACCTGCGTCGACGCAGAGCCCTGCCCGGGCGGAGATCCCACTCGACTCCCTGCTGCCGGTCACCGAGGTGCCGGTCAAGGGCGTTGTGCAGTTGGGCGACGCCGGCCTCGGTGAGGTCGTCCGGTTGGATCCGACGTTGCAGAGGTGCGGTGACGACCGGGGCGTGCCGGCGGCCCCCGCGTACTCGCGTTACTCGCGGTCGCAGACCCTGTTGTCGCCGACGAAGGACGGCCGCGCTCCGGTGCGGGTCGAACTCAGCCAGGACGTCTACCGGCTCGACCCGCTGGTGAGCGCGCGTCTCTTCACTCATCTGAGGGCACTACTCGACGCCTGCCCGGAGTGGTATCTCGCCGAACGCGTCATGGTGGCAAATGAAACGACGCCGAACGAGAGCAAGCACGCGTGGGAGACGGCGGCGAGCAACTTTGCCGGTGACGAGTCGATTCTGGTGCGGCACGTGCCATTCGCCCCCGGTGGCCCGGCCGACGGAAGGACGCTCCAGCGCTCCAGCCCGTTCGGGATGACCGTGGTGGTCCGGGTCGGCGACCTGGTCACCGTCCTTGAGCCCAATCCGGACCTCAGGCTGCACGATGCGGACCTCGAGGCGCTGGGCCGCACGGCCGCCCGGCTGCTGTGCCCCGCTGCCAATCCGGGCTGCTGACTGTCCTTGATCCGCGCAACTTCGGGGATGTTGCTGCCTCCCGACGCCGGGAAGCAGCAGTTTCCCCGAAGTTGCGCGGATCAAGCCCGACCAGGGGAGCAACGGTCAGAGCGGGATGTTGCCGTGCTTCTTCGGGGGCAGGGTCTCGCGCTTCGTGCGCAGGACGCGCAGCGCCCGGACGATCTGGGTACGCGTCTCGTGCGGCGCGATCACCGAGTCGACGTACCCGCGCTCGGCCGCCACGTACGGGTTGGCCAGGGTGTCCTCGTACTCGGCGATCTTCTGGGCCCGGACCGCCGCCGGATCCTCGGCGCCGGCCAGCTCGGAGCGGTAGAGGATGTTCACCGCTCCCTGGGCGCCCATCACGGCGATCTGCGCGGTCGGCCACGCGAAGTTCAGGTCCGCGCCGAGGTGCTTCGAGCCCATCACGTCGTACGCCCCGCCGTAGGCCTTGCGGGTGATCACGGTGACCTTCGGGACGGTCGCCTCGGCGTACGCGTAGATGAGCTTGGCGCCCCGGCGGATGATGCCGTCCCACTCCTGGCCGGTGCCGGGCAGGAACCCGGGAACGTCGACGAAGGTCAGCACCGGGATGTTGAAGGCGTCGCAGGTGCGCACGAACCGGGCGGCCTTCTCGGAGGCGGCGATGTCCAGGGTGCCGGCGAAGTGCATCGGCTGGTTGGCGACCACGCCGACCGGCCGGCCCTCCACCCGGCCGTAGCCGATGACGATGTTCTGCGCGTAGAGCGGCTGGACCTCCAGGAACTCCCCGTCGTCCAGGACGTGCTCGATGACGGTGTGGATGTCGTACGGCTGGTTGGCCGAGTCCGGGATGAGCGTGTCCAGCTCACGGTCCTCGTCGGTGACGTCGAGATCCGCGTCAACGGAGAAGACGACCGGCTCGTCGAGGTTGTTCGACGGCAGGTACGACAGCAGCGCCTTGACGTAGTCGACCGCGTCGTCCTCGTCGCTGGCGAGGTAGTGCGCGTTGCCGCTGCGCGTGTTGTGCGTACGGGCCCCGCCCAGCTCCTCCATCCCGACGTCCTCGCCGGTGACCGTCTTGATCACGTCGGGACCGGTGATGAACATGTGGGAGGTCTGGTCGACCATGACGGTGAAGTCGGTGACCGCCGGGGAGTAGACCGCGCCGCCGGCGCAGGGCCCCATCACCAGTGAGATCTGCGGGATGACCCCGGACGCCCGCACGTTCCGGAAGAAGATCTCCCCGTACCGGCCGAGCGACACCACGCCCTCCTGGATGCGGGCGCCGCCGGAGTCGTTGATGCCGATCACCGGGCAACCGATCTTCATGGCGAGGTCCATCACCTTGACGATCTTCTCGCCGAAGACCTCGCCGAGCGAGCCGCCGAAGACGGTGAAGTCCTGGGCGAAGACGCACACCTGCCGGCCGTCGACCGTGCCGTAGCCGGTCACCACGCCGTCGCCGTACGGGCGGTTGCGCTCCAGTCCGAAGGCGGTGGACCGGTGCCGGGCCAGCTCGTCCAGCTCGACGAAGGAGCCCTCGTCGAGCAGCATGTCGATCCGTTCGCGGGCGGTCTTCTTGCCCCGGGCGTGCTGCTTCTCGACCGCGCGCGCCGACCCGGCGTGCACCGCCTCGTCGACCCGGCGCTCCAGGTCCGCCAGCTTGCCGGCAGTGCTGTGGATGTTGGTCCCGGTCTCGGTAGTCACCCAGGGAATATAACGATGGTTCAGGTGGGAGCGTCTGTGCAGTACGCCTCAACGCCGGCACCGGTCGCCGCCGTAGGCTGACGGAATGCCGGGCTCCCCGTACACCGATCTGGACCGACCGCCGCTGTCGGCGGCCCGGCTGCGGCGCGCGCTGGTCGCGCCGAACGGACCCTGGGCCCGCCTGGAGCTGCACGCCGAGACGGGCTCCACGAACGCGGACGTGTCCGAGGCCGCCGCCGGGGGCGAGCCGGAAGGGCTGGTCGTGGTCGCGGAGCGGCAGACCGCCGGGCGGGGTCGGCGCGGTCGGATCTGGCAGTCGCCGCCGCGCGCGGGCATCGCCACCAGCGTCCTGCTGCGGCCCGGCGAGGCCGCGCCGGACCGTGGGTGGGCGGCCGTCGCACCCACGGGGTACGGCTGGCTGCCGCTTCTCGCGGGCGTCGCGCTGGTCGAGGCGGTGGCCCGGCTGGCGGAGCTGGACGCCGCTCTGAAGTGGCCCAACGATCTGCTCATCGGCGACGCGAAGTGTGCCGGTGTGCTGGCCGAGGCGGTGCCGGGGCGCTCGCCGGCCCAACCGCCCGCCATAGTCCTCGGCATCGGCCTCAACGTGACCCTGCGGGCCGACGAGCTGCCGGTGAACCCGACCGGGTTGCCGGCCACCTCGCTGCAACTGGCCGGCGCGGCGGCCACCGACCGGGATCCGCTGCTCCGGGCGCTGCTGCGCTCGGTGGCGGACTGGTACGACCGCTGGCGCACCGCCGGCGGGGACGCCCAGGCGAGTGGCCTGCGCGACGCCTACCTGGAGTCCTGCGCGACGATCGGTCGCGAGGTACGAGTCCTGCTGCCCAACGGCGAGACCCAGACCGGCACCGCAACCGGAATCGACAACGACGGCCAACTCCAGCTGAAAACCCCCACCGAAACCCGATCCATCGCCGCCGGAGACGTCCTCCACCTGCGCTAACCCTCCCCGCGCGGCGATCTTGCACTTTCTGTCGTGGCGTACCTGGCTCAAGGCCGCGTAACGGCGACCGAAAGTGCAAGATCGTGGAAGCTCGGGTGGGGCCGCGTGGCGGATGTCGCCGAGTGGCTTTCGGGGATTACGGTCGGCGCGTCAAAGTAAAGGCGTTGGAGGTTGCCGTGGCGTTCCCCGAAGACGTGCTCACGAAGGACGAGCACGTCGTGCTGCACCTACACCCGCACTGGAAGGCTCTGGTCCGGCCGATCCTGGTGCTGGTCCTCGCCATCGCCGCCGTGGTGGTCGGCGTGCTCCTGCTGCCCGAGAGTTCCGGCGGTTCGATCGCGTTGGCCGTGATCGGCGCGATCGGCCTGATCGCGGTCCTCTGGCTCGGTCTGTGGCCGTTCCTGGTCTGGCGTACCACCCATTACCTGTTCACCAACGAGCGCGTGCTGTTGCAGCAGGGTGTGTTCTCCCGGGACCGCCGGGACCTTCCGCTCACCCGGATCAACGACCACTCGATGAACCAGCACTTCTTCGAGCGGCTGCTCGGCTGCGGCACCCTCACCATCGAGTCCGCCGGCGAACGCGGCCAGTCGGTACTCAAGGACGTACCGGGGGTCGGCCGGGTGCAGACCACCCTCTACGAACTCGTCGAGGCGCAGCACGACAAGCACTCGCTCGGCGACGGGGAGATGCGCGACATCCTCGCCGACATGCGCGAGGGCAAGCCGCTGCGCGACACCACGAGCTGAGCCGATCGGCGTTGACCACTCCGGCCCGAGGACCGGGTCGGAGTGGTCAGGTGTGCTGAGCGGCCCCGGCCGCCGCCGGCCCCGCCGGAGCCGGTTCCGCCCCAGCCTGCTCCGCCCCAGCCTGCGCAGCCGCAGCCGCAGCCGGTTCGGTCGAGGACGGCCCGGCCTCGGGGTCTGTCTCGACCGGCCGTAGCGCGAACCAGCCACGGAAGCGCGTCCGCAGCACCTCCTGCTCGGGCCGGTTGTCCGGGCCGAGGCGGAGCATGGTGCCGGTGAGGATGACGGTGCCGAGCCCGGCGCGAGCGTCCGAGGGGCGCGCGCCCATCACGTCGACCCGGACGGCGAGGCGGTCGCCGGCACGGACCGGGGCGAGCCACCGCAACTCCTCCAGGCCGGGGGAGGCGTCCGCCGCCGCGCGGGACAGCAGGTGATCGACGTACGCCCGCATGAACAAGCTGACCGTGTAGAAGCCGCTGGCGATGACCCCGCCGTACTGACTGGCCTCGGCCAGCTCCGGGTCGACGTGGTACCACTGCGGGTCGAAGCGCCGGGCGAAGGCGCGCATCTCGTCGCCGTCCACGGTCACCGTCCCGAGGTCGACGGTGAGTCCCGGGACGAGGTCCTCGAAGAACAGCTCGGCGGGCGCTCCGGTGCCGGAGCGGGAGGCGGGAGCGGTCACCGGCGGGGTGCGCGACGCGTACCGGCGTGCAGCTCCGCGGCGAGTTCCGCGTCCAGGTCGGCGGTCATCGGTCGCCCCTGCGCGGGAGCGGCGCCGGTCGCTCCGGGTGTCGGGTCGGGGCGGTCGGCGGACTGCGCCTCTTCCAGCTCGGAGACCGATTCGGCAAGCTCGGCGACCGGGTCCATCTCGGCCATGGTGTCCCACTCGTCGCGCGGGATGTCGTGCCAGGTGGGCTCGGTCTTCGTGGCGTCCGTGGCCGGTGTGACGGGCTGGAAGACGAAGGTCCGGTAGGACCAGAACCGGAACAGGGTGCCCAGCAGGACACCAGCGGTCTTCGCCACGTTCAGCGCCAGCAGGCCGTGCACGCCGAGCCCGTACTTGGCCGCCGCGACGGCCCCCAGCTCGATGAGCAGGCCGATCCCGTTGAACAGGAAGAACAGGACGTACTCCCGACGCATCGCCGATTTCGGGCGATCCCGGTACGTCCAGTGACGATTCATCAGGTACGACGTGATCGTCGCGACGAGGGTCGCGATCACGTTCGCCTTCAACTGACCGTTGACGAAAACGGTAAGTGCAAGGACATTGAACACCGCGTAATTGATGACGGTGTTCACGCCGCCGACGATGCCGAATTTGAGCGCCTCGTGGATGAACTTCTGCCAGCGCTCAGGCAGCAGACGGACAAGACGCATGCGAAACACCTTAGGGCAGTCGGTAGAGCCGGCGGTCACCGGCCGGACGAGGTGGGCGGCAGGTCACGCCCCGTGATCCCGGTCGTCCTCCACCTGCGGAACGACCGGAGTTCCCGCTTCGACGAAGACGAACCGCCGGTAGGACCAGAATCGGAACAGCGTCCCGAGGCCGGTGCCCACGACGAAGCTGGCGATGTTGTCGGCCAGCTGGGTCTGGAAGACGGCAGGCCAGATGCTGCCAAGCCCGTAGCGGCTGATCGCGAGGCATCCCACCGCGATCCCCAAGCCGACAGCGTTGAAGAAGAAGAACAGCGCGTACTCCCGCGCCGGGTTGCTGCGCTGACGGTGCCGCCAGGTCCAGAAGCGGTTGCCCAGGAAGGCGAAGGTCGCGGCGATCACGGTCGAGATGGTCTTGGCCGTCACCTGCTCCATGCCGCGCGCCGTCGTCAGGTAGTTGAAGAGCGCGAAGTCGACGAGGAAAGCGATCCCGCCCACCGTGGCGAACTTGCTCAACTCGCGCACGAGGTGACCGAAACGGTCGACCAGTGCGCGGACCAGACCTGGTCGGGTCTGCCGGGGGCCCGGTTGCTCCCCGGTCATCGTGGCGGCCACGGGGCGAGCCTACCGGCTGTGGAGGTGTCGGCGGGGGAGCAACGGCGAGGGGGGATCGTCGCCCATCGCGGCCCTGTCAGCCGGTGTGCCGCGGTTGAACGCAGCGTAACCAGAAGGGAGGACTGACGCGCCTCGGAACGGGAATCCGTGAACCGGTCGGCAGGGTGGGTTGACGGCCCGACCGCAACACGCGTCGACCGGGGGTGCACAACAAGATTTGCGTGAAACTGCGCAGGAAAGCGGGTATCAGATCGTGATGCCGCAGCGTGGCCGTACCTTGTGCAGTTCTTCACAACCAGTCCCACTGACTCGGAAGGCTGCCCGGTTTACGCTGAGCCCAATCCCAGGTTTCCACGAAGGCGGCGCTTCGCGTCGCTGAGACTCGTGCATCCCATAGATCGGTCAGCGTCGACCACAAGGAGATGTGTCATGGTTGCTCCGGCTGTAGTGCGGGGTATCGATCAGGCCCCGACGTCCCACCCGAAACTGCTTGCCTGGGTCCGTGAGGTCGCGGAACTGACCACCCCCGACCGGGTCGTGTGGGTGGACGGGTCCGACGAGGAGTGGCGTCGCCTCACCGATGAGCTGGTCGAGGCCGGCACCCTCATCCGGTTGAACCCGGAGAAGAAGCCGAACTCGTTCTACGCGCGCACCGACCCGTCCGACGTCGCACGGGTCGAGGAGCGCACCTACATCTGTTCCGTCGACGAGGCGGACGCCGGCCCCACCAACAACTGGATGGCGCCGGCCGAGATGAAGCGGACTATGACCGACCTGTACCGCGGATCGATGCGCGGTCGCACCATGTACGTCATCCCGTTCGTGATGGGCCCGGTCGAGGCCGAGAGCCCGATGTTCGGCGTCGAGATCACCGACAGCCCGTACGTGGTGGCGTCGATGCGCATCATGACCCGGATGGGCGCGGCGATCCTCGAGGCGATGGGCGACGACGCGGACTTCGTGCACGCGCTGCACTCGATCGGTGCCCCGCTCGCCCCGGGCCAGCAGGACGTGCCGTGGCCCTGCAACGAGACCAAGTACATCTCGCACTTCCCGGAGACCCGCGAGATCTGGTCGTACGGCTCCGGTTACGGCGGTAACTCGCTGCTCGGCAAGAAGTGCTACTCGCTGCGTATCGCCAGCGTGATGGGCCGGGACGAGGGTTGGCTCGCCGAGCACATGCTCATCCTCAAGATCACCTCGCCGGAGGGCAAGGTCCACCACATCGCCGGGGCCTTCCCGTCCGCCTGCGGTAAGACCAACCTGGCCATGGTGGAGCCGACCATCCCGGGCTGGAAGGTCGAGACCATCGGCGACGACATCGCCTGGATGCGGTTCGGCCCGGACGGCCGGCTCTACGCGGTCAACCCGGAGTACGGCCTCTTCGGCGTCGCGCCCGGCACCGACTGGAAAACCAACGCCAACGCCATGCGCACGCTGGACCGCGGCAACTCGGTCTTCACCAACGTGGGCCTCACCGACGACGGTGACGTCTGGTGGGAGGGCATGGGGGAGCCCCCGGCGCACCTGATCGACTGGAAGGGCAACGACTGGACGCCGGAGAGCGACAGCCTCTCCTCGCACGCGAACAGCCGGTTCTGCACCCCGATCACGCAGTGCCCGATCCTCGCCGACGAGTACTTCGACCCGAACGGCGTACCGATCGACGCGATCCTCTTCGGTGGCCGCCGCAAGGACACCATCCCGCTGGTGACCGAGGCCCGCGACTGGGTGCACGGCGTCTACATGGGCGCGACGCTCTCGTCCGAGACGACGGCCGCCGCGTCCGGCGCGGTGGGCGTGGTCCGCCGCGACCCGATGGCGATGCTGCCCTTCATCGGCTACCACGCGGGCGACTACTTCCGGCACTGGATCGAGATGGGCAAGGGCACCGACGGCGACGAGGCCAAGCTGCCGAAGATCTACTACGTCAACTGGTTCCGCAAGGACCCGGACGGCTCGTTCCTGTGGCCGGGCTTCGGCGAGAACTCCCGGGTACTCAAGTGGATCGTCGAGCGGATCGAGGGCACGGCCGACGCGGTCGAGACCCCGGTGGGCATGGTCCCGGCGCAGGACGCGCTCGACGTCGAGGGACTGGACATGACCCCGGAGGACGTCCGGATCGCGCTGAAGGTCGACCCGGACGAGTGGCGCAACGAGCTGCCGATGATCACCGAGTGGTTCGAGAAGTTCGGTGACAAGCTGCCCGGCGTGCTGTGGGCCGAGTTGGACGCGCTGCGCGCCCGACTGGACGCGGCGCAACCCCAGCGCCAGGTGTGAACGTCGCCCGCCGCGGGCAACAACGGATTCCATGAGGACGGCCGCCGAGACCGAGGTCCGGCGGCCGTCCGCCGTCCGCGCGCTCACCCTCCTGCTCGCGACGACAGCGGCGGCCACCGTCGTGGTCGAGCTGCTCAATTGGTGGTACGCCCCGGAGCAGGGCTTCGGTCTGGCCGTACGCACCGGCTGGGCCATGCTGCGCTCGTTCGGCTTTCTGCTGCTGATCGGGCACGTGCGAAGGGGCCGGACGGCGGCCCGCCCGTTCGGGTTGATCCTCGCGGTCACGACGATCTTCGCCGTCGGCCGGCTGATCGTGCCCCGGCAGGGAGTGCCGCCGCTGCCGGGACTGCTCGGCTTCGCCGCGCTCACCGCGCTGTGTGTGGCGGTGGTCTGGCTGCTCTACCGCTCGTCGGCGCTCGCCGGGCACCTGGTTCGGCACCGACCCCGACTGGTCATCGACAAGACCGGCATCTCGTGGCGGGAGACGCCTCCGCGCCGGCCGCAGGCGAGCGCGTGGTTGTTGACCAGCCGCGTGGCGGCGTTCACCTACAGCCCGCTGATGCTGGTGCCGGCGCTGGTGGCCGGGGGCGCCATCCTGGACGATCGCCTCTCCGCCGTGCCGGCCGTGCTGTTCTGGTTCGGCGCCGGCATCGCGGCCAGCTACGCCGTGCTGTTCTGCACCGCGTTCCTGATGCGCGGCAAGGACTGGGCGCGGAGCCTGCTGGTCGTCGTCACGTTGGGCGTACTCGCGGTGGACCTGCCGCTGTGCTGGTGGCTGCTGGGCCTGGACGGCCTGATCCGCGACGGCGCCCCGCTGGTGGCCGCCGCGGCCCTGGCCCTCTACGGCCTACGCCGGGCGGCGCGGGCGTCCGACGCCGCCATCCCCGTCTGAGAGCCCGCGCGAGGCATTGGGGCTGGCGGGTTGGTGCGAGCCCTGTCGGGTTGCCCCCAGCGCACCAGACGGCACGGGTGCCGGTGCGAACCCGCCGGTCCGGGCGACAGGTCACCCGGTCGCGCCCGGGGGTGCGGGTGGTGGGTGCGCACCCTTTGCTCTGCTTCAACGGGCGCAACACCTGGCGTCCGGTAATCGGACGCGAAGTGTTGCGTGGGGGGAAGCAGAGCAAAGGACGACGGGGAGGCCGGCGGGCGGCAGTGCGGCAGCCGTGTGGGCGGGCGGCAGCCATGCGGCAGTGCGGCAGCCGTGCGGGTGGGCGGCCAGGGGGCAGGATGGCGGGTGACGTCGGTCACCGTGGCCGGTGTCGACGGCCCAGGGTGATCGCCGGGCGGGACGGGTCCGAGCCGTGCCACCCCGGTCGGAGGGAGGCGCGCGGTGAGCGACGAGTTCGACGTGGTGGTGGTCGGTGCCGGGCCGGCCGGGGCGGCCGCCGCCCTGACGGCCCGCCGGGCGGGCGCCAGCGTGTTGCTGCTGGACCGTGCCGACTTTCCCCGGGACAAGGCGTGTGGCGACGGGATCGCCGCGCATTCGGTGGACGTCCTCACCGAGTTGGGCGTGACCGAGGCGGTGGCCGGGTACGCCCCGCTGCCCGCGCTGCGGATGGTCGCGCCGGGCGGCCAGGCGGTGGCTCGGGCGCTGCCCCGGCCGGCGTACACCGTGCCCCGGGAGGTCTTCGACGCGCGGCTGGTGGCGGCGGCGGTGGCCGCCGGCGCGCAGCTGCGTCGGCACAGCGTCCGGCGGGTCCAGCCGCGTGGCGACCGGGTGGTGCTCGACGGGGAGCTGTCCGGCCGGGTGGTGGTGGGCGCGGACGGCGCCGGGTCGGTGGTGCGCCGGGCCCTCGGCCACCCCGTCAACCCCGACCGGCACCTCGCGCTGGCCATCCGTGGGTACGCGCCCGCGCTGCCCGGCCCACCCGAGCAGCTCATCGTGACCTCCAAGGCGCGCTGGCCGGCGTACGCCTGGTCGTTTCCGATCGGCGACGGGCGGGCGAACGTCGGGTACGGGGAGGTGCTGCGCGGCGAGCCGCTGAGCCGTGCCTACCTGCTGGATCGGTTGGCCGCGCTGCTGCCCGGCACCGACCTGTCGACGGTGACCGCGTTGCGCGCCCACCATCTGCCGCTGTCCACGCACCGGCCGGCGCCGGGTCGGGACCGCACCCTGCTGGCCGGCGACGCCCTGTCGCTGATCAATCCGTTCACCGGGGAGGGCATCTTCTACGCGCTGCTCTCCGGGGCGTTGGCCGGGGCCGCTGCGGCTCGGGAACCGGAGGCGGCGGCTCGACGCTACGCCGCGGGTCTGCGTCGCCGCCTCGGCACACATCTGCGCCACAGCTCGGTGGCCGCCTGGCTGGCGCGGCGGCGACGAGTGGTCGACGCCGCGGTCCGCGCGGCCCGTCGAGACGACCGGGTGTTCGACGACGTGGTCGAGTTGGGGCTTGGCGACGGGCGGCTCACCGCTCGTACGCTGGGCATGATCGGCATCGAACTGTCCGGCGGGGATCGCCCTCCGAAGGGGTGATCCGGCGGGCGGGTCGCTACGCTGCTAGGTGATGACGCTGCGGAACCTTATCTACTCCGTGTACGAGCGCCGGCTCACCGCGAAGCTCGCGGGCAAGCCGGTGCCCCGGCACGTCGGGGTGATGTGCGACGGCAACCGCCGGTGGGCCCGCGAGATGGGCTACGTCGACCCGAACGACGGGCACCGGGTCGGCGCCGCGAAGATCAAGCACGTCCTCGGGTGGTGTGACCAGGCCGGTATCGGCCACGTCACGCTCTACCTGCTCGCCACCGACAACCTGCGCCGCCCGGCCAGCGAGCTGGACCCGCTGCTGCAGATCATCGAGGACCTGGTGGTGGAGCTGGCGGAGGAGGGCAACCCCTGGCGGCTGCGCATCGTCGGCGCGCTCGACCTGCTGCCCGCCCAGACCGCCGCGGCGCTCAAGGGCGCCGAGGAGCGTACCCGGGACCGCAGCGGCGGCGCGGAGGTCAACATCGCGGTCGGCTACGGCGGCCGGCGGGAGATCACCGATGCCGTCCGCTCGCTGCTGCTGGAGCACGCGGCAACCGGCGGCACCCTGGAGGAGCTGGCCGAGGTGCTGGACGTCGAGCACATCGCCGAACACCTCTACACCCGTGGCCAGCCCGACCCCGACCTGGTCATCCGTACGAGTGGGGAGCAGCGACTGTCCGGGTTCATGCTGTGGCAGTCCGCGCACTCGGAGTTCTACTTCTGCGAGTTGAACTGGCCGGACTTCCGGCACATCGACTTCCTGCGGGCACTTCGCTCGTACGCCACCCGCCAGCGCCGCTACGGCGCTTGAGGGCCTCAGGGCAGCTGGTCCAGGGCCCGGGTCAGAAAGTCCCCCAGCGCGGCTGGTGACTCGATGGTCAGGTCGGCCGCGTCGGCCACCTCCTGGCCGGTCTCCGGGTTGGCCACGGCCACACAGACACCGAAGAAGTCCGGGTCGCCCTCGGCGCGGGCGCGCAGCGCCGCGAACGCCTTGATGTCGGAGACGTCGTCGCCGAAGTACCAGGCGCCGCTGGCACTCTGGACCACCTCGCCGATCACCATCCCCTTGTCCCGGTCGACCGGTGGCTTGAGCTCCAGCACCATCCGGCCAGCCTGCACCCGCAGCCCCAGGCGGTCGGCCTGCGCCTGCCCCCACTGCTGCACCGTCGCACCGAGCTGCGGGGCCGTACGCCAGTGCAGCGCGACGGAGAGCCGCTTGAACTCGACGAGGGCGCCGGGCGGCAGCTCCTCCCGAGCCAGGTCGGCCAGCTCGGCCATGGTGGGCACCCAGGGCAGGGCGGTGGGCTCGGTGACGGTCTCGCCACCGGAGTGGCTGTGCTCCAGGCCGTAGAGGCCGTACAGGTCCACGCCACTCAGCTCGCCGAGGCGGTCGCGGAGGAACTCGACGGGCCGCGCGGAGACGATCGCGATCCGCTGCACCACCGGGGCCAGCGCCTCGATCGCGGCGAGCGCGTTGGGCGCGGGACGGACCGCCGTCGGATCGTCGTCGACGGGCGCGAGTGTGCCGTCGAAGTCGAAGAAGAGCACGGTCCCGCCGGCCCGGCCGGCGGTTATCTGCCATGCCTGGTCGGCGTTCAACGGGGTCCTTGGCTGGTGGTTGCCCAGATTCAACGGCGGCACGCGCGTCAGCGTACCCCGGCGTTGGAGGCTCATTCCTGGCCGAGCGGACCCACTCGGCGGCGCTGTCGTCAGCGTTCGGCGGCTCCTCGTCCACGGCGTCCGAACGGCACCACCGCCGCCTCCTGTCCGTGGCTGAGCAGGTAGCCCTCCACGAACCCGGTGTTGCGATCCCCGGTGTGGGTCTCGATCTCGTTGAGGCGCGCCACCAGGAACTCGGTGAGCGCGCTGATCCGGTCGTTGAGCCGCTCGTGCAGTTCCGCGACGACGGCCAGGATGACCGCCGTGCCGGCGCTGGTGAGCGCGAGAAGGTTGACGAGCAGCGGCAGCTGCCCACCGTTGACCGCGAGGGTCACCACGTTGCCGGTCGCCCACAGTGTCATCGACACCGTGGCGACCACGACTCCCCACCACTTCAGGGTCATGGACAGACCCCTCCTTCTGTCCCGCAGGGCTAGGTTCGGCCTTGTCCCGTCCCCCCGCCGATGACGAGCCCAAGCAGTACGAATAGGGACGCTAGCGTGCCCGTTCCTGCCCCGGAGCGAAACGAATGAACCTGACCAGGCGTTCTTTCGCCATCTGAGGAACTACCCGGCCTGATCGCCTCTTTTTCGGACATCGACCGGCAACGTTGGGCGGTATGCGAGGTATCTAATGGTTTCGCGGATGTGGAACTTCTCCGCGTCCGACACGTTCGGGTCGACCAGACGGCGCAGCAGGGCCTCGACGTCCGGGTCCATCGGCGGGGCCGGCTGTCCGGCCCGGGGGCCGCTGGCGGTGCGGTCCCAACCCAGCGCGGCGAAGGCGGCTGCGGGGTTCAGTCCCAGGCCCTCGCAGAAGGCGACCACCCGTTCGGCCTCGGGGTCGCTGGCCCAGTCGCCCCGCACCCACCGGTTGATGGTCTGCCGGGAGACGCCGGTACGCCGTGACACCTCGGTGCCGCTCCAGGCGCGCGTGGCCCGCGCCTCGTCGAGGGCGCGCCGAACGAAGGTGGCGAAGGCGATTTTTCGCGCGTTGGCCGTCTCGGTCACCCCGTGACGGTACGACCAGCCGTCGGCGGGTGTTTGCCCAGGCACGCTGCTGTCACGCGGACGTGACGGCACTCTCGGATTCGGAACCAACGATCCAGCGCCGCTCTTGAGGGGTGTCACCCGGGCAGAATAGATGCCCGTCGTGGCGAATGTAAGGGGACGAAAAGCTGATACTGTCACGCTCATGGGACAATCTACGGTGTGTCACGTGCATGAGACGACTGGTGCTCACATGCGTCATGCCCCGGGTGCCGAGGGGGTGTGGTGACCGAGCTCGCCACCCGAGCCCAGGCCTTCGGGCTGATCGCCGAGGGAGTGGCGGCGGGGCTCAGTGCCCCGTGGCGCCTCTACCTTGCCCGAGGTTGCCGATACCTGTCGCTGAGCGTCGGCGACCGCACCGAGTGGAACGCCTGGCGTACCCACCTCGGCTGCCCCGAGTTGAGCGTCCGGGTCTACGACGCCGGCGGGGAGATCCGTCGATCCTCGGTCGCCGAGGTCGTGCTGGACGGCTGTCGGATCACCGTCGAGCTGGTCGAGGAGGTCAGCACCGACGACCTGGACCGGCTGCTGGTCGCGGACCCCACGGCCGACCCCACCACGGTCGAGCCGGAGGAGCGATGAGCCGGCGTCCGGGCCGGGCGGGGGGCGCCCGATGAGCCCGTTCCTCGTGGTCTTCCTCGTCCTGGTGCTCGGTGCCACCAGCTACGCCGCCGGCCGCCTGCACGGCCAGCTCAGCTACCGCATCGGCTATCGCTTCGGCTACCGCCAGGGTTACTTCGACGGGGATCGGGGCGCCTGGAACCGCCGCCGTCGCGACGCCCAGGCGGCGATCGCCTCCGCGTTGTCGGTCTCCTCCCCGGGGGCCGTCCGCTCCGCCGGTACGGTCGTCCGCCCCGACGCGGTGGCCCGCCCCGGCACCACCTACACCGGCTCGTCGTTCACCGCGCCGGCCGCCCCGATCACCGGGCGGCACCCGACCGGCACGCTCGTCCGACGAACCGGCTGAGCCGGCTGGCGGGTCGCCCCCGAGCGTCCCGCCGACCGGCCCGCGGGAACGCGGTGCGTCGTCCGTGGCGGACACGCACCGTCGGGGCCACGTCAGACCGGTGACGGCGGCCCCGCCGGCCGGGATGCGCGCAGGGGGCATGCATCCCGGCCGGCTCGCCGCGCCCGGCCGCCACGTTGACGGACACGCGCGTCGTCCCGCGCCGGCTCGTCCGTCCGGCGCTGTTCACACGGCCGTCTCCAGAGATCCACGATCGCCCCTAGCCGGGACGGTCCTGCGCCGCTAGCGTCTAGGCATGGCGCGGGGTTCTCCCGAGCCAGCCGGTCCACCCGGATCTGCGACCTCGCGCACGGGGTTCCGCATCCGACCCCTCCGGGCACCGGACGAGGCGGAAAACGGGTGGCCGGGTGCCCATCCGTCGGAGCAGGCCTGTGACGACTCGCCGTACCACCGCCGGTGCCGACCAGACCCCGGCCGCGACTGCCACGACCCGCCGCGCCGCCCGGAGCCGCCGTGCGGCGGACGCCGCGCCGGCCGAGAACAAGGAGCCCCGACCAGCGGGGCAGGCCTTCGTTCTCGACACCTCTGTGCTGCTGTCCGACCCGGCGGCGTTCCACCGCTTCGCCGAGCACGAGGTGGTGCTGCCACTGGTGGTCATCACCGAGTTGGAGGGCAAGCGGCACCATCCGGAGCTGGGCTGGTTCGCCCGGCAGTCGTTGCGGATGCTCGACGAACTGCGCGTCCGGCACGGCCGCCTCGACCGACCGGTACCCGCCAACGACGCGGGCGGGACGCTGCGGGTGGAGCTGAACCACACCGACGACGGCGTACTGCCCCCCGGGTTCCGCACCGAGAGCAACGACGCCCGGATCCTGTCGGTGGCGCTCAACCTCGCCGCCGAGGGGCGGGACGTCACGCTGGTCAGCAAGGACATGCCGCTGCGGGTCAAGGCCGCCTCGGTGGGTCTGCGCGCCGACGAGTACCGCCACGGTCAGGCCAGCGACCCGACCTGGACCGGCATGTCGGAGATGGAGTTGGGCGAGGAGCAGATCGGCCAGTTGTACGCGGGCGAGACGCTCGACCTGGACGAGGCGGCCGGGCTGTCCTGCCACACCGGGCTGGTGCTGCACTCGGCGCGCGGTTCGGCGCTCGGGCGGGTGCTGCCCGACAAGTCGGTCCGCCTGGTCCGGGGCGACCGTGAGGCGTTCGGGCTGCACGGCCGCTCGGCCGAGCAGCGAATCGCCCTCGACCTGCTGCTCGACGAGACGATCGGGATCGTCTCGCTGGGCGGCCGGGCCGGCACCGGCAAGTCGGCGTTGGCGCTCTGCGCCGGCCTGGAGGCCGTGATGGAGCGTCGCCGGCACAAGAAGGTGATCGTCTTCCGCCCGCTCTACGCCGTCGGTGGTCAGGAGTTGGGCTATCTGCCCGGGTCGGAGTCGGAGAAGATGTCGCCCTGGGCGCAGGCGGTCTTCGACACGCTCGGCGCGGTCGTGCACGAGAACGTGCTGGAGGAGGTCACCTCGCGGGGCATCCTCGAGGTGCTGCCGCTGACCCACATCCGGGGGCGCAGCCTGCACGACGCCTACGTGATCGTGGACGAGGCCCAGTCGTTGGAGCGCGGGGTGCTGCTCACCGTGCTGTCCCGGATCGGGCAGGGGTCCCGGGTGGTGCTCACCCACGACGTGGCCCAGCGGGACAACCTGCGGGTCGGCCGGCACGACGGTGTGACCGCGGTGATCGAGGCGTTGAAGGGGCATCCGCTCTTCGCCCACGTCACGCTCAGCCGTTCGGAGCGGTCGCCGATCGCCGCCATGGTGACGGATCTCCTTGAGGACATCCCGCAGTGATGGGGGTTTTGTAGCCTTTCGTCCCTATTTTAGATGTGGCGCAGGTCACAAACGGCGCGGTCGGTTTCCCATGTGCCTCACTGTGCGCGATGGTGTCCCACGAGCGCCCACGCACCACAGGCATCGCTGATGATCGCTTGCCCGAGGTCAGGGCGGCATCAGTGGCGATCGGTGCGTCGGCGCGACCGGCTCACCGGTCGGGGCGCTCACGGCACGGCTGAGGGCTGACGTGGCCCGGCGCCGCGCCGTGTCCTTGCCCCCGACGAAGGGACCACTTCGTGAGTCGGCTGTGGAGCCGGTTGGGTGCCCGTACGGCCGCTGTCGCGTTGCTCTCCGTGGGCGTCGCGGGTGGCTTCTACCTGGGCGAAGACCGGGAAACTCAGCAGCAGGGCCTGACCGCGCAGGTCGGCGTCGAGGTCGACCGCGTCGACCTCTCCTACCAGCGTGAGCGCCAGGCCAACCACCAGGTCGCGTTCGCCCGGCAGCGGGCCGCCGAGTACCAGGCCAAGCTGCGGGCGGCCCAGGCGGCCAAGGAGGCCGCCGAGCGGGCCCGCAGGGCCGAGGCCGCCGCCGCGTCGCGTAAGCGCGAGCGCGAGGCCGCGGAGAAGGCCGCCAAGCCGTACGACGGGCCGATCCCGGCGTCCTGCGCGGAGTACAGCGGCAACCGCAAGATCGGTTGTGCGCTGATGCTCGAGAAGGGCTTCGGCATCGCCGAGTTCCCCTGCCTGGAGAAGCTCTGGACCAAGGAGAGCGGCTGGAACCACAAGGCCGCCAACCCCATCGGCGCGTACGGCATTCCACAGTCACTGCCGGGCAGCAAGATGGGCACGGTCGCCGACGACTGGCGGACGAACCCGGCCACCCAGATCATCTGGGGCCTGGGCTACATCAAGGGTAAGTACAAGACGCCCTGTGGCGCCTGGACCTACTTCCAGAACAACAACCACTACTGACGACGTACGACGGCGGGGCGGGTGGGCGACCACCCGCCCCGCCGTCGTACGTACCCCGGTCGGGACGTGAGTGGCGGTCGGCCCCTTTTGCTGATAGCAGTTGGGGGGTGAGCCTGCACCCGCCAAGCGGCGACCCGTTCCGGTTCGGCACCGAGGCGTTCTACGCCTCCCTCGGCCGGGCCTTCGTCGCCATGTGCGCGGTGGTCCCGTTCCTCTTCCTCATCGAGGCGATCGACCAGGGGCTCGCGTTCGGTCTGGACGCGACCGCCGGCATCATCCCGCACCGCATCGACGGCCTCGACGGTGTCTTCTTCTCGCCGTTCCTGCACCATGGCTTCGACCACCTCTACAGCAACAGCATCCCGCTGATCCTGCTGGGCACCTTCGTGCTGGCCGCCGGCGCGCGCCGGTTCCTGTGGTCGACCCTGGTCATCATCCTGGTCTCCGGCCTCGGGGTCTGGTTCACCGGCTCGCCCAACTCGGTGGTGGTCGGCGCGAGCGGGGTGATCTTCGGTTACCTGGGCATCCTGCTCACCCGCGGCATCGTCGAGCGCAGTTGGTGGAACTTCGCCGTCTTCCTGCTCGTCGGCCTGCTGTACGGCTGGCAGCTCGTCGGCATCCTCCCCACCGACGAGCGGATCTCCTGGCAGGGGCACCTGTTCGGGCTGCTCGGCGGCGTGGTGGCCGCGATCCTGTTCCGCCGCCGTCGGCCGATGGTGGACGGTCCGGACTACTCGGGGTCGACCCTCAGCCTGCCCTGACGCGCTCGTCGGCGCGCCTCTGGGACATGCTTGCCCGACCGCTGTGCCCCGCCTACCGTCGAGATCAGCACGCGTTGATCCGCGAGCGGAAAGCGACGGTACGCCATGCGCGAGGTCGATGTCGCCGTGATCGGGGCCGGTCCCGCCGGTCTCTTCGCCGCGTACTACGCGGGGTTCCGGGGCCTGTCCGTGGCGGTGATCGACGCGCTTCCCGAGCCGGGCGGCCAGGTCACCGCCATGTACCCGGAGAAGCTGATCCTCGACGTGGCCGGCTTCCCCGCCGTCAAGGGTCGTGACCTGGTCGCCAACCTGGTCGCCCAGGCGGCGCCCTTCGCTCCGCGGTACCTGCTCGGCACGCGGGCCGAGAAGCTGTCGTACACCGATGACCGGCCGGTGCTCGGCCTGGCCGGCGGCGAGCAGCTGGGCTGCGGCGCGGTCGTGGTCACCGGCGGGCTCGGCAGCTTCAGCCCACGGCCGCTGCCCTGCGCCGACGGCGCCCCCGGTGCCGGCATCGTCTACTTCGTGACCGACCCGGCGGAGTTGACCGACCGGGACGTGCTCATCGTCGGCGGCGGCGACTCCGCCTTCGACTGGGCGCTGGCCCTGCAACCGCTGGCCCGCTCGGTGACCCTCGTGCACCGCCGGGAGAAGTTCCGGGCGCACGCCTCGACGGTCGCCCGGGTGCTGTCGCTGCCGGTGCGGGTGATCGTGAACGCCGAGGTCACCCGCCTGATCGGGGACGCCGCGGTGACCGGCGCCGAGGTGACCGTGCGCGGCGGCGCGGCCGAGACCCTTCCGGTGGACACGGTGGTCGCCGCTCTCGGCTTCACCGCCGACCTCGGCCCCCTCGCCGAATGGGGGCTCCGGCTCGACCGCCGGCACATCGTGGTGGACAGCGCGATGGCGACGAACCTGCCGCGGGTCTTCGCGGCCGGCGACATCACCGAGTACCCGGGCAAGGTGCGCCTGATCGCCACCGGCTTCGGCGAGGCCGCCACGGCGGTCAACAACGCGGCGGTCGCCATCGACCCGGGCGCGCACCTGTTCCCCGGGCACTCCTCCGACGCGGGCTGACCGTCGGTATCGGACACTGACCGGTCCGTGTCCGGATCGAGACGGGTCGAATGGACCCTGAGGAAATGACGGGGACCGGGAAGGCACCCGATGGCGCGCCCACGACGCTGGCGTGGCTCTGCCATCCGACGACTCTGCTCGCGTTGGTCCTGCTGGTCCTCAACGACCGTCTGTGGAAGGCGGCCTTTCCGGGCCTGGTGACGGGCAAGCTGAGCGACGTGGCGGGCCTGGTGCTCGCTCCGCCGCTGGTCGCGGTGCTGCTCACGCTGCTGGTGCCGCGGCTGCCGGCCCGCACGGCCGCGCTGGTCGGCCTGGTCGCGGTGGGTGCCGGGTTCGCGGTGGTCAAATCCAGTGGGTACGCCGCTGACCTGGCCTCCTCGGCCTGGACCGCGCTGGCGGGACCGTCACTGGTCCGGGCCGACCGGACCGACCTGTTCGCGCTGCCGGCGCTCGGCCTGGCGTGGTGGAGCTGGACCCGGGCCCGGGTGCGGCCGGTGCGGCACCGGACGGCCCGGCTGGTCCGACTGCTTGTCGTGTTGCCGCCGGCGGTGTTGGCGGTGGCCGCCACCAGCGCGGCCTGGTTTCCCTACGCGCTGGGTACGACGATGCTTGACGGCCGCCCGGCGATCTCGGTCGGCGAGGGCTCCGAAGACGCGTCGTACTGGCCGGACGACCCGGCCGACGGCCAGTGGGCGGTCAGCAACGACGGGGCGGTGACCTGGCAAGACGCCACCGTTGACGAGACGGGATGGCTGAACAGCCAGGACACCCCGCGTCAACGGGCGTGTGCGCCGGAAGACCCACGGCGCTGCTACCGGGTGATACCGGGGCACCTTCGGGTGGAGCAGAGCGACGACGCCGGCGTGACCTGGCAGGTTGCCTGGGAGGTGCCGGACCCGCGGCGCGACGAGTTGGCCCAGCGCTATCCGGCCCCCGGCGACGCCCGCCGCCACTTCTCCTCCCGGGAACTGGTCGTCTATCCACACCTGGGCGGCGGCCACGAGGTGCTGGTCGCGAACGGTCGGGACGGCTTCCTGCGTCGCCTGTCGGACGGCGGTTGGCGGCGGGTCGGGTTCCTCGGTGCGCAGCCGTCCGCGACTGATCCGCCCGAACTGCCCCCGCTGAGCGACGGCGGGCGGGTCCAACGCGGGGTCGACCTCTGGCTCGCGTTCGGGCTCGCGTTGCTGCTCGGCTGCGTGGTCACCGTATTCGCCGGTCATCTGGCGATCCGACGCGGCGGCGGCGGTCGCGGGTGGGGGATCGCCGGAGCCCTCACGATCGTGCTGGCCGGGCTCGTGCTGGATGCCAGCTGGCCCCGGGCCGACGCGACGAGCGTCGTGGTCACGGTGCTGTTCCTCGTCGTGCCGTTGGGAGCGTTGGCGGCGGGCGCGCTGCTCCTCGTCGCGTGGCTCAGCTTTGCTCCGGGACACTGGGTCGGGTTGGTGGTGGCTGACCTGCTGTTCACCGTGATCCTGGCCTCGCTGCCGCTGGCCGGCTGGCTGAACGGCACACTCGGGCAGACCTGGGTGGCCGTCGCGCTGGCCGGGCTGGCCACCGTGCCGGGCCTGCTGCTGGCCGTCCGGCTCGCCAGGCTGGCCGACCCGACCCGTGCGGAGAACCGGCGCGACACGCCGCCCTACCCGCCCTACCAACCCCCGCCGCCGCGGTTGCCGCTGCGCTGACCCCGACTGCCCCCAACTGCGCCGATCTTGCACTTTCTGTCGACGAAGTGTGTGCAGGTGCGGCTTATGTCGCGACAGTAACCGCAAGATCGGCGCGGGTAGGTGTGCCGTCGGCCCTGGTCAGGGTTTCTGGGCGGCGGGTGGGGCCAGGGCGGCTATCAGCACGGCCACCAACGTCAGCGCGGCCCCGAGCAGGCTGTTCACGCTGGGATGCGAGGCCGCTGTGGGCAGCACCAGGTCCAGCAGCACGGCCCCCACGATCTGGCCGGCGATGGTGGCCAGGCCGAGCAGCAGCACACCTGTCGTCCGTACGATCGCGGCGGCGATCGCGATGAACACGATGCCGATCGGACCGCCCAGGTAGAGCCACGGTTCGCTCGGCGCGTGACCGGTCGGCCAGCCGCGTACGACGATGTCGACCGTGAACGCGACCAGCAGGGTCGCCGTGCCCACGGCGAAGTTCACGAGCGTGGCGGTCAACGCGCTGTCGGCCGCCGCCCGGACCTGCCCGTTCACCGCCTGCTGCCAGGCGATGCCCACACCGGCCAGCAGGGGCAGCAGCGCCAGCGCCAGCCCGCCCGGGTCGCCGAGCCGGTCACCGACCGCCAGGACGACCGCGAGCACCGTGAGCACCGCGCCGGCCAGGCGCTGTCGGGTGACCGGCTGCCGACCGGTCGGGCCGATGCCGGCGCGGTCGACGGCGAGGCTGCTGCCGGACTGGCCGGCCACGACCGCCACGGTGAAGACCGCCACCCCCAGCGAGCCGATGGTGAGCCCCTGCGTGGCCACCAGCAACGCCCCGCACATACCCCCGAGGCACTGCCACGGGCGCAACGTGCCGGCCGTGAGGGCCCGCCGTACGGCGTGCAGCCCTCGCCGCCCACCAGGGGTGGCCGGCACCAGCACCAGCAGCACCACCAGGCCCAGCCCGAACGAGACCACCGCGGCCGCGAAGCCATCGGCCAGGCGTACGCCCAGCTCGCCGTTGATCCGAGACTGCGCCGCCACCGCGACCCCGGCGACCGACGCCAGCGCGACACCGATGATCCGGCGGGTGGCTGGCAGGGTCGGCGGAGCCGCGGTGCCGGTGCCGCTCACTCCTGTTCGGCGAGCGGACGACCGTCGAAGTCGACCGCGGAGTAGAGCGCCAGCTTCTCCAGCCGGTGGTACGAGTCGATGACCCGGATGGTGCCGCTCTTCGAGCGCATGACGATCGACTGGGTGTACGCGCCGCCGGCCCGGTACCGCACCCCGCGCAGCAGGTCACCGGAGGTGACACCGGTCGCCACGAAGAAGCAGTTGTCCCCGGTGACCAGGTCGTCGGTGCCGAGCACCCGGTCCAGGTCGTGCCCGGCGGCGAGGGCCTTCTCCCGCTCCTCGGCGTCGCGCGGCCAGAGCTTGGCCTGCATGGCGCCACCCATGCACTTGAGCGCGCAGGCCGAGATGATGCCCTCCGGGGTGCCGCCGATGCCCATGAGCACGTCGACGTCCGACTCGCCGCGGGCCGCCAGGATGGAGCCGGCGATGTCGCCGTCGGAGATGAACCTGATACCCGCGCCGGTCCGGCGGATCTGGGTGACCAGGTCGTCGTGGCGGCTGCGGTCCAGCACGCAGACGGTCACCTCGGAGACGTCGGTACCCTTGATCTTGGCGATCCGGCGCAGGTTCTCGCTGACCCCGGCGTTGATGTCGATCACGTCGACGTACGCGGGGCCGACCGCGAGCTTCTCCATGTAGAAGACCGCGCTGGGGTCGAACATCGCGCCTCGCTCCGAGACGGCGAGCACCGCGAGGGCGTTCGGCATGCCCTTGCTCATGAGGGTGGTGCCGTCCACCGGGTCGACCGCGACGTCCACCTCCGGGCCGGTGCCGTCGCCGACGTGTTCGCCGTTGAAGAGCATCGGGGCGTTGTCCTTCTCGCCCTCGCCGATCACCACGACACCGCGCATCTGGATCGAGTTGATCAGCTTGCGCATGGCGTCGACAGCGGCGCCGTCGCCGCCCTCCTTGTCACCCCGGCCGACCCAGCGGCCGGCGGCCATCGCCGCGGCCTCGGTGACCCGGACCAGGTCGAGGGCCAGGTTACGGTCGAGATCCTGTGGGATGCGGGTCCTGGTGTTCGTCATGACGGCTGCTCCTCCTCGCGACGGTGCGGGGACGGCCGGCGGCGAAGTGGCGTCGCTGCCGGCTTTGTCGCTGATCCTCACACGATGGCCGACCGAGCGCCGGTGCGGGGCGGTGATGGGCCGGATACCGCCGGTCGGGCGGCTGCGAAGATGGCAGGGTGGAACCCGCACAGCCTGCTGACCGCGTACCCGCCGACCAGACGCCGCCCGACGGCCAGCCGCCGGCCGACCTCCCGGACGCCCCCGGCGCCGGGCCCGCCGCGACGGGCCCGGCGGATCCGACGGCACCGACCACCGGCGAGCCGGCCCTGGTCGCCGACGAGGCGACGCCCGTGGCCGAGCCGGGGCCGGCGGCCCGGCCGTCGCCGCCCCGGGCGGCCGCGACGGCGGGCAGGGCCGAGCGGTCACCCAAGGACATGGCGATCTCGCTGCTGGTGCTGCTCGTCCCGATCGCGCTGCTGCTGGCGTTCTACCGGGGTTTCCTGGGCGGGGACCAGGCCACCACCGTCGACCCCGCGCCGGCCTTCGAACAGGCGCGGTCCGCGAACACGTTCCCGGTGAGCGAGCCGCAGGGGCTCGGCTCCGGCTGGCGTACGGTCAGCGCCCGCTATCAGAGCGTCGAGGGAGGCGCGACGCTGCGGATCGGCTACCTGACGCCGGAGGGCAGGGGTGTGCAGCTCGTGCAGAGCAGCGTGCCGGCCGAGCGGCTGCTCCCGGCCGAGCTGACCGACCAGGGTCAGCCACAGGGGCCGACCGAGTTGAGTGGGCGCACCTGGCAGCGGTACACGGCCCGGGGGAACCAGCAGGCGCTGGCCCTGCTGGAGCCGACCCGTACGGTGCTCGTGATCGGTGACGCGCGGGACAACGAGCTGCGGGAGTTGGCCGGCGCGCTGCGCTGAGGAGTCCACAGTCGATGGGGCGCACGCCGAGGGGTCGGTCCGGTACGCTCCCTCGGCTCGGTCCGGCGCGTACGCCGTGGCCGGGCCCTGTCCCCCTTCGTGAAGTGAGAACTCAGTGAACATTCGACGGTGGAGCTTCGGCTTCCTCGCCGCCACCCTGCTCGTCCCCGGCCTGGCGGCGTGCAAGTCCGACGCTGCCGAGCCGGCCGCCGCCCCCAGCGCGTCCGCTCCGGCCGTACCGGCCGACCCGAAGGAGGCGCTGCTCGCCTCCACGAAGGAGATGGCCAAGGGCGACTTCACGTTCACCATTGCGGGCGCCGACCTGACCGGCGGTGGCCTGGTGCACAAGCCCAGCAACAGCGCGCAGTTGACCATGAAGATGGGTGACGCCTCCCAGGACGTGTCGATGGAGATGGACCTCATCTACATCGACTCGGAGAGCTGGGTGAAGATGGAGCTCGGCGGCGAAATGGCGGCCATGGTCCCCGAGCTGGCGAAGAACAAGGGCAAGTACCAGCACCTCGACAAGACCAAGGCCAAGGAGATCAAGGACTTCCAGCTCGACCCGGAGACGTTCGACCCGGTCGACAGCGAGACCCTGGTCAAGGGTGTGACCGAGGTGCAGAAGACCGGCGAGGGCAGCTACGCCGGCAAGATCGACATCAGCGCCTCCGCGGAGTCGGTCGCCCTCGACGAGGACGTGGTCAAGGCGCTCGGCGCGCAGGCCAAGTCGCTGCCGTTCACCGCCAAGCTGGACCCGCAGGGTCGCCTCACCGAGCTGGTCATCTCGGTGCCGGCCGCCGGCGAGACCGCCGCGCACGACATCAAGATCGGGTACGCGGGCTACGGCGCCGGGACCGGCGCGCAGAAGCCGCCGGCGGACAAGGTGGTCGAGGCCCCGGCGGAGACGTACGAGATGTTCAAGTAAGCCGCACGGCGGGCCGGGGCGACCACGGGTCACCCCGGCCCGCTCTGTTCCGCACCGGTTGTTTGCAACAACCGGACAACAAGGGTGATTGTCCGACGCGTCGACAGGGAACAAGAAGGGAGCGATCCGGGCGCGCCGCTCGGCCCGGATCGTGCGACGTGGCCGAAGGGCTGCCGCGTCGCCCGGTTTCCGGCGCCGACCAGGTCGTCGGGTGACCTCCTTGGGAGACACGTATGACTGTTCGACGACTGGGTGCCGGCCTGGTAGCCGCCGCCCTGTTCACGCCCGCCCTGGCCGCCTGCGCCGGTGGCACGACCGGCACGGCCGGGTCAACCGCGTCCCCGACGGTGAGCGCGTCCGGGGCGCCGAGCCAGTCCGGCGGTGCGCCGGTGTCCGGCGACGCCAAGCAGGCCCTGCTCGACTCCACCAAGGCGATCAGCGACGGCAACTTCCGGTTCACCCTCTCCGGGGCCGGGTCCACGGCCGAGGGGCAGGTGCACCAGCCGAGTCAGAGCGCCGCCCTGAAGTTCGCCATCGGTGGTCCCTCCTCCGACCTGGCCATGAAGCTCGACGTGATCCACGCCAAGCCCGACAGCTGGGTGAAGCTCGAACTGACCGGCCCCACCGCCGACAGCCTGCCCGCCATCAAGCAGCTCAACCTCGGTAAGTACCAGCACCTCGACCAGGCCCGCGTCAAGGGCAACAAGAACCTCGGATTCGACTTCGACAAGGTCGACCCGGCCGGCAGCGCGGTGCTGACCCAGGGCATCACCGAGGTCCGCAGCACCGGCACCGGCACGTACGCCGGCACCATCGACGTCACCAAGGCCGCCGAGGCGGGCTCGCTGAACGCCGCCACGATCGCCGCGCTGGGCACCCAGGCGAAGACGGTCCCGTTCACCGCGAAGGTCGACCCGCAGGGCCGGCTGAGCGAGCTGGCGCTGCAACTTCCGGCCTCCGGCCAGACCGCGGCCCAGGAGATCAAGATGACGTACTCCGACTACGGCTCCGCCACCCCGGCCCAGAAGCCGCCGGCGGACCAGGTCGTCGAGGCGCCCGCCGAGCTGTACAGCCTGTTCAGCTGACCGTTCCCCGGGTGGGGTGGCTCCGGCCATCCCACCCGACGATCAGGCGGACGGTTCCTGGCGGGCGGCGTCGATCCGCGCCCGGGCACCGTCCAGCCAGCGCTGGCAGATCACCGCCAGCGCCTCGCCGCGCTCCCACAGCGCCAGCGACTCCTCCAGGGACGTGCCGCCGGCCTCCAGCCGCTCGACCACCGAGGCCAGTTCGGCGCGGGCCTGCTCGTAGCTGAGCCGCTCGTCCGGCCCGGCCTTCGTGTCGTCAGTCATCGCGTCCATCTCAGCACACCCCGGTCGGTGTCACCGCGTCGCCACGTCCCCGTCGACCGTCGCGGCCAGCTCGCCCTCGGCGAGGCGTACCCGTAGCGGGTCGCCCTTGCCGACCTCGGCCGCCGCCCGGACGACGTGCCCGTCGGCGCGCTGCACGATCGCGTACCCCCGGTCGAGCGTCGCGGCGGGGGAGAGGGCGCGCAGTCGGGCGAGGGTGTGCCGGAGGTCGTCGTCGGCGGCCGCGAGCCGGTGGTCCAGGCAGCGCCCGGCGCGTTGACGCAGTGCGGCCAGCTCGGTCGCGCGGTGCTCCACCATCACCTGCGGCCGGGCCAGCACCGGCCGGGACCGCAGGCTGTCGAGGCGGTGCGACTCCCGGTCGACCAGGTTGCGCACCGCCCGCTGGAGGCGGTGCCGGGCCTGACCGATGAGGCGTACCTCCTCGGTGAGGTCGGGGACCACCCGCTTGGCCGCGTCGGTCGGGGTGGAGGCCCGCAGGTCGGCGACGTAGTCGATCAGCGGCGTGTCGGTCTCGTGGCCGATCGCGCTGACCACCGGGGTACGGCAGCCGAAGACGGCCCGGCACAGTGCCTCGTCGGAGAACGGCAGCAGGTCCTCGATGCCGCCACCACCCCGGGCGATGATGATCACATCGATGCTCGGGTCCGCGTCCAGGACCTTGAGCGCGTCCACGATCTGCGGCACGGCGGACGGGCCCTGCACGGCCACGTTGACCGTCCGGAACTCCACGGCCGGCCAGCGCCGCCGCGCGTTCGTCAGCACATCCCGCTCGGCGGCGGACGCACGGCCGGTGATCAGACCGATCCGGCCGGGAAGGAACGGCAGCCGGCGCTTGCGGGCCCGGTCGAACAGCCCTTCGGCGGCGAGCAGCTTCTTGAGCTTCTCCAGCCGGGCCAGCAGCTCACCGAGACCCACCTGGCGGATCTCGTCGGCCCGCAGGCTCAACGTGCCCCGGGCCGCGTAGAACTCCGGCTTGGCGTGCAGCACCACCCGGGCGCCCTCGCGCAGCTCCGGCGCACCGGCGTCGAGCACGTCCCGGTTGGTGGTGACGGTCAGGCTCAGGTCGGCGGACGGGTCACGCAGGGTCAGGAAGACGGTGGTTGCCCCGGGACGGCGGCTGATCTGCGCCACCTGCCCGTCCACCCACACCCAGCCCAGCTTGGCGATCCACGCCCCGACCTTCTGCGAGACGACGCGAACAGGCCAAGGCTCCTCAGCGCTGCTCCTGCCCTCACTGCCCCCACCACTGCCCCCACCCACACCACTCACCCCCCAACCCTACGGAGGCCCCCGGTGATCAAGAAGTTTGCGTCAGATCCGGGCGCGTTCCTGACGCAAACCTCTTGATCACCGGGATTTGGCCCGGGAGGCGGAACAGGGGTGGGGACGTACGATGGGGGAGTGACTGATCTCGGGACTGGTAAGCGCGTGCTCCTAGCCAAGCCTCGTGGCTACTGCGCGGGTGTGGACCGTGCGGTGCAGACCGTCGAGGAGGCGCTGAAGCTGTACGGCGCCCCGATCTACGTCCGCAAACAGATCGTGCACAACAAGCACGTCGTGCAGACCCTGGAGTCGCAGGGCGCGATCTTCGTGGAGGAGAACGAGGAGGTGCCGGAGGGCTCGACCGTGATCTTCTCCGCGCACGGCGTGGCGCCCGAGGTCTACGAGCAGGCGCGGGAGCGTTCGCTGAAGGCCATCGACGCGACCTGCCCACTGGTCACCAAGGTGCACCAGGAGGCGAAGCGGTTCGCCGCCGAGGACTACGACATCCTGCTGATCGGCCACGAGGGGCACGAGGAGGTCGTCGGCACCGCCGGTGAGGCGCCCGCGCACATCCAGCTCGTGGACGGCCCGGACGGCGTCGACAAAATCACCGTGCGTGACCCGGAGAAGGTGGTCTGGCTCTCCCAGACCACGCTCTCGGTGGACGAGACCCTGGAGACGGTCGCCCGCCTCAAGCAGCGGCTGCCACTGCTCCAGTCCCCGCCCAGCGACGACATCTGCTACGCCACCTCCAACCGGCAGCACGTGGTCAAGGAGATCGCCCCGGAGTGCGACGTGGTGATCGTCGTCGGCTCGACGAACTCGTCCAACTCGGTGCGCCTGGTCGAGGTCGCCCTGGACGCCGGCGCCCGCGCCGGGCACCTCATCGACTTCGCCCACGAGATCGACGACGCCTGGCTGACCGACGCCCGCACGGTCGGCGTGTCCTCCGGCGCGAGCGTCCCCGAGGACCTGGTCCGCGATGTGCTGGCGCACCTGGCCGAGCGCGGCTTCGCCGACGTCGAAGAGATCACCACCGCCAACGAACGGCTCACCTTCTCGCTTCCGCAGGAGCTGAAGCGGGACATGAAGGCCGCCGCGGCCCGCGGCTGACGAGCCGGGCTCCGACAGGACCGCCGCACGTCGACCACGCCACCGGCCGCGCGTCGCGCCACGGCCGCCCGCCGGCCAGTTCGCAGGCGTCGCGGTGGAACGCCGGGCCCGTGCCGTACGTCGAAG
The DNA here is from genome assembly GCF_040614415.1 of Micromonospora sp. NPDC005979. Taxonomy (NCBI): domain Bacteria; kingdom Bacillati; phylum Actinomycetota; class Actinomycetes; order Micromonosporales; family Micromonosporaceae; genus Micromonospora; species Micromonospora sp. NPDC005979. Next base: position 77,716 of record NZ_JBEXUR010000003.1, on the reverse strand, counting down.
ACGGCATGAGGACCCTTCGGCTCGTCGTCCCCGCCCTGGTCGTCTGCGCGGCGCTGAGCGCCTGCGGTGAAACCGGCGGTCCCGCCACCCCCGGCGGACCGTCGGCGACGACCGGGCAGCCCGCCTCCGCGTCGCCGAGCACCCCCGAGTCGCCCAGCACCCCCGAGTCGCCCAGCACCCCGGCCCCGCCGATCAAGTCGCCGGGCGGGCCCACCGTCCCACCGCCGGTCGGCGCCACCGAACTCACCGGCACGATCACCGCCGGAGTGGAGCCGAACTGCGTGCTCCTCGACGGGTACCTGCTGGTGGGCGGGCCCCGGGACGTGCTGACCGCCGGCGCCCAGGTGACCGTCACCGGCCGGGTGGAGAAGGGCACGATGACCACCTGCCAGCAGGGCATCCCGTTCGTCGTCGAGAGCGCCAACCGGCGTTAGGGCGTGTGTCGGAAGCCCCTGGCCGGCTGCGGCGGGCCCAGACGACGGCCGGCCGCGTTGGAGATGGGTTCGGAGACAACACCGGTGTCCGAACCCATCTCCGCCTTGCCGGACCGCCGCCTGGACTCCGCCTCGGCTCGACCGAGGACTTCGACAACACGCCCTGGCGTGTGAGCCCCCGTCAGCGGTCGACGTCGTTGAGCAGCTCCGGGGCCTGCGGCTGGCGCGGGGTCAGCTCGACCTGGGCGGGGGCCGCCAGCTCCTCGTCCGAGACGCCCAGCTCGGCGAGCTTGCGGGCGCTGACCAGCACCCGCGCCTCCAGTGAGCCGACCGCCCGGTTGTACGCGGTCACCGCGCCGGTCAGCGACGATCCGAGCTTGCCCACGTGGTCGCCGAGGGTGGCGAGCCGGCCGTACAGCTCCCGGGCGAGGGTGTGCACCGCCACCGCGTTGCGGGCCAGCGCCTCCTGCCGCCACGAGTAGGCCACCGTGCGCAGCAGCGCGACCAGGGTGGCCGGCGTGGCCAGCACGATGTTGCGGGCAAACGCGTGCTCCAGCAGCGTCGGATCGCGTTGGAGCGCGACGTCGAGGAACGGGTCGGCCGGTACGAACAGCACCACGAACTCGGGCGAGCTGTCGAACGCGGCCCAGTACGACTTGGCGGCCAGGGCGTCGACGTGCCCGCGCAGGTGTCGGGCGTGCGCGTCGAGGTAGGTGTCCCGGCCGCGCTCGTCGCGTGCCTCCATGGCCGTCAGGTACGCGTCGAAGGGCGCCTTCGCGTCCACCACCACCGACCGGCCGCCGTGCAGGCGTACCACCAGATCCGGGCGGACGACCTGGTCGTCGGTGGCGGCGGTCACCTGCTCGGAGAAGTCGCAGTGCTCCAGCATGCCGGCGGCCTCGACGATCCGGCGCAGTTGGTGCTCGCCCCAGCGGCCCCGCACCTGCGGCGCGCGCAGCGCGGCCACCAGTTGCTTGGTCTCGGTGCGCAGCTCACCGGAGACGACGTTCATCGAGCGGACCTGCTCGCGCAGCTCGGCGTACGCGTCGACGCGGTCGTGTTCCAGCTCGGCCACCCGCTGCTCGTAGCGGCGCAGGCTGTCGTGCAGCGGCGCCACGGCCCGGGCCACCGCCTCCTGCGACTGGGCCGTCGCCTCGTAGCTCAGCGCCCGCATGGACTGCTCCAGCCTCCCCTCGCCCTCGCGGGTGGCCGTCAGGGTGGCGTCGAGCCGGGCGATGTCGGCCGCCGACCGGGAGCGGGCCGCGTACCAACCCACCGCCCCGCCGGCACCGAGGCACACGACCACCACCAGCAACGTCGAGACGTCCATCACCGGAGCTTGCCAGACGGGTGCGACGTGACACCCGGGGGTACGTTCGTTGACATGGAAGCTCTGCTGTGCCTGCTGGTCGTCTTCGCCGCCGTGGTGGGTGCCGGCCTGCTCGCCTACTCCCGGTCCAACGCCCAGCGGCGTGTGGCGCTCGGCGACGCCCGCGCCGAGGCGCAACGGTGGTACGAGCGCCTCGGCGGCCAGTTGATGACCCTGCAGGGTGAGGAGCCCGCCGTGCGGCAGGCGCTCGCCGATGCGGGGGAGCGCTACAACGCGGCCGGCTCGCAGTTGGAGCAGGCGCGGACGCCGAACCAGTTCGCGCTCGCCCGGGAGACCGCGCTGGAGGGGTTGGCGTACATCCGGGCGGCGCGGACCGCGCTGGGCATCGACCCCGGGCCGGAGGTGCCGGCGCTGGCCGCCGCGCGGGGCGTCGGGCAGCTCACCAAGGAGCGCGAGGTCGACGTGCAGGGCCAGACCTTCCGGGCCGGCCCGCAGCCCGGCCGGGACACTCCCTACTACTACCCCGGCGGCCGGTACCAGGGTCGGCCGGTGCCGGCCGGTTGGTACTCGACGCCCTGGTGGAAGACCGCGCTGGGCGCGGGCGCCGGCGTGCTCGGCGGCATGCTGATCGCCGACGCGCTGTTCTCGCCGGCCTTCGCCGATCCGGGGTACGGCTACGACCAGGGCTACCAGGAGGGCTTCGGCGACGGCGCCGACTACGCCGGCGACCAGGGCGGCGACGCCGGCGACCAGGGCGGCGATTTCGGTGGCGGCGACCAGGCGGGTGACTTCGGCGGCGGCGACTACGCCGGCGGCGACTTCGGCGGCGGAGGTTTCGGCGGCGGCGATTTCGGCGGCGGCGATTTCGGTGGTGGCGATTTCGGCGGCGGCGATTTCGGCGGCGGCGACTTCTGACACCGCTCGATCCGGCGATCATGGAGTTGTGGTGGCCGCTTCGCCGCTGTTGGCGGCTTTTGTGGGGCACCACAACTCCATGATCGGCCGGGCCTGATCGGCCGGGCCTGATCGGCCGGGCCTGATCGGCCGGGCCTGATCGGCCGGGCCTGATCGGCCGGGCCTGATCGGCCGGGCCTGAAGCTGGTTTTTGTTCCTCTGGTCAGCCGGTGTTGCGCATGCCGGCGGCGATGCCGTTCACGGTGGTGAGCAGCGCCCGTTCCAGGGCCGTGCCGTCGCTGGGAGCGCGTCGACCACCCGGTGCGGTGGCGACCGCCCGGCCCGCCGCCCCGGACTCCCGGTACTGGCGCAGCAGCGCCACCTGGAGGTGGTGCAGCGGCTCCAGGTAGGTGTCCCGCACGGCCAGGGTGCGCTGGAGCACCGGGGAGTTCTCCAGCAGGGCCGGTGAGGCGGTCACGGCCAGCACCTCGCGCTTGGTCAGCTCGTACTCCTGCTCGATCTTCTCGAAGATCGGGTGCAGCTTCTTCGGCACCAGCGTCTCGACGTAGCGACGGGCGATGCTCAGGTCGGTCTTGGTCAGCATCATCTCGACGTTCGACAGGAACGTGCGGAAGAAGTGCCAGTTGCGGTGCATCTCGGCCAGCACGTCCGCGTGTCCGGCCTCGCGGGCGGCGGCCAGGCCCGAGCCGACGCCGAACCAGCCCGGCACGATCTGTCGGGTCTGCGTCCAGCCGAACACCCACGGGATGGCCCGCAGCCCGGACAGGCCGGCGCCGGTGTTGGGACGCTTCGCCGGCCGGGAGCCGATGTTCAGCGCGCCGAGCAGTTCGGTGGGGGTGGACGCCCAGAAGTACGCCGGCAGGTCCGGGTCCTCGACGAGCGACCGGTACGACCGGAACGCCGACTCGGACACCACGTCCATCGTCGCGTCCCAGCGTTCCAGCATCTCGGCCGGCTGCCGGGGCGCGGTGTGCAGCAGCGTCGCCTGGAGCACCGCCGCGAGGGTCAGCTCCAGGTTCTCCCGGGCCAGCGAGGGCAGCGTGTACTTGTCGGAGATGACCTCGCCCTGCTCGGTCACCTTGATCGCGCCGTCCAGCGTGCCGTACGGCTGGGCCAGGATCGCCTCGTGGGTCGGGCCACCGCCGCGCCCGACCGTACCGCCGCGACCATGGAAGAGCCGCAGGTGTACGCCGTGCCGGGCGGCCACGTCACGCAGCGCGCGCTGGGCCCGGTGGATCGACCACTGGCTGGTGGTGATCCCCGCCTCCTTGTTGGAGTCGGAGTAGCCGAGCATGACCTCCTGCACATCGCCACGGGCCGCGACCAGCGCCCGGTACGCGGGCAGCGACAGCAGCTCGTCGAGGATCTCGCCGCCGGCGTTCAACTCGGCCGGGGTCTCCAACAGCGGCACGAAGCCGATGCGGGCCCGGCCGCTGTGCACGTCGACCAGTCCGGCCTCGCGGGCGAGCACCACGGCGGCCAGCACATCGTCCACCCCGAGGGTCATCGAGATGATGTACGACTCGATGACCTCCGCGCCGAACCGGTCCTGCGCCTCGCGGATCGTGCTGAACACGTCGAACGTCTTGCGGGCCGACTCGGTCAGCGGGGTGTCCAGGGTGGACAGCGGCCGCCGGCCGGTCAGCTCGTCGGCGAGCAGCTTGGTGCGCTCCAACCGGCTCAACGCCGGGTAGTCCGGTACCTCGCCGACTGCCTCGTAGAGCTGGGTGAGCACCTCGTGGTGCTTCTCGGCGTGCTCCCGCACGTCCATGGTCGCCAGGTGCAGGCCGAACGCGGACACCGTACGGATGGTGGAGGCCAGCCGGCCGACGGCCGTGAGCTGCCCCGAGTTGCGGGCCAGCGACGCGCGCAGCAGGTCCAGGTCGGCGATCAGCTCGGCCGAGCCGCGGTAGTCCCGACCCGGTACGTGGGCCGTGCCCTGGCGCAGCCGCTGCCGGGTGTTGGCCAGCTTGGCCTTCACGCAGCGTGCCTTCAGCCGGTAGGGCTCCTCGGCGTTGACCCGGCGGAACCGGGGCGCCACCTCGGGCAGCGCGTCGAGGTCGGCGGCGAGGCTGGCGGAGAGGTCGAGCGACACCCCGCGCAGCCGGCGCGAGACCGAAACCTCGTTGATCAGGTGGTCCATCGCCTTCTCGGTGGCGGCGATGCCGTGTTCGTGCTGGATGGTCAGCACCTCGCGGGTGACCGCCGGGGTGACGAACGGGTTGCCGTCACGGTCGCCGCCGATCCAGGTGCCGAAGCTCAGTGGGCGGGCCGTCGGCGACGTCTCCACACCGAGGGTGCGCAGCGTGTCGGCCAGGTCGTCGAGCACCTGCGGCGCGGCCTCGGCGTACAGGTCCCGCAGGTAGTAGATGGCGTTGCGGGCCTCGTCGGTCGGATCCGGCCGGTCCAGCCGCAGCTCGTCGGTCTGCCACATGAGGTCCAGCAGCTCGGCCAGCCGGCGGTTGGCCGGGCCCTCGTCGCTCGCGCCGTAGAGGATCGCGTTGGCGGTCTCGGTGTCCAGCTCGTCGGCGATGGCCCGCAGCTTCGACAGGATCGAGCGTCGGGCCGCCTCGGTGGGGTGGGCGGTGAAGACCGGCCGGACCGCCAGCCGGCGAGCGACGGCGGCGATCTCCTCGGCCGGGACGCCCCGCTCGGCGATCATCTTGGCTGCCTGGTCGAGCCAGCCGCCCTGTACGGCGCGGCGGCGGCGCAGGTCGCGTGCGCGGTGTACCTGCTCGGTGATGTTGGCCAGGTGGAAGTAGGTGGAGAAGGCGCGGGCCAGCTTGGTGCCGGTGGTCACGTCGAGCCCGCCGAGCCGCTGGGCGGCGGCGGGGACGTCGGAGCGTACCTGGGCGCGGATCTCCTCGACGAGGTCGAGCAGCGGGCGGCCCTCCTGGCGGGCCAGGGTCTGGCCGAGGAGGGTGCCGAGCCGGCGGATGTCGGCGCGCAGCGCGGCGTCCGGGCCGTCGTGGTCGTGCTGGTCGGTCACGATGCGCTCCTTACGTGAGTACGAAGGACAGCGCTGTCCGACTCCCTGGATGGTATCCGCGTCTGGCCCTCCGGTAGGAGGGGCTTCGGGCGTGCCGCGTCGTGAGACGGAACACCCCGGAGATCACCTCAGGGTCTTGCGCGGTTGAATCCCCGACCTCCCCGCACCACCGTCGCGGCGAGCAGGGCCGCCAGGGCGAGCACCGCCCACAGCGCCAACCCGGTCAGCGGCCAGCCGATCGAGCGCCGGTCGAAGTACACCGCCGACTTGACCAGATCGGTGGCGAGTCCGGGCACGTTCCACCGGTGCATACCGCGCAGCCAGGTGGGCAGGAACTCCGGGGCGTAGATGCCGCCGGAACCCGGATTGCCGAGCACCACCAGCAGCAGGATCACCAGTCCGGTGCCGAGCACGCCCAACCATCCCTGCACGGCGGCGGCCACCATCGCGGCGGCGAAGGCGGCGAGCATACCGGTGCCGGCGACGGCCGGCAGGTCGTGGTGCCAGACGTCCAGCACCGGGCCGACGATCACCGCGCCGGCGATGCCGAGCACGACGCTGTAGACGGCGAGCGCCCCGATCCGGACGCCCGCGCGGCGCAGGGTGCGCGGAGTGGTGCCGACGGAGATGCCGAGCGCGGTCGAGGCCAGGTACCCGCCGAGGACGCACCCGATGGCCAGGTAGAACGGGACCAGACCGCGCGGGTCGGTGTCGGCGACCGGCACCTCGTCGGCCACCCGCAGGGGCATCCGGGCCTGCTCGGTGGCGGCGGTGAGGACCTGGACGACGACCTCGGTGGCGGCCGGCGCGCTGGCGCTGGCGGTGGTCAGGACGAACCCGCCGTCGGGGGTGGAGCTGACTACCCCGTACACCTCGCGGCTGGTCAGACCGTCGTCGGCGGCGCCCGGATCGGCGTACTCGATGGCCTTGATCGTGTTGGTCCGGTCGCGAACGGCGGTCAGGACCGTTCGTGCGGCCTGGTCGCCGCTCGCCACGCCGACCGGCACGTCGCGGGGGTGGGGTTGGTGCAGGGCGCCGACGTAGGCGGCGATGAACCCGACGGCCAGCGCCAGGGTGCCGAGCAGCAGGCCGGCGGTACGGGGGATCTGGTCGCGTATCCGGACCTCCGGCGACTCGTCCACCAGCCCAGCCTAGGGTGCGTTTTGTCCTGATCGAGACGTTTCTGCCGGTGGGCGTCCGATCCTGACCGCCGTCCGGCGCAGACGAGCAATTTTCTTCAAGACCTGTTCAAGCTTTCGCGGCGACGATGGTTCTCGTCGGTCCGGAGGTCGCCCCGCCCAGGGTGGCCGACCCGGAGCACGCGGGCCTGTTCGGGGAGGCCCGAAGCTCGGTGCGGACCCGCGCCCGTGGAGGTGCCGTACGCCCCCAGGTACGGCACCTCCACGCCGCGGTCCGAGGTCAGGCGTTGACGGTCGGGTCCTTCCCGGCGGTGGCCAGCAGTCGACGAAGGCGCGCGGGAGGATGACCCACCTGCTCGCTCACCACCCGGGTCAGGTGCGCCTGGTCGGCGAAGCCGTACTCGGTGGCGAGCGCGCCCAGCGGACGACCGTCGGGTTCGGCGAGGGTGTCCAGTACGGCGCGCACCCGCAGGCGGTTGCGGTAGGCGGTCAGGCTGCCGCCGGTCACCCGCTGGAACACCCGGCTGAGGTGGTGCGGTGAGCTGCCGACCTCCCGGGCCACCTCGCTCAGGCCCAGCGTGAAATCGGAGTGGGCCAGCACCTCGCGCGCCCGGTCGGCGAGCCGCCGGTGCGCGGCCAGCGTCGCCGGCCGTCGGCGGACGGCCCGCTCGACCTCCGCGTCCACCTCGTCGGCGGCGAGGTCGCTGTGGTGCAGCAGGCGGGCCAGGAACCGCTGGAGCCGTTCGGCCATCTCGAACCGGTCGAGCCCGCGCCGGAACTCGGCCACCAGCAGCCGGTGCGCCAGGTCCAGCGTGGCGTCCGAGGTGCCCGCCCATCCGCTCCGGTCCATCCAGCGCTGGGCGTCCGGCCGTTCCGCCAGCACCGACGGATCGATCTCCAGGCAGGTGTACGAGTCGCCGCAGCCGAACGGGTGCGCCACGGCCAGGTCGTCCCCGGGCCGGGTGAGCAGCACCGAGGTGGCGTCGGAGAGCTCGACCCGCCCGTTGAGCCGACGCCGGTACGCCCCGGACCGGCCCAGCATGATCTTGTGATGGTCCTGGGTGACGGTCTCCGTCCACCCGTGGTTCTCGACGATGCAGCGCGCCTGGTAGATCAGCATCCCGTCCGGGTGCCCGAGCACCCGCCAGCGGGCCGGGGTGGTGTGCCGACGCGGATCACTGCCGATCCCCTCAGCGGGCACAGCTACCCCCGACTCCCGACCGGGTCGGCATCGCACAGCGTCCCGTGACCGCCACGGCGTCAGCTCTCGAACACGGCGAAGGCGCGAACCGGGAAGGTGCCCATCCCGGCCACCATCGGCGGCGCCGCGGTGAACCGGAACCCGGTCGGCGGCAGCGCGTCCAGGCCGGTCAGGTGCTCCACGACCGGGATACCGGCGGCGAGCAGGACGCTGTGCGCGGGGCGTACGCCGTTCGCCGCCGGGGTCATGTCGTCGATGTTGATCGAGTCGATGCCGACGAGGGTCGCGCCCGCGTCGGCCAGTGCCCGGGCGCCGTCCTCGCTCAAGTACGGCGCCTCCGGCGCGGCGTACCGCTCGGTGCCGAAGTGCGCGTCCCACCCGGTGTGCAGCAGCACCGCACGCCCGGTCACCTCGTACGGCGCCAGCATCAGCCGATCCACGGCTCGGGTGTCGGCCGGTACCCGGACCACCACCCCGGGCAGGTCGGCGAGGCGGTCCAACGACACCCCGGTCAGATCCTCGCGACCGGCCCAGCGGTGGGCGGGGGTGTCCACGTACGTGCCGGTGTTGGCGATCATGTCGATCCGGGCCACGTGGAACTCGGTGCCCGGCGCGTACCGCTCCCGGGACGCCGCGTACGTCAGCCAGTCGGTGATCCGTGGGCCCGGCCACCCGGGCAGGGTGGTCATCCCGTCGCTGATGACGTGGCTCAACTCCACCAGCCGACGACCACCGCCGGCCGTGGCGACGGCGCGACCGCCCTTGTGCGGCTCTCGGATCATCGTCTTCGCGCTGATCCGGACCTCGGCGACCATGAGCAGCCCGAGGTGCCGGACGAAGAGTGCGGCGAGGTTGTCGTCGCTGATCTCGTGCCCCGGGACGTCCAGCCGGAACCCCTCGGTGCGCAGTCCGCCGCCGTTGGCGAAGCTCACCTCCGCGTCGAACTGCGCCCGCCACTGCTCACCCATACACGCACTCGACCACGGCGTCCGGCGGCGGTCAAGATCCGTGCGTCGATGGTGGCTGGGGGGCCGTGTTCGGCGGGATCGCGTGCGCCGGGATGCTGGGCCACAGGTCGTCCCGCCCCCAAGATCGCGCAAGAACCAGGAAGTAGTGGTGAAGACGGCTCGGCGAGGCCACTACATCCAGGATTGAGCACGATCATGGCGTGGGCCACCCGCGCCGGCGCTCGTCCTCAAGATCCGCGCAACATCAGGGATGTTGCTGCTTCCGACGCGTCTGAGGCAGCAGCATCCCCGATGTTGTGAGGATCTTGGGCGCGGGGCGCGGGGCGCGGGGCGCGGGGCGCGCGGGACCTGGGCGGAACGGGGTGGGTGTCGGTGGACGGAGATAGGCTTGGTCAGGCGCGTACCCCCCGTCCGGCTGGGCGAGGGGCCCGCCGTCGTGTGCGTCGACTCCCTCGGAAGGACTCCCTTGCTCACCGGTCTGTTCTCCGCCGCCCTGGCCGATCCCGGGCTGGCCCGGGCGCGTGACCTGGCGCGCTCCGGTGCCGCCCAGGTCGACGGCCTCGACATCACCGCTCCCGCCGCGCTGCGCCCGTTCGCCGTCGCGGCCGTCGCCGCGGACCCCACCGACGCCGGCCCCGGCAGCACCGCCGCGGGCAGCGGTGGCGGCGCCGGGCGACCCGTGCTGGCCGTGACCGCCACCACCCGCGAGGCCGACGACCTGGCCGCCGCGCTCGGCGGGCTGCTGCCGCCGGAGCAGGTGGTCGTCTTCCCCTCCTGGGAGACGCTGCCGCACGAACGGCTCTCCCCCCGCTCGGACACGGTGGGCCGACGGCTGGCCGTGCTCCGCCGCCTCGCGCACCCCGAGTCGGCCGACGCGCACGGCCGCACCGGCCCCCTGCGGGTGGTGGTCGCCCCGGTCCGGTCGCTGCTGCAACCGCAGCTCAAGGGCCTCGGTGACCTGGAACCGGTGCAGCTCGCGGCCGGCGAGGAAGCGGACCTGGAGGAGGTCGCCCGCCGACTCACCGACATGGCGTACGCCCGGGTCGACCTGGTCACCAAGCGCGGCGAGTTCGCGGTGCGCGGCGGCATCCTGGATGTCTTCCCGCCCACCGACGAGCACCCGTCCCGGGTCGAGTTCTGGGGCGACGAGGTGGAGGAGATCCGCACCTTCGCGGTCGCCGACCAGCGCACCATCGAGCAGGTGCCACTGCTGTGGGCGCCGCCCTGCCGGGAGCTGCTGCTGACCCCGGCGGTGCGTGAGCGGGCCGCCGCGCTCGCCGAGCAGCACCCCGAGCTGGCCGAGATCCTGGACAAGCTGGCCGAGGGCATCCCGGTGGAGGGGATGGAGTCGCTGGCCCCGGTGCTGGTCGGCCCCGACTCGCTGGAGCTGCTGCTGGACGCGATGCCGGCCGGCACCCACGTCCTGCTGTGCGACCCGGAGCGCATTCGCACGAGGGCGCACGATCTGGTGCGTACCTCTGAAGAGTTTCTGCAGGCCTCCTGGGCCGCCGCCGCGGTCGGCGGCCAGGCCCCGGTGGACGTCGGCGCCGCCGCCTTCCGCACCCTGGCCGAGGTACGCGCCACCGCCGGAACGCTCCGCCAGCCCTGGTGGACGCTGTCCCCGTTCGGCCTCGTCGAGGCGGAGACCGCCGAGGCGCGGCAGCCCTGGGAGGACGCTCCCGAGCAGGCCAGCGTCACCCCGGACGACGCCATCGCGGTGACCCTCGCCGCCCAGCCCGCCCCGCTCTACCACGGCGAGACCGCGCGGGTCGTCGACGACCTCAAGCGCTGGGCCGGCGAGGGCTGGTCGATCGCGCTGGTCTTCGAGGGGCACGGCCCGGCCCAGCGTGCCGTGGAGGTCCTGCGCGACGCCGGCCTGGGCGCGCGGCTCACCGAGGAGGTGCCCACCGCACCCGCGCCCGGCGATCTGGTCGTCACCTGCGGCGCGCTGACCAGCGGCTTCGTCGACGAGGCGTCCCGTTTCGTGCTGCTGACCGGCAACGACGTGACCGGTGGCCGGGGCACCTCGACGCGGGACATGCGCAAGATGCCGAGCCGCCGGCGCAACACGATCGACCCGCTGGAGCTCAAGGCGGGCGACTACGTGGTGCACGAGCAGCACGGCATCGGTCGGTACGTCGAGCTGGTGCAGCGCACCGTCAACGGCGCCAGCCGGGAATACCTGGTCATCGAGTACGCGGCCAGCAAGCGCGGGCAGCCCGGCGACCGGCTGTTCGTCCCCACCGACCAGCTCGACCAGCTCTCCCGTTACGTGGGCGGCGAGCAGCCGGCCCTGCACAAGATGGGCGGCTCGGACTGGCAGAAGTCCAAGGCCCGGGCCCGCAAGGCGGTCCGGGAGATCGCCGCGCAGCTCATCCAGCTCTACGCCGCGCGTAAGGCGTCCAAGGGCCACTCGTTCGGCCCGGACACCCCGTGGCAGCGCGAGTTGGAGGACGCCTTCCCGTGGCAGGAGACGCCCGACCAGCTCGCCGCGATCGACGAGGTCAAGCGGGACATGGAGCAGACCGTCCCGATGGACCGGCTGATCTGCGGCGACGTCGGCTACGGCAAGACCGAGATCGCGGTGCGGGCGGCGTTCAAGGCCGTGCAGGACGGCAAGCAGGTGGCGGTGCTCGTACCGACGACCCTGCTGGTGCAGCAGCACTACAACACGTTCGCCGAGCGGATGAGCCAGTTCCCGGTGCAGATCCGGCAGCTCTCCCGGTTCCAGACCGCCAAGGAGACCGAGCGGACGCTGGAGATGGTCGCCGACGGCACCGTGGACATCGTCATCGGTACGCACCGGCTGTTGCAGACCGCCACCCGGTTCAAGCAGCTCGGGCTGGTGATCGTCGACGAGGAACAGCGGTTCGGCGTCGAGCACAAGGAGCACCTGAAGACGCTGCGCGCCTCGGTCGACGTGCTGAGCATGTCGGCGACCCCGATCCCGCGCACCCTGGAGATGGCCATCACCGGCATCCGGGAGATGTCCACCATCGCCACCCCGCCGGAGGAGCGGCACCCGGTGCTCACCTTCGTGGGCGCGCAGGACGACCGGCAGGTCGCCGCGTCCATCCACCGTGAGCTGCTCCGCGACGGGCAGGTCTTCTACCTGCACAACCGGGTCGAGTCGATCGACCGGGCGGCGCGGCGGCTGCGCGAGCTGGTGCCCGAGGCGCGGGTCGCCGTCGCGCACGGGCAGATGGGCGAGGAGGCGCTGGAGAAGGTCATGGTCGGCTTCTGGGAGAAGGAGTTCGACGTCCTGGTCTGTACGACCATCGTGGAGTCCGGCATCGACATCCCGAACGCCAACACCCTGATCGTCGAGCGGGCCGACCTGCTCGGCCTGGCCCAGCTGCACCAGATCCGGGGTCGGGTCGGCCGGGGGCGGGAGCGGGCGTACGCGTACTTCCTCTACCCGCCGGAGAAGCCGCTCACCGAACACGCCCACGAGCGGCTGGCGACCATCGCGCAGCACACCGAGCTGGGCGCGGGCATGTACGTCGCGATGAAGGACCTGGAGATCCGCGGCGCGGGCAACCTGCTCGGCGGCGAGCAGTCCGGGCACATCGAGGGCGTGGGCTTCGACCTGTACGTGCGGATGGTCGGCGAGGCGGTCTCCGCGTTCAAGGGCGAGCGGCAGGAGGAGGAGACCGACGTCAAGATCGACCTGCCGGTCGACGCGCACCTGCCGCACGACTACGTGGGCGTGGAACGGCTGCGCCTGGAGATGTACCGCAAGCTCGCCGAGGCACGCGACGAGGAGCGTCTGCGCGAGGTCGTCGCCGAGATGACCGACCGGTACGGCGAGCCGCCCGCCCCGGTGCAGAACCTGGTGGCGGTGGCGCGGTTCCGCCTGCTGGCCCGGCGGTACGGCCTCAGCGACGTGTCCGTGCAGGGCAAGCACGTGCGGTTCGGTCCGCTGCCGCTGCCCGACTCGAAGCAGTTGCGGCTCAAGCGCTACCACCCGGACGCGGTCTACAAGCTGGCCACCGACCAGGTCAGCGTGCCCCGGCCGAGCACCCGGCGGATCGGTGGCGAACCGCTGCGCGACCAGGCGCTGCTCGAATGGTGCGCGCAACTGCTCTCCGACGTCCTGGGCGCCCCCGCCCCGCTCGCCGCCGCGGGTGCGTCCACCTGAGCCGGTGGTGTCTCCTCGATCAGGGGCGGTGTCGCGCGGGCGCCGTCCCTGGTCGCCGTCGAGCGGAGGTGGGGGGCGTCACAACCTCGGGTGACGGCGTGAGAGAGTGACGGCTATGCGTGCTCGCCGTCTTGCCGCCGTCGCCACTGTGGCGCTCGGCCTCGTCGCCCTCTCAGGTTGCCGTGCCGAGCCTGGTGTCGCCGCTTACGTCGGTGGCCAGCGGATCACCGAGCTCCAGGTCGCCGACGTGATCAAGGACCTGCGGACCAAGAACCCGACGCCGAGCGCCGAGCCCTCCGCCAGTGGCCAGCCGGCTGCACCGCAACCGACCCTGCCCGAGGCCGCCGACGTGGTTCGGACGATGGTGCTGACCAAGGTTTGCGAGCGGCTCTCCGCCGAGAAGAACTATCAGCCGCGCGGCCAGGCGACGGCCGACCAGGCCGCTCAGCAGCTCGGCCTCAACCCGGAGACCGGATACGCGCGCGAGGTGGCGAAGTTGTTGACCTGCATGTCCGGGTTGCCGACCGAGCCGGTCGAACCGACCGCGCAGGAGATGGCCGACGTGATCGCCGCCGGACGCGCATCCGGCAAGATTCAGCCCCAGGTGACCGACGAGCAGGCCGCCGGTCAGCTCAACGGCGAGCAGTTGCAGGGTGCGCTGGCGACCAAGCATCTCCTGAACGACGCGGCCGAGCGGTACGACGTCACCGTGAACCCCCGGTACCGTCCTCTGGAGTTCCCGCTGCTCAGCTTCACCGAGGACACCGCTGCGGTGAGCATTCCGCTGGGTGGGGCGGGTTCCGGAACGGTCACCGACGTCTCCACCCCGGACGCGTCGCCGTCCAGCCCCAACCCGAACGCCGAGGGCACGGCAAGCTGAGCATGACGGCGCGGATCGTCCTGCTGGTCACCTCGCCCCGGCTGCCAGCCGGTCTGCTGACCTCGGCCGCCTGGGACGTCGTACGCGAGCATCCGGTGCTGACCGGCGCGGAGAGCGAGTTGACCACGGCCGTGCGGCAGGCGGGCGCCGAGGTGACCGTCGTGGCCGGCCCGGCCACGCAGGCGCTGCTGGACACGGTCGCGGCGCACGGTACGGCGGTCTGGCTGGCCGGACCGGCCGGGGACGAGTCGCTGGCCCGGGAGTTGGGTCTGCGGCTGGCCCGGGAGCCGGGGCTCGCCGAGATGGAGCTGATGTACGGCTCGTGGGATCCGCCGGGGGCGCGGCTGCTCGACGCGGTGGCGGTGCTGGACCGGCTGGCCTCGCCGGGCGGCGACCCGTGGAAGCGGGCGCAGACGCACCGTAGCCTCGCCGGCTACCTGCTGGAGGAGAGCTACGAGGCGTACGACGCGATCGGCGCCGACGACACCGACGCGCTCCGCGAGGAGTTGGGCGACGTGCTGCTCCAGGTGGTGCTGCACGCGCGGCTCGCCGAGGAGCTGCCCGAGGGTGAGCGGTGGAGCATCGACGACGTGGCCGGCGGCCTGGTCGACAAGATGATCCGGCGCAACCCGCACGTCTTCGCCGGTGCGGAGGCGGGCACGCTGGAGGAGATCACCGCCAACTGGGAGCGGATCAAGCGGGCCGAGAAGGCACGTGACTCGGTGCTCGACGGGGTGGCGTTGAGTCAGCCCGCGCTGGCCCTGGCCGCGCAGATCCTCGACCGCGCCGCCCGCGCCAACCTGACCGTCCCTCCGGCACCTCCCGAAACCGAGGCGGACGAGGAGGAGCGCCTGGGCGCCACCCTCCTGACCTTGGTTACCGAAGCCCGCAAGGCCAACCTCGACCCCGAGGCAGCCCTCCGCCGCGCGACCCTGGCCCACGCCGCCACCATCCGCGCCGCCGAGCGAGGTTGATCAAGAAGTTTGCGTCAGGATCGGGCCGGATCCTGACGCAAACCTCTTGATCAACACGGCTGGGTGCGGGGTGGTCGGTAGGGTTGGCGGGTGGAGGAGTTTGGGGTTCTTGCCGAGCGGGTTGTCGAGGCACTGCTGGAGGCGCGGCCGGGGGTTGCCACGTCCGCCGGGGATCACCGGTACGACGACCGGCTTCCGGATCTGTCCGCCGACGCGTTGGCCGCCGACCGGGTGATGCTCACCGACGCGGCGAACGCGCTCTCCGAACTGGACCCCGACGCGCTGGACGTCGACGAGCAGGTCGACCACGCGCTGCTCACCTCCTTCGTCGATCGGGAGCTGTTCGAGCTGACCGAGATCCGGTCGCACGAGTGGGACCCGCTGGCCCACAACCCCGGCCCGCTGTTGCACCCCCTGCTGGCCCGCCCGTACGCCCCGGCCGAGGTGCGCCTGACGCAGCTCGCCGGCCGGCTCGCCGCCGTACCGGATGCTCTCGCCACCGCACGCGCCACGCTGCGGGACATGCCGCGGATCCACGCGGAGACGGCGGTCGGGCAGTTCACCGGCACGGCCGCGCTCATTCGTGATGAGCTACCGGGGCTGATCGCGCAGGCGCCGGGCGGCTTCGAGAGGGTCGAGCCGGCGGCGACCGACGCGATCGCCGCGCTGGACGAGTTCGTGGCCTGGCTGCGGACTCGGTTGGCCGCCGACAGCGGTCAGGGCCGCGACCCGCGCCTGGGCCGCCGCCGCTGGGAGGCGCGGCTCTGGCACACCCTCGACACCGAGCTGGGCGCCGCCGAGATCCAGCGCCGGGCCTGGGCCAACCTGGATCGGGTCACCGAGGAGATCCGCGCGGCGGCCGTCGAGCTGGTCGGTGGTCCGGCCGACGACGAGACGGTACGCCGGGCGCTGGACCTGCTCGCCGCCGAGCACCCGGACAACTCGACGATCGTCGAGCTGGCCGGTGTG
Organism: Micromonospora sp. NPDC005979; assembly: GCF_040614415.1. Taxonomy (NCBI): domain Bacteria; kingdom Bacillati; phylum Actinomycetota; class Actinomycetes; order Micromonosporales; family Micromonosporaceae; genus Micromonospora; species Micromonospora sp. NPDC005979. Next base: position 61,776 of record NZ_JBEXUR010000003.1, on the reverse strand, counting down.
ACCCTGGACGAGGCGACCGACTTCGTCCGGCTGCACGACCTGGTCACCCTTGTCGACGACCGGTGCGTGATCCAGGAGATGCCGGAGTTCGCGCGGGGCGTCGCGGTGGCGTACTGCGACTCGCCCGGCCCGTTGGAGACCGCGGCGGTGCCGACGTTCTACTGCATCGCGCCCACCCCGGCGGACTGGTCGGCGCAGCGTGTCGACTCCTTTTACCGTGAGTACAACGATCACATGGTTCGTAACCTGACCGTGCACGAGGCGATGCCCGGCCACTTCCTCCAGCTCGCCCACGCCCGGCGTCACGTGGGCGGCACGCGCGTCCGGGCGTTGGCCCGCTCCGGCCCGTTCGTCGAGGGCTGGGCCGTGTACGCCGAGGAGCTGATGGCCGGTCTCGGCTTCGGCGGTCTGCCGGTGCGGATGCAGCAGCTCAAGATGCAGCTCCGGATGACCATCAACGCGCTGCTCGACCAGTTGGTGCACGCCGAGGAGCTGCCCGAGGCCGAGGCCATGGCGTTGATGACCGGTCGTGGCTTCCAGGAGGAGGGCGAGGCCGCCGGCAAGTGGCGTCGGTCCCTGCTCACCTCGACGCAGCTCTCCACGTACTTCGTCGGGTACAGCGAGGTGGCCGAGATCGCCGCCGCCCGCCCGGAGGGCGTGCCGGCGCGCGACTGGCACGACGCGATGCTCGCCCACGACTGCCCGCCGCCGCGCCATCTGCGCGCCCTGCTCGGCGTCTGACGCGCGCCGGGCCGCCGGACGGTCACCCGCCGCGTCGGCACAACCCGCAGGAGCCGGGGGTACGGGGTTCAGGAGCCGCCGGGGCGGTTGTCGAGGACGCCTGCTCCGGCGGGCGGGTCGAACGCGTCCTTCTCGACCGACTCGGAGTAGTCGCTCAACGCCAGCTCCATCGGTTTGCCGTCGACCGAGCCGAGGAAGCTGCCGAGCACACCCTCGGTGGTGACGCAGGCACTGAAGTCGCCGTCCGAGCGCTGCACCTCGACGCAGGCGGCGTGGTGCCCGGCGACGGTGGTGTCGCTCTGCTTGATCACTGCCTGCGGGTCGAGGGCGGCGGCGGTCAGCAGGCCGACCACCACGGGTGGGGTGACGAGGCCCTGCTGGTTCGCCTCGTCGAACAGCGCCACGGTGGGCTTGGTGCCGGGGGTGGGTGGCGCGACGAGCGTGCACACCGTCCGGCCGCCGGCCGCCGTGCAGCGGGTGACGGCGTCGGGGGTGACGGTGAGCCGCCCACCCGGGTAGGTGTAGGCGGAGCGGGCCGGGTCCTGCGCCTGGACGATCGCGGCGGTCTGGCCGCCGGGCAGTTGGTAGTCGGCCGTGTAGGTCAACTCCAGTGCCCGGTCGAGGCGGGCGGCGAGGTCGTTGACGAGATCCGAGCGACCCATGGCGCTGCCGGCGTCCTCGACTGTTTGACAGCCGGTCACCGTGAGCGACGCGATGACCGACACGGCGAGCATGCGGAGGGTGGTCGTGGCGGCGGGCATGGCGACCAGCCTGGTGGATCTAGTCGGCGCAGCGCAAACCCGTTGCCGGTTGACGCCCGGAAATACGGGAATGTCCGTCACTGCGGGGCGACTCGGGTGCGCGGGCGACGCCGTGTCCGATCTCGTCGCCCGATACGCTGCGTTCAACACCTGCCTCAGCCGCACCGTCGCGGCCCACCCACGGACCGGATCACAACAACGAGGAGCGACTCAGTGGCAACCATCGAGGGAATCGTCGCGCGGGAGATTCTCGACTCGCGGGGCAACCCGACGGTCGAGGTCGAGATCGGCCTGGACGACGGCACGGTGGCCCGCGCCGCGGTGCCCTCCGGCGCCTCCACCGGCGCGTTCGAGGCGATCGAGCTGCGCGACGGTGACGCCGACCGTTACCAGGGCAAGGGCGTGGAGAAGGCGGTCTCCAACGTCGAAGACAAGATCGTCGACCAGCTCATCGGCTACGAGGCCAGCGAGCAGCGGCTCATCGACCAGAAGATGCTCGACATCGACGGCACCGACAGCAAGTCGGAGCTGGGCGCGAACGCCATCCTCGGGGTCTCCCTCGCGGTGGCGAAGGCCGCCGCCAGCAGCGCCGAGCTGAGCCTCTTCCGCTACCTGGGCGGCCCGAACGCGCACCTGCTGCCGGTGCCGATGATGAACATCCTCAACGGTGGCGCGCACGCCGACTCCAACGTCGACGTCCAGGAGTTCATGATCGCGCCGATCGGCGCGCCCACCTTCCGCGAGGCGCTGCGCTCCGGCGCGGAGGTCTACCACGCGCTGAAGTCGGTGCTCAAGAAGAAGGGCCTGTCGACCGGGCTCGGTGACGAGGGTGGCTTCGCGCCGAACCTGCCGACCAACGCGGCTGCCCTGGACCTGATCGCCGAGGCGGTCGAGAAGGCCGGCTACCGGCTCGGCACCGACATCGTGTTCGCGCTCGACGTGGCGGCCACCGAGTTCTTCGAGAACGGCACCTACACCTTCGAGGGCGCGGCGAAGTCCGCCGAGGACATGAGCACCTACTACACCAAGCTCGCCGACGAGTACCCGATCGTGTCGATCGAGGACCCGCTGGCCGAGGACGACTGGTCCGGCTGGCAGACGCTGACGGCGTCGATCGGCGACCGGGTGCAGATCGTCGGTGACGACCTGTTCGTGACCAACCCGCAGCGCATCGCCCGTGGCATCGCGGAGAAGGCCGCGAACGCCGTCCTCGTGAAGGTCAACCAGATCGGTTCGCTGACCGAGACCCTGGACGCGGTGGACCTGGCCCACCGGGCCGGCTTCAAGTGCATGATGAGCCACCGCTCCGGCGAGACCGAGGACACCACCATCGCCGACCTGGCGGTCGCCACCGGCTGCGGTCAGATCAAGACCGGCGCTCCGGCCCGCTCGGACCGGGTCGCCAAGTACAACCAGCTGCTCCGGATCGAGGAGGAGCTGGCCGACGCGGCGCGCTACGCGGGCGCGGGTGCGTTCCCGCGTTACCGTTCGGCCTGAGTGTGGTTGCCGGGAGGCCCCACGTGGGGCCTCCCGGCGCACGTACGCGACAGACGTAGCCTCGGGGGAGGGGTGTGACGATGCAGCGCCGCACACCGGGTGGTCAACGGCCCGCCCGCCGACCGGGTCAGGCCGGCCGGCCGGGTGCCGGGCGGGCCACCCGCGGGTCGCTCCGGGACGCCGGCGTACGCGCCGAACCACGCGGTGCCGCCGGTCGCGCCCCGGGCACGGTCCGGGGCGCCGAGGGCGGGCGGTCCGCGAGTCGTCCGGCCGCCGCCCGGCGTACCGCCGCCGGTGGCGGTGCCGTCAAGCGGCTCGCCGCACCCCATCCCCGTCGCTTCACCGGCCGGGCCACCGTCCTGTTCGCGGTGCTGATCGCGCTCGCCCTGGCGTACACCTACCCGGTGCGGGTCTACCTCGACCAGCAGGCCGACATCGAACGGATGGAGGCCGCGCAGACGGCGCAGGAGAAGGAGATCGCCAAGCTCGCGGCCGAGGCCGCCAAGTGGCAGGACGACGAGTACAAGATCACCCAGGCCCGGGAGCGGTTCTTCATGGGTCGTCCGGGCGAGAAGATGATGGTGGTCATGAACGACGCCGAGGGCGCGGCCCGCGACGCCGGCAAGCCCGCCGGTTCGGGTGCCACGGCCGGGCCTTCGACCTGGTACGACACCCTCTGGTCGAGCGTGCGCGCGGCGGACAGCCAGCAGCCGGGCAAGTGACCCACCGACCAGCACACCAGGAGAGACGAGCACCGTGACTGTCGTACCCCCGTCGGAGCCGGCGGCGGATTCCGTACCCCTGCCGCAGCGGGAACCGGCGAACGAGGCCGACCTGGCCGCGGTGGCCGCGCAGCTCGGCCGCCCGCCCCGGGGCACCCGGGCGGTGGCCCACCGCTGCCCGTGCGGCCTGCCCGACGTGGTGGAGACGACGCCCCGCCTCGCCGACGGCACCCCGTTCCCGACGCTGTTCTACCTGACCTGCCCCCGGGCCACCGCGGCGTGCAGCCGGCTGGAGTCGGCGGGTCTGATGAAGGAGATGGCCGGCCGGTTGGCGACCGATCCGGAGCTGGCCGCCCACTACCGGGCGGCGCATGAGGACTACCTCGCCCGCCGGGACGCGATCGGCGAGGTTCCGGAGATCGCCGGCATCTCGGCCGGCGGAATGCCGGGCCGGGTGAAGTGCCTGCACGTGCACCTCGGCCACGCCCTGGGCGCCGGCCCCGGCGTGAACCCGCTCGGCGACGAGACGTTGGCGCTGGTCGAGCCCTGGTGGACGGCCGGACCGTGCGTGGACCTGCCCGACAGCGAATGACCACACAGGCCGAGGGGCAGATCCTGGTGCGGCGGGCCCGCACCCGGGACGTGCGGGGCATCCGCCGGCTGGTCGACACGTATACCGACGACCGGCGCCTGCTCAGCAAGGCCACCGTGACCCTGTACGAGGACGTGCAGGAGTTCCGGGTCGCGGTCCGGGCCGACGACGGCGTCGTGGTGGGCTGCGGGGCGCTGCACGTGATGTGGGAGGACCTGGCCGAGATCCGTACGGTGGCCGTGGATCCGTCCTGCCGGGGCCAGCGGATCGGGTACCGGCTGGTGCGCGAGCTGATCGACGCGGCTCGCGAGTTGGGCATCGCACGGATCTTCGTCCTGACCTTCGAGACCCGGTTCTTCGGCTCGTTCGGTTTCCGCGAGATCGACGGCGCGCCGGTGCCGCAGCCGGTCTACGAGCAGCTGCTGCGCTCGTACGACGAGGGCGTCGCGGAATTCCTGGACCTGGAGCGGGTCAAGCCCAACACGTTGGGCAACACCCGGATGCTGCTGCGGTTGTAGTGCTCACCGGCGTCGGTGGCGGGCTGTCGTAGGGTTGCCGGGTGACGACGCGTGTGGCGGCCATCGACTGCGGGACCAACTCGATCCGACTCCTGGTCGCCGACCTGCCGGAGGAGTCGGCCGGGCCGCAGGCCCCGCTCGTCGACGTGACCCGGCGGATGGAGATCGTCCGGCTGGGGCAGGGCGTGGACCGGACGGGCCGGCTGGCGCCGGAGGCGATCGAGCGGACCCGGGTGGCGCTGGCGTCGTACGCCGCCGACATCGAGAAGTTGGGCGCCCAGCGGGTACGGATGTGCGCGACCTCGGCCTCGCGGGACGCCGCCAACGCCGCCGACTTCACCGAGATGGTGCGGCAGACCCTCGGCGTCGCGCCCGAGGTGGTGAGCGGCGACGAGGAGGCCCGGCTGTCGTTCACCGGCGCGGTGCGCGGGCTGCCGGCCGACGCGAAGGAGCCGTTCCTCGTCGTCGACATCGGCGGCGGCTCGACCGAGTTCGTGGTCGGTGACCGGGCCGGTGTGCGGTCGGCGATCTCGGTGGACATCGGCTGCGTCCGGATGACCGAACGGCACCTGGCGGGTGATCCGCCGACGCCGGAGCAGGTCGCGGCGGCGGAGGCCGACATCGCCGCCGTCGTGGACCGGGCGCTCGCGGCGGTGCCCGGCCGCGAGGCGGCCACCCTCGTCGGCCTCGCCGGTTCGGTCACCACCGTGGTGGCCATCGCCGAGGGACTGCGGGGGTACGAGCCGGAGCGCATCCACCACGCGCGGGTGTCGTACGAGGCGGTCGCGCGGGTGACCGCGGACCTGCTGGAGCGGACCAGCGCGCAGCGGCTGGAGATCCCGGTGATGCACCCGGGGCGGGCCGACGTGATCGGCGCGGGGGCGCTGGTGCTACGCGTGATCATGGAGCGGGCCGGCATGCCGTCGGTGGTGGCGTCCGAGCACGACATCCTCGACGGCATCGCCTGGAGCCTCCGGTAGGCCGCGCCCGACCCTGATCGACACCGACATCGCCGATATCGCGGTATCCGGGCCACCTGGACACCCCGATATCAGCGATCTCGTGTTGATCTAAGGCTCAGTCCGTCGCCAGGTCCGGCCGGTGCTGCCGAATCCACTCTTCGACGTCGGTGCGTCGCCAGATCTGACCCATCCGCAACACCTGGTGGGGTGCGGGGAAGTCGCGCCGGGAGGCGACCACGGAAGCCCGAGCGCGCGAAACGCCGCCGAGCATGTCTCGTATCTCCGCGATTCCCACGAACTCGCCCATGGGTTGACGGTAGGTACCAGCGATAGTCGGACGATCGCTAACAGCGATCGGGGTTGACGATCGTATACGGAAGTAGCACGATCGAGGGATGGCGACACCTAACGTTTCCCCTGATCGCGATCGCCAGCGTCGGGCGGTGCGCCCGCACCTGCCGATGCGGCCCCTCTGGTTGTGCCGCGTCTGCGCGGCCGCCTGGCCGTGTCAGCCCGCGCGTTTGTCGTTGAGCATCGAGTACCGCCGTGACCGGGTCGGCCTGAGTGTCTACATGGCTGGCCTGTTGTTCGAGGCCACCGCGGATCTGATCAAGCTCAATCCGAACCCCGCGCCATCCCCGGCCGACCTGTTCGCCAGATTCGTGAGCTGGACCGCGAGGGGGTCCGAGTCTGACCCGACGAGCCTTGCGCGTCGTACCGCTGATCCCGCAGGCCATGACGAACCCCCGTCCCCTCGATGATCCACTCCACATCGTCGATGTCGCGGTGACCTGCTGGCCGGATGCCCCCACGTCGGCGACCCGGAGTCGATCGTCACCCCTGGTATCGGCGAGTCGTTGACGCTACTTCGCATTGCACACTAGTGTGCAGTGCGTGGACACCACACAGTTGTTGAAGGGCGTGCTCGATCTGGCCGTCCTGGCCGTCCTGCGCGAGGAGGACGGTTACGGCTACGACATCCTGCGCCGGCTCCGCGAAGCCGGCCTGGAGGAGATCGGCGACGCCTCGGTCTACGGCACGCTGCGTCGTCTCTTCGCCGCCGGCCTGCTCACCACGTACGTCGTGCCGAGCGAGACCGGCCCGCACCGCAAGTACTACTCGCTCAACGCCGCCGGGCGTGACCAGTTGACCCGCTCCGGCAAGCTCTGGCGCTCGTTCGCCACCACCATGGACACGCTGCTCGACGATCGGGGGCTGGCGGCATGACCGTCACGGAGCAGGAGATCACCGACTACGTGGCGCGGGTCCGCGCCGCCCTGGCCGACGTGCCGCCCGACCGGCGCACCGAGCTGACCGAGGACCTCGCCGACCACCTCACCGAGGTCGCTGCCGAGGGTGAGGGCACCCTCGTCGAGCGACTGGGTGAGCCGGAGACGTACGCCGCCGAGCTGCGCGCCGCTGCCGGCGTCGGTGTCGGCGGCGGTCGCAACCTGGACCACCGGGTCGCCGCCGCCGTGGTCCGGGTCCGCAGCCGCCTGCGCGCGATCGACTCCCGGCTCGGCCCACCCCTGGGGTACGCGACGGCGAGCGACTTCCTCCGTCTGCTGCGCCCCGGCTGGTGGGTGCTGCGCGGCTACCTGGCGGCCATGCTGCTCACGGTGATCAGCACCGGCGGCAGCTTCGGGGTGCTGCCCCGCTTCGGTGGGGAGTTGCTCGCCGGTCTGATCATGCTGGTGGGCTTCGTGCTCGCCTCGATCTGGCTCGGCCGCCGTTCGGCCCAGCTCACCCGCTGGCCGCGCTCGGCGGTGCAGGTCGGCAGCGCGGTGCTGGTCGTCTTCGCGCTGTCCGCCCTCGTGCAGGCGGAGGACCGGATGCGGTACGGCGACTACGGCTACAACCCGACCTCGGTGGACAACCCGTACGACCGGATCCGGGACGTCTTCGTCTACGACAGCGACGGTCGGCTGGTGGAGAACGCCCGCCTCTTCGACGAGAACGGCAACCCCATCCGGCTCGGCTACCCGGACTGTCTCGACCCCGCCGAGGCGTACAACAATCCGCTGTTGCGGCCGTACCCGTACTGCCCCGACCGGGCGCCCTTCGGGCCGCCCCGGGGCCCGGACATGCCCGGGGCGCCAGCGGTGCCGACCAGCACGCCGTCGGCAAGCGAGTCACCGACCGTGGCGACGCCGACGGCGAGTCCGAGCGCGACGTCGAGTGACGAGCCGACCCCGACTCCGACCCGGACGAGCTGAGAGGGCGATGTGAACCAGATCATGCACACGATGCTGGGAAATAGCTGAACGGACGAGGCGAGCGGGACGGCACCGGAAATCAATGATCGTTACGGTGTCGTCTGCTCATTCATCCCTCGGAAGGAACCCCCGTGTCAGAGCAGGTCGCACCGCCCCCCGCGTCCGACGAAGCGCCGGCCCAGCCGGCCGCCGAGACGCCGGCCCAGCCGGCCGTCGGCACGCCGGCCCAGCCGGCCGTCGAGACGCCGCCGCCGGCCGAGCCGGAGGGTAAGTCCGGTGGGAAGAAGGCGCTCGGCATCATCGGCGCGATCGTCATCTTCCTCGTCATCGCCGGCCTGAAGTTCGGCCTCGGCGCGGCCATCGGCAGCTTCCTGAACAAGGACGAGACCGCCGACGCGAAGGCCGGCGACTGCATCGCCGAGCTGCCCGAGATCAAGGGCGACAAGGAGGAGGAGGTCGACGGCGCCAAGGTCGTCGAGTGCACCTCCACCGACGCCGCGTACAACGTGGTCGGTCGGCTCGACGGGCAGACCGAGACGCAGGCCAAGTCCGAGACCACCTGCAACGAGTTCTTCAAGGAAGGCGAGGAGGGGTACGTCTTCTACAGCATCGAGTCGGGCAAGAAGGGCTACGTCCTCTGCCTGACCAAGAAGGCCTGATAACACGCCTGAAGCACCGATGACGGCGGCGGGGAACATTCCCCGCCGCCGTCGGCGTACCCGCGGTCACCAGCCGGCGAACGGGAGGTGAATGCCACTGTTCCGACGTCTTCCCGGCCGGGGTCACGGCGTGGCAGGCTACCGGCACGTAGGACCACTGGGCGACCAGCCAACGATGACTGACCGCTAGGAGGACGGCCGATGGGCGACATGGTGAGCTACCGCAGCAACGGGGGCACGAGCGAGGGGTATCTCGCGATACCCGCGAGCGGCACGGCCAGCCCCGCCGTCATCGTCCTGCAGGAGTCGTGGGGCCTGGTCCCGCACATCCGGTCGGTCGCGGACCGGTTCGCCGAGGCCGGCTTCGTCGCCCTCGTCCCGAACTTCCGGCACGACACGGAGACCAGCCAGGCGGCCGAGGCGCAGCACGAGTTGGCGACGCGGGTGGCCGAGGCGGCGAAGGACGTCGCGGACGCCGCCGACTACCTCGCCGGGCGTCCCGAGGTCACCGGCAAGGTCGGCGCGGTCGGGTTCGGCGCCGGTGGCAGCCTGGCTCTCAGGTCGGCGACCCGCTCCGAGCGGATCGTGGCCACCGCGGGCTTCTATCCCGCCCTGTCGTGGGAGTCGATGCGTTCCGACTGGGTCGACTACGCCGGCAAGGCGGCCATCGTCCACTGCTCCGATCAGGACGGCACCTCCACCGACGAGGGCGTGCAGGCCGTACGTCGGGCCGTCGAGGAGGCCGGCGGCACCTGCCAGCTCTACGACTACCCGGGCACCTCGCACGGGTTCTTCGACGACGACCGGCCGGAGGCGTTTGACCAGCGCGCCGCCGCCAGCGCGTGGGCGCGCACCCTCGAACTCTTCCGGGCCAAGCTTGGCTGAGTCCCGTACCCCCGATCAGGTCGTCGCCCGTGCCGAACGGGCGGCGGACCTGGCCGATCTCGACGCGGCGGTCAGCGACTGTTTCGCCTGCCCCCGACTGGTCGGATGGCGGGAGGAGGTGGCCCGCACCCGGCGGGCCGCCTTCCGCGACCAGGAGTACTGGGGTCGCCCGGTGCCCGGATTCGGGCCCGGCGACGCGCGCATCGCCATCCTGGGCCTCGCGCCCGCCGCGCACGGCGGCAACCGCACGGGCCGGATCTTCACCGGCGACCGCTCGGGCGACGTGCTCTTCGCGGCCCTGCACCGGGCCGGACTGGCCAACCAGCCGACCAGCGTCGCCGCCGACGACGGGCTCACCCTGCGGGACACCCGGATCTTCTCGGCCGTCCGCTGCGCGCCGCCGGACAACAAGCCCACCCCGGACGAACGGGACACCTGCGCGCCCTGGCTGCACCGTGAGGTCACGCTGATCCGACCCACCCTGCGCGTCGTGGTCGCGCTGGGCGCGTTCGCCTGGGCCGCGTGGTGGCCGGTGCTCCGCCACGTGTACGGGCAGCGCCCGCCCAGCCCGCGACCCGCGTTCGGCCATGGGGCACACTGGTCCGGCGCGGCCGTGCCGGAGTTGCTCGGTTGCTACCACGTCAGCCAGCAGAACACCTTCACCGGGCGGCTGACACCGGGGATGTTGGACGACGTCTTCGGCCGGGCCAAGCAGCTGGCCGAAGTGGACTGAGGACGCGTGGGGTGGTGGCGATGACGACCGGAACACGCCCGCCCGCGCCGTCGCCGCCCGCCGCGTCGGGTGTGGTCCGTCCGGTGCTCGGCCTGCTACGCCGTTGGTGGCCGGTGGGTGTGGTGGCGGCCCTGCTCGCGGCGGCCGCGCTCGCGTCCGCCCACTCGTCGATCGGCGCGAGCCGGATCCCGCCGGCCGCCGAGAACGTGCCGTGGGTACCGGAATATCCGACGGACGTGCCGTCGCCGTCGATCCCCGTCGAACCGAGGGACGCCGGCGAGGCCACCGAGGCGCACATCCCGCAGTGGATCGCGACCGTGGCGATGGTCCTGCTCGGGCTGGCGATCCTCGCCGTGCTCGGCTACCTCACCTGGATCCTGCTCCGTGGCGCGCTGCGCCGCACCTCGCGGGCCCTACCGGCGCAGCGGGCCCGGCGTACGGCCGAGGGCACGGCCCGCGAGGTGGTCGCCGCCCTGGACGCCGGCCTGGTGGAGCTGGACGACCAGTCCACCGATCCCCGGGTCGCGGTCATCGCCTGCTGGGTACGCCTGGAGGAGGCCGCCTCCGCCGCCGGTGTGCCCCGGCATCTCGGCGACACACCGACCGACCTGGTCACCCGGTTGCTGCGGGGCGACGAGTCGACAGGTGTCCCGGCGATCGTCAGCGCCGACGTGCTCGCCGAGTTCGCGCACGTCTACCGCGAGGCCCGGTACGCCACGCGTGAGGTCGGTGCGGGCACCCGCGACCAGGCCCGTGCCGCGCTACGGCGGTTGCGTGGCGAACTCACCATCGTCACGACTGGCCCGCCCGGGGTGCCGGCATGAGCGGCAGCGCCAGCATCGACGACCTGCTCACCTTCGAGGAGGAGCGGCCGAGGCACGACGACGGGCGGCCCGGTGGCCGGGCCGGGCGGGTGTTCCGGGCCCTTCTCGGCAACGCGGCCCTGGTCGCCGTACTCGTCGTCGGTCTCCGGGCGGTCGGCCTGCAGATCTCCCTGGCGATCCTGATCGCCGGGGTGTTCGCCGTGTCCGCGGTACGCCGGGTCGCCGCCGCGCTCGCCCCGCCACCCGCGGCGAGGTCCCGTACCCGGCTCGCCCAGGATGACGACGGCACCTGGAACTGGGGTGCCCGGGACGCGCTGCGCGCCGCGATCAACGGCTGGGAATTGCCGCTGGACTGGTCCACCACCCGACCCGAACGCTTCACCGGGGTGATCCTGCCCCGGCTCGCGGAACTGGCCGACGAGCGGCTTCGCCTGAAGCACTCCGTGACCCGTGAGTCGGATCCGGTCCGGGCCCGCGCCCTGCTGGGCGACCGGCTGTGGACGTTCCTGGAAACCCCGCCCCGACGCCCCCCGTCGCCGCGCGATCTCGCGGTGATCGTCGCCGAACTGGAGAAGATCTGATGAACGACGTGGACCGGAGCATGCCCGCCACCGAGGTGGGTCGCCTGGCGCGGGCCGTCCTGGACGCGGTCGGTACCGTCGTGGTCGGCAAGCGCGACGCGTTGGAGCTGGTCCTCGCCGGGATCCTGGCGGGTGGGCACGTGCTCCTGGAGGATCTGCCCGGCCTCGGCAAGACGCTCACCGCGCGCTCCTTCGCGCAGGCGCTCGGGCTGGACTTCCGCCGCCTCCAGTTCACCCCCGACCTGCTCCCCGCCGACGTCACCGGCTCCTTCCTCTACGACCAGCGCAACGGCGACTTCACCTTCCGGGCCGGGCCGGTCTTCACCAACCTGCTCCTCGCCGACGAGATCAACCGGACACCGCCGAAGACCCAGTCCGCGCTGCTCGAGGCCATGCAGGAAAAGCAGGTCTCGGTCGAGGGCGTCACGTACAAGCTGGACGAGCCGTTCCACGTGCTGGCGACCGCCAACCCCATCGAGTACGAGGGCACCTATCCGCTGCCCGAGGCGCAGCTCGACCGGTTCCTGCTGCGGGTCTCGTTCGGCTACCCCCACCAGGAGGAGGAGTGGGAGGTGCTGCGCCGCCGGATGGGCCGCCGCCGCGAGGAGGCGGACATCAAACCGGTGGTGGACGCCGCCACCCTGCGGGCCATGCAGGCCGCCCTGGAGGACGTGGTGGTGGAGGACTCGATCGGCCGGTACATCGTGGCGCTCACGGCGGCCACCCGGGAACACCCGTCGGTGCTGGTCGGCGCCTCGCCGCGCGGCTCGTTGGCGTTGCTGCTGCTGTCCCGGGTACGCGCGGTGTTCGACGGCCGGGACTACGTGGTGCCGGAGGACGTCAAGGCGGTCGCCGCCCCCGCGCTGGCCCACCGGATCACCCTGCGCCCCGAGATGTGGCTGCGCCGCGTCGACCCGGCGTTCGTGGTCGGAGAGGTGTTGGAGGGGACGCCGGCTCCGGCCAGCGGCGCCCTGCCCAGCTACGCCGCCGGCGGGCCCCGGCACTGATGACCGGTCCGACCGCGTCCGCGCCGCGATCCACCGAGCCGGAGTCGAGCGCCGGCTGGGCGCCCACCCCCGCGCTCGGCCGCGCCGTGCTGCTCGCCGGCCTGTTGCTGGTGGCGGGGGTGCTGCTCGGCCGGGTCGACCTCGTCGTGCTGGCGGCGCCGATCGCGCTGGGCACCGCGTACGCGCTGCGTCGCCGGCCCACCGCGCTGCCGCAGGTCTGGATCACCAGTGCCGAGGACGGACCGCTGGTCGAGGGCGGCGAGGTGTCGGCGGCGGTGAGTGTCGGCAACCCGGACACGGTCGACTACGACCTCGTGGTGGTGCGGTCGCGGGTCTCGCCGTGGCTGCGGATCGCCCGTGCCGGTTTCGCCGGTGTCGAACCCGTCGCCGCGCCGCCGGCCACCGCCACCTCGCCCGCCTCCGGCCGGGGACGTTCGGCCGCCGACCGGCCGTTCGTGACCTCGGTGCCCAGCGGCGCGGCGGTGGACCTGGAACTGGCCGGGCGGGCTCTGCGGTGGGGTCGGCACCCCGTCGGCCCGGCCGGGGCGCGGGTCGCCGCGGCGGGTGGCCTGCTGGTGTCCCGGGCGGTGATCACCGAACCGGTCGGGGTGCGGGTCTACCCGCGTACCGAGCCGTTCGAGGCGGTGGAGGCGATGCCCCGCGCCGCCGGTCTGGTGGGCGCACACCACTCCCGCCGTCCGGGAGAGGGCGGTGAGCTGGCCGGAGTGCGGGTCTTCGCCCCGGGCGACCGACTCCGCCGCGTCGACTGGCGGGTGTCGCTGCGCGCTCGGCAGTTGCACGTGGCGGCGACGCTGTCGGACCGTGACGCCGAGGTGGTGGTGCTGCTCGACGTGCTCGCCGAGGCGGGCCGTTCCGGCGGTGTGGACGGCGCCGCGTCCGTACTGGACACCACCGTGCGGGCCACCGCCGCGATCGCCGAGCACTACCTGCACCGGGGCGACCGGGTGTCGTTGCTGGAGTACGGGCCGGGCGCCCGCCGACTGCGGCCCGCCGCCGGCCGCCGGCAGTACCTGACGGTGCTGGAATGGCTGCTCGACGTACGCGCCGACGCGGCCCAGCACGAGCCGTACGACCAGGTCTTCGGCCCGCAGCTGCTCTCCTCGGACGCGTTGGTGGTGGTCCTCACCCCGCTGCTGGACGAACGGTCGGCGCAGATGCTGGCACGGCTGGCGCGCGCCGGCCGGTTCGTGGTGGCGGTCGACACGTTGCCGGCCGACCTGACTCCGCCGAAGGACCGGGGGTGGGCCGAGGTGGCGTACCGCCTGTGGCGACTGGACCGGGAGACGATGATCGGGCAGCTCCGGGAGCACGGCGTGCCGGTGGTGCGCTGGGCCGGCGCGGGCAGCCTGGACCAGGTGCTGCGGGACGTGGCCCGGCTGGCGACGGCCCCGCGGGTCGGTGGCCGGTGAGCGCGAGGAGTGAGCCGGGTTTGCGAGCCCCGCAGTCGCGAACGACAGGAGCACGGTGAGCGCGAGGAGTGAGCCGGGTTTGCGAGCCCCGCAGTCGCGAACGACAGGAGCACGATGAGTGCGATCGGGGAGCGGGTTCGGGCTGTTCAGGACGCCGTGACCCGGATCAGCGCCGTACCACTGCTGGTGCGGGTCGCCATCTTCGTCACGACGCTGGCCGGTTTCGCGGTGGCGTTTCCCGCCGAGGTGTTGACCGGTCGGCCGCTGCTGTTCCTGGCGGTGGCCGCGCTGCTGCCGGCCGTGGGTCCGCGCCGGTTGTGGCCGACGTTCGCGGCGCTGGTGATGGCTGGTGGCTGGCTGCTCGCGACCGACGGGTACGGCCGGCCGGTGGCGTTGTGGCGGTTGCTCGCCGTCGCCGCGCTGCTGTACCTGGGGCACTCCCTGTGCGCGCTGGCGGCGCTGCTGCCGTACGACGGGGTGGTGGACGCGGGACTGATCACCCGGTGGTTGTCGCGGGTGGCCGCGGTGCTCTTGGGTACGGCCGTGCTGGGGGTGCTGCTGTTGCGGGTGGCGGGTCTTGGTGGCGAGACCGGTCACCAGTGGGTCACCGTGCTCGGGTTGCTGGTGGCGGTGGGTGTCGCCGCGTTGCTGGGTTGGCTGCTGCGACGTCGGTGAACCCGTGATGCAAGAGGGTTACGCAGGTCACAGGGGTTGTGTTCCGTCACAGATGGGGGGCGCGAGCGGGATTACCTGAGCAGGGCGGGGAAAGATAGACGACGTGAATCCGAAGCGGATCCTTGTGGTGGGTGCCGGGCACGTCGGTCTCTACGCCGCCCTGCGCCTGTCGAAGAAGCTCAGCTCCCGTGAGGCTGAGGTCATCGTCGTGGACCCCCAGCCCCACATGACCTATCAGCCGTTCCTCCCCGAGGCCGCGGCGGGGAACATCTCCCCCCGGCACGCCGTGGTGCCGCTGCGCCGTGAGCTGCGCCGGTGCACGGTGGTGGCGGGAACTGTCACGCGGGTCGAGCACGACCGCAAGGTGGCGACCGTGCAGCCGATCGCCGGCCCGGCCCGGGAGATCGCGTACGACCACGTGATCGTGGCCCCGGGCTCGGTGTCCCGGACGCTGCCGATTCCGGGCCTGCACGAGCAGGGCATCGGGTTCAAGACGATCGGCGAGGCGATCTACCTCCGCAACCACGTGCTGGACCGGCTGGACATCGCGGCCGCGACCCCGGACGCGGAGGTCCGCCGTTCGGCGTTGACCTTCACGTTCGTCGGCGGTGGGTACGCCGGCATCGAGGCGCTCGCCGAGATGGAGGACATGGCTCGGGACGCCCTGCGCTACTACCCGGAGCTGAAGCCGGAGGACATGCGCTGGGTGCTCGTCGAGGCGACCCAGCGGGTGCTGCCCGAGGTCGACCGGGACATGGGCGCCTACACGGTGCAGCAGCTCACGAAGCGCAACATGGACATCCGGCTGGACACCCGCCTGGAGTCCTGTGTCGACGGGGTAGTGAAGCTCTCCGACGGGGACAGCTTCCGGTCCGACACGATCGTGTGGACGGCGGGTGTGAAGCCGTCGCCGATGCTGGACGCGACGGACTTCCCGCGCGACGATCGCCGGCGGGTCACCTGCATCCCCACCCTTCAGGTGGTCGACGGTGACCGGGTGATCGACGGCGCGTGGAGCGCGGGTGACTGCGCCGCCGTGCCGGACCTGACCAAGGAGCCGGGCAACTTCTGCTCGCCGAGCGCGCAGCACGCGGTGCGTCAGGCGGCGCGGATGGCCGACAACATCGTCGCGGTGATCCGGGGTCGCGAGCCGGTCGACTACAAGCACAAGCACGCCGGCAGCGTGGCCAGCCTCGGCCTGCACAAGGGCGTCGCCCAGGTGTACGGCATCAAGATGACGGGTTGGCCGGCCTGGTTCATGCACCGGACGTACCACATGAGCCGGATCCCCTCGTTCAACCGCAAGGTCCGGGTCGTGGTGGACTGGTCGCTGGCGTTCTTCCTCAAGCGTGAGGTGGTCGCGCTGGGCCAGTTGCACGACCCGCGCGAGGAGTTCGTCGAGGCCTCCCAGCCGGTCGGCGCTCCGCGCGTCTGACCCAGCCGTTAGGAAGGGCCCCTTCTTATCGTTTTCGATAAGAAGGGGCCCTTCCTAACGCCTGCCTGACGTGAGTTGAACCCGGCGGCGTCAGACCTTCCAGGTCCAGGCGTCGGCGATTCTGGTCGCCGGGCCGTAGAGCTGTTCCAGGGTGGCCTTCAGGCTCGCTGCGTGCGGGGCGTCGTCGGTCAGTGCCACGCAGGACGCGCCCCAGAAGTCCGCGTCCTTCGCGGCCTGCCGGCGCTGCTCGTCACCGATGGCCGGTTGGTCGCCGCGGCGGGCGACGTCGGCCAGCAGAGCCGAGGTGGGCTGCTTGAAGGTCCCCATGGCGGCGGTGCCACCGCGCCCGTAGGGGCCGATGAAGAACCCCTCGGGCAGGCCGAAGCCGGCGTCGGCGGCGGCCGCCCAGCGCATCGGCCACGGCTCCTTGGGGGTGGGCAGCGGCACCGGGACCAGCACACCACCGGGCTCGACGCACTGCCGCCAGTGTCCGCCGGTGACGAACTCCGGCAGAGCGGGCCGCCCGGCGGTCGGCAGCGGGGTCGGGAAGATCGGCAGGAGAGCCGCGACGACGGCCAGCGGCACCAGCCGACGCGCCCGCCCGGTGCTGCCCAGTGCCCGGTCGACGGCGAGGGTCAGCACCGTCGCGACGATCGGCAGCAGTGCCAGCCCGAACCGCATCGGCAACGCGCCGTCCACCACCGGCAGGCCGGCCAGCAGGGCGTACGGGCCGGGCAGCGCGGTGCGGGTGCCGCCGAGCACCACCTCCGGGCCGAGCGAGAGAGCGCCCATCACGAGGGCCGCCGCCACACACGCCAGGACCAGCCGACGTCGCCCGGCCCAGATCGCGCAGACGGCGGTGACGAGCAGCAGCGGCCAGCCGAGGAAGGTGTTGTACTCGGCCGGGCCGGTGGTGAGGCGCGACGCCTGGTCGCTGCCGGCCACCGACAGCGGTGAGACCGCCCACCAGCTGCTCAGGTCGGCCGAGAAGTAGGCCGGGCTGAACATCCCGTCGGCGACACCCTGCGGTCCGGCGAACTGGAACCACAGCGGGTAGCCGAGCACCAGCATCGCCAGACCAGCGGCGATCGCCAGTCCGCCCGCGAACCCGGGCAGCGCTCTCCGGGTGAGGTTCCGGTCCGTGAGGGCGTACGCGATCGCCATCACCAGCAGCGTGACGGCGCTGAGGAAGAGCACCTCCTCGCCGATGAAGACCTGTGCGGTCACGGCGACCGCCAGCCCGGCCGCGGAGCTGATCATCCGCCGTCGGTCCGGGCCGGCGGGCCGGCCGCGACCCTCGCCGGGGTCGGACGCCCGCAGCAGCCGTACCACCAGCCAGACGATCACCGGCACCAGCCACTGCGCCGTCATGTGCAGGTGGCTGTTGGTCTGCGAGACCATGCCGGGACCGAAGCCGCACAGACCTCCGCCGACCGCGGCGGCGAGCCGGCGGACGCGCATCGTCCGCTGGAACAGCAGGTACCAGGCGAGGGCGGTGCCGGCCAGGTTGGCGGCGGCGAGCAGCGCGAAGGAGGTGGGCGCACCGAACAGCAGGGTGACCGGGGCGCAGAGCACACCGAGCGCGATGATCGTGGTGTTGGCCATCAGGTTGACGCCGTCCGGAGCGTTGAGCCGGTCGGTGAGCAGGTGGAAGTCACCGAGCAGCGCCCGTGCGTCGACGGCCAGGAACCATTCGTAGAGCGTCTGGTCCTCGGGGTTGAGCGCCAAGGTGCGCCCACCCGGGTCGGGCCACAGCCCGTGGGTCAGCCAGCCGGCCAGCGCCATCCAGGCGAGGGCGACCAGTAGATCAGTCCGGTGGTGGCGGACGGCCGTGCGCAGCCGTACGGCCCCGCTCGCGCGCTCGACCGGATCGGCGAGGCGGACCGCCTGGTCAGGGGCGGCATCGGGGGCCGTGGGGGCTGCGCTGCTCACGGCATCGACCCTAATGTGGCCAAGCCGACGGGGTACGCCGGGTCGCCGCAGACCGGCTACGGTGACACTGCACCGTGCGTGTCGACGCGCGGGTGCCACCCGCCCGGGTGGTGGAACGGCAGACACGGCCGCCTTAAAAGCGGCTGCCGAAAGGCGTGCGGGTTCGACCCCCGCCCCGGGCACCATCCGCCACGGCCTCGCGTTCCCATTCGTGATCACCAGGAGTGGGCCGGGCAGTTTACTCTTGGGGGGCACGTTCACGTGCAAACGACCCCCTGAGGGAGGCCAGAAAGTGAAGACCTCGAACCCGGTGCTCGCCCGGCTCGGCCAGGCGGCCGAGCGGGAGCGCTCCGCCGGGTACGCACCGACCGGGCCGTACGGACAGCCCGGCATTCCGCAGCAGTACCCGTCCCAGACCGGCTACCCGGCCGCGCCGCCCGCCGTGGCGCCGATGACCGTCGACGACGTGGTCGTCAAGACGGTCGCCCTGCTCGGCATCCTCGGCATCACCGCCGCGGCCGCCTGGGTGCTCGTGCCCGACGCGCTTCTCGGTCTCGCCTGGGGCGCCGCGGCAGTCGTCGGCCTGGTCCTGGGCTTGATCATCTCGTTCTCCCGGATGGCCAACCCGGCGCTGGTCATCGCGTACGCGGTGGTCGAGGGCGTCTTCGTCGGCATGGTCAGCAAGGCGTTCGAGACCTTCTACGACGGCATCGTGCTCCAGGCCGCCGTGGCGAGCTTCGGCATCTTCTTCGTGATGACGATGGTCTACAAGGCGAAGATCATCCGGGCCACCCCGATGTTCGTGAAGATCGTGTCGACGGCCATCATCGGCCTCGCCGCGGTGATGCTGATCAACCTGGTGCTGGCGCTGTTCGGCGTCAACACGGGTCTGCGTGACGGCAGCCCGCTCGCGATCGGCTTCAGCCTCGTCTGCATCGTGGTCGCGTCGCTGAGCTTCGTGCTCAGCTTCAAGGAGATCGAGGACGGCGTCCGGATGGGCCTGCCCCAGCGCTACTCCTGGGTCGCCGCGTTCGGCATCCTGGTCAGCCTGGTCTGGCTCTACATCGAGATCCTGCGCCTGTTGAGCTACTTCCAGGGCGACGACTGACCTCGTCCGCCCCGCTGACCGGCGCCCGCTCCCGCTTCCTGCGGGGGCGGGCGCCGTCGTCCGTGCCGTTTCGCCGCCACCGCCGGGCCGTCCGGGGCAGAGTGAATCTCCTGGGGGTACGGGCGGAGGAGGCGACGGTGCGCAGCGACAACCCGGTGCTCAAGCGGCTGGACGAGACCGGCCGGTTGGAGTCCCGGGTGGTCAGCTCCCGCGACGTCGAGCCGATGACGGTCGACGACGTCGTGGTGCGTACCGTCGGACTGCTCCTGCTCACCGGCGCGACCGCCGCGGTGTCCTGGGCCGTGGTGCCCGACGCGGTGTGGTTGGGTGCGGCCCTGGCCGGCACCGCCCTGGCCTCGATCGTGCTGGTCCTGGTCATCTCGCTGCGGGCGATCACCAATCCGGTGCCGATCACCGGCTACGCGCTGCTCCAGGGGCTGCTGCTCGGGGTGGCCAGCCGGGCCTTCGAACAGGTCTACCCGGGGATCGTCGTGCAGGCGGTGGCCGGCACCTTCGGCGTCTTCCTCGGCATGGCCGCGCTGTACCGGGCCCGGGTGATCCGCGCGACCCCCCGACTGGCCCGGCTCGTGATCGGCACGCTCCTCGGCATCGCCGTGCTGAGCGTGGTCAACCTCGTCTCCTACCTGATCTCCGGCCGGTCGGGGTTGGCGGTCTACAGCGTCAGCGGGGAGGTCGGCTGGTTGCCGTACGCCTTCTCGGTGGTGGCGATCATCGCGGGCGCGTTCAGCTTCATCCTCGACTTCGACCTGGTCGAGCGTTCGGTGCGCGACGGCCGACCACGCCGGTACGCGTGGCTGAGCGCCTTCGGTCTGCTGACCGGCCTGGTGTTCCTCTACTGGCAGTTGCTGCGGTTGCTCAGCTACCTGCGCCGCTGACCGAACGCCCGCCGTCCGGCCGTAGACTCGGCGCGGTGAGCGTAACGGAGTTGGAGCAGGCCGTGCGGTCGCTGGTCGGCCAGGTCGGGCACTGGGAACAGCCGCGCTGGGCCGCGACCGCGACCACCGGCAACGTGCCCCGCGCCGACCTGGTGCACCGTCTGGTGCAGGAGGTCGCCAACCTCGCCGCCGACGCCGAAGGGCAACCACGTCGCACCGTGCCCCGGCTCGACAACGACCTGGCCCTGCCCGACCAACTGCGGGTGGTGACCGCCGACCTGCTCGCCGCCGGGGCCGACGCCGAGGTGCTGGCGCGGGCCGCCGCCGAGGTGACGGCGACCCGCAACGCGCTCTGAGCCGCCGGGCGCACCCGGTGCCGCGCGCCCGGCGCGCTCGAATCGTCAGCTCAGCCGTTCGAGGACCATCGCCATGCCCTGGCCGCCGCCGACGCACATGGTTTCCAGACCGATCGTCTTGTCGTGCCACTCGAGGGCGTTGAGCAGGGTGCCGGTGATCCGGGCGCCGGTCATGCCGAAGGGGTGCCCGACCGCGATCGCGCCGCCCATCACGTTCAGCTTCTCCTCCGGGATGCCCAACTGGCGGTAGGAGGGGATGACCTGCGCGGCGAACGCCTCGTTGATCTCGACCAGGTCGACGTCATCGATGGTCATGCCCGCCCGGCGTAGTGCCTGCCGGGACGCCTCGACCGGTCCGAGGCCCATGATCTCCGGCGACAGCGCGGTCACGCCGGTGGAGACGATCCGGGCCAGCGGGGTCAGACCCAGTTCCTCGGCCCGCTGGGCGCTCATCACCACGACGACGGCGGCCCCGTCGTTGAGCGGGCAGCAGTTGCCCGCGGTGATCCGGCCGTCCGGGCGGAACACCGGCTTCAGCCCGGCGACCGCGTCGAGGGTGACGCCGGCCCGGGGACCGTCGTCGGTGCTCACCACGGTGCCGTCCGGCGTGGTGACCGGGGTGATCTCCCGGGCCCAGAAACCGTCGGCGATGGCCTTCTCGGCGAGGTTCTGGCTGCGTACGCCGAACTCGTCCATGTCGGCGCGGGTCACGTCGTACACCTGGGCCAGGTTCTCCGCGGTCTGCCCCATGGTCAGGTAGATGTCCGGCAGGTCGCCGCTGTCGCGCGGGTCGGCCCACACCTCGGCGCCGCCCTGGGCGCGGCGCTTCGAGCGCTCGGCCGCGGACGCGAAGCGCGGGTTCTCCCAGCCGCCGCCGACCAGCGCCTGCGCCTCCGGCGGCAGACCGTCGGAGCTGCCGCGCGCGTACCGGGAGACCATCTCGACCCCGGCGGAGACGAACAGGTCGCCCTCCCCGGCGCGGATCGCGTGCAGGGCCATCCGGGTGGTCTGCAACGACGAGGCGCAGTAGCGGGTCAGCGTCGCGCCGGGCACGGTGTCCAGGCCGAGCAGGGTGGCCACCACCCGGGCCATGTTGAAGCCCTGTTCACCGCCGGGCAGGCCGCACCCGAGGTAGATGTCGTCGATGGTGCTCGCGTCGAGCTGGGGGATCTTGTCCAGGGCGGCCTGGACGATGGTCGCGGCGAGGTCGTCGGAGCGGACATCGCGCAGAGACCCCTTGTGGGCCCGGCCGATGGGGGAGCGGGCGGTAGCGACGATGACGGCGTCGCGGGACGACTCAATCGGCATGGGCCAACGTTAACCCGCCGGTAACATGGCGCGGAAGAAGCGGGCGCGGCGGGAAATGTCACCCTCGCCGGGCGCGCGTCACCGCCGGGAGGCGACCGCCGCGGCGGCCACGATGGCCGGTAGCAGGGCGTGCGCCCACACCCGGTAGCCGTCGGCCGACGGGTGGAAACCGTCGTGGCACAGGGTGCCCGCGTCGGCCCGGAACACCGGCCCGGTCTCGGTGGCCAGGTCGACCACCGTCCCGCCCGCCTCCAGCACCGCCGTGGTCTGCGCGCGGGCCATCCTCCGACCGGACCAGCCGACGAGCTGCCGCAGCGGCGGCGCGATGGCGCGTACGGCCCCGAGGTCGGGGCAGGTGCCCACCACCACCTCGACGCGCGCCTCCCGCAGCCGGTGCACCGCTGCCCCCAGGTACGCGGACGCGTCGCCGGGCCGGCGCAACCCGGTGGCGTCGTTCGCGCCGATCAGGATCAGCGCCACGTCGGGTCGCTCGCCGAGCAGGGCCCGGGCGACCTGGGTGGTCAGGTCGGTGGAGCGGGAGCCCGAGACGCCGACGCTGGACAGGTGTACCCGGCGGCCGGACGGTCCCTCCGCGAGCAGGTTGGCCAACTGCCCGCCGATGGTGTCGTCGAGGCGGTCGACGCCGACACCCAGCGCCGACGAGTCACCGAGCAGCACCAGGCGCAGCGGCGCGGCGTCGGCCCGGCCGATCGTGGCGCGCAGGGCCAGCCCCAGCTCCGGCTGGGCGTAGCGCCGGTGCCGCGCGACGAACGCCTCGCCGGCCAGGACGGCGGCGCCGCCCACCGTGCCGGCCAGCAGCGAGAGCACCGCCGCCCGACCCAGCCGGCCGGGGAAGCCGGCGGTCACGCCTCGCTCGCTGCGCTCGTTCATGCCAGTCCCTCCACTGTCGAGGTGTCCGCGGAACCTGCCTGCGGCACCGCGTGCACACCGAAGAACGCCCGGCGACGCAACTGCGCCCACCGGCCGGCCGGCCCCCGGTCGCGACCCCGGACCTGGGCGCCGCTGACCTCGGTGCCGGCGTGCCGGGCCGCCTCCTGTGCGGCCTCTGGCAGCGACCGTACGCCCTCGCCCCGCGCCGGTGTGACCCGTCGTTCCTGCCCCGCGCCGAGCGCGGACAGCATCGTCGGTAGCAGGGCGGCGGCGGCCATGGCGTACCCCTCGGCGGAGGGGTGGAACCGGTCCCAGGCGAACATCCGCAGCGGCTCCGCCGCGAACCGGGGGCCGAGCAGGTCGCCCAGGGACACCGTCCAGCCGCCCGCCTCGACCACGGCAACCGTCTGCGCGGCGGCGAGCTGGCGACTCCACCGGTGCGCCAGCCAGCGCAGCGGTGGCTGGATCGGCCGGATCGCGCCGAGGTCGGGGCAGGTGCCGACGACCACCTCGCAGCCGGCGGCGCGCAGCGAGCGGACCGCCTCGACCAGGTAACGCACGGCCAGGCCACGCGGAGTGCGGTTGGTGATGTCGTTGCCGCCGATGAGGATCACCGCGATGTCCGGGGAGCACTCGAGCGCCGCTTCCACCTGGTGACGCAGGGCCGCGGAGATGGCCCCGACCACCGCGAACCGGCGCAGCTGCACCGGCCGGTGCAGCCGCCGGGAGAGGCCGGTGGCGAGCAGCGCTCCGGGCGTCTCCCGGCGGCGGTGCACGCCGTAGCCGGCCGCCGACGAGTCACCGAGCACGACCATGGTGAGCGCGGGGCCGGGGAACTTCGCGCCGTACGTCCCGTCGCAGCGCGGCGGGGGCGCCTCGGCCATCGGAATGGTGCGCCGGGCCTGGCGGGCCTGGCCGAGCAGCACGCCGCCGGTCGCCATGGCGGCCGCCGCGGTGGCGCCCGTGCCGATCGCCGCCAGTCGGGCGATCCGCCAGGCCTGCCGCCAGCGCGGACCAACGGGTACGACAGAACCAGCCACCCCCATATGGCGACATTATCGCGCCGGCCCGACACACCGCTGTCGTCGTCACGGCTCGCGAATGCCTGGAAACCGACGCGACGGGGTACCTGTCCGGTGGAGGCCGGCCGACTTGCGCCGACCCGCCACGCTGATCCGGCGGAGAGGAGCGCGACGATGGGGAAGACACTGAAGCGCAGCGCGGCGTTCGCGGCCCTGGCGCGGGCACTGATGGCGGGGGCGCGGGGCGGACCGTCGCTGGGCGCCCGGCTGGCGGCGCTGCCCCGGATGATCCGTGCCACCACCAGGGGCGAGTACGACGGTGGCCTCCGGCTGGCCCTCATGACGGCGGCCACGGCGTACATCGTTTCGCCCATCGACTTCCTGCCGGAGATCCCGCTGGCGATCTTCGGGCTGGCCGACGACGCCGTCATGGTGACCTGGCTGGCGGGCAGCGTGCTCTCGGAGACCGACCGCTTCCTGGAGTGGGAGGCCCGGCGCAGCTCGGTCATCCCCGGGGGTCTGGTGCACTGACGGCACGTACGCTGGGCGGCGAGGATACGTCTGCCCGGCCGCCGTCGCCGGCGCCGCAACGAAGGGCACACCGTGCAGTACTACGACAACGTCGTCGACATGATCGGCAACACTCCGCTGGTCCGCCTGCGGAGCGTCACCGAGGGCATCCGGGCCACCGTGCTCGCCAAGGTGGAGTACGTCAACCCGGGCGGCTCGGTGAAGGACCGGATCGCCCTGCGCATGGTGGAGGACGCCGAGGCGGCCGGCCTGCTCAAGCCCGGCGGCACCATCGTCGAGCCGACCAGTGGTAACACCGGCGTCGGGCTGGCCCTGGTGGCCCAGCTCAAGGGCTACCGGTGCGTCTTCGTCTGCCCCGACAAGGTCAGCCAGGACAAGCAGGACGTGCTGCGGGCGTACGGCGCCGAGGTGGTGGTCTGCCCGACGGCGGTCGCCCCGGAGGACCCGCGCTCGTACTACAACGTGTCCGACCGGCTGACCCGCGAGATCCCCGGCGCGTGGAAGCCCGACCAGTACAGCAACCCGGCGAACCCACGCTCGCACTACGAGACCACCGGTCCGGAGCTGTGGAAGCAGACCGAGGGCGGGCTCACCCACTTCGTGGCGGGCGTCGGCACCGGCGGCACGATCTCCGGCATCGGGCGGTACCTCAAGGAGGCCTCCGACGGCCGGGTGAAGATCGTCGGCGCCGACCCGGAGGGTTCGGTCTACTCCGGCGGCACCGGCCGGCCGTACCTGGTGGAGGGCGTCGGCGAGGACTTCTGGCCCGAGACGTACGACCGGGGCGTCGCCGACGAGATCATCGAGGTGTCCGACAAGGCGTCGTTCGAGATGACCCGGCGGCTGGCCCGCGAGGAGGGGCTGCTGGTCGGTGGCTCCTGCGGGATGGCCGTGGTGGCCGCGCTGGAGGTGGCGCGCAGGGCTGCCCCGGACGACGTCGTGGTGGTGCTGCTGCCGGACGGCGGCCGGGGCTACCTCTCGAAGATCTTCAACGACTCGTGGATGGCCCGGTACGGCTTCCTCGACAATTCCGGCGCCGAACCCACCGTTGCCGACGCGCTGGCCAGCAAGCCGGGCGGCCTGCCCGAGTTGGTGCACGTGCACCCGACCGAGACGGTCCGCGACGCGATCGACTACATGCGCGAGTACGGCGTCTCGCAGTTGCCGGTGCTCAAGGCCGAGCCGCCGGTCGTGACCGGCGAGGTCGCCGGCTCGATCGCCGAGCGGGACCTGCTCGACGCGCTGTTCACCGGCCAGGCTCACCTGCACGACACCATCGAGCGGCACATGGGCGACCCGTTGCCGATGATCGGTGGCGGCCAGCCGGTCAGCGAGGCCGTGGGCCTGCTGGAGAAGTCCGACGCCGCCCTCGTCCTGGTCGACGGCAAACCCAAGGGCGTGCTGACCCGCCAGGACCTCCTCTCCCACCTGGGCGCCCACTAGGGTCTGTTTCAGAAGTTGATCCATGGGCTCGTCTCCGTCGATGATCTTGCGGTGGGTCGTGGTGATCTGACCGATGAGCAGTGGGCGGTGTTGGAGCCGCTGCTGCCCGCGTCGGTAGGGCGTGGGCGGCCAACGGTGTGGTCGCGTCGGCTGTTGATCAACGGGATCAGGTGGCGGGTGCGGACGGGGTGTCCGTGGCGTGATCTGCCGCCGGAGTACGGGCCGTGGCAGACGGTGTATGGGCTGTTCCGGCGGTGGCAGCGCTCAGGGGCGTGGGCGCGGATCCTCACGGCGTTGCAGGCCAGGGCGGACGCGGCCGGCTTGGTCTGCTGGGAGGTCAACGTCGACTCGACGATCTGCCGGGCTCATCAGCATGCCGCCGGCGCCCGACGCGACGGCGACGCGCAGCGGGAGCCAGCCGGTGGGGTCGTGTCTGAGCCTGCCGATCACGGACTCGGCCGGTCCCGCGGTGGCCTGACCACGAAGATTCACCTGGCGTGTGAGCAGGGCCAGAAGCCGCTGTCGATCCTGGTCACCGCCGGGCAGCGCGGGGATTCGCCGCAATTCGTGCCAGTACTGCAGGGCATCCGGGTGCCCCGGCTGGGACCAGGCCGACCACGGCAGCGGCCGGATCGCGTGCGCGGCGACAAGGCGTACTCGTCGCGGGCCAACCGTGAATATCTGCGCCGCCACGGGATCAAGGCCACCATCGCCGAGCCCGCCGACCAGGCCCGCAACCGTAAGAAGCGCGGAGCAGCCGGTGGCAGGCCACCAGTGTTCGACGTCGAGGACTACAAGGCCCGTCACGCCGTGGAGTGCGGCATCAATCGGCTCAAACGACACCGAGCCGTGGCCACCCGCTACGACAAACTCGCCGTCCGCTTCGAAGCTGCCGTGCACGTCGCCGCGATCAACGAGTGGCTCTGACCAGCCAGGCATGACCTCATGCGAAGCTGGGCAGGCTGACCAGCAGAGCAGGGAGACACCGGATGGCCGCCGATTACTACTACGCCGACACCGAGAACGGCGACCACATCGACGACCCCTCCGAAGACGCCCTGTTCATGCTCATCGACGAGCTGAACCGCGCTGACAACACCTTCGTCACGATCAACCCCGCCGACGACGACCCGGCCTGGTACGCCTCGATCTCACTGCTCGACGACGACACCTACGAAGTCGAACGCCGTGACGCCCACCAGCACATCCACGACCTCACCACTGAGACCGACCCCGGCCACATCGCCAAGGACCTCACCATCTGGCTGGCCGGCCGCCACTACCCCAACCGACCAGCCTGAACCTCAGTCCGTACTTCTGAAACAGGCCCTAGCTGCCTCCTGCGCCACACACCGCCCGCTCGCCCGCCCGCTCGCCCGCCCGCCCGCTCGCCCGCCCCGCCGGCGGGTGGCGGGTAGCCGGGTGGGCGCCGGACCCCCACCCCCTCGCGCCTCCTTTGCTCTGCTTCAACCCAGGCAACACAAACGCCCGGTAACTGTCGCCTCTGTTGAAGCAGAGCAAAGGGGCCGAGGTGGGGGTGGCCGCCTGCTGCCGGGTCGTGTTCAGGGGCGTTGGGCGGGCCTGCCGCCAGGACTTCGTTAGAGGGGTCGGGTGTAGCGGAGTTGGGGAGCCAGGGCGGTGCCCATGTGCTCCTCGCGTTCCGCTCCCGTCGACGTCCAGCCGCCGCGTTCGTAGAAGGAGCGGGCGTGGGCGTTGTCCCGCAGCACCCAGAGCACCGCGCGACGCCAACCACGGTCACGCATGGCGTCGAGCGCGTCCACCATCAACGCACGGCCGGTGCCCCGCCCCTGCTCGGCCGGGTCCAGGTGGATCGCGTTGAGCAGCCCGGTCGCCGGGTCGTCCTCGTCGTCCGGCCCCACGTAGCTGAACCCGACGAGCGCGCCGACGCGTTCCGCCACGGTCAGCCGGTGGGTGTCGCGCTCCCAGCTCCACCGCTCGACCCAGTACCGTCCCATCGCCTCCCCGGTCGGTTCGGCCAGCGCCTCGGCCGGCAGGAACGAGGAGTACGCGGCCACCCGGGACCGTTGGTGCAGGGCACCGACCCCCATCATGTCGTGGTCGGTGGCGGGGCGGAGCGTGACAGTCACCCGGCCGAGGCTACCCGGCGCGGCGGGACCTGGACGGTGGTCAGATCCTCGGCGACAACCAGATCGCCGTCGAAGTGCGCGCGAGCCTCGTCATGGTACCGGCGCGGGTCGGGATAGCGCTGGGAGAAGTGCGTCAGCACCAGCGTGCGTACCCCCGACTCGGTCGCCACCCGCGCGGCCTGCGCCGCGGTCAGGTGGCCGACCTCGGCGGCCAACGCGGCCTCCGACTCCAGGAACGTCGACTCGATGACCAGCAGGTCGGCGTGCTCGGCCAGGGCGTACACGCCGTCGCAGAGGCCGGTGTCCATGACGAAGGCGAACCGCTGCCCCGGTCGGGGCTCGCTCACCTCGTCCCGGGTGACGCGACGCCCGTCGAGGTCCAGGTGGCCGACGCGGATCAGCTCGCCGACAGCCGGGCCGGCGATGCCGTACGAGGCCAGCCGCTCCGGCAGCATCCGGTAGCCGTCCGGCTCGACGAGCCGATAGCCGTACGTCTCGATGGGGTGCCGCAACCGGCGGGCCTCCAGCGTCCCGCAGCGCAGGGCGATCCGCTGCCCATCGGTCTCGATCGGCGTTACCGCCAGCTCGGCGCTCTCGTAGAAGGAGGTGGCGTGCCGCAGCCGGGCGAAGTACTCGGCGCCGCCGGCGGGAAAGTGCACGGCGACCGGATGCGGGACCCGGTCCAGCGAGAGCCGCTGGATCGTGCCGGGCAGACCGAGGCAGTGGTCGCCGTGGAAGTGCGTGACGCAGATCCGGGTCAGGTCGCTGGCGGTGACGGTGGTGTGCAGGAGTTGGCGCTGACTGCCCTCGCCCGGGTCGAAGAGGATCACCTCGTCGTCCCAGCGCAGCACGTAACCGTTGTGGTTGCGCTGCCGGGTGGGGGTCTGGCTGGCCGTCCCGAGAATCACCAGCTCGCGCATCGACACGCTGATCTCCCACCGAGATAAAGCGACCCCCGGGGCGCTCCACGCTGTCGCGTGGGCCGGCTGGACTAAGCCGGCACCCCGGGGGTCGGGTGGCTGTCGTGGTTTTCGCCGCACCGCTGCCACACGGTCTCGACGGTCGTACTGGTTGCCCGCCTCGCGGCGGACGATCACTGTCGAGGACAGCGGCTAGCGGACAGCCACCTCACGAGTCCGATTGCTATACAAGTCTGGACCACCTCCTTTCACGTGTACCGCCACGCTATCGAGTCCCCGAGGGGCTCGGCAACGGATTTCGATCACAGGGCCAAACGGGAATGCTGCGGTCAGGCGGTACGGGCCACGCCGACCGGGCAGCTCATCCCGTTCGGGCCGTGGTTGCAGTACCCGTTCGGGTTCTTGGTCGGTGCCAGGTACTGCTGGTGGTAGTCCTCGGCAAAGAAGTAGCTGCCGAGCGGGGCGATCTCGGTGGTGATCTCACCCTTGCCGGCCCGGGTCACGATCGGCTGGAAGGCGTCCCGCGACGACTCCGCGATGGCCCGCTGCTCGTCGGTGGTCGTGTAGATCGCCGACCGGTACTGGGTGCCCACGTCGTTGCCCTGGCGCATGCCCTGGGTCGGGTCGTGGTTCTCCCAGAAGACCTTCAGCAGGTCCTCGTACGTGATCTTGCTGGGGTCGTACACCACCTGGACGACCTCGGCGTGCCCGGTGCGGCCGGAACACGTCTCCTCGTACGTCGGGTTGGTGGTGAAGCCGCCCGCGTAGCCGGCGGAGGTCGTGTATACGCCGGGCAGCGTCCAGAACAGCCGCTCGGCGCCCCAGAAGCAGCCCATGCCGAAGACGGCCACCTGGAGGCCCTCCGGGAACGGACCCTTCAGCGGGGTGCCCAGAACCTCGTGGCGGTCGGCGACCGGCATCGAGATCGGGCGGCCCGGCAGGGCCTGCTCGGGCGTGATCATCTCGGCGTTCATACGGCGCAGGAACACGGTGGGACTCCTCTCATGCGTCTCCCAGCGTGTAACACCGGTGGGTTCTGCTTCCTTACCCGCGCCACTGTGACTCAGGCCCCGTCGTCGAGGGCGGTGGCGATCCGGTCGGCGTAGGTCTGCGCCTCGGCGTCGTCGGCGTACCGGGTGCGCGGCCAGAAGAAGCCACGCAGCCCGTCACCCTTGGTGCGGGGGACCACGTGGGTGTGCAGATGGGGGACGGACTGGGACACCCGGTTGTTCATCGCCACGAACGTCCCACCGGCCCCCAGACCGGCCTCCACCGCCACGGCCAGCCGCTGAACCAGCGCGAAGTAGCCGGGTAGCAGGTCGGCCGGCAGTTCGGCCAGGGTCACCAGGTGCGTCCGGGGCACCACCAGCACGTGTCCCGCGAAGACCGGGCGGGTGTCCAGGAACGCCACCCCGTCCGGCTCGTCGGCGACCCGGAACGCCGGAACGTCGCCCGACACGATCCCGCAGAACACACACCCGCTCATCGCGCCAGGCTATAGCGCCCATCTGCGCTGACGTGCCCCCCACGTACGCATCGACTGTGGTACTCATTTACGAGTCTGGATCAAGAACATGGGGGGAACGCACGTGCACAGCAAGAGAGGCACGACCCTGGCACTGGCCGTACTGGCCGCCGGGTTGCTCACCGCCGGTCTGCCGGGCCCCGCCCAGGCCGCCCCCGCGCCGACGGCCACCCCGCTGTCGTTGCCGGCGGTGGCCGACGTGGTCTCGGCCGGTGACCGGGTCTTCGTCAGCGGCGGGCCGTCCTCGACCGACGTCGTGGTGGCCAGCGCGACGGGTGCGGTCGTGGGCACCCTGTCCGGCCTGCCCGGCCCGTCCGACCTGCTGCTCAGCGCCGACCGGCAGACCCTCTACGTGGCGCTGCCGACCGCCAACGCCATCGCCGCCTTCGACACCGGCACGCTCGTCGAGTCGGCCCGGTACGACACCGGCGCGGGCGAGTGCCCGTCGTCGCTGGCGCTGACCGGGCGGTACCTGTGGTTCGGGTACGGCTGCGGCGGCTGGGACGGCAACATCGGCCGGATCGACCTGGGCCGCCAGCCGGCGCGGGTGACCACGGGTCTGGACACCGGTAGCGGCTTCTACGGCGCTCCGCTGCTGACCGCGGCCAGCCAGAACCGTTCGGTGCTGCTGGCCGGGCAGCCCGGCCTGAGTCCCGCGTCGGTGTACACGTACACGATCGGCGCGGGGGGTGCGCTCAGCGCGCCGGGCACCAACGAGTTCATGGCGATCGGCAGCAACCTGCGCGACATCGCCCTCGACCCGACCGGCGCCACCGTGTTCACCGCGTCCGGCGCCCCGTACGAGGTGCAGGCGTTCCCGTTCGCCGACATCACCACCCCGTCGGCGACCTACCGCACCGGCGCGTACCCCAATGCCGTCGAGGTCTCGCGCGACGGCACCCGGATCGCCGGCGGCGCGGACGCCTCCTACGACCCGGACGTGTTCGTCTTCTCCCCGGGCGGCACCGAGCTGGCCCACTTCGAGCTGGGTGACGAGCTCAGCCCCGGCGCGCTGGCCTGGGCCCCGAACGGCGCCCGGCTCTACGCGGTCTCCTACGACTGGACCGGCGCCCACCCGGTCACCCTGCACGTCCTGCCCGTCCCGGCCGCCTGAGGGCCGTTCCCGACGCTGAGCCGGAGCGTGGGGTCGGGCCGGACGGTCCGACCCCCGCCCGGAGCGCGGGTTCCGTGCCAGGTCGCCGGGGCGGGGCACTAGCCTCACCAGAATGAGTCACGGCTTCGAGACGCTCGCCATTCACGCCGGTCAGGACCCTGAGGCCCGCACCGGTGCGGTGATCCCGCCGATCTACCAGACCAGCACGTACGCCCAGGACGCCGTCGGCGCGCCCCGGCTCGGCTACGAGTACAGCCGCTCCGGCAACCCGACCCGCGACGCCCTCCAGGAGTGCCTGGCCGCGTTGGAGGGCGGGCCGGTGGGTCTCGCCTTCGCCAGTGGCCTGGCCGCCGAGGACACCCTGCTGCGGGCGGTCTGCCAGCCGGGCGACCACGTGATCATCCCGGACGACGCGTACGGCGGCACCTACCGGCTCTTCGCCCGGGTGGCCCAGCGCTGGGGGCTGGAGTTCACGCCGGCCAAGGTCTCCGACCCGGCTGCGGTCCGGGCCGCCGTGCAGCCCGGTCGTACGAAGATCATCTGGGTGGAGACGCCGACGAACCCGCTGCTCGGCATCGCCGACATCACCGTCCTGGCCGGTGTGGCGCACGACGCCGGCGCGCTGCTGGTGGTCGACAACACCTTCGCCTCGCCGTACCTCCAGCAGCCGATCGCGTACGGCGCCGACGTGGTGGTGCACTCCACCACGAAGTACATCGGCGGGCACTCGGACGTGGTGGGCGGCGCGCTCGTCGTCGCCGACGCCACGCTCGGCGAGGAGTTGCGCTACCACCAGAACGCGATGGGCGCGATCAACGGCCCGTTCGACGCGTGGCTCACCCTGCGCGGCATCAAGACCCTCGGGGTACGCATGGACCGGCACTGCGACAACGCCGAGCGCCTCGCCGCGTACCTCGACGGGCACGCCAAGGTGTCCGAGGTGATCTACCCCGGGCTGCCCTCGCACCCTGGTCACGAGGTGGCGGCCAAGCAGATGCGCCGGTTCGGCGGCATGATCTCGTTCCGGGCCGCCGGCGGCGAGGACCACGCCGTCGAGATCTGCAACCGGGCCAAGCTCTTCGTGCTCGCCGAGTCGCTGGGCGGTGTCGAGTCGCTGATCGAACACCCGGGTCGGATGACACACGCAAGTGCTGCCGGCTCGCCGCTTGAAGTTCCCGGCGATCTCGTGCGACTGTCTGTCGGCATCGAGACGGTCGACGACCTGCTCGCCGATCTGGAGCAGGCGCTGGGCTGACCGCTGGGGAGGACGGCCGTGCAGGACATCATGGCGACCTGGGTCGGGGCGACCGCCAAACAGATCGCCCGGGGCGTACGGCGGGGTGACGTCTCGGCCACCCAGGTCGTCGCCGACCACCTCGAGTACATCGCCTCCGCCGACCGCGAACTGGCCGCGTTCCGCGCCGTTCGCGGCGGCGAGGCGATCACCGAGGCGGAGAAGGTCGACGAGCAGGAGGACCTGGCCAACCTCCCCCTGGCCGGCGTGCCGGTGGCCGTCAAGGAGAACACCCCGGTCGCCGGCCTGCCCACCTGGAACGGGTCGGCCGCCGCGCGGACGGAGGTCGCGGAGGCCGACCACGAGGTCGTCCGGCGGCTGCGTGGCGCCGGCGCGGTGATCCTCGGGGTCACCCGGATGCCCGAGCTGGGGCTCTGGGCGCTCACCGACGACGACAGCGCGGTGACGCGCAACCCGTGGGACAACACGCGTACCCCCGGCGGTTCCTCGGGCGGCGCGGCCGCCGCGGTCGCCGCCGGCCTGGTGCCGATCGCGCACGGCAACGACGGCCTCGGCTCGATCCGGATCCCGGCGGCCTGCTGCGGCCTGGTCGGCCTCAAACCCGGTCGCGGTGTGGTGCCCTGCCAGCTCGGCGCGGACGACTGGTTCGGCCTCACCGAGCACGGCATGCTCACCAGCACGGTCGCCGACGCGGCCGTCGGCTTCTCGGTGCTCGCCGGCCGACGCCCGGAGAAGCTGGTCCCGCCGCAGCGACTGCGGGTGGGCGTATCGCTGCGCTCGCCGGTGCGCGGAGTCTCGCCGGACGAGCCCAACCGGGACGCGGTGGCCGCCGCCGGTCGGCTGCTCGCCGCCGCCGGCCACGACACCGTACCGGCCGATCCGGTCTACCCCACGGCCCTGGGCCTGCAGGGCCTCGCCACCTGGTTCGCCGCGGCAGCCGCCGACGTCCGGGCCGCCGGGCTGGACCGGCGTGGTCTGCAACGCCGTACCCGGCGGCACGTCGCGCTGGGCGAGTGGGCACAGCGACGCGGCTACGTCCGGGAGGCCGACCGGGCCGCCTGGCGGCAGCGGTCCGTCGACTTCTTCACCGACCACTCCGTCGACCTGCTGCTCACGCCCGCCCTGGCGAGCGCGCCGCCGGAGGCCGGCCGCTGGTCGCAGCGGTCCTGGCGGGCGAACCTGTCGGCCAACATCAGGTACGCCCCGTACGCCGCGCCGTGGAACGTCGCCGGCCTGCCGGCGATCGTCGTGCCGGTGGGACGCCGCCCGGACGGCCTGCCGGTCGCCGTGCAGATCGTCGGTCCACCCGGCTCGGAGCTGCTGCTGCTCGGCGTGGCCGGTCAGTTCGAGATGACCGCCCCGTGGTCGCGCCACGCCCCCGGCTATCCCCTCGTCGGAACGGGGTCGCCGGCTAGCGCATGATCGTCTAGCGTGTGCGCGCACCGTCGCGCGAACCACGGGGGACACCAATGCGCTGCCAGACCTGCGGAGACGCCACGTCCTCCGAGCACAACGAATGCCCGCGTTGCTACACGCCGCTCGGCCAGCCGGCGGTCACGCCGGGGCTGGCGACCTACCGCGTACGGGGGATCGGGCTGGCGGCCAGCGTCGCCGTCGGCGCGACCGCCGTGCTCTACCTGGTGGTGGCGCTGTCCCCGCTGATCGGGATGGCGCTGGCCCGGCGGGCCATGGCCGACGACGATCCGGACCTGCTCCTCGGTGTGGTGATCATCAACGTTCTGGTGGCGCTCATCATGGCCGTGGTCTACCTCACCGCCGCCGTCCTGGTGATCATCTGGACCTGGCGGGCGCGCAAGAACACCGATGCCTTCCCCGGCGCACTGCCCACCCTCGGAGCGGGCTGGGCGATCGCCGGCTGGTTGGTGCCGTTCGCGAACTTCGTGGTGCCGGCCCGGGTCGTGGCGGGCGTCGCGCGGGACAGCCTCTGGCAGCGGTTCACGCCCACCCTCGTGAGCGTCTGGTGGTGCTCCTGGCTGGTGTTCAGCGTCGGTGAGCGGCTGAGCAGCCGCGCCGACGACAGGGCGTACGCGAAGCTGCCGGAGACCCCGTTCAACGACGTGGGCTACCAGGCGTACGTCGACCACTACCGGGACTCGCTGCTCCGCAACGCCCTGCCGGCGCTGGGCTGCGGGGTCGCGGCGGTGACCCTGATCCTGCTGATCCACCGGATCTCCGCCGCCCAGGAGGCCCGGATCGCCCGCGCCGCCCCGGCGTGGCCGACCGCCCCGGTCTGGCCAGCACAAGCATGGCCGCCCGCCCCGCCGGTGGTGCCGGCGCAGTCCTCGTCGCCTACCCCGGTGTCGCCGACGGAGCAGCCACCCTCGGGTGGCACGATCGGGGCATGACGGAACTGGTCGGCCTCGACGACGTACGGGCTGCGCGGAAACTGCTCGCCGACGTCGTTCGGACCACCCCGCTGGAGCCCTCCCGGCCGCTGAGCGCGGCGCTGGGCGGGCCGACGTGGCTCAAGTGCGAGAACGTGCAGCGCGCCGGCTCGTACAAGGTGCGCGGCGCGTACGTGCGGATCTCCCGGCTGTCGGCGGCGGAGCGTGAGCGTGGCGTGGTCGCGGCGAGCGCCGGCAACCACGCCCAGGGCGTGGCGCTCGCCGCCGGGCTGGTCGGCACGCACGCGACGGTCTTCATGCCGGTCAACGCGCCGCTGCCGAAGGTCGCGGCCACCAAGGGGTACGGCGCACAGGTCGAGCTGGCCGGCAACACCGTCGACGAGTCGCTGGTGGCCGCGCAGACGTACGCCGAGCGGACCGGCGCGGTGCTCATCCACCCGTTCGACCACCGGGACGTGATCGCCGGGCAGGGCACGGTCGCCCTGGAGATCCTCGATCAGTGCCCCGACGTACGGACGATCATCACGGGGGTGGGCGGCGGGGGCCTGATCTCGGGCATGGCCGTGGCCGCCAAGGCGCTCCGCCCGGACGTACGCATCATCGGGGTGCAGGCGGCGGGCGCGGCGGCCTTCCCGCCCTCCCTGGTGGCCGGCGAGCCGGTCCGGCTGCCGGCGTTCGCCACCATCGCGGACGGCATCGCGGTCGGACGGCCGGGGGAGATCACCTTCAACCATGTCCGCAAGCTCGTCGACGAGATCGTCACGGTCTCCGAGGAGGACATCTCGCGGGCCCTGCTGATGCTGCTGGAGCGCGGCAAGCAGGTCGTCGAACCGGCCGGGGCGGTCGGCGTGGCCGCGCTCCTGGCCGGCGTGGTGGAGGTGGAGACGCCGGTGGTCGCGGTCCTCTCCGGCGGCAACATCGATCCCCTGCTGATGATGCGGGTGATCGAGCACGGTCTCGCGGCGGCCGGCCGCTACCTGCGGGTGACCGTGCGCTGTACGGATCGGCCTGGCCAGCTCGCGTCACTGCTCAGTCAGATCGCCGAGCACCGGGCCAACGTGGTGGACGTGGAACACCAGCGGGCCAACCCGCACCTCGGTCTCGGCGAGGTGGAGGTGGCGCTGTCGGTGGAGACCCGTGGTGTGGAGCACTCCGACACGTTGATCAGCGCGCTGCGGGCCAGTGGCTACCAGGTGGTGTTCGCCGCCGAGGCGTGACAGGCGGTGCCACGCCCCGGCGGCGTTACACCGTAGGGGAGTTGCCGCTCAGCCGGAGAACGGCTCGAAGCTGACCACGGTCACCTTGATGTCGGCGCCACTCGGTGCCGTGTAGGTGCAGGTCTGCCCGGCGCGACCACCCAGGATCGCCTTGCCCAGGGCCGACTCGGGGCTGTAGACCGTCAGGTCGGTGGTGGCGGCGATCTCCCGTGAGCCGAGCAGGAAGGTCTCGGTGTCGTCGGTGTCGTCGTCGAAGTAGATCGTCACCACCATGCCGGGTGACACCGCGTCGGCCGTCGGCGCGGCGCCGACCTTGGCGGTGCGCAGCAGCTCCTGCAGGTAGCGGATGCGACCCTCGGCCTTGCCCTGCTCCTCGCGGGCGGCGTGGTAGCCGCCGTTCTCACGCAGGTCGCCCTCCTCACGGCGGGCGTTGATCTCGGCCGCGATAGCCGGGCGGTTGGCGATGTGCTCGTCGAGCTCGGCCTGGAGGCGGTCGTACGCGTCCTGCGACAGCCAGGTGGCGGGCGCCTCGTTGCCAGTGGACACAGGCGTTCTCCTCGGTTGTGCGTGGCTGGCTGACAGGTGAACTACCAAGTTACCAGTGCGGTACGACACAGCGTGTCGGCGATCACCGGCGGTGTCCGGATCCGACACCCACGGTCGATGCCCGACGACGGCCGCTACCGGGCGATGTCTCCGCAGCTCAGGACGGCGCTCGGCAGCGCAGCACCTCGCCGATGAACGGTCGGGCGCTGGTGTTCAGCCGGTGCCGGGCGCTGACGTGCCGCTCACCCGGGGCGGCGGTCACCGTGACCTCGTCGCGGGCCACCTCGACGCCGGCGCGGTCCCGGGCACGCAGGACGCAGACGGCCGAGCCGCCCTCCGGCACACGCACCCGGAAGTCGACCACCACCTGGTTGTCCGTGATGTCGGTGTACGTGATCACCTGGGCGTCGTAGACCGGGTCGCCGTACTGCCGGTAGAGCCGCAGCGAGATCAGGCTCAGCCCCACCACCAGCACCAGGAGCACCAGGGCGGCCAGCAGCGTACGACGCCGGCCTCCGCCGGGCGCCCGGCGTCGGCCGTAGCGCCCGGCCGGGAAGACCGGCGCGCCCGGTGAAATTGTGGCGTGCGTCTCGGTCACCGGCGGGTATCTCCTGGCGTTGTTGTCGGCGGCATCGGCAAGAATGGCAGGAGTCCATCCTCCCAGCCCGGCCGAATGCCAGGAACGGCAGGTCGGGTCCCGCAGGTGCCGACCGGCGGCGGGGCGGGGGAGGTTCCTGGCAGGTCAGCCGGTCGAGCCCGGCCGGGTCCACCGGCCGGCACAGACGAGGAGCGCCGAAAGTTGGCAGAGCAGCTGCGTCTCATGGCCGTCCACGCGCACCCGGACGACGAGTCGAGCAAGGGTGCGGCGACCATGGCGAAGTACGTCGCCCAGGGGGTCGACGTGCTGGTGGTGACGTGCACCGGCGGTGAGCGCGGCAGCGTGCTCAACCCCAAGCTCGACCGGCCCGATGTCTGGGCCAACATCGCGGAGATCCGGCGGGCCGAGATGGACGCCGCGCGGGCGATCCTCGGCGTCGACCAGGCCTGGCTCGGGTTCGTCGACAGCGGCCTGCCCGAGGGCGACCCGCTGCCGCCGCTCCCCGAGGGCTGCTTCGCCCTCCAGGACGTCGAGGTGGCCGCCGGCCCGCTGGTCCGGCTGATGCGGGAGTTCCGTCCGCACGTGGTGA
The DNA here is from genome assembly GCF_040614415.1 of Micromonospora sp. NPDC005979. Classification (NCBI taxonomy): domain Bacteria; kingdom Bacillati; phylum Actinomycetota; class Actinomycetes; order Micromonosporales; family Micromonosporaceae; genus Micromonospora; species Micromonospora sp. NPDC005979. The sequence continues at coordinate 23,813 of NZ_JBEXUR010000003.1, read as the reverse complement.
CCACGTACGACGAGGAGGGTGGCTACCCCCACCCCGACCACATCATGTGCCACAAGGTGAGCGTGGCCGCCTTCGAGGCCGCCGGTGACGCGGAGCGCTACCCCGAGCTGGGCGCCCCCTGGCAGCCGCTGAAGCTCTACTACGACATCGGCTTCTCCAAGGCCAAGATCATGGCGCTGCACGAGGCGATGCTCGCCACGGGCGCCGAGTCGCCGTACGAGGACTGGCTCAAGCGCTGGGACGAGCGTCCGGACAAGGGCCCGCGGATCACCACCCGGGTCGACTGCGCCGAATACTTCCCCGTGCGGGACGACGCGCTGCGCGCCCACGCCACCCAGGTCGACCCGGACGGCTTCTGGTTCCACGTGCCAATGGAGATGCAGCAGCGGGCCTGGCCGACGGAGGATTTCGAGCTGGTCCGCACCATGGTGGAGAGCCCGCTGCCCGAGTCCGACCTCTTCGCCGGAGTGCGGGAGACGGCGCACGCGCGCTGATTCCGGCCGGGGCTACCCTGGTAGGCAATCGCACATCGGAGGACGACCATGCTGACCGCTGCCCAGGTGCTCGCGGAGAACAACTTCGGGGACACCCGCACGGGTGGTCTGGCCGGCCCGATGGGCCTCCTCCTCATCCTGCTGCTGGCCACCGCCACCATCCTGCTGATCCGCAACATGAACGCCCGACTGCGGCGTCTGCCCGACCGGTTCCCGCAGCCGGGGCGGCCGGTCGATCCGACCAGGGCCGACGCTTCAGTCGTCGATCCGACAGACGGGACCAGCGCGCATGATTCCTCCGTGCACGCTCCCAATGGGCACCAGCAGCAGCGGAACGGGTAGTCCGCGCGTGATTCACGCCGAACCGGGTGGCGGACCCCTGTTGCGACCACCCGGTTTGGCTTAGCCTTCCGCCGGGGGACCAAAAGTCCCCGAGACGTGCGCGGGAGGGGGCGCCGATGGCCAGCACAGCACCGGCTGCCCGCCGTACCGTCGGTCGGTCGGCTGACGGGGAAGGTCGATGACCTCCGGTCCGGCCGGCGACCCGTTCGACCGGCTCGGGGTGCACGGCATGCCGGTCCGGCTGCGCGTGCTGACGTTCGCGGTGACGCTGACCGCGCTGGTCGCCGCCGCGGTCGGGTTGACGCTTCCGTCCGGGCTGCCGGCCGACGACCCGTTGGGCGGTCCGGCCCGCTTCGGCATCGCGGTCGGTGTCCTGGCCCTGGCCCAACTCGCCCGGCTCCGGTTCCGCGGCGCCGCCGGCATGGTCAGCATCACCTGGGGTGAAGCGGCCCTGATCGTCTGCCTCTATCTCGCTCCGGCCGGCTGGCTTCCGTCGGCCACGCTGATCGGCGCCGGGCTGGCCTGGACGGGATTGTCCCTGCACAGCGACCGCCGCCCGCCGCTGGAGATCGTCCGGATCGCCGCGTCGCTGGCCGCCGCGTCGGCCCTGGCCGTGTCCGTGACCACCGCGCTGGGGCACCCCCTGCTCACCCCTCCCACCCCGATGCTGGCGCTTGCCGTGATCGCCGGGTCGGTGACGTACCTGATGGTGACGGGTTGGCTCGGCGCGGTGAGCCTGAGCCTGCGGCACGGGCTGCCGATCGGCCCGCCGTTGCTGGCCGCGCTGCGCGGCAAGTTGCTGATGTTCGTCGGCAACGTGGCGGTCGGCCTGGTCGTGATCGCGCTGCTGGAGCTGGACCCGCGCTGGTTGCTGCTACTCCCGCCGCTGCTCTGGCTGCTGCAACAGACCTACCGTTACCGCCTGCGGGCGGACCAGGAACGTCGGACGTGGCGAGCCTTCGCCGAGGCCACCGCTGCTCTCAACCAGCTCGACGAGCGGGGCGTGGCCAGCGCGGCGGTGACGGGCGCGCTGGCGCTGTTCAACGCCGAGCTGGTCGATGTCGAGGTGGCCCGGCCCGACGGCAGGTGGCGTCGCTACCGGGGGGACGCCAGCGGGCAGCTGCTCGACCGGGAGGTGGGCCCGCCCGACAAGTCGGAGCCCGACGAGTACGAGTTGGTCCGCCCCCTGTCGGTGGGCGCCGCGCCGGTCGGTCGGCTCCGGGTCCGGTTCCCCCGCTCCGCCCCGCCCACGACCCGCGAACGGGACGCGGTGGCCGCGTTCGGCGACGCGCTCGCCGCCGCACTGCACGACGCCGCGACCCACCGCGAGCTGCGCCTGGTCACCGCCCGATCGTCGTACGAGGCGGTGCACGACGCGCTCACCGGGCTGGCGAACCGCACGGCGATGCTCGGCAAGGGCGACCAGTCGTTGCGGCAGCTCGCACACGACCACCCGGTGGCCCTGCTGCTGTTGGACATCAACCAGTTCAAAGAGGTCAACGACACCCTCGGGCACGCGGCCGGCGACCAGTTGCTGCGGCTGACCGCCAACCGGCTCAGCGCGTTGGCCCGCCCGGGTGACCTGCTCGGCCGGCTCGGAGGCGACGAGTTCGCGCTGCTGCTCACGTCGGTTCCCGTGCTGGGTGACCGGGCCGCGCCCATGGCACACGCGCTGCGTCAGGCCCGTGAGATCGCCGAGCGGCTGGCCGCGCCGACCGAGGTGGCCGGGGTGCGGATGTCCATCGAGGTCTCGGTGGGCGTGGTCGTGGCCGACGCCGGCACCGCCGACCTGACCGAGCTGCTGCGCCGCGCGGACATCGCCATGTACCAGGCGAAGGAGGGCGGCGGCAGCGTCGCCGCGTACGACAGCACCCGGGACGCGGCCAGCACCGACCAGCTCGCCCTGCTCGCCGAACTGCGCGAGGCGCTGAAGGTCGACGACCAGTTGGTGCTGGCGTTGCAGCCGGCGGTCGACCTGGCGACCGGCGCGCCCACCGGGGTGGAAGCGCTGATCCGCTGGCAGCACCCCCGGCGCGGCTGGTTGGGCCCGGCCGACTTCATCCGCCCGGTGGAGAACAGCGAGCAGCTCGGCACGTTCACCCGGTACGTGCTCGACAAGGCGCTCGGGGTGGCCGCCGGCTGGGCCCGCGAGGGGCTGGACGTTCCGATCTCGGTCAACCTGTCCGCGCGTAGCCTGCTCGACCCCCGCCTCCCGGCGGAGATCGGCGACGCGCTGCGCCGCCACCAGGTGCCACCCCGCCGGCTGGTCCTGGAGATCACCGAAACGGTGGTGATGAGCGAGCTGGAGATCATCGACGAGGTGCTCGCCAACCTCCGGTCGATGGGTGTGCAGCTCGCCGTGGACGACTTCGGCACCGGCTTCTCCTCGTTGACCTTCCTGACCCGGATCGCCGTGGACGAGTTGAAGGTGGACCGCTCCTTCGTGATCCGGATGGCCGACTCGCCGGAGGCCGCGGCGATCGTCCGGACCACCGTCGGGCTCGCCCACGAGTTGGGGCTGCGGGTGGTCGCCGAGGGCGTGGAGACGGCCGAACAGCGGCTGGCCCTGGCCGAGCTGGGCTGCACGTCCGCCCAGGGCTACCACTTCTTCAAGCCGATGCCGGCCGACAAGATCGGTGCGGTGCTGGGCACGCTGCGCGACTCGGCCGAGTCGAACGTCTTCCGCCTGCGCGCCGACGGCGCCTCCTGACTGCCCGGCGCGCCCCGGCGCGGGTGGTTATGGTCGTCGGGTGAATCGACTCGCCGACGCGACCTCGCCGTACCTGCTCCAGCACGCCGACAACCCGGTCGACTGGTGGCCCTGGTGCGACGAGGCGTTCGCCGAGGCGAAACGACGCGACGTACCGGTGCTCATCTCGGTGGGCTACGCGGCCTGCCACTGGTGCCACGTCATGGCGCACGAGTCGTTCGAGAACGAGCAGGTCGCTGCCCTGCTGAACGAGAACTTCGTGTCGATCAAGGTGGACCGCGAGGAGCGCCCCGACGTCGACGCCGTCTACATGACCGCCACCCAGGCGATGACCGGTCAGGGCGGCTGGCCGATGACGGTCTTCGCCACCGGAGACGGCACCCCGTTCTTCTGCGGCACCTACTTCCCGCGCGCCAACTTCACCCGCCTGCTCCAGTCGGTCACCACGGCCTGGCGGGACCAGCGGGACGAGGTGCTGCGCCAGGGCGCCGCCGTGGTCGAGGCCATCGGTGGCGCACAGGCCGTGGGCGGCCCCACCGCGCCGCTGGACGGCCCACTGCTCGACGCCGCGGCCGGCAACCTGGCCGGTGGGTACGACGAGACGAACGGCGGGTTCGGGGGCGCCCCGAAGTTCCCGCCGCACATGAACCTGCTCTTCCTGCTGCGCCACCACCAGCGCACCGGCGACCCGCGCAGCCTGGAGATCGTGCGGCACACCGCCGAGGCGATGGCCCGGGGCGGCATCTACGACCAGCTCGCCGGCGGTTTCGCCCGATACTCGGTGGACGCGCACTGGACGGTGCCGCACTTCGAGAAGATGCTCTACGACAACGCGCTGCTGCTGCGCGTCTACACGCAGCTCTGGCGGCTGACCGGTGATCCGTTGGCCCGGCGGGTCGCCCGGGACACGGCCCGGTTCCTCGCCGACGAGCTGCACCGGCCGGGGGAGGGGTTCGCGTCCGCGCTGGACGCCGACACCGAGGGCGTGGAGGGGCTCACCTACGCCTGGACGCCCGCACAGCTCGTCGAGGCGCTGGGCGAGGACGACGGCGGCTTCGCCGCCGACCTGTTCGCCGTCACCGAGGACGGCACCTTCGAACACGGCACGAGCGTGCTCAAGCTCGCGCGGGACGTCGACGACGCCGCGCCCGAGGTCCGTACCCGCTGGCAGGGGGTGGTCGGGCAACTGCTCGCGGCCCGCGACACCCGGCCCCAGCCGGCCCGCGACGACAAGGTGGTGGCCGCCTGGAACGGCCTGGCGATCACCGCGATCGTCGAATTCCTCCAGGTCGCCGCGCTGACCCTGGAGAAGCGGGACGAGGGCGCCAACCTGTTGGAGGGCGTCACCATCGTCGCCGACGGCGCGATGCGGGACGCCGCCGAGCACCTGGCCAGCGTGCACATCGTCGACGGCCGGCTGCGCCGGGTCTCCCGCGACGGCAGGGTCGGCGAGCCGGCCGGGGTGCTGGAGGACTACGGCTGTGTGGCCGAGGCGTTCTGCGCCCTGCACCAGCTCACCGGCGAGGGACGCTGGCTGACCCTGGCCGGTCAACTGCTGGACACCGCCCTGGAGCGCTTCGCCGCACCCGGCGGCGCCTACTACGACACGGCCGACGACGCGGAGCGGTTGGTCGCGCGGCCGGCCGATCCGACCGACAACGCCACCCCGTCGGGGCGGTCCGCGCTGGTCGCCGGGCTGGTCGCGTACTCCGCGCTGACCGGCCAGACCCGCTACCGCGAGGCCGCCGAGGCCGCGCTCGCCACCGTGGCGCCGATCGTCGGGCGGCACGCCCGCTTCGCCGGGTACGCGGCCACGGTCGGCGAGGCGTTGCTGTCCGGGCCGTACGAGATCGCGGTGGTGACCCACGACCCGGCCGGCGATCCGCTGGTGGCCGCCGCCCACCGGTACGCCCCGCCCGGAGCGGTGGTGGTCGCCGGCCTTCCGGACCAGCCCGGTGTGCCGTTGCTCGCCGACCGGCCGTTGGTCGACGGGCGGTCCGCCGCGTACGTCTGCCGGGGTTTCGTCTGTCAACGGCCGGTCACCTCCGTCGACGAGCTGGTCGCCGAGCTGGGCTGAGTCGGGCACCGGTAGGCTGGCCGCGCTATGGATTCCCGTACCGGTCTGCCTGTTGTCGGCATGGTGGGTGGCGGCCAGTTGGCCCGGATGACCCACCAGGCCGCGATCGCCCTCGGCCAGTCACTGCGTGTGCTCGCGAGCGCCCCCGACGACGGCGCGGCGCTCGTCGCCGCCGACGTCCAGTACGGCGACCACACCGACCTGGCCGCCCTGCGCACCTTCGCCAAGGGCTGCGACGTGGTCACCTTCGACCACGAGCACGTGCCCAACGAGCACATCCGCACGCTGGCGGCCGAAGGGGTGACCCTGTACCCGCCGGCGGACGCGCTGCTGCACGCCCAGGACAAGCAGGTCATGCGGGAACGCCTCACCGAGCTGGGTGCGCCCAACCCGCTCTGGCGGCCGGTCGGCGACCCCGCCGAGCTGGTCGAGTTCGGCGAGCAGATCGGCTGGCCGGTGGTGCTCAAGGCGGCCCGGGGCGGGTACGACGGTCGCGGCGTCTGGATGGTGGACGACGCCACCCAGGCCGCCGAGCTGGCCGCGACGCTGCTCGCCGGCGGCACCAGGCTGATCGTCGAGGAACGGGTGCCGCTGCGCCGCGAACTCGCCGTGCAGGTGGCCCGCTCGCCGTTCGGCCAGGTGGCCGCGTACCCGGTGGTCGAGACGGTGCAGCGGGACGGCATCAACGTCGAGGTGCTGGCCCCGGCGCCCGGTCTCGACGAGGAGTTGGCGGTCTCCGCCCAGCAGCTCGCCATCGACCTGGCCACCGCGCTCGGTGTGGTCGGGCTGCTCGCCGTGGAACTCTTCGAGGTGCGCGACGACGCCGGTCGACCCGCGATCGTGGTCAATGAGCTGGCGATGCGTCCGCACAACTCGGGGCACTGGACCATCGAGGGTGCCCGGACCTCGCAGTTCGAGCAGCACGTGCGGGCGGTGCTGGACTACCCGATGGGCGACACCGCGCTGACCGCGCCGGTCGTCGTGTCGGCGAACGTCCTCGGCGGAGAGCCGGACGGGATGTCGATCGACGAGCGGCTGCACCACCTCTTCGCCGCCGAGCCGGGGGCCAAGGTGCACCTCTACGGCAAGCAGGTACGCCCCGGTCGCAAGATCGGGCACGTCACCGTGCTCGGTGACGACCTGGACGACGTACGGGCACGGGCGGCGCGGGCCGTGCGCTGGCTCCAGGTGGGGCACGAGTGACCCGGGTGGCCGCGAACCAAGGAGGACTCCGGTGACCACGGTTGGGCTGATCATGGGCAGCGACTCGGACTGGCCGACCATGCGGGCCGCCGCCGAGGTGCTCGACGATTTCGAGGTGTCGTACGAGGTGCGGGTCATCTCGGCACACCGGACCCCGGTCGCGATGATCGATTACGGCCGGGACGCGGTCGACCGGGGGCTCAAGGTGATCATCGCCGGTGCCGGTGGCGCCGCCGCGCTGCCGGGCATGGTCGCCTCGGTGACCCCGTTGCCGGTGATCGGCGTGCCGGTACCGCTGAAGCACCTCGACGGGATGGACTCGCTGCTGTCCATCGTGCAGATGCCGGCGGGGATTCCGGTGGCCACCGTGTCGATCGGCAACGCCCGCAATGCCGGCCTGCTGGCCGTCCGGATCCTCGGCGCGTCCGACGAGACGCTGCGGACCCGGATGGCCACCTACCAGCAGGACCTGGAGAAGCTCATCATGACCAAGGACGCGGCCCTCCAGGCCACCCTGCCCTAACCCCGCACCCCGCGCACCCCCGCACCCTCCCGCCCCCGCGATCTTGCACTTTCGGTGGTCGCTAAGCGGCATTTGTCCAACTATGCGACGACAGAAAGTGCAAGATCGCCGCAAGCCCCGGCGGGCCCGGCACGCTCACCGTGCCCACTCACGCACGCCGCCGTGACTCTCCGGTTTCACCTCATGCCGCGGAGCGCGGTCTGGAGGCGTTCCTGGGCGCGACGACGGCGTTCGTTGCTGGCCCCGAGGACGAGCAGCAGGATCCCCACGGGGATCAGCACCAGCCACGGGCCGAGGCTGAACAGCGCGTGGATGGCGGCGATCGCGGTGACCGACGCGCCGACGATCACCGGTGCCTGCTGCCGGCTGGACGAGCCGAAGATCAGCACCGCCACCGCACCGAGCAGCAGCAGCATCTGCCGCAGCGTGCTGGACTCGGTGGCGAGCACGATCGCCAGGGTCGGCAGGAACGCGGCGACCAGCGCCGGCCCGTACGCCACCCAGCTGCTCAGGTCCGGCCGGTGGCGTAGTTCCAGCACGCCGACCAGCAGGGCCAGCGCGGCGAAGGGCAGCGTGTACGCCTCGGGCAGCGCCACGTCGGCGACGCGCATGAGGATCCACCAGGCGGTGATCTCGCAGAACACCACAGCCCAGAAGAGGATCCGGCGCTCCACGGGCCGCCGGCCGGGCCGGGTCGCCGCCACCCCGAGGACGGCGCCCCAGGCGGCCAGCAGGGCGGCGATGTGCCGTGGAGAGTCGAAGGCGAGCGCCAGCGCGATCAGGGCCGCGGCGTACCCGGTCCACTGCACGGTGGCCGCCTCGCGCTGCGCCTCGGGACGGCGCAGCTGAGGCAGGGTCGCCGCGAGCACCTGGAGGACCGCCCCGACGGCGAGCACCCCGAACGCGGACCAGACCGCTGCCAGCCCGGCGACCAGGCCGGCGGTGAGCACGAAGAGCTGGGCCATGATCGAGGCGAACAGCCAGCCGAGGATCCGGGCGCGCTGGGTGGTGCCGAACAGGGCCGCCACCGCGCCCACGCCTACCGCGCCGCCGAGGGTGAACAGGGTCAGTTGCCGCTCGGCGAGACTGCCGGCCAGGCCGGCGCCACCGGCGGCCAGACCGATGACGAACACGAGCACCCGGGCCAGCCGCAGCGAACGGGCCGGCTCGACGAGCGGCGGCGGCGGGGTCAGGGCGAGACCGAGCATGGAGATGGTGAACACGGACAGCGCGGCGAGGGTGCTCGCCCGCCACCCAAGGCCCAGCGCGATGGGCGCGATCAGCAGCGTGACGGCCGCGCCGGGAAGCACCACCGGTACGGCACGGGACCGCCGTCCGCCGCTGAAACCGGTGGCGGCCAGGGCCGCCGTCGCCGTGAGCAGCAGCGCGGTCAGCACGTGGGTCGGATTGACCAGGTCCGACGGCGGGGTGCGCAGTTCCGGCGGCGGACCCTGCCAGATCCGGTTCAACGTGCGCTGCGGCTCGACCAGGGCGAAGACCAGCGCGGGCGCGATCGAGACGAGGGCCAGGGCGGTCGGCAGGGCGGCGGCCGCGAGCGCGCCGGCGGAAGGGCTGACCCGCCACCGCCGCCGATCCGGGTCGTCCGGCAGCCGGCGCAGCGCCCCGTCCAGCAGCACCGCCCAACGGCGGACCGGCTGGGCGGCGGCGGTGGGCGGCACGGTCGCCGCGCGGATCAGCTCGGCGAGGACACCGAGCAGCGCGGCGGCGGCCGCGTAGACCCCGACGGGCAGGCCGGTCGGGATGGCGGCGACGGCGCTGATGCTCGCACCGCCGACCACGGCCACACTGACCCAGGGCAGGTACTGCGGCACGTGCCGGCGTACGGCGGCCACCCCGGCGAGACCGAGGCTCGACGCGGCCAGCGCGGCGGTCAGCACCACCTGCGCCGAGTGCTGGAACTCGACGGCCAGCGCCGCCACCGCGCCGGGCAACGCCAGCAGCGCGGCACCGGCCGCCGCGCCGCCGATCTGCGCCAGGTGCGGCGGCATGCCCTCGGTCTCCAGGTCGGTCACCCGGGGCCGGGCGAGGACGCGTGCCAGCGTGGCGACGACGACGCCGATCAGCGCGATGCTGCCCAGCGCGAGCGCGGTGGTCCACGGGCGGACCAGGCCGGCGCCGGCCCCGTGCAACGCGACCACTCCGGCCACGGTGGCCCGGGACAGCCCGGCCCGGGGCTCCTCGGTGGCCACCGCCGCCATCCCGAAGACGGTGGCGACCATGGCCCCGACCAGCACCGGCGACCACCAGGGCAGGTCGAACGCGGCCGGCGCGCCGATGGTGGCGAGCACCACGGCCACGCCGGACGCGTCCCAGCGCCAGGGCGGTGGCAGCAGGACGCCGGCGGCGACGGCCAGCAGCAGCAGCGCGATCGGCGCCTGCCAGGTCGAGCCGCCGGTCGGCGCCGCCGGCCAGTTGCTCAGGTCGCCGTTCCAGATCGGCCCGGGCGTGGCCAGCACGCCCACACCACCGCGCAGCGCCGTCCAACCGGCGAGCACCCCGATGAGTACGCCGCCGACGGCGATGCCGAGGATCGGGCCGCGTCGCCACTCCTCGGGCATGGCGCGGGCGGCCACGGCGACGACCAGGACCAGGCCGGCGGCCACCGCCAACTGCCCACCCGGGGCGAGAACCGCGGCGATCCGCACCATCGTGGCGATCAGTGCGGTGGTCACCGCCGCGGCGGCCAGGTCCGAGCCGTCCAGGGTGAGGTCGGAGCGGCGGCCGGCGTCGATCGAGGGGGCCAGGAAGAGCAGCACCGCGGCGATCAGCAGGAGCGCCCCGACCCACGCGTCGGCGACGGTGGCACCGGGCGCGCCGAAGGCGGCGGCGGTGACGACGAGCGCGCCCATCCCGGTGCCGACCGACAGGGGCACCGGGATGCGCCGCTGGGAGACCTGCACCATCGCGGCGTACCCGAGGGTCACGCAGACGGCCAGGAAGCTCGCGGCGAGCACCGGGACGGTCGCCTCGCGCAGGCTGGCCGGGGTGGGAGTCTCGTCGACGGGGACGGTGGCGGCCACGAACGCGGCCACCGCACCGGGCAGCGCGAAGGCCGCGCCTCCGGCGGCCCAGTCGGTGACCGTCTCGGCGGCGGCCGAGGCGATCCGGACCCGGGGCGCCAGCGCGACCAGCGCGCCGGCCGCGAAGAGGGCGAGCAGGACCGCGGCCGTGAGCGCGGGCCGGGACAGGCCGGCGCCCGCGCCGAACAGGCCCACCACGGCGGCGCCGACTCCGTGGGCCAGGGCGGCCCGGGAGGTACGCGCGGAGAGGCCGATGACGCCGATGCCGATCGCGGTGACCACCATCGGCCAGGGGGCGGCCGCCCAACCGAGGCCGAACGACGCCGGCACGGCGAGCGCCGTCAGCGCGGCTCCGGCGACCGCGAACTCGCGGCGGATCTCCGGTGGCAGGGCCAGCATCGCGGCGATGGTGAGCAGGAACGCGGCGGCGGCGAGCTGCCATGTGGTGGGGCCGACGGCGGCGGCCAGCTCGGCGGCGTGCCGGTCCAGGTCGGCGTCCCAGGCGGGCAGTGCCGCCCGGACGGGGGCGACGCCGGCCCGCAGGGCTCCTCCGGCGACCACCAGCCCGCTGACGGTGAGCGCTACCGCCGAGGCGATCTGTGGGCCACGGCGGGCGGCCTCGGGGATCGCGCGTACCGCGAGGCCGGTCGCCGTGATCACCGCCGCGATCAGCAGCAACGCCTGGCCGGGCAGGGCCACGGAGGCGACCCGGCCGAACGCGCCGATCACGGCCAGGGTGACGATGCCGGCCGCCACGTCGGGCAGCGGTGGGCGGCGCAGCACCAGCGCGCCGGCCAGCCCGACGGCGGCGGCCAGCAGCAGCACCAGCCCGGCGCCGGTCGCCGTCGGCACGGCCCGTGCCCGCAGCAGCGCGGTGACCGCGTACGCCAGGGCGACCGCGACGGCCACCGCGTGCAGCGACCAGGTCAGCTCGCGCAGTCCGGGCACCGGTCGGGCGGACGGGGTGTCGGCGGCGCCCGCGCCAACGTCGACCACCTCGCCGGCCTCCTCCGGGTCGCCCTCGGGTCGGGCCTCGGCGTCGCGTTGCCGGGGCGTCGTCGAGGGCGGGGCCGGCTGCGGCAGGTCCTGCCCGACGGCGCGCTCCACCACGATCGGCGAGCGGGCCAACCAGAGGTCGAGCAGGGCCACCAGGGTCAGCACCAGCGCCCAGCCACCCGGCCCGGTGATCCGGTCGTACGCGAGCAGCGGCAGGACCGGCTGCGCGGCGACCACGGTCGCGAAGCGCGGTGCGCGCAGACCCGTCCAGGCCGCGTATCCGACGGACACGGCGGCGGTGGCCGCGAAGATCAACCCGGCGAAGACCGCGCCCGAGGTGCCGCTGCCGATCCGGTCCACCGCCCAGAGCGCGTAGCCGGCCAGCGGCACGAGCAGCAGACCCACCGCCGAGATCGTCTCCGCGGTGGAGGTGAGCCCGCGTCGCACCAGCGCCGGTGGGGCGAGCAGCATCAGCGCCGTGGCGAGCAGCAGGACGCCGAGGCGGGCCAGCGCGTCCATCGAGCTGGTCGCCACCGCGGCGAAGACCACCGCGGCCACGGCGAGCAGCAGCGCGCCCAGCCCGAGCGGGATGTTCTGCACCTCCCGGCTGGACGCCTCCGGCGGGTGTTCGGGATCGTCGGCGTCCAGCCAGGACGGCCGGGGCGGGGGCGGCGGGTCCTCCGGAACGGGCGGCGTGCCCTGGCGTGGAACCCGGGGCGGCGGCGCGCCGGTGCCGGGGCTGGCCGTCGGCGGACGGCGGCCGGGCCGGCGGCGCAGCACCCGGCGGGGCCGGGTGGCCTGCTTGATCCGCTCCTCACCGGCGTGAGCGAGGATGTCCCGCTGAAAGAGCGCGGCCTGCATCTTGGCGGCGATCTGCCGCTGCTCGCTGGCGATGGCGGCGTCGCGCCTCTTCATCTCCGCGATCGAGCGCTCGATGTCCGCCAGATGTTCCACCCACTGCGGCTGTTCGGCCCCGCAGTGCGGGCAGTGCACGGCCGGTTTGATCTCCCGGCCGCACGAGGAGCACTGAAAGGTCGCCACGACACCCCTCCACCCGCCGCACTGTGGACTCCCACTGTCGCAGCATGCCCAAAGCTGGCGCGGATTTCGACACTTGACGGCGGGTCCGGGGCAAACAACATCACCGGCCGGCCGCGTGGAGCGCTTCGCGGCCGGCCGGTGAGTGGTGGATCGTCAGGGGCGGCCCATGCCCCGGTACTCCCAGCCGGCCTGGGTCCACAGTGCCGAGTCGAGGCAGTTGCGCCCGTCGACGACCTTGCGGCCGCGGACCAGCTCGCCCAGGGCGACCGGGTCGGCGTTGCGGAAGTCCGCCCACTCGGTGAGGACGCAGACCAGGTCGGCGTCGGCGACCGCCTCGTTGATCCCGGGCTCGTAGGTCAGCTCGGGCACCGCGCGGCGGGCGTTCTCGGTGCCCTGCGGGTCGTACACGTGGACGTCGGCCCCGGCCTTCTGCAGCAGCGCGGCGACGGCGAGCGCCGGGGCGTCGCGGACGTCGTCGGTGTTGGGCTTGAAGGTCGCGCCCAGCACGGCGATGCGGGTGCCGGAGAAGTCCGGACCGGCCGGCCCGGAGCGGCGGCCGAGCAGGTCCGCGGCGAGCTGGAGCACGCGGGTGCGGCGACGCAGGTTGATCAGGTCGACCTCGTGCAGGAAGCGCAGCGCCTCGCCCGCGCCCAGCTCCTGAGCGCGGGCCTGAAAGGCGCGGATGTCCTTGGGCAGGCAGGCGCCACCGAAGCCGAGGCCGGCCTGGAGGAAACGGTTGCCGATGCGGGGGTCGTACCCGATGGCGCGAGCGAGCTGGGTGACGTCGCCGCCGCTGGCCTCGCAGACCTCGGCCATGGCGTTGATGAAGGAGATCTTGGTGGCCAGGAAGGCGTTCGCCGCGACCTTGACCAGCTCGGCCGTGGCGAAGTCGGTGACCACCAGGGGCACCTCGCGGTCCTCGGTGGCGGCCAGGTCGAAGACGCCCTTGTGCGCGGCGTAGAGCATGCCGTTGGCCCACTCGCTCTTGACGCCGACCACGATCCGGTTGGGTCGCAGCACGTCGTCGACGGCGAAGCCCTCCTGGAGGAACTCGGGGCTCCACGCCACCTCGACGCCCAGGTCGTCCGGGGTGTGCTTGCCGACGAGCTGCTCGACCCATTCGGCGGTGCCCACCGGCACGGTCGACTTGCCCACGATGAGCGCCTTGCGGGTCAGGTGCTGGGCGAGGCCGGTCACCGACGCCTCGACGTACGACAGGTCGGCGCCCATTCCGTCGGCCCGCTGCGGGGTGCCGACGCAGATGAAGTGCACGTCACCGAAGTCGGCGGTCTCGGCGATGTCGGTCGAGAACCGCAGCCGGCCGGCGGCGAGGTTGCGCTTGAGCAGCTCGTCCAGGCCGGGTTCGTGGATCGGCACCTCGCCGGCGTTCAGCATCGCGATCTTGTCCGCGTCGACGTCGAAGCCGAGCACCTCGTAGCCCAGCTCGGCGTAGCAGATGGCGTACGTCGCACCGAGGTAACCGGTCCCCAGGAACGTCACCCGCGGCCGAGACGCGCCCGAGGGCGGCGTCACCGCGGCGATGGCGGGGGTCGGCTGGATGGTGGGGTAGGGGATCGTCACGCCTGTCTTCTCCGCTCGCACTGGCGGCGCGTCGTCGCGTCGCATTCTGCTGCGGCGCCTGGGCGGGCACCGGAGGGGTGGCTCACTGTCTGCCTTCCATCATCGCCCAGCGGCGCGGGTGCTCCGTCATGCCCATACCTACGCGCCGGTAACATCACCTGAACTGCAGTCGCTATCCTTCAGTCTGCGCGGTCGGCGGTCAGGGGAGGCCACAGACTGCGCATGATAGCGGTGAAGGGGAGGGGCCGACATGGCCGCAGGGGAGTCGTTCGACGTCTACCGGTTGCCGGAGGAGCACGAGGCGATCCGGGAGGCGGTCCGGGAGGTCTGCGCCGCCAAGGTGGCGCCGCACGCCGCCGAGGCCGACGAGACCGGGGAGTTCCCGAAGGCGTCCTACGACGCGCTGCGGGCCGCCGACTTCCACGCGCCGCACGTCCCCGAGGAGTACGGCGGCGCGGGCGCGGACGCCCTGGCCACCGCCATCGTGATCGAGGAGGTGGCGCGCGCCTGCGCGTCCTCGTCGCTGATCCCGGCGGTGAACAAGCTTGGCACGATGCCGCTGCTGTTGTCCGGTTCCGAGGAGATCAAGCGCCGCTACCTGACGCCGGTCGCGGCGGGCGATGCCATGTTCTCGTACTGCCTCTCCGAGCCGGAGGCCGGCAGCGACGCGGCGTCGATGACCACCCGCGCGGTGCGTGACGGGGATCACTGGGTGCTCAACGGCGTGAAGCGGTGGATCACCAACGCCGGTGTCTCCGAGTTCTACACCGTCTTCGCCGTCACCGACCCCGCTGCGCGTTCCCGAGGCATTTCGGCCTTCGTGGTCGAGAAGTCGGATCCGGGCGTGAGCTTCGGCGCGCCGGAGAAGAAGCTCGGCATCAAGGGCTCGCCGACCCGCGAGGTCTACCTCGACAACGTGCGGATCCCCGCCGATCGGATGATCGGCGCGGAGGGCACCGGCTTCGCCACCGCCATGAAGACCCTGGACCACACCCGGGTCACCATCGCCGCGCAGGCCGTCGGGATCGCGCAGGGCGCGCTCGACTACGCCAAGGGGTACGTCGCCGAGCGCCGGCAGTTCGGCAAGGCGGTCGCCGAGTTCCAGGGCATCCAGTTCATGCTCGCCGACATGGGCATGAAGCTGGAGGCAGCCCGGCAGCTCACGTACGCCGCCGCCGGCAAGTCCGAGCGGGGCGACGCCGACCTGACCTACTTCGGCGCGGCGGCCAAGTGCTTCGCCTCGGACGCCGCCATGGAGATCACCACCGACGCGGTGCAGTTGCTGGGTGGCTACGGCTACACCCGGGACTACCCGGTCGAGCGGATGATGCGGGACGCCAAGATCACCCAGATCTACGAGGGCACCAACCAGGTGCAGCGGATCGTCATGGCCCGTCAACTCCTCGCCAACGTCGTCTAGGCCCTACCTCGGGCCCCTGGCCGGCCTGTCCGCGCCTCGGCCTGTCCGCGCCTCGGCCTGTCCGCGCCCCGGCCTGTCCGCGCCCCGGCCGGGGCGGCCGGGGGCGCTGCCGATCCGTCCCGCGACGGTCGCCGGTGCGGCCGGCGCGGTCGGTCATCCGATCGCCGTTCGCAACGCGGCGCCCAGCCCGGCCGTCTCGATCCCGGCGGAGTCCAGCAGGGCCCGGTGCGGGTTGCCGACCGGGGTCGGCTTGCCGACGGCGTAGCCCTGGGCGAAGTCCACCCCGTAGTCGCGCAGCAGGCGCAGGGTGGCCTCGCTCTGGACGAACTCGGCGGCGGTCCGGATCCCCAACCCCCGGCACATGTCGACGAAGGACTGGACGATCACCTGGTCGGGACGGGACTCCTCGATCTTGCTGATGAAGTCGCCGTCGATCTTCACCAGGTCGATCGGGAAGTACTTCAGGTGGGTGAACGTGCCGTATCCGGAGCCGAAGTCGTCCAGGGCCAGCCGACAGCCGATGTCCCGGATTCCGCAGGCGAAGTCGATCGCCTGCGTCAGGTTGCCGATCAGCGCCGTCTCGGTGATCTCGAAGGTGACCTGGGAGGGGTCGATGGCGTGCCGTTTCATGACCTCGTGGACATGCTCCAACAGGTGCGGATCGCCGAGCGACCGGCCCGACACGTTCACCTGGTAGTGCGAGGTTCGTGGTCCGTGGGCGATCAGCTCCATGGTGTGGTCGATGACCCAGCGGTCTATCGGCCAGATCTCGTCGACCCGTTCGGCGACGTCCAGGAACGCCGACGGCGGTACCGGCTGGCCCGTGCCGTCGAGTACGCGGAGCAGGATCTCCTGGCGGGTGATCTGGTTGAGGCTGAGGTCGAGAATCGGCTGGGCGTAGAGCATAAAACTGTTGCCGGCGACCGCCGCCCGGATTCGGCTCCGGCAGGTCTCCTGCCGGTCCTCGGGACGGGCCGGCTGTCGCAGCACGGTCAGTGGCACCTGCTCCCGCTTGGCCTGTCGCCACGCGCTCTCCGCGTCCACCAGCAGGTCGAAGCCGCTGCTGTCGTCGCCGTCCTGGTACCGGACGAGACCGCCCCAGGCGTCGAGGCGTACCCGTTCCCGGTCCTGGCCGACGACGAACGAGTGACCGCGCAGGCTGTCGATGATGCTCTCCGCGATGGTCGTGGCCGACCTCATCGTGGTGTTCTGCAGCAGCACGCCGAACTCGCCCGGGCCGACGAGCCCGCACACGGCGGTTCGGCGGGCCACGTTCTTCACCACACCGGCTATCGCGGCGGCGAGTCGATCCTGGGTCGCGTGGTCGTGCCCGGAGGTCGGTAGGTTCAGTGGCTCGGCGGCCACCACGAGCAGGGCGCCCGACCCGCCGCGTTGGGTCCGGTCGACCTCGTCGGCGAAGCGGGGGCGGGTCAGCAGGCCGGTGGCCGGGTCGCGGCTGATCAGTTCGGTGCGTGCGGTCTCGCACCGGCGGGCGAGCCGGTCCCGCTCCTGGCGGGCCAGCTCCAGGTCGGTGACGTCCTGACCGGTGCCGATGATGCCGTGCGGCCGGTCGAACCGGTCGATCAGGACCTCGATGTAGCAGTGCACGTACCTGGTCGCTCCGTCCGGTCGGACCACCCGGTACGTCGTCTCCTTGACCGTCTGCTCCCGCCACGCCAGGTGGATGGCCCGACGAACGGCCTGCGCGTCCTCGGGATGGACCAGCTCGAAGAGCAGATCGGCGGAGGGTCGGATCGTGCCGGGGGCGCAGCCGAGGATCAGCGACATCTCGTCGGACCAGGAGATCTCTCCGGTGGCGGAGATCCAGGTGATGGTGCCCAATTTCGCCAGCTGGGCCGCGCGGGCGATCCGGGCGGCTTCGTCGGCGTCGGCGTCGGCGTTCAGCGGGTCGTGCGGGTCGACGTCCACGACGAGATCCCGCCCGGCCGTCACCGCGTGGGCGTAGGCCTGCTGGATCTGCCGGCTGGCGCGTCGGGCGCGCGCGCGTTCGAGGGGGGTGGGAGCACGTTCGGCCGCGAGTTCCAGGACGTCGTCGAGGTTCACGATGACCTCCCCGTTGGCTTGTTGAAACCGGCCTGTTCCGCGAGGCGCTGCAGATGCTGACGCGCCTGCTGCTTGTAGGCGCGAACGGTGGTGTGGGCGAGACCCAGCATCCTGGCGATGTCGAGGTCCCGCCAGCCGTCGAAGAAGAGGACGAACACCTCCGCCTGCCGGGGCGGCAGTTGCTGCAGCCACGCGACGAGCAACTCGTCCGCCTCCCGAGGGTCGGTCGGCTGGGTGAGGAACTCGGGGGGCACCTCGTCCAGGTTCGTCGTGGTCGTGCTGGTCCGGGTGCGCCGGCTCTGCTGCCCCTGGAGCTTGTGCCGCGCCGTCTTGAGCACCCAGGCGAGGGGCTTCTCGAAGGTGCGGATCTGCGCCCACTTGGCCCGAGTGGTGATGAACGTCTCCTGGACTGCCTCGTCCACCAGGTCCCGATTGGCGCAGCGGGCGCGCAGGAAGCGCTCGACCCGCAGGAAGTTGTCGTCGCAGAAGGCCGTGAAGGACGCCTCCAGCTCGGCCGGGGTGGGTTCGGGCGAGCGGGTCGCGGCGCGGGCCGCGGCAGAACTGTTCCGGTTCACGCCGCCTCCTCGTCGCTGCTCTGTCGAGGTCCACGCAGCTCCACGACGCGGTGCCCGTCACGGTCCCGCTCGTCGACCGTGATGTTCTCGTGGCGACCGCTGACCAGGGTGATCAAGCCGGCCGTCCGGGCCGCTGTCCGTGCGGACAGCTCCCGCTCCGCGTGGAGTCGGGTGCGGTGCCGGAGGTAGGCGCGGACCAGCCCGATCACCGCCCCGGCCACCAGTCCCAGAACCACTGCGGTCGAGCTGTCGGGAACAAGCCCTCGCAATTGATCGATCATTCTCGCCTCACGCATCCGTAGTGGCCATTCCGCATATAACTCTCTGTGGAGGGGCGGAATGTAGATGGGGATGCTCGTGGAATCTGCGCGCATGATCGACTCATAGCCCTGAGCTGTATCTATTCCACCGTTCGGCCACAATAGAGGGTCCGTTCGGGCACGTGACGGTGAAAACGCGAATATCGCGCTCTGTAGTCGACCTGCGGCTGATGGTGCTCGACCGAAAATGGGATTTGCATTGAGCGAAAATCGCGACTCCGTTGATCCCGATGCCTTCCCCGACTCGGGGCGACTCCGACCGGTGGGAATCGTGCGAGGCCTCAATGGCGCTGTAGCGCGAGAGGAGCACTCACGCCCGTGCCGCCTGACCCACTTCGGCGCGGCCGCCAGGTGCTTCGCGTCCGACGCCGCCATGGAGATCACCACGGAGGCGGTGCAACTCCTCGGCGGCTACGGCTGCCCGCAGGACTACCCGTCGAGCGGGTGCTGGGGACGCCAGGATCACCCAGGTCTACGAGGGCGCCAACCAGGTGCAGCGGATCGTCATGGCGCGGCAACTCCTGAAGGGCTGACAGCGCCGATCAGCCGGCCCGGCGACCCGGCACGCGGGTTGTTCGGCGTTGTGCGGGATTGATTGATCGGCGCCGTCGTCAGCGGCGATCAACTTCGCTCTTCCGTAGAAGTTGACGGCGGGACGGCTCTCAACCAACCCCGTCCCAAAGGAGTGGAAGTCATGATGCTGCGCAAGGCGTTCGGAGCGCTGCTGGCGTTGCTGACCTTCGGCACGGTCCTGGTCGGCACGGCAGCCCCGTCGCAGGCGGCGGTGGCCTGCTCGGGCACGATCACCTACAGCTACGCGTACCCGCCGAGCAAGCCCGTTGCCGAGCTGGTCATCTACTACAACAGCACCAACGGCGGCACGAACAGCGCCTGCATGTACCACCGCGGCGCGGCGTACGGCTCCTCGGCGCGGACCTCCGTGCAGATCGCCCGGTGCGCGGAGACCTCCGGCACCGGCTCGTGCACCGCCACCGCGATCTCCACCAAGGACAACGCCGACTACCTGTACTACGCCGGTCCGCGCGGGGTGACCGGCACGGCGAACAACTGCGTCGACGCGTACGGCGAGATGGACTGGGCCGGCACCACCTACTGGATCCACTCCGGTCGCCAGGGCTGTTGAGTTCGGTGACGCCGAACCGGTGGTCCGGTGGGATCCGTCCCGCCGGGCCACCGGTGGTGTCCGTCCGCGTACGCCCCCGTCAGGGGTAGAGGCAGGCGGTACGGCGGGCGGCGAGCCGCTGGTCGGCGGCGAGCGGCAGGGCCTCGGCGGCGCTGGAGCCGTCGGGGCGGGCCACCCGCACGTCGAGCACGTCGGTCGGCGCGCCACCGCCGAGACAGGCGACCGCGGCCACCGGGATTTCGGCAGTGGATCCGGGTTGCGCGGACAGGCGGTCGAGCTTCCAGACGAGGTCGAACGGCGGGGCGGCCAATCCGGTCATTCCGATCTGGTGCCAGCGGCGCTCCGCCGGCAGCGCGGGGTCGTCCGCGTAGTAGGC
This sequence comes from Micromonospora sp. NPDC005979, assembly GCF_040614415.1. NCBI lineage: Bacteria > Bacillati > Actinomycetota > Actinomycetes > Micromonosporales > Micromonosporaceae > Micromonospora > Micromonospora sp. NPDC005979. Next base: position 3,906 of record NZ_JBEXUR010000003.1, on the reverse strand, counting down.
GGCGAAGCCGACGATCTCCACGTGCGTGCCGGTCGCGCTGAGCCGCCACCCACCCGGGCCGGTCAGATCGGGGGCGATCGCCAGGGCGATCGCGGCCGGCCCGGGTAGGTCGCCCCGGCAGCGGGACGGTTCCAGGCCCGGGGGTGGGTTGCCGTGCACCACCCCGGAGGCGATCAGCCCACCGTCGGCCAGGGTGAACCAGCGGATGTCGGGGGTCTGGGAGGTGGAGTCGGCGATCCGCTCACCCAGGCAGTAGCCGGTGAGCCCGATCACGCAGCCGGGCGGAATGGTGTAGAGGATGCCCTGGTCGCGGCGGGGCTCGCCCCGGACATGCACGCCACTGCCGTACGTGACGGCGGTGAAGGCGGCGTCCGTGGTGGTCGCCGGGCAGGCTGTGGTGGTCGTCGTGCCAGCCGCCGCCGTCGCCCCGCTGGCCGGCCATTTCAGCTGGGTCATCGGCACCACGGCGACCGTACCGGCGAGGCCGGCGACCGCCACCGCCGCCAGCACCAGTCGCCGTCGGAGTTTCCGGTGCCGCGGGGGGCTCGCGGGCCGGTTGTGGGCCGGTCCGGCTGCGCCGCTGGCACCGGTTGGCTCACCGGTAGCCGGGGCGGGTATATCCCCAGCAGTCACCGCGGATGGTGACTCCGCGAGGGGCGCGGCGATCGGTTCGGCCGGTGTTTCTGCCCTCGCCGGGTCGGCTGGTGCGCCGGCCGAACCGGCGGGCCGCAGCTCCTCGTCCAGTTCGAGCCAACGCTGCCTCCATTGGGCGGTGTCCCCGCCGCAGGCCCCGACGTACGCGAGCAGCACGTCGAGGCTGGGTTGCCGGATTCCGCTGGCCGCGGCGGAGAGGGTCGAGGCGCTGTAGCCGGCGATCTCGGCCAATCGCCGGTAGGTGGGGTTGCCGGCTTCGACGCGTAACTTTCGTAGCTCATGGGCGAAAGACGACAACGGTCCAGCGGTCGGATCTACGGGCCGCTCGTGCCGAGCCATGCCGCTCCCTTGTCTCGGTAAGTCGTCCAAAGTAGGGAATGATATTGAATTCCTCGATCGGCAGACGACGGCTACCAGTGGGCGGGGGTGGCCCGGGGACCGGGGCCTGATCGACCCGGTGCGGGCCTGCTCCCCGGGTACGTGAGCCCCGCGCGGGAATCTTGATCCACCTCCATGGCGTTGCAGCCGGGAGAGTCACCCCGCCCTGGCCTCGTCGACCTCGATGACGGCGCTTCCGCACCCGGAGAGAGATCAAGTTGGCGAAGACCACCCCCGAGCAGGACGCGCTGCCCGGCGACCTGATGACCAACCGCCAACGCGCGCAACTCGTGCTCGTGCTCGGTGCGTTGATCGCCATCGGCCCCCTGACCATCGACATGTACCTGCCGGCGCTGCCGGCCATCACGACCGGCCTGCAGACCACCGAGACCGCCGTGCAGTTGACGCTCACCGGCACGTTGGTCGGCCTCGCGCTGGGCCAGTTGCTGATCGGGCCGGTCTCCGACGTGGTCGGCCGACGCCTGCCGCTGCTCGCCGGCCTCGCCGCGCACATCGTGGCGTCCGTACTGTGCGTCGTCGCGCCCAACATCGCCGTGCTCGGCGCTCTACGCGTCCTGCAGGGCCTCGGCGTCGCCGCCGCCACCGTGGTGGCCACGGCCGTCGTCCGCGACCTGTTCAGCGGCGCGTCGTTCGCGCGGATCTTCTCCCGGTTGATGCTGGTCATGGGTCTCGCCCCGGTCCTCGCGCCGACGCTGGGCAGCGGGCTGCTGCGCTGGACCGAGTGGCGCGGCGTGTTCGCGGCGCTGGCCGTACTGGGCGCGTCGCTGATCGTCGTCGCGGCCATGAAGCTGCCGGAGACCCTCGACGTGTCACGCCGCCGGCACGGTGGTGTCGCGGCGACCCTGCGGGACTACCGAGGACTGGTGAGCGATCGGGCCTTCGTCGGTCTGGTGCTGGTCGCCGGGCTGGCCATGGCGTCGCTGTTCGCGTACGTCTCCGGGTCGTCCTTCGTCCTCCAGCGGGAGTACGGCCTCGACGAGCAGCAGTTCGGCCTGGCCTTCGGCGCCGGCGCGGTGGGCCTGATCGGGGCCACCCAGTTCAACGTCCGGCTGCTGCGGCGCTACACGCCACAGCAGATCCTCGTCCTGGCCCTCATCGCGGGGACGGCGGCCGGTCTGCTGCTGGTGCTGTTCGCCGCCACCGGCATCGGGGGCCTGGCCACCCTGCTCGCATCGCTGTGGCTGGTGCTGGCCGCGGCCGGTCTGGCCCTGCCGAACGCGCCGGCGCTGGCCATGAGCCGGCACAGCGAGGCCGCCGGTACGGCAGCGGCACTGCTCGGCGCCGTCCAGTTCGGCGTCGGCGCGCTGTCCGCGCCCCTGGCCGGCCTGTTCGGGACGGGGAGCGTACCGATGGCGATCGTCATCGCGGGCGGCATGGCCGCGGCGCTGGCGGTCATGGTCCTGGTCGTGCCCCGCGCCACCCTCGGCGCGGTCGACCCGGACCTGGCCGTCGCCGTGCACTAGGCGCGCTCGCGCGGGTCTGGTCGGGCGGGCCGGGTTTCCGGCCCGCCCGACGGTCAGCGGATCTCGGTGGTGTCCTCGGGCCGCGACTGACCGCGCGGCGGCGCGGACCACGGCGATTCGCCGCCCACCCGGCGGGGCAGCGGCTCGGTCGGCGTCGGGTCGGCCGGGTAGCCCAGGGTCAGCGGCGCGGTGTCGCGCTCCGCCGGTTCGGACGACGACCAATCGGTCAGGGTGAAGTCGTCGCCGCGTGGTGCGTCCGCCGGCGCCGGGGTGGCGGCCGGTACGGTCACCGGCTGTGGCCACCGCCGCCAGCGTTGACCGCTGAACGTCGCCATCAGCAGCAGTAGACCGATCAGGAAGAGCGTGCCGTTCTCGACCGGCAGCCGCAGCGGCAGCGGGTCACCGAACACCTTCCACTCGTGCGGGATGGCGTCGCGCACCTCGAACGGCGCAACGAACATCCCGATGTACGGGGTGACCAGCAGAAGCCCGGCCAGCAGTGGCCCCGCCGGCGAGAAACGCAGTGTGCCGAGCAGCCCGAGCAGGACACCGCCGACACCGAGGTACACGGCCGGTTCGATCAGGTTGGCGGTGTTGAAGGTGCCGATCTCCACCCAGCGGTCGACCGTCCGGCTCGACCCGTCCTGCCCGAGTGTGACAAGCACCCACGTGATGGGTGCCACCACCAACCCGGCGAGGAAGCTCCAGAGATGTCGCATCCGCGCACCGTACCGTTTCCGGCATGACCGAGCACCTCTCCGCCGCTCCGACCGGCAAGCCGACGTCGTACTCCCGCGTCACCCTCAGCAAGATCATGACTGCGGTGGACGTCAACCTCTACGGAACCGTCCACGGCGGGGTCCTGATGAAGTTCGTCGACGACGTGGCCGGCGCCGCTGCCGCCCGGCACAGCGGCGGGACGGCGGTCACCGCGGCGATCGACGAGATCGTCTTCTCCGAGGCCGTCCGGGTCGGTGACCTGGTGCACGCGCACGCCCAGGTCAACTGGACCGGGCAGACCTCGATGGAGGTGGGGGTGCGGGTGGTCGCCGAGCGGTGGGACTCGGCCGAGGACGCGCCGGTCCGGGTCGCCACGGCGTACCTGGTCTTCGTCGGGGTGGACGTCGGCGGCGCGCCGCGCACGGTCCGCCCGGTGCTGCCGGAGACGCCGGACGACGAACGCCGGTACCGGGAGGCGGAGATCCGCCGCGAGCACCGCCTGGCCCGCCGCCGGGCCATCCAGGCGCACCGGGCCGGCTGACCGTGAGCGTGAAGGAAGGGCCCCTTACTAACGCCTTGGGTTCTAGGGATCGTTGCAACGCCTGACCTGATCAGGGGTTGCAGTGTTCGAGATCCGTGGGGATCGCCGGCCGCAGGGGCCGAAGAAGCT
>NZ_JBEXUR010000002.1:596932-631471 GCF_040614415.1 Micromonospora sp. NPDC005979 | reverse complement strand
ATGTACCTCTTCTTCGCCGGCGACAACGGCAAGATCTACCGCGCCAGCATGCCCATCGGGAACTTCCCCGCCAGCTTCGGCTCCAGCTACACCACCATCATGAGCGACACCACCAACAACCTCTTCGAAGCACCCCAGGTCTACAAACTCCAGGGCCAGAACAAGTACCTCATGATCGTCGAAGCCATCGGCAGCCAGGGCCGCTACTTCCGCTCCTTCACCGCCACCAGCCTCAACGGCACCTGGACCCCCCAGGCCGCCACCGAGAGCAACCCCTTCGCCGGCAAGGCCAACAGCGGCGCCACCTGGACCAACGACATCAGCCACGGCGAGCTGATCCGCACCAGCGCCGACCAGACCTTCACCGTCAACCCCTGCAACCTCCAACTGCTCTACCAAGGCCGATCGCCCTCCTCCAACGGCGTCGACTACGGCCTCCTGCCGTACCGGCCCGGCCTGCTCACCCTGCAACGCTGACACCACCCGCACCACGCAGCGGGCCCGGCATCCTGCCGGGCCCGCTGCGTTGTTGGCTGTCCTACCGGTGTGGCGAGACGTACCCCAGTTCGATCGCCCGGCGGGTGAGTTCGGCCTTGTTGGCGGCGTTCAGCTTCGCCCGGATGCGCTTCAGGTACGTGCCGACGGTCGACTCGGTCACGCCCATCCGCTCGCTGATCATCACGTTGCTCAGCCCGCAGGCGACCAGCCGCAACGCCTTGATCTCCCGCTCGGCCAGATGAACCGGGCCGGGACTGAGCGGACCGCAGACGGCCTCGACCAGCCCCGGACCGATGTAGACACTGTCCAGAGCTGCTGTCTCGGTGGCCATCCGCAGGTCCCGCTCGGCCTCGTCGGCGAGGATCATCGCGCGCACGCCGGCCCTGATCGCGTCCGGCAGCGACAGCCGCACGTCCGGTCGGCACACCAGCACCACCCGGGTCTGTCGCGGCAGCACCGACCAGAGGTGGTCGTGCACGGGAGCGCGCCGGAGCCCGGTGATGTCGACGATGGCCAGGGGAGGACCGGACGGGAGGGCGACGAGCCGCGCGACGGAGGCGAGTTCGAGGCTCACCTGCAGGCCCGGCAGGTTGGACACCAGCCGGACCAGCCCCGCCCGGGCAACGTCGGACGGTGACACCACCGCCACATCGAGTGTACTCACGCGGGGTCCTCGGGCTGGTTCACGACGGCACCTCCCGGTCAGCGCGGTACGACGTACCCGAGTTCGATCGCGCGTCGCGTCAGGTCGGTCTTGTTGGCCGCGTTCAACTTGCTCCGCACCTGCCTGACGTACGAGGTGACGGTGGACTTCGTCAGGCTCATCCGCCCACCGATCTGCTCGTTGGTCAGGCCCCTCGTCACCCAGTGCAGCAACTCGATCTCACGTTCGCCGAGCGCGAGATGGTGACGTTCGGCGTCCCCGGTCAACATGCCGAGCATGTCGGCGGTCAGGTGTATCCCGCCGTGCCGCACGGCGTCGACGGCGAGAAGCAGGTCGTCGACCTCCGTGTCACGGGTCAGGAAGCCCCGCGCGCCCGCGGCTATCGCCTGAGCCAGGTCCGGTGGGTCGGCCGGGTCGCAGAGCAGTACGGCACGGGAGTCGGCCGGCAGCAGGCGGGCGAGCGGGTCGACGGCACGGTGCGGCCAGTCGACCACCACCACGTCCGGGTCCAGTTCGGCAGGCATCTCCGCCAGGGAGGTGAAGCCACACGATGTGAACCCCGACGACGCCTCGGCGAGCAGACGACAGACGCCCTGCCGCACCACCGATCCGGCGGCGACGACAGCGATTGTTGTCATAGGGACTCTCCTGTAGATCGCCGGACGACCATAAACACGCCGTCTTGACATCGACTTGACTTGCCTTGCGCAACCGGGTGGTCACCGGAGGCCGACCGATCAGCAGTTGAACACTTCCTGGGACAGGCGCAGAAGGTCTGCGGCGCGGTCCTCCTGGCCCCCGGCGACCTCGCGGATGGCGTCGACCCAGTTCTGCTTCTCGTCGTTGCGCAGGTCGGCGGAGTGGTCCCGGACCCAGGTGACGGCAGCCTGCAACCCGTCGGCGAACATCAGGTCGACCGCGTGCAGAGCGGTGGCCGCTCCGGCGACCTGATGGCCCGAGTCCTGGATGAGGCCGACGCGCAGGCCACGGTCGATGTCGCGGCCCGCCGAACCGATCAACAGGCTGTTGCGCTCGACCGAACTCTTCAACTCCTGGAAGTCGAGCACGAACTCGGCCCTGCCCGACTCACCGAGCTCTCCCAGCAGCGGCGTGAACTTCCGGAACCATGGGTCGCCGTCCACCTGCTCGACGATTTTCCGCAGGTCGTCGCGTGCCCGCTCACCGGCCAGCTCCGCCCGGAAGGCGGTGAACACCTCCAGTTTCGCGTCCCTGGTCGGCGCGAGCAGGAGCTTGCCCACCGCCCTGCTGGTCGAGTCACCACTCGACCGGGCCAGCTCGCGCGCCCGGAGCAGGCCGGCGGCCCGCAACGACTCGCCCAGATCCTCGACGTCGCCGTTGCCGCCGACCACCTGCCAGACCGGTGCCAGCGCGGACTGTTGCGCCAGTACGGCCGACGGCAACGACGTCAGCCCGCCGGCGACCGCTCCGGCCCGCGGAACGAGATGGACGATGCTGAAGCCGTACGTCTGGGACATGGTCTTCAGCGCCGGGGTCAACTGGGCCGTCGTCACCAGGACTGGTTGCTGCCTCTTCAGAGCCAACTGCTGCACCAGGCGGCCGACATCGCGCACGTCCGCGTCCAGCGGCCGCAGACCCGGCCGGACGCTGCCGAGGTGGACGACCGGCCCGTCCACCTCGGCAGCCGCGGAGCGGATCCGGTCGCCCCTGAGCGCCGTGGGGTGTGGGCCGACCCAGTAGAGCTGCCCCGCGTCGAGTTCGGCCCGGCTGCCGGGCGGCAGCACCACGGGGTCGTTCAGTGTTTCTTCAGTCGCCGGCCCGGTGTCCACGACCGACGACGGCACGCTCGCCTGCGGTGCGGCGCCGGTGTCGACCGCACCGCTTTCGACGGCGACCGACGGGGGGTGCTCGCTGTCGGAGGCGAGGTGACCGCCCGGATCGATCCGGTGGGAGGTCAGTGTGCCGTCCGCGTCGGTCAGGTCGAGCTGTACGTAGCGACGCAGGTTGTGCGCGACCAGTCGGGCGGTGCGGAGCGGATCGTAGGTGTCCGGGGTGAATCCGACGGGGGGCGCCAGGGCGGGTTTCCGCGCCCGTACCAACTCGGTCAGTCTGGTGGTACGCGTCGTCAGCTCGTCGACGAACGCGGGTGTCGGCGTACTCTCGTTGATCTTCCACATCAGGTCGTAGCGGCCCGCGACGTCGCGGCGGAGCCGGTCGGCCTCCGGGTCGCCCTCGCCGAGCTGCCTGATCGCCCACTCCTCGACGAGCAGGTAGCGGTGGTAGGCACGACGGGCGGCCGAGGAGGACAGCACCACCTGATTGGTACGGGCGTGATCCCGGATGTGGCCGGAGATGCGCTCGGCGAGGGTGAGTTGGTCGTGAGCGGCCCGTCCCGGCGCGCTGGCGAGCTGGTCGAGGTCGTGGCGCGGCGTGTGGTCGTCGGTTCGGGGCCACCGCTGCGGATCGGTCGTCGGCTCCGGCGACACGCCACTCAGACGCGCCGTGAGATCGGCTATCTCGTGCTCGAACAGCTCGGCGTACACCGGCCCGGTGAACCGGTCGCTGACGAAGCTGCCGCTCGGCTTCGACGAGCCCTTCTCGAAACGTTCAGCCTCCAGCCGACCCTTGAACCGCATGCGCACCCGGTACAGCCGGCCCTGTTGCTTGACGTGCTGCTCGGTCCGGTAGTTCACCGTCTGCCCGCTGCCGTCGCCCTTCGGGGCGACGCGGGCGGCATTGGTGTTGGCGGCACCGGTGTGCGTTCCCCACGGCTCGGTCGGATGAGCGGGGTCGGCGACACCGAGCGCCTGGTCCTGGTTGAACCTCGCCGACAGCTCAGGTCGCATCTCGTTCCTGCTCGCGAAGACGTTCGTACCCGCCTGGTCCTTCGCGTACCGTCCGGTGCCGGTGCCTTCGAGCTGCTCCAACACCTCGAGATGGTGCAGGTTGCCGACGAGGTACAGGCTGGCGCGCGTACGGGAGTGACCGGGCAGGAAGATGTCCTCGGCGAGATGGTGTCGCCGACCGGCGACCGCCTTGCGCAGGAAGTTGCTGAGATGGCTCCGCGAGAAGAGCGTGGGCAGCGTGACGGACGACCGGAAGGTGACGTCGTTCGCCTCGGGGCCGAACATCCGGCCGAGTAGACCCCACCCCGCGGCCAGGCCATCCTCGAGGAAGACGCTGTGGATGTACGCCCCGGGGGGCAGTTTCGGTAGGGCACGCAGGTCGGACGTGTCGAGGGTGCGGGGCAGCCGGCGAGCCTCGGCGACACTGCGCGGCAGCTTCAGCACCAGCTCGCCCTGGTGTTCGCGCCGCACCGAGGCCGACTGCCCCGTGAAGGGTCGGACGCCGTGCACGAGCAGGTTGGACAGCGGCCGGTTCGGCATGTCGAGCCGCTTGACCTCGACGCTGAGGGAGACGTCGGAACGGGTCAGGTAGTGCCCGCCCCAGTCGTAGATGGTCTGTTCCTCGGTGCTCTGGTGCGTCTGGCCGACACCGGTCTGCCGTCCGCCGGAGGCGGTGAGCCCGAGGCCGCCGCTGGTGCTTCCGGTGCTCCCGGCACCGGCGAAGGCCGGCTGGAGCACTCCCATGCCACCCGACCAGCCCTCCGACGTGCCGGAGTTCTGTGCGGTGTACGCGTGGCCGTACCTCTCGTTGCCGGATTCGGGAACGAAGTCGTGAATCTGCGGGGCCGTCTCCATCCGCAGACGCAGCGCGACCTCCACCACCTCGGTCAGGCCGCCCGTGACCTTGTTGACCAGGTAGAACTGGACGCCCTGCAGCAGGTCGTCGCTCATCGACTTCAGGCGCGTGCCGGCGAACATGGTCTCCAGGTAGTCGAGACCGCCGGCGAGACGTCCCATGACCGGTTTCTCGCCGACGAGACGCCGCCACCACACCTCGACCGGCTTACGGTCCGCCGTGTCCGGGGTCCACTGGGACCGGCGCGCCCCGAGCAGACCCGGGACAGCGGCGTCAATCGCCTTGTGCACGATGTCGAAGGGACGCGCCTGCTGCTCCGTCCCGTCCCGGAACGTCAGAGAATGCACGCCGCTGTGTCCCAGGGAGGTCGGCCCGTTCGGCAGCAGGTAGTCGGGAATGGTCAACTCGGCGACGCTGTCGAAGCCGAGGGTGGCGAGGCGCGCGCTGAGCGCGTCGTGGCCGCGATCGGTCAGGTGGGCCCGAAGGTCCGTCAGCTCCTGGCGGTGCGGGTAGTCGGGCCGTGCCTGCGACTCGCGTTCCATCCGCTCGATGACGGCCCGAACGTCCCGGTGGTTCAGCTCCAACTTCTCCTCGGCGTCCCCGGCACCGTCCTTCCAGCGACGCAGCGCGTTGATGAGTTGCGTGTGGCTGATCGGCACGGCGCCCTCGCCGTACCGCTTCAGCGCCTCGTGCTCGGGAAGCAGATAGATCATCTGTCGACCGGTCACGGGCTCCGACTGCGGCCGGCGCACCGACGTGGGCAGGAACTTCGCGTGCGCCTCGTACGCCCCGGTGACGGTGAAGTCGACCGGGGCGAGGAAGGCGTACACGTTGTGGAAGTCCAGGTCGAGCATCTCCACCCCGCCCGTGCGGGACGAGGACTTCGACGTGTTGGTGCCGTACCGGCCCCAAGCCGAGAGCAGGCTCTGGACCGCGGAGAGGTTGGCGGCGGTGGTTCCCGCCCGGGTCCGCTCATCCACCGAGACCTTGATGCCGTGGCCACTGCTGTGCCCGTGCGACGCCTGGGACAGGTACAGCTTGATCAACCCGGAGGTGAACTGGTCGCTGGTGGCGCCGACGAACTCGCTGGCCCCGAGCGTGCCGTGTACGCCGAGACTCCCCTGCTTGTGCCGGAGCAGACCGGAGCGGAAGAGGTTCTCGGTCTGGTATTCGTCGTGCAGGACCTCCTTGAGGTACGACCGCACGTTCGCCGTACTCGTGAAGATCGACACTTCCTCGTCGCCCGGCTGCCCGGCGCCGGTGAGGTTCGGCTGAAGTCGACGCGCGGCGGCGCGCAGCCCCGTGGTGTCCGCGTAGTAGATCACCGCCTGGTCCAGCACACTCACGTCGGTGGGGCGGTCCATGGGCTCCTGGTCGTCGAGCCGGGTGTTGTTGATCGAGGGCACGAGCAGCACGGTCGCCTCGCCGTCGACCGGCTGGCTCTGCCAGGTGGGCGACTCGCGGCGCGGCTTGTGCTCGTAGTCGACGGTCACCTGGTAACGGCTCGGTAGTCGGAACTCGTCGACGTCCCCCGGATACTCCAGCAACTGGGGCTCGCTGAGAGTCTGGCCCGCGGTCTGCGTCGCGCCCTGCGCGTAGCCGTACTCGGCACTCACACCCCAGGTCTGCATCAGCTTCACGCCGGCCGCGAACCGCGCGCTCAGGGCCACCGCCCGCCGACCACCGACGGTGTACGACCCCGAACTGCTCCCGATGGCGAGGTTCACGAGGTGGTACTCGCCGGTCCGGCGTTGCAGCAGCGTCGAGTTGCCCCGCTCGTCCGTCCTGCTCAGCTCCGCCGGATCCTGGACCGCCGTGATCGTCACCCGGGCCGCGCGCCGCCGGTGTCCACGCGGGTCACCGCGCAAAGTGAAGGAGAGGCCGTCCTGGTGGAGCTGGTCGTAGAAGGCGGAGAAGCCGTTGGTGGAGACGAACTTGTCGATCAGCGACAGGTTGGCCAGCCGGCTGTCGCTGCCGATGTGAGCGTTCGTACCGAGCGTCGGTTGCGTGGCGAACGGAAACCGCCGTGGCGGGACGAATCCGGTTCGGGCCAGCTCCGACAACACCTGTCCCCGAAGCTCCTCCGCGACCCGATCGTCGACCGTCGCCAGGCCCATGCCGATACCCCGCCCCTGAGCGACGTGCCGGGGCAGGGCCACGTTCTCCAGTGCGCTGGCCGGCGTGCTGCCGTCCTCGACCAGGTTGGGGGCGTACTCGACGGTCGACACGTCCGGGCTCGGGGGCTGACGGAGCGCGGCGGCGTCGACCGGGAAGCCGTGCGCGAACGCCGCCGGCTCCGGGAGCCGGACCAGCGCCTCCCCGCGTACGTCGCCGGTCTGCGTGGGCGTGCTCCTGGGCTTGTTCGCGACGTGCACGACGGCCCTGTGCCGCAGCCCCACCCGGTAGCCGGCGGTGCGGCCGGCGTACCGCGACACGTGCACCCAGATGCCGGTGTGGCCGCCGCTGACCGAGTCACTGTTGGCCCACGTCCAGCCGACACCGACGCTCGGTCCCAGCACCAGGCCGGGCAGCGGCATGAAGTTCAGCTCTCCACTGGCCCGTAGTTCGCTCTCGTTGGTCAGACTGAAGCTTCCACTGTGCGCGCCGATGGCCGTGCTGACCCGCTCGATGTGCGACTTGTCGCTGGTGGCGCCGACCCTGGTGACGGCGGTTTCGACATCCCGTTCGGTCTGCACGACCACCACCGCCACCGCGTGACCGGCCCGGTCGTGCAGAGTGATCGGATAACCGCCCGCGTTCGTCTGGACCCGCCGCCGCTGCTCGTCCTGATCGCCGGTGACCGATGCGAGCGGCCGGTTGTTGACCGCCGTGTCCAGGTTGAAGCTCAACTTCCACAGCGCCTGGCGCAACTCGCGACGCTCCGGGCCGTCCGTGTCGAGGGACAGTCCGTTGGCCCGCAACTCGGCGACGATCCGGTCATACAGTTCGGGCAGTCCGGTCAGCCCGGTCGCGAAGTACGTGTCCGGGAGCTGGCTCGCGCGCCGGTCGAAGTCGGCGGCGAGCGCGTCGTCACCGGTCGGGCGGGTGGCCTGGACCTGCGCCTCTCCCGCCTGCAGGTAGTGATCGGGCACCCAGACCTCGAGGCGCTCCTGTTCGTCCGGGTGATCCTGCGCGCTCGACCAGGCCGTCGGCACGTCAGTCCAACCGGTCGAATCGTCGGAACGCACCCGCACCGACCAGTTCGGCGTGTACGACACCAGCGTCGAGTCGATTCGGTCGTCCTGCACCCGGCCGGACTCGGCGTCCTGGACGCCCACCGTCGTACGGTCGACCCGGTTGGCCGTACCGGAGATCGTCACCCCAGCGCGTGCCACCTCGACCAGACCCGGACCGAGGCCCAACCCCACGCCGAGCCCGAGCGCGCCCCGCAACGCGCCGGCCTGGCCCGAGTGGGACAGCGAACCCCCGCCCGTGTTGAAGCCACTGCTGGTCGTCTGCATCGCGTGGAAGAGCTTCGTCCGGGCCTCCGGATCCGCCAGGTGCGCGCCGTCCGTGCCCTCCGCGTCCCAGTCGTCGACCTCGGCGGACACGTAACGCCGGTCGGCGGGGCTCGGCGCGAGGACGGCGTCGGTGGGTTCGAGTCGGACCAGCATCTCGACCGGACCGACCTGGAGGAGGTGACCGCCCCCGACGAGTTCCCGGTAGTTGCTGAGCAGCCGGGAGGGCAGCATCGCCTGCTCGGACGGCGACATCGTGACGCCCCTGACGTGCGCCGCCGCGATGATGTTCGCGGCTACCTCGCCGAGGTGCGGAAGCGTCTGGTGCGGTATGCCGATCGTGTGCACGATCGACCCGGGCTCGGGCGCCTGAACCGGCGTGCCCTCGGTCGCCGGTGAGCCGTCCGTGGTGGCGTCGGCGGGGGCATCGGCCGGGCGGCGGATCGCGTCGTACCGGTCGGCCACCGGCACCGCTGGCAGCACGTGACCGTCGGCGGTCACCAGCAGACGCAACGGTGGCGCGTCGGCGTCCTCGACGGACTCCACCGCCGGCACGGTTTCGACATGCGTGGGGTGGATCAGTTCCACCCGGACGGCGAACGCCTGCGCGAGCACCTGGGCGATCCGCTTCGGCGTCTGACGGGGCAGGGACGCTCCGGGAGTGGCGAGCCGCGAGACCCAGCGCAGTACCGAGTCCCGCTTCGCCGCTGGTATCTCCGACGCGAAGCCGAGCATCGGGGCGGCGACTCCCCCCGAAGCCGCCAGATCGGCGAGCAGCAGAGCGGCGATGTTGTGGCGCAGTGCCGGCGCAGGCAGCTCGGCGAGACCCGATATCCGTTGCGCGCCGTGGCGCGCCGACAGGCGCAGGGCCTCGAAGACGGAGTCCGGGCCGGACGCTGTCCAGACCGCGCCCAGGCGGGCCTCTTCGAGCTGGGCGATCTGGAAGTCGGTGAGCCGGTTGACCGACGTCGAGCCCGGTGGCAACACGGTCAGCCCGGCCGGGTCGGCGGCGGTTCCCGTCGCCCGCTGGCCAGCGGCGGCACGGACCTGGCGCAACACCTCCACGAGGCCGTCACCAGCGGGATCGGCCGCACCACGTAGCGACGCGGCGAGTTCCTCGGACGTCGGGAGCGGCAGATCCTCCGCGCCGGCGAGATGCCGCAGGAACATCTGCAGGCCGTCGAACGTCGCCACGTCACTCGGCATGCTGCCGGCCGCGCCGAACTCGGTCGCGACCAGGATCCGGTCGCCGCCGGCCGGCAGCAGGGCCGGCACGACATCACGGGGTACGGTCGCCAGTAGTTGACCGTCATCGGTCGCGACCAGCAGCAGAGCGTCCCGAGCGGGGTCCTGGTCACCGGTTCGGTGCACCACGCCGTCGGGCAGGAGCACGTCGATCGGACGCTCGATCAGATGGGCCATGAGCGTGACCACCGCCCGGGTCCGCCCCGACGTCGAGTCCTCGAGACGCAGGGCGGCACGGATCGCCTCCGGCACGCGGCTCGGGGGCAGGCCCTCGGCGATCCAGTCGAGCACCTGTCGGCGAGTGGCATCGGCGGTGTCCAGGCCGAGCCGGGGGCCGGGGGCGCCGGCAGTCGACAGCTCCGCCTCCAGCATGCCGGCGATGGCCACGTGGAACATCTCGGGGGGTTGTTCGGCGAGTTCGACGCCTCCCGGCAGGCGACGGTGGGTGAGGGTGGCGATGACGGCCGCGAGGTAGCCGTCGTTGGCGGGTACCAGCGCGCGGAGCCCCACCCGTTCCAGGACGTCCGCCGCCGGACCGCGGAGCGCGCCGGGCGCGACCTTCCAGGCGAGTTCGTCCGCGACCGGCACCGCGACCCCGTCGGCCGACAGCTGCGGCAGTCCGAACGCCCGGAACTCCCGGTACGCCTTCATGGCGGGGCTGTCGCTGGTCTCTGGCGTCGCGGTGTCCTCGTCGGGAGTCGTCGGTCCCAACTGGCTCGGTACGACGGTGGGCAACTGCGCCGGCGGCACGACATCGACGGCCGGCGCCCGCTCACCGGCCGGCGCGCCCACCCAGATCCGGACCCGGTCGTGGCTCGGCCCCTGCTCGCGGGGAGCAGCGGTGGTGACCACCCGAACGGCGTCCTTCGTAAGCACCACGCCGTCGTTCGCCCGGTCGTGCGCCTTCAGCAGTTCCGTCAGTGTCTCGGTGAGCCGCCGGGAACGAGCTTCGGACGCGCGCCGGCCGAGCCCTCGATCCAGTCCGGGCACCTGTTCCACGAGGCGGTCGACGAGCCCGGGTACCCGGGCCGGCCCCACGGCCGCATGGAGGCGCAGTGGTGGCAGTCCGTCCTCGACGCGTCGGGACGTCTCGGCCACGACCGACCTGACGAAGGCGTCCAGCTCGGCATGATCGGACCAGGACAGGTCGGCCGCGCCCGGAGCGAAGGTGAACTCGGCTTCGAGATCGCGCCCGAACAGCGGGGTGGGCAGGGGCGGCGGCCCGTCGCGCAGAAACCGGTCGACGAAATCGCCGGCCACCCGTTCCGCCTCGTACTGCTGCCGATGATCGTTGTTGCGCAGCAGGTCGACCACCCGGTCGCCGAGTTCGGCGCGACGTACGCGAGTGGGTTCCGCGACTCCGATGGCGGACTGCCGACCCTCGATGACATCGTCCGCCCACCTGCGGTACTCGCTCCGGACGCTCGTCGGCATGGCCGCGACCCGCTCGAACACCGCGCGGGGATCCTCGGACAGTTCGCTCGACGGTGTCATCCGCTCCGGGACCGGCCGCCGGCGGCGCGTCGGGGTCAGCGACGTGAGGGTCGGTTGGTCCATCCGGCGGTCCGGTACGTGCCGAGGCACCCCGCCACGCGGCCGCGTCACCGTGGGCTCCGGTTTACGGAGTACCCGGTGCTGGGTCGGTGGACGGCGCAGGGTCGACCGGGCGGGGGTTGCCGGCTCCACCAGGTCCGACAGGTCGACCGTCACCCCGGGCCCGGCGACCTGGTCCGCCGCGAGGTCGAACGGCTGCACCTGCTCGAAGTAGCCGCCACCGTTCGGCCACGACTGGCGCAGGACGATCGGCGCGTCCGGGGCCGGAAGGACGAACCTCAACTCCCCTTCGGAGCTGTCGAGCAACAGGCTGGTCGAATGGACGATCACCACCGTGTACCCGTCCGGAAGGTCCTCGAACTCGAAGTCGGCGCTCTGCCCCCGCAGGGGGAACCGTTCACCCGCGACGAGACGCTCGGCCACCGTGGTGGGAGCATGACGTACGTGTAGCCCTCGACCCGATCCGGGTTCGCTGCCAGCAGGGCGGCGGTGACGTCGTGCTCGTACCGTAGGTTGTCGGCCAACCTGGCGGTGGTCGTGGCGGGATGTTCGGCGAACATGCTCTCCAGCAGCGCCTCCGGACCGGCGCTGACCGGGGGAATGACCTCGATGGTCGCGCCGGCCCGGCGCACGACGATGAGCGGCGCGGCGGCGTGGCTCTCCTGGACGAACGCGATCTCCCACAGATAACGCGGCGCGATGATGTGGTCCCCGCCCACCCGGGTGACGTCCTGCATCAGCGCGGGTGGCAGGTCCGGTCGACGTGGACCCCGAAGATCGTCCGCCGCGCGCGTGTCGCGCCGCAGGACCGACGCGGCGCTGGACGGGCCGCCGCTCTGCACGTACTCGTCCGGCAAGCCCAGCAGGTGCAGCATCTCGTGCAGGACCGAGTCCCGGACGTGCTGGACGGGTTCACTCAGATGGCTCCGGGGCCAGGTGCCGGCATCCATGTCGGCGTGCTCCGGCACCCTGATCACGTGATGGGCGTTTCCTACGTCGCCGGTGAACTGCACGTCGAGGTGGAACTGGTCCCCGCCGGGCAGGCGGAAGCGCCCGTTGGCCTCCTGGCGGATCGCGGCCCGCGCGTGGGCCTGGTAGGCCTCGAGGTCCGCGGCAGTGACGCTCCCCTCCCCGGCGAGGTGCAGCCGCACGCGGAAGACCCGGAGGTGGCGCGGGGACGAACGCCGACCGGACGACGTCCCGTCCTGGATCTCGATCCGAGCCACGTCGTACCTGACGTCGGCGCCGCTCCACCGGAACATCCGTGGGTCGCCGGACCGGTCGCCGATGTCCACGACCTCCGCGTCGACCGTCCGGAAGGCCGACGCCGGCAACGCCGCCACGACGTCGTCCACGTCCGGCACCGGATCGTCCGCACGCCACCACCCGCCCCGCCCGGAGGAGAGCGGGCTCAGACGCCACCGGCTCAGGTACTCCAGCTTCGGCCCGGCCAGGTCGTCGACACGTGTCGGGGACGGCGGGATGACGTAGCCGAGTTGCGCGCTCGGGGCCGCCCCATTCGACACCGGCTGTGACTCCACACCGATCCGCACCCGGGAGAAGATCTCCCGCACGTGCGCCGGGTCCGCCCGAACGCCCGTCAGGGTCGCGATCCGCTCGTCGATCGCCCCACGGAGGCTCCGCTCGAACGAATCGCCAACGTAGACGCTGGCCTCCTCCGCGTCGTCCGGGGTTCCGTTGATCCCGTCGTACGTGGCCGTCAGCTCGACGTACGGGCCGGAGGTCTCCCCCGGAGCCAGCTTCGTGATCTGCTGACCGCGGAACTCGTCGACGATCAGGTGCCGGAGCACAGCCTGGTCGGCGACCTCCCGGGCGAGCACGTCGATCGCCGTCGTGGCCTGCGCGGTCGGTTGACCGGAGGACGGGTCCAGGGCCACGTCGATGGCGCGTCCCCGCAGGATGTGGGCGAACTGCCCGGTCAACCGGTGGGGTTCGTCCGGTACCGGGTCGTGGGTGCGGCCCCGCAGCCGGAGGAACTCCGTGGCGGCGGCAGGCACCACCGAATGCCGCACCCGGACCTGCGGCAGCATTCGCCCGTTGCCCTCCCGCTGTGCCCAACGGGTCAACCCGACGTTGAGATGCCGGTACACCTGCGCCGTCAGCCAGTCGCCGAAGTCCGTCTCCCGCGCCTCTCGCACCTCGCGCTCCGGAGCCGTCTCGTCGGCGAGGGCCGGCCGCAGACCGATCTCGACCTCGACGGTCAGCCCGCGCGGGCCGGTCCCCGGACGATCACCGAGCAGCGTTGCCAACGCGCTGTCGGTGGTCGCCGCGTTGACCATGTCGCGGATCCATTCGACGGTCGCCCGAGCGGCACCCGCGCCAAGGTCGGCGGGTACGTCCTTCTCGGTCGAGGTGGCCCGCAGCTCGCGCAGGTAAGCGGCCAGGCCGCTACCCGAGGACACCGGCCAGTGGTCCGGACCGGGTACGACGTCGACCAGACCGTCGCCCTGCGCCTCGACCGCCTCGTCCCACAGGACGGGCACCCCCGCTTGTCGCGCCTCGGGCGCAATCTGGACGGTCGCCTCCGGTACGCCGTCAGCCTGCCCGACCGTGTTGCCGGCGGGGGCGGCGAGAAGAGAGTCGCGCCCGGTCGACGTCGATGTCGAGATGGTGGCGGGAGGCAGGATGAGCTGGCGGTTCTCGATGGTGCCGCCGTCCGGATCGATGAGCAGGACCCGCGACTCCATCGGGTTTCCCAGCTCCGCGATGACGCGCGACCCGCCCTCGTCGGGGACGAGTCGCGCCGCGCCACCGGCCCGGGGGTCGATCCACCGGCTCCGCTCGTCCGACGAGCGGTAGACGGCCAGTCCCCGGAGCCGTCCCTCGGTGCCGAGGGCGAGGACGAGCGCCGTACTGCCCGGTCCCGACCGTCGGAGAGCAGCGTCCACCGCCTCCCACGAGGGGGGCCGACCCCAGTGTTCGATGGCGCGGAAGTCGTCCACGTCGTTGGCCGTCCCGGTGACCGCTTGCGCTGGGCCGGGCAGGCGCCGTACGCCCGCCGGGTAGAGCGCGCCGGCCAGCGCACCGAGGAGTGCCAACTCGTCGTGGTTCGCGCCGGTCGACTCGACCACGCGGTCCGCGATCGACGCGAGCTGGGCCAGGGTCAGCGCCCGACCGACGGGGGTGAACGCCGCCCTGGTCCGGCGTTCGGCGGGATGTACGAGGACGGCCCCGGTCCCACCGGACGTCTCGATCGGCACGATCCGCGGTCCGCTCAACGCCCGCGAGTCAGGGGGCCGCACGAGCACCGGCAGACCGAGCTGGTCGGCGTGGTCGGCCGCGACCTCCGGGCCGGGATCGAGAACCTGCGGTACGTACACCATCCGCTCGACGACGGTCTGCGGCTGACCTCGCAGGGCGTCCGCGACGAGCCCGGTGCCGAACGCGGCGCGATCGACATGGAGCTGGTGGAGACCCGGTAGCCGCGCGGCGGCGAGCACCGAGTCGGGCACCGGGCCGCCGAGGCTGAGCCACTGACCGGAGCGCACCCAGGTGGTGACGAACTCCGGGCAGGCCACCTCGGCGACATCCGTCATCGCGGACCTCCTCGTCCGGCCCGGGGCGTCAGTGGCAGGTCAGGATCTCGTGCGTCAACTCCTTGATCTCGTCGGCCAACCCCGGCATCTCCTTGAGCCGGTCGCTCGCCAGGAGTTCCTTGAACCGGAAGTGCCAGGGCACCCGGTCCGCACCGGTCAGACAGTCCACGGACAGCACCCGACGCCAGGCGTCGCTGCCCGCCACCCGGCCCGGGTCGAGCAGCAGCTTGACCGCCTCGAAGATGGAGGCGTGCGCCTGGGCGACCTCCTTGCCACCGGCCGCCGCCCGCGCCGCCTGTTCCTCGTACGACTCGCCCACGGCGCGGACCAGCGTGACCGCGTCGGTCGCGTCGACGGAGCCGTCGAGCATGCCCTGGAACAACAGGGTGTCCCACGCCATCCGGGTGCCGTGCGTCTTCGGGGGATGCACGCCCGGGCCGGTCTCCATCTCGCCCAGCCACCCGGTGGACGAGGTCAGGTAGTCGAAGACGAAGCGCGCGTCGAGCGACCGTCCCGCTGGCCAGGGCTGCCCGTCGTGGAACAACGACACCAGGGTCGGTCCGATCGGCTCCCCGCCGTCGACCACGGGCGCCCGCAGGGCCAGGTCGAGCCCTCGAAGCCGCAGATCCTCCGGGAACCTGGTGGTCAGGTCCCGCGCGGCCGTGAGCACACCCGGATCCCGCAACTGGTCGGCATGATCGGCGAAGTGCTCCGCCGCCCGCTGGTAGGAGTCCTGCGTCAGGAAATCGACCAGGACTGGCGGCAACGGTGCACGGGCCGTCATGCCGGACAGGTCCGCGGCGTCCAGCATGTCCCGGGTCACCGTCGCACCGTCGAGGGTTCTCGGCGCGGCGTCGGGGCGGACGACCTGCCACCCGGACCGGGCGTCGATACCGCCCTGCATCACCTGCTGGACGACCGCCGCGTCGTAGGTCCGGGCGAGCCGCTCGATCTCGTCGTGCTGACGGGTCGCCACGATCGTCGGCCGCACGTTGTTCAGGTAGTAGCGCTCCAGGCTCGTTCTGATCTTGGTGAACTGTTCGCGGTCCAATGGGCGGCCCTCGCCGGACTGCACGCGTACGTCGACCGCGATGACGGGCATGCCCTCGAAGTCGACGGAGTTCAGCCCGTACCGGCTCAGGTTCTCCTGCGGCCACGGGCCGACGTACGTCACCTCGTGGTGGAGCGGACGGACCGCCACCGGCCCGGTGGCCTCGGGCAGGGCGACCGGCGTGCCGTCCGGACCGACCAGCATCGCGCGCGCGTCGTCGCGTTCGAGGACGGCGGTACGCCAGTCGGTCCCACCGTCGATGTCGAAGACCTGCGCCGCACCGACGGCGCGCGGGTCGTGCCACGTGAGAGCGCCGTTCTCGTCCGAGGTCAGCCAGAACACCTGCTCGGTGGAGGTACCGACGGCCGTGCCGGTGACCAGTGCCGCCGAGCCCGGGCTGCGGCGGAGCAGGCTCTCGAGCGCCGCCGGTCGCACCGGTGTGAGGGTGCCGCCGATCGCGCTCGCCACGCGGCTGACCGTCGGCGGCTCGGTGGAGGTGAGCAGGTCGAAGGTGTCGGTGCCTCCGTACCGCGCGACGTACGCGCCGAGCGCGTACGTCGTCGCGTGCGCCGCCGGCCCGACGTGCGCGAGGTCTCCCGGGCTGATGCCAAGTCCGAGCTGCGTGCGGGTGAGCGCGGCCCGCTCGTGCCAGCCGGCGAGCCGGTCCATCCCGTCGCGGATACTGGACGGCGTCCCGGGCAGGCCGACGGCGTCGAGCAGCGCCGCTCGCTGCGCCGCCGCGCTGGGTGGAAGGACCCGGTAGCCGGACGCCTCCAGGGCGGTCGCGCGACCCCCGGCGTCCACCGGCACGACATCCCCGCCTGCGATGGGCTCGACCGTCGACACGGGCAGATCGAGGCCGGCCGCGACGGACCGCAGTGTCTCCGCGTCGGTGACCGGGGACAGCGTCTCCGGGTCCAGCACCGTGACCGTGTAGCTGGCCCGTGCTCGCGGATCCAACTGGTCCAGGTAGCGCAGGAGCGCGGGGTCGAGCGCCGAGTCCCGGGTCACGAAGAAGGTGACGCCCGCCGAGACGGTCATCCCGTTGGCGGTCTCCAACAGGTCGGCGTTGACCTGCGGGTCGATCGAGGCCGGCTGGTACATGAAGCCCTTGCCGAGCACGGATACCAGCACACCAGGCAGGCAGTCGGACATTGTGGGCATAACAGCTCCCTCGATGCGAGGACTTGACGTGTCGTGCTCCCAGAACGGACGGGGTGGGCCTCGGGTTCAGAATCCCTGGGCACGCGAGGGATCGGGCCTCAGAACCGAGCTGCCGAACGGAGCACGTCCTGAAGGCTCGCCATCCGCTCGGTGGCCTGCTCGCGGAGCTGAGCCGCCGCGTCCCGCAGGGCGAGCAGGACCGCCTCCTCGACCTCCGCGCGCCCGCCGGCCACGATCTCGTCGTCGATGCGCAGGCTCCGGACCTCGCCCGTCGGGGTCATCGTCACGGCGACCGCGCCCCCTGCGGCGGTGCCGGTGACCTCGAGGACCGTCATCTGGTCCCGGACGGAGGCAATCTGCTGCTGCAATTCCTGGGCCTGCCGCAGCAGGCCGTCCATGCCATCTTCCGCCATGCTCCGAGGTTGCAGCGTTTCAGGGAGCGTCCCGTAGTCCTCGTGTGAGGGACAACCCATGTCCGCCGGTGACTAACAGTCCATGATCCGGTTACCCAGCTCGACCAACCTGGGATTGAGGACGTGCAGCGCCATGACGAACTCCATGAGCGCGCCCCGGGACCGTACCCGCACGAAAGCGGCCCGCTTGAAGGCCTCTTCGTACGCGTCGGCGTCGCCCTTCAGGAACTGTCCGACGTTGATCAGGAGATTGCGTACCACCGCCGTATCGGCGCCCATCGAGGGCAGCGCGGCGAGCAGGGACGGCAGGCTGGCCAACGCCTCCGGACTGGCGTCGCGGGCGAGGGACGACAGGATGGCGTCCAGCCGGTGCATTCCGGGCTCGCGCAGGAAGTCGCGCCCCTCGGGCGTCCGTGCCAACGTCCGCAGGGCCGCGTTGTCCGCCCAGTCCCGGGCGGCCCGGTCCAGATCGGCGTCGAACTGGTCGAGGGCGGCGTCGACCCGGTCCGGCGCGAAGCGGGCACCGATGGCCGCGATCCGGACGCCGGCGGCGAGATCCGCGCTGGCCTGGAGAACCCGTGCGCCGAGGAAGCCTTCGAGCGCCGTCCGCTCGTCGCCGGCCGGCACCGTCCCGAGCGCTCGGCTCAGCCGGTCCGGGTCGGCCGCCCGGGCAGCCAGCAGTTCGGCGATGATCGGCTGTCGGGCCTGGTCGACGAGGACCGCCAGCACCCCCGGGAGCTGATCCGCCGACTGCGTCGGCTCACCCAACAGCCGGGTGTACGCGTCCAGTCCTTCCCGCCGCACCGCCTCCGGCGTTCCGTCCGGCAGGTCGGCCACGAAACGGGTGTACTCGTGGGCGAGGCGGAACAGCCTCCGCAACGCCTGCATCGAGTCGGCGTGGTGTTCGGGACCCGTCGCCACCACGTGGGATCGTGCGGCGTCGTACGCCAATTCCCGCGCCTGCGGGTCGAGGTCACCGTGTTTGACCTCGGAGACGCGCAGGTACATCTCGATCAGCTCGTCGGCACGCGCCCGCCGCCTCTCCTCCCTCCGAACCTCGGCCCTCCGACTGCGGGTGGCCGAACGCTCGTCACCGGTCGGCACGGGGCTGGCCTCTTCGTCCGTCCGCACCGGCCCGCGCTCTTCGCGCAGCCGGTCCGGCTCGGACGTCGAGGCCGTCACCGGCTCCTCGAAGACCGCCTGCCGCCGGACCCGGTCGGCGAGGGACGCCAGCACCCGTTCGAGCTGATCGGCCGCGTCAGCAGGCGCACCGAGCAGTCGGCCGAACGCGTCCAGTCCGTTCCGCCGCACGACGTCCGGGGTTCCGGCGGGCAGGTTCGCCACGAACCGGCTGTACGCGCCGGCAAGGCGGAACTGCGCCCTCAGCGCCTGCACCGCGTCGGCGCCGAGATCGCGGTGCGCCGGCACCACGAGGGTCTGCGCGGCGTATCGGGCGATCATGCGCGCCTGCGGATCGAGGTTCCCGTGCTCGGTCTCGAAGTCGCGCAGTTGTGTCGTGATCAGCTCGTCGCCGCGCGCCCGCAGTTCCTCCGCCTCGCGGATCTCGGTCATCTGCTTGGTGACGGCGTCGACGAGCTCGGCGTGCTGGCGTTCGAACTTGTCGGCGGCGGCGGCGACCCGGGACATCTCGTACTGGGCGGCGTCCCATGCCTCGCCGGCGATTCGGCCTACGGCCTGCTCGAACCCGGCGACCATCCGCTCGACGAGCTGCGGGTCCGCGCTCTCCCACCGCGCACGCAGTGCGGCCACGTCTCCGGTCGTGCGCCGGAACGCGACGATCCGCTCGTAGAAGGGCTCCCGTTTCCGGAACCGCTCGATCAGATCGGAATAGTCGCCGCGCGCCGTCGCCTCCGACGCGCTGCCACCCGGACGGTCGAAGATCGGCTCCGCCTCGCGAACGAAGTCCCGTTCCATCTGCGCGTGCGACTCACGAAGCGGTCCGGCGATCACTCCCACCACGCGACGCCGGAACCCGTCGGCGAGGTCGGGCGGGGTCAGCCGTGCGACGGCGGGCGTCGGCGTTTTCCGCGTCGGTTCGGGAGCGAGTACGGGTTCGGGCAGAGCGTCGCGCACCTCGTTGATGAGCGCGGCGCGCAGGCTGGCGGCGAGCGTACGCACCTGTGGGCTGATCTGGCCCGCCGCGGCCCAGGCGCTGACGGCACGGTCGAGCTGTTCGGTGAGGTCCGCCGCCGGGCGGGTGGAGTGCTGGCCGGGAAGGGCACCGGAGAGCCGTGCCGCGGTGAGCCCCGACACCAGGCGTTGCCCGAGTTCGAGCAACTGGTCGAGTTCCCAGTCGGCGACCTGCGCCTCGCGCCAGCGCGCATGCTGGTCGGCCACCACCGCGTCGACATCGCCGGTCAGCCTGCTGGTCAGCTCGGACCGCCGGCGGTACTCGTCCAGACCGTCGAGGATCCGGCTCTGCTCGGATTCCCAACGCTGGCGGGCCAGGCCGACGGAGAGGGCAGAGCCGCTGTGGCTCCGGTAGAGCCGGTCGAAGGCTCGAAGGACCAGCTCGCGGGCCTGCGGATCGGCGTTGCTCTTGTCGAGAGCACCGACCAGCACGGCACGGTCCGCGCTCCGCATCCGGTCGCCGGCCGTCCACTCGTCCAACCACCGCGTGCTCTCTGCGGCGGTGCGGTCGTACTCCTGCCGCCAGCGCGCCCGGTCGTAGTTCCAGTCACGGGCGAACCTGGAATCGAGGTCGGACAGCACCTCGGCCCGGAACGCCGCTGGGGCGGCCATCGCGGCTTCGTCCACTTCGGAACCGGTCCGATGGTTCCGCAGTAGTTCCGACAGGCGCTCGTCCAGAGCCGCGCGCTCGGCGGCGAAGCCCACGCCGTCCCGCGCCGGTATGCGGTCGCGGAACGAGTCCACGAGCGCATCGTCCGCGCCGCGAACGAGAAGCGGAACGATCCGCTCGACGAGCGCGTCCCGCTCGGCCGGCCCGAACAAGGCGGGCAGATCCTTGATCGTGACCACGTCGAGATACCGCCCTAGAACCTCTCCGGCCGTCTTCGTGTCGGCGGCCGGCGCGAGTTCCCGAGCCCGCGCGGCGATGGTCCGGACGGCGAGCCAGGAATCCAGCCGGGGCAGCATGCCGCCGACATGATCCGCCCACCACTCCTGCTGCTCGGAACCGAAGACGGCGCGCGAGGGGAATCTCCTGTCGAAATCCTTGGTGACCGCGTCGACGAACTCGGCGGTGGCGGTCGCAACCTCGTCGGCGGGCAGACCCGACCGTGCCGTCGCCGTTTCGAGGTGCGGTCGCAGCACGGTCGCGATGTCCTCGCGAGCCCGCTGCCGCCGAGAGTACGAGTCGAGCGCGGCCGGCGCCTCCGCCAACCGCGCCGCGAGCCGGTCCGGCCACGTGGTGACATCGAGTTCCCACCACCGGGCATGCTTCTGGTCGAATTCGCGCAGCACCTCGGCACGGAAAGCCGCCACGGCGGCCGGCTCACCCGGAAGCCGGTCCACCTGTTCCTGGAGCTGGGTCCGCTGGGACGCGTGATCCGCGGCAGCGGGCGGCACGGTTACCGGATCGGTACGTAGCCACTGCCGCGCAGCCGCGCCCACGTCGCCGTCGAGCCCGACGCCCGCGACGTCGTCCGCGCTGACGCGCCGGACCAGGTACGCGGCGAAGTCGGCCTGTTCCTCGGCACTGAGCCCGGCCGGGAGGTGCCGCCTGGACGTCAGGGAGAGGTGCGGGTCCAGCGCCCTCCCGACCTGACGGGCCAGCCGGTCAATTGTCTGGCTCACCGGACCGTGGTATGCCTCATCGACGCCGTGCCTGGCGACGGCGGTGTCGAGCAGGCCCCGGACGATCCGGTCACCGACCCGCCAAACGGTGAGCCAGCCGTCGAGTTGTCTGGTCAACTCGTTCAGCCGCCGCTGCCACTGACCAGCCTGTTCATCGCTGAAGCGGGACTCCGGCGGGTACGTCGAGTCGAACTCGTCCATGGCCACCTCGCGGAACCTCTCGGCAGCCTGTAGCGCGGGTGTCAGGCTTGCCGACCCGGCAAGGCCGACCGCCAGCGTGGTCGCCACACCGGGCAGTTTCTCGAGGGCGGTCTCCAGCGCCTTGTCGAGGGCGTTGCCGAAGGCCGCGCGAGCCTCGGTTCGGCGCTCCCACGACGCGATCCAGTCGTCTTTCGCGGCCAGCCGTTGCTCAAGCTCAGCGCTCCAGGCCGCCCGGTCGAAGTTCCAGTCCCGCTCGTTCGCGGCATCGAAGCGCTGGAGTTGGTCGTCCCGGAATGCGGTAGGCGCCTCGTCCGTACCCGGTGCCTCGGAGCGCAGTCGGTTCTCGAGCCGGACGCGCTCGTGGGCGAAGTCGGTGGGGTAGTACGAGTTCTTCCACGCCGGGTCGGAGGCCACTGAGTCGCGCTGCACCAACCCCCTCAGCTTGCCGGCCGCCCGCGCCGGGATGACCCGGGCAAGCTCGTCGACCAGGCGCCGCTGCTCGTCACGGCCGAGCGATCGCGCCGGCTCGACCCCGTGGCGGGAAGAACTGAGATCGAGGTACGGCTTGACGACCTTGTCGATCGCGGCGGCGAACCGGCGCGAGCTCTTGTTCTGCGCGCCCCGGCCGGGTGCGAACTGGTGCGCCCTGTCGGCCAGCACCCGGATGGTCTGCCACGCCTGGGAGCGTTTGATGAGCTGCCGGTACTCCCGCTGCCACTCCTCGTACTGCGGAGCGCCGAACTCCTTCCCGGCGGCGACGCGGGCGGTGACCTGTCGGAGTACGGCCGCGCGGAACTCGGCGGCGGCCGGCCCGACGACGTCCACGGCGAGTTCCCGCCGCAGCTCGTCCACCGCGTACGCCCGGACCATCCGCGAGGTGACCGCTGTCGTAGCCGCAGCGATCTGCTGGATGGTGTCGAGGGAGGGACCCGCCTTCCAATCCTGCTCGAAACGGGTGTCGAGGGCGGCCAGCACCTCCGTCCGATAGTCCTCGACCGTGCCGTCGAGATGCCGCCGAACGGCGTGTCCGAACTCGGTGCGCGACAGGCCTGTGTCCCGGAACCGCGAGGTGGCATCGCTACCGCTCAGGACCTGGTATTTGATGTCGGTCTTCGCCTTGGCGAGCGCCGTGGTCAGGCTCTCCTCGACCCGGGCGCGCCGGGTGGCGAAGTCGTTCCCCGGCCGCGTCGGTACCGGTGTGCCACGCAGGTCCTCGGCGAACGCGTCGCGCTCCTGCGGTGCCGCGTCGACGAGCAGGGCGCGGCCCAGCACCTCCTGCTCGCGCGGCCCCATGGAGGACGGCAACGACGATGCCTTCGACAGATCCAGGTACGGCCGAAGCGCCTCGCGCACGGCGGCGGCCTGCTCGGCGTCTTGGGTCCGCTCGACGGCCCGGGCACCCACCGCGTGGGTGACCAGCCAGGACTCGAGCCGGTAGAACATGCCGTCGAGGCGGGTCTGCCACGCTTCGGCGACCGCTTCGCCGTACCCGTTGTGCACCGGATGTGCCCGATCGAACTCCTGCACGACCGCCGTCGTGAACTGCTCGACGGCGTCCATCGACGGGGGCGGGAGGTCACGCCGGGCCTCGGCGATGCGACGTTGTACGACTGTCGGAAGCTCCGTCCGGTCTGCGGTCCAGCGCACGTACGTCGCCACGAACTCCTCGGCACCGGCCAGGTACTCCTCCACCCGGCCCGCCAGCACCTGACGGTCGAACGTCATGCTCGCTTCGGCCAGTTGGTCGAAGCGCTTCCCCACCCGGTCGAGGAATGCCGCACGAGCCTGCGTGACCAGCGGGCCGGGCTCGTACGCCGAGAGAACGCCCTGCAACCGCTCCCCGGCCTGACGGCTCAGCGCCGCGCGCTCGGCGGACAGACCCGCCCCGGTACGGGCGGCCACGGGATCCTGACGCAACGACGTGACGATCTCCTCGCCCAGCGAGGGCACGCTCTCGGCCTTGGCCACCTCGTCCAGCCGCTTACCGATCTCGCCGGCGAGCCGCACCTGTTCGTCGACACCGAGCGACGGCGGCAGGACGGTCTGCCCCGCCGTGGCCAGGTAGGGCGCGAGGTTGTCCGTGACCACCTGCTCCAGCCGCTGCCGGACCTGCGCCACCCGGTCGGCGTCGACATCGGTGGTCGTACCCGGCGCCGGGTGCAGGTGCCGCTGCACGAGCTGTTCGATCCGTTGGCCGATGAGGTAGCTGGTCACCCAGGTCTCGACCGACCCGATCAGCCGGCCGTACTGCGTGTTCCACCGGTTCACCTGGGTCAGGGTGAAACTGGGGACAGCCGCCAAGCTCCGGAACTCGGCGGTCACCGCGTTCGTGAAGGCTTCGCCCGCCGCTGCCAGCGCTGCTGTGCTGACCGAATTGCGGTTCATGGCGGCGAGTGCTGCCGGCACATCGCGCGCGAGGCTCTCGACGAGGAGTCGTTCGGTCTCCTGCCGCAGCGGCTGGGAGTCGATGCGCCGGTCGATGTCCCGTACGGTCTCCTCGATCCGGCGTTCCAGGGCAGCCCGGTCGAACTTCCAGTCCCGCTGGTGCGCGCCGTCCAGCTCCGCGAGCACCCCGGCCTTCAGGGCGGCGGCCGAGGAGGCCCGCGACTCATCGGTCAGACCCGGCGACGGTCGACTGAGCGCCTCCGCAATCGCCTCATCGAGCCGTGCGGCAGTCCGCTCCAGCTCCCCGGCGAAGCCGGCCCGGGCCGACGTCGGCACCGCCTGGGGACCGGCGAGTTCGTCGGCCGCCCGCCGCACGCTGTCCGAGGCGAGCTTGGGCAGCACACCGCTGAAGCCCTCCGCGAGAAG
Source organism: Micromonospora sp. NPDC005979 (assembly GCF_040614415.1). Lineage (NCBI taxonomy): Bacteria > Bacillati > Actinomycetota > Actinomycetes > Micromonosporales > Micromonosporaceae > Micromonospora > Micromonospora sp. NPDC005979. Next base: position 607,397 of record NZ_JBEXUR010000002.1, on the reverse strand, counting down.
CGTCCGACTCACGCCGTCTGCCACCGCCGGGCTGATCTCGCGCAGCAACGACTGCTGCTCGGCCCTACCGAGGGAGGACGGGAGGCGCGGGATCTCCTGACGCAACGCCGCACCGAACTCCTGGCTGACCACGTCGCCGACGCGTCGTACCTCCGTGTCGAGGAGCTCGCCGCGCTGTCCGGAGAGGAAGTCCTCCGTGACGTCCTTGATCCGTCGTTCCATCATGACGACCGTCAACTGGGTGTCGACCGAGTCGCTCAGGCTCTGGTACCGCTTCTGCCACACGCTGGTGAAGTTGTCGCCGTACCGCGCGCGTTGCATCTCGTCGACGAAGGACCGCCGGATGGCGGCGGCAGCCGCTTCGGGCTCGGCCCGGTCGCCGCCCCGCACGTCGAGACGGTCCACCGCGGCGCGCAGATCGGCGTCGAGCCGCCACTCAAGGTCGACGGCCCACGAGTCCCGCCGCAGGTGGGCGAGGTGGCTGCCGTACTGGTCCCCGTTGCGATGCTCGTCCGCGAGCCAGGTGGTCCGTTCGGAGTCGACCCGCAGGTTGCGGTCGCGGGCGGCCATGAACTCGGCGCGATGCGCGGCGGCCAGGTCGGCGACGACGTCGGACCGCAGCGGCGCCCCGGAGCGGTAGGCCGCGGACCGCTCGATGGTGTGGAACTCCTGCGCCGCGCTCTTGAGATTGCCCAGCGAATCGAGTTCGGCCTCCACCCGGCCCGGCAGGCCGTCGCGGATCTCGTCCACCTTCCGCGCCCACGCCTCGCTCGCCTCGTCGCTCGGGCGGCCCGGGGCATGGATCTCGTCGTACGCCCGCCGGACGTCGGCGGCGAGCCGCGTGCCGAGTCGGTCGAGGCTCGCGCTGTCCAGCGGGCCCGCCACGTCGTGGAGACGGAGCATGAGGGTGTCCCGGCTGAAGCGCACCAGGTGCGGTTCGGCCAGCACATCCAGCTCGGTGGCGAGCCGGTCGCCCGTCAACTCGTCGAAGCGCGCCCTCGCCTCCGCCGGGGATGCCGCGCCGCGCGGCACGTCGCCGGCGCCGTCGACGTCGGCGTCGTCGCGGGGGCGGCTGCTGTGCAGGCCGTCGTCGACCCGGGCGATCAGATCGTCGTGGAACCGCGTCAACTGCTCCGGGGTCAGGTCAGGTCGCAGCCCGGCGGCCTCCCGCACCTCGGTGCGGGTGGCAGCGGCCTGCTCCAACCGGGTGGACGCGTAATGGGCGGCGGTCAGGCGAGCGGGGAAACCGACCGACCGCTCGATGTCCGGATCGGCGCGACGCAGCGACTCGAAGGCACCCCGTACCCGCTTCTCGACGGACGCCAGGTGCTCCGGGGCGAACACGTCGTCCAGTTGCCGCGCCTCGGCCGACCCGGCGAAGGTCGATTCCGGCCGCCACCGCTCCACCCCGAACGCGCCCTCCGGGCCGAACACCTTGTCGAAGGCGTGCCGGGTCTGGCCGGACAGCGTGGCGGCGATCTCGTCGGCCAGAGCGTTGCCACCGATCGGGCCACCCGCCCCGGACACGTCGTCGAGGGCCTTGCGGGTCTTGCTGGAGAGCTTGGCGACAAGATCGCCGGTCATGGCGTTGCCACCGGGACGTACCTCGTCACCGATGGCGCGGCTCCTGGCGAGCCCTTCCAGCAGCGCCGACTCGCCCGTCAGGTACGTCTCGACGTGCCGGCGTACGTCCTGCGTGAGCGTGGCGATCCGGGCGTCGACGGCGGCGGCGAGATCGGTGTGCGGACCGCTCTTGGCCAGGTCGTCGATCTCCTTGGCGGCCCTCGGGGAGAAGCGTTCCCAGAAGGCGGCGATGTGCTCGCCCGTCTGCTCCGGACCGGTCTCCGGGAACAGCTCGGCCCGGTCACGCGGACCCGCGTTCTGGTGGAACGCCTCCTCGACGGAGCTGCGCACCTCGCTGGCCCGCGCCTCCCAGCGCACCTGCGCGTCGAAACGTCCCGGCAGCGCGGACCGGAGTTCGTCGTACTCACGGGCGAAGCCCACGACGTCGGCATGCCCATGCCAACCCTCGCGGCCACCCAGGTACCTGGTGACGAGCGCATCCGCGTCCGCCTCGTACGCCCGCAGCAGCAGGTCCGCGGCTGCCGGGGAGGGCTGCTCCACGTTGGGCTCGACCGACCTGAGGTCGCGGTCGGCCTTCTCCCCCACCAGCCGTCGGGTTTCGGCGAGGTCGAACGCATCCCCGTACTTCTGGGTGCGGGCCGACGTGGCCGGGTCGGCGGGACCGTCGACCAGGTGTGGCGTCGTGTCGCGGCCTCCCGGACGACTGAGCCAGGTGATGCCGGGCCGGTCGCCCATCGGCAGCCGCTCGGCCAGGTGGTGGATCTCCCGGAGAACCGCATCCGGGACGTCCACCCCCGAAGCGCCCACCACCACACGCGTGTCGCCGCTGAGCTCACCGAGCCGGACGCTCAGGGCGTCCGAGACCGCCACCTCCGGCGGCCGGGCCCACACGCCCCACGAGTGCGATTCGAGCGTCCAGCCCTCGCCTAGCCGGTACAGACCGGGTCGGGCACCGGGCGTCAGCCCGAACGGGGCGTCCACGGCCGGCGCCCCGGAACGCCATTCGACGGCGAGGTGGTGCAGCGTGGCGACACCGGTGCTGTCCACCGGATGGGCGACGGCGTCGCCGGGCGCCGGACGGCTCCGGAAGGCGACCGTCAACCCGGTGCTCCGCGCGACCTCCACCAGCGCGCCGTCGTCGAGGAACGGCGCGTACAGCACCACGCCGTCCCGGGCCAGCGGACCCAGGCCGGCCAGGTCCACCTCGGGCCGTACGCCCGGACCGGCCACGATCCGGAGGCCACCGGGCAGCTCACCCAGCCTCCTGGTGGCCCCCACGAGCGCGCTGTCCGCGACGGCCTGGGCGGCGTCGGCGTGCACGACCAGACCGCCGGACGTCGGGGTCACCGCCAGGCCGCGTCCGTGCAACAGTTCGCCGATCTGCCGGCGATGCTCGGCCCACGACTCGGGGGCACTCCGCGTCCGGGACGGTGTCGGCCCGCCGGCCGTGGACTGGGCCTCGATCCGCAGGTCATGCAGGATCTGGGCGGGAACGCGGGTGTCACCGGTGTGCATGATCGCGTCGTACGCGGTCAGCCGCTCGTGGACGTAGGTCGCCTCGAGCCGGTCGAGCATGCTCTTCGGCAGCTTGGCCTGGGACAGCGGGTCCAGGCTGGCGAAGTCCTGGATGGCCCGGTCGCGTACGCCGGCCAGGTCCGGGTGGAGCGCGGACGTCGGCGAGCCGTCCGGGGCCGGTCGCCGGTCCGTGAACGGGTCGCCGCCGACCCGCTCGGACTCGACCGGTCGACGCCCGGCGGTCGCCTCGGGGGCGAAGGCCCGACGTACCTCGGTCTGCATCCGGGCCGCCAGGTCGTCCCACTTGGACAGGTCCGGCCCTCGGCGACCGAGCCCGCGTACCAGGTCGCCGATCTCGGCGTGGTACTTCTCGCGGATCACCTGGAGCGCTCGGGTGACGTCGCCGGCAGAGCCACCGCGGAAGGCGAGGTCGGCCCTGGCCTCCGCGATGTCGTCGGTCACGCGTTGGATCTCGTGGTACGCGAACCCGTCGACGCGCAACTGCTCGCGCATGCCCTGGAATCGAGCTGCCCAGACCTCCTCGGTGGCCTGGAACCGGGCGCTGCCGGGCCCGTGGCCCGCTTCGTAGACGGGTCGCCAGACACGCTCGAACTCGTTGTCCACGGCGTCACGGAACGACGCCCGCCACGTCGCGGCCTCCTCCTCGGGCAACGACTCCAGGGAACGCAGCCGGGGCGCCCCCGCGACCTTGGTCAGGCCGGCGATGTTCCTGGTGGCCAGTACCTCCGCGTTGAACGCCGCGTCCGCGTCCGGGCGGAAGCGTTGCACGGCGGACGCGCTGCTGACCGCAGCTTCCCAGCGGCGATTGATGTGCGCGACCGCGTCGTCGAGCGACCGCGCCGGGTTCTGACCCGGCCGGTACTCGACGCGCTGCTCCCGCTGCACGTACGCCGTCGCGTAACGCTCGTCGGCGAACTGTTTGCCGAGGCTCTTGCTGAGGGTGCTGAACTCCTTGTCCCGGGCGGCGGCCCAGTTCCGCGCCTCGGTCTCGACCTCGCGCCTGACCTGAGCCGCGTCGTCGGCCGCACGCGTGGTCCGCGGATCGCTCCGCTCGCCCACCGCGGCACGGGCGTCCCGGGCAGCAATCGCCTTCGTGTCCGCGTCGAACATCGTCCGAGCCTGGTCGAGGGTCGTGGGTCGGTCGGTCGCGGCCTCGTACCGCCCGCCGCGCGCCTGCTCGGTCCGGTGGTCCCGGATGGCGTTGCGGAAGTCGTCCATCGCCTGCGCGAACTCGGCGCGGTTGGTAGCGCCCAGACGACTGACCACGGGGTCGAACCTGGAGGCGGGAAGGCCGGCACGCCGGACGATGTCGGCGGCCACGGTCTTGACCGCCCCGGCCATCTCGCCCTGGATCGTCGCCGAGAAGTCCCTGCCGATCATCGTCCGGATGGCGGGGAGCTCCTTCGCCACACCGGCCTCGCTCGCGAAGAACGCGGCGAAACGTTCCAACGTCTGCCGGTTCTGGCCGGCCAGTCGACCGGCGTGCGGTCCGAACTGCGCGGCCATCCCCTCGCGGATCGACGACCAGAACTGCGCACGGGCTTCGGCCATCGTCATGGCCCGTTGCGCCGCTGCGGCCTCCTTCGGATCGGGAATCCGCTCGGCGCGTACGGCCTTGGCGGAGACGAGCTCCGCGTGCCGCTCGGACAGGTTGCGGGCGACGGTGTCCAGTTCGGTGCGGCCCGGGTGGCTGCCGCCCACCGTCGAACGGATCTCGGATCGATCGATCGGAGCGCTGCGAACCGGGTCGGCACCGCTCGGACGACCGGCCTCCGGCGACCGCGGGGTGACGCCCGGCGTACCCGCCCTCGTGCCCGAGGTGGCGGGCGCACCGTCCGCCACCCGCGCGGCGCCGCCCGCGGTGGACGGCGTGGGCGCCTCCCGAGTAGCCACACCGGCTACGGCCATCGACTCGGAACCCACCGGCCGTGGGGCGATGGTGACCGACGGCTTGGGCACCGGCCCGGAGACCGCCGGCAACTTACCCGGCAGGGACGGATCGGCACGTGGCACCTTGATGGCGTCGGCCGCCGAGACGGTGATCGCGGTGGGTGGTTCGCCGTGCCCCACGGCCGCCTTCGGCAGCGTGGGGGGCGCACCGACCGTGTGCGGGCTGACATCGACACTCGGCCCGGCCACCGCCGCGTCCCGCGGCGGCGAATCCACCACCTCGTCGGCTCGACCGACGGTGCGGCCACCGGACGAGACGACAGGCGTCGAGGCCTCCCCCACGACCGTACGCGGTGGGTCGCCGACCCGGCCCGATCCTGGCCTGGCCGCCGCCGCGTCCCGTGCCGGACCTCCGGTCGGTTGCGTCCCGGGCGCCGACGTGGCGGCATCCGGCGGACCCACCCGCGCGCTGCCCGGACCAGCGGTCGCCGGGCCGTCCAGCACGGCCCGAGGGCCTGCCGGAGTGGCCACCTGGTCGCCCAGCGGAGGACGCGCCGGGTTACGGACCGCCGACGTGGGCACGTCTCCGGTCACCGCCTGCGGAATTCCCGCGGTTCGCTCCGGCACGGTGCCGCCGCGCGCACCCGAGGCGCCACCCGTCGTGTCCAGCAGGCGCTCGGCTACCGGGGAGATCCGGGCGCTCGACGGAGCCTCCGGAGCACCGGCTCGGAAGCTGCCGGGGCTGGCCGCCGCCGGCCCGTCCACACCAACCCGCGCCGGGCCCGACCCCACTGTCGGAGGACCATCCACAGCCGCCCGGGGACCGCCCGGGCCCACCGCCGGAGGACCATCCACACCAGCTCGGGGAGCGCCTGGCCCCAGCGCCGACGGGCCGTCCACGGCAACCCGGGGCCCACCCGGCCCGACCGTCGAAGGGCCGTCCAGGAAGGCCCGGGGAGGTCCCACGGCCCCCGGCTGGTCGCCCATCGGGGGCCTACGGACGACTGTCGCCGGGCCGTCCCCGGTCAGCGCGCGGGGAACCCCCGGCACGCCGCCGTCCGCGGAAGCCCCGGGAACTCTTTCGAACGCGGCGTTGCCCCGCGCACCCAGCGCCCCACCGGACGCGTCGAAGGAACGTCCCGCATCCGGAGTGATCCGGGCACTCGACAGTGGTCCGTTACCGGCGATCCCCTCCGGAGGACCGGCTGCCCGCTGGGCTCCCGATCGGGGGCCGCCGGCGGCGGCATCGACGTGCGGTGTCGCCGACAGCGGTGGACTGCCGCCCGGTCTGACGGTATCGCCGATCTCTCCGACGTTGCCGACGCCTCTGGAGGTCGAGGGTGTGACGGGCACGTCGACGACATTGCTCACACCGCCCTTGGGCATGCCCCGGCCGAGGCCGGGCAGGCCACGGATGGAACCGAGACCGCCCATGAATCCGGCCAGACCGGCGCTGAGCGCTTCCCAGGCGGTCGGCTTGAAGCTTCCACTACCCGGTACGGAGGCATGTGCGATTCCCCCCGCGGCCATGTCGAAGCCGACCTGTAGTCCTCCGTACGTCAGCACACCCAGGGCGATGTCAAGCACGAGGGTGGCGATGGTTCGGGCCAGGCCGGTGAGGCTCGTCATCCCGATGAGGATGTCGGCGACCGCGGCGAGGATCGGGCCGAGGACGAACGACACCACGAGAAGGATGACCCCGAACACGCCCAGCAGGGCCTGCAAGATCGCGTCAACCTTCTGCTTGCGGAGGAACTCCTCCCACTTCCCGGCCACCTCGCGGAGCGCGTTCGCCCACTCGCGGGCCCCCTGCGCGGCCTTGCCGACCTGCTCGATCACCTTGTCGGCGGCCAAGCGCATCGCGTTGCGGGCCTGGCCCTCCCACAGGATCCCGTCCACGCTGGACCGCACGAGACCGCCGTAGCTGTCGAGCCGCCCGGCCTGCTCGTCCCATTTCTGGGCGAGGGCACGCAGCTTCTCGGGATCCGGATGACTCGGGGGAATGTCGGGATAGGTCACGGCTATCGGATCAGACGTCGCCGTACGTGATCTGGATCGGGTTGTAGAGCGAGTTCTCCGGCCGCTTTCCGTCGTCCGCCTGACCGGTCGCCCCCAGCGCCTCGCTCAGGGCGTCGAACATGTGGAAGACACTGTGCTCGGCGTTGTCGTAGTTGCTGGATGCCTGGACGGCCACCACCCGGATCAGGCCGAAGATTCCCGGCTTGCCGTCCTTGCCGTCACCCTCGGGTTCGCCGAACAGTTCCGCCTGCACCCTGTCCAGCCGCTCGTTGAACGCGTCCGCCGCTGCGGCCGACTCCCCGACCCAGCTGAGCTTCAATTCTTTCCACGTGTCGGCGATCACGTTCCAGCACTCGATGATCGCGGCGATCTCGGCCTTCATCGAAACGTGCGCCGTGTGGTAGATGACGCCCGGCCTCACGTAGATCGCGTTGGCGCTGTCCTCGTACGACGTCGGGGCGTCTGACGGGAAGGGGACCGTCACGGTTGCTCCTCGGTTTCCGGGTACTGGACACCAAGCTAGTGAGCTGCGTGGGCCAGGGGCACGGCCCCGTTTGGGCAGAGCGGGTCACCCCAACGAGGACGTTGCCGGTTTCGGCGTGCGCCCGTAAGAGTCGGGTATGGCCAACGAGGGAGCCAACGTCGTCGATCTGACCCAGACCTGGTCGGATGCCAAGACGATAAACGGCGACAACGGCAACTACACCGATCCGGCGAGCGTCACCCCGAAGCCACCTGATGTCCGACCGGACGGCGAGGGCGGCTTCGAGGATTCGTACGGCCGCCCGACCAATGACAAGGGTGTCCTGGTCGACGACAACGACGTTCCGCTCGACCCGGGGCAACCGTTCATGGGGTCGTTCACGGTCCACCTGGACACGGTCCATTCCGCCGAGCAGACGCTCCTGCACGAGGCCCAGAATCAGATCGCGCAGTTCGAGGCTTTCCGCGACGAGGTGGTCAGCCAGGAGGCGTGGATCTTCTTCGCCGAGAACGCGGAGGACCTGATCCCGCACTACCACGAGAACTACCAAGACAATGCCGGCGACTACACCAACAACAACGTGTTCGAATATCCGGAGGGCACCTACGCCGACGCCAAGGACGGCAACCCGGAGGAGACGGCCAAGCTCGTGCACGCCCAGAACCAGTTGCTCCAGGGCTGCGGCACGGCCATCCACCTGGTCGGTACGTTCATCGGCAAGCTCAACGACGCAGGCCAGATGTACGCCGGCGCCGACCGTGCATCCTGGGCCCCGGACCCGGACTGAGGCCGACCCCTCGCGACGGCGGGGCGGGGCGGAAATACCGGCACCGCCCCGACACCGCCGATCCGCTCAGCCCTGCGGCCGCCAGGTCCTGAGATTCGTCCACTCGCACTCCGAGTAGTTGTTCCAGCTCAGGTTCAAAGCCGATGCGATCAACCCGAGAACCCCCTCCGGCCCGAAGAGTCCATCGGCGGCGAGGTTCCACTCACCCTGAAGACCCTCGTAGTACTCCTTGGCGTCGCCCTGCCACGTCTCCGAGAGCGGTAGGAGCTTGCTCTTGAGCGCTTCGAGCTGGCCGACGATCTCGTTCGCCCGGCCGTTGAGTTGCCCACCCGCGGTCTCCAACTCCAACGGCACCCAGAGGCTGCTGCTCGTGGGGTCACCCATGACGTACTCCTTGCTGTCGAGTCAGAGCTGCGGTGTCAGAGCCGGGCACCGGGGATGTCGCCATTGACGGCGACCAGGCTGTTGATGTTGGAGATTTCCGTGTCGACGTAGTTGACGGCGTTGCCGCGCAGGCCGCTGGCGATGTCGGCCAGGGCGTTGTGCAGCATCCTCCCGTAGATGTCGAAGTCGGTCATCAGCGCGTTGAACTGGTCGGAGGCAACACCGTGCCACTGCGCCTGGAGATTGACCACGAACGACCTGAGCGAGGCGAGCTCCGCGTCGATTTCGACATTTGTGGAGTCGCAACTGGCGGCGGCGTCCGTCACCATCTGCGGGGTTACCTGAACTCTTTGCACTCTGTCCGCCCTTTCGGATTCACCGAGGTGTGACTGAACCGTCGGAGTTGAAGTTGACCGGGGTCAGGTTCTTGAGATTGCCGCCCTCGGCAGCCACGTACTGGTCGTAGGCCTTGCCGAGCGCGATGACCGAGTCGTGGAGGATGCTCTGCACGTCGTTGCTGATCGCGGTGATCCGTCCGACCACCGACTCGTACTGCCTCCCGGCCGGGCTCTGCCAGACGTCGAAGATGCCTTCGGTCTGCGTCTTCAGGTTCGTCAGGTGCCCGTCCAGCAGACCGGCCTGGGCCGCCACGATGTTCTTCGCCCGGAGCAGTTTCGGGATCTCCACCCGGTATTCGAAACGGCTGCCGTCCGGGTTGATCTGATAGATCGGACGACCGTGGGAGTCCGTTCCGATCTTCGTGCCGTCCTGATACGTCGTCACCGTCCAGTCACCCTGGTACGAGATGGAGATGTGCTTGCCGTCCTTGGTGCCGTAGGTGGGCCGACCCTGATCGTCAAATCTGGTGTACGTCCAGCCGTCGACGATCAGGGACGTCACCTGGCCGTCCCCGTTGCGGATGATGACCGTGCCGTCGCCGTACTTCCAGACACTGGAACCGTCGTGGCCGTAGGTGATGGTGACCGTCTCCCCGGCGCCCCCGTTCTTACCCGGCTTGTGACCGGCGAGAGGGTGACCCTCGGCGTCGAACTTGGTGTACGTCCAGCCGTCGGAGATCATCCTGGTCGGGTGACCACCCGCGTCCCGCTCGATGACGGTCCGGGCATTGTGTTCGTCGGTGAACGTCCAGGTGCTGGCGCCGTTCACCCCGTACCTGATGGTGACGTTACCGTCGGGTCCGTGGCCCGTCGTGGGCCGGCCCTCACCGTCGAAGTTCCGGAACGTCCAGCCGTCCTGGACCATGGTGAGCGGCTTGCCGGACGCGCCCCGGGTCAGGGTCATCGTCGTGCCGCCGCCAGGATCCTGGTACGTCCAAGTGGACTCGCCGTTCGGCTTGTAGGCGATGGTGACCGTCTGCGGGGGACGACCGTCCGCCCCCGGCACCCTGCCGTGGACCGGATTTCCGTCTGAGTCGAACCGGTCGAACACTGTGCCGTCGGACGTCGTCTCGCGCGTCGTCGCGCCGGCGGCGGTCCGCTCGACGCGGGTTCCGTCGGCGTACGACCAGGTGCTGCCGCCGTTGGCGAGGTAGCTGATGGTCACGTCGCCCGCGCCGGGCATGGCGGCGTGCGTCGGCCGATTCTCGCCGTCGAACCGGCTGAAGACGGTGCCGTCCGCTGACACCTGCGACGTCAGGTCACCGGAGGGGTCGTACGACACCCGTGAGCCGTCAGCGAACGACCAGGTGCTGCCACCACCGGCGGCGTAGACGATCGTCGCGACACCACCACCATGAGGCAGCACCACATGCGTCGGACCAT